>NZ_QUQO01000001.1:865000-1551791 GCF_003399445.1 Parvularcula marina | reverse complement strand
TAGGTGCCGAGCGTGTCTTCAAGCTCCTCGAAATAAGCCGTGAGACGGGCGAGGGGATTGGCAGCTTTACTGACAAGGCGGCTCGCCTGAATGGACACAGCGCGCGGATAGAGCACACTGAATTCTGCTTCGACGGTGGGGTTTGCCTGCGGCGTGGCGACACCGATGCGCGCATTCCGACCGTAATCATAGACCCGATCCGGCATCAGTCGATCGCCATCGACTGGCGCCAGCCTGCGATCATGGAAGAATGAAGCAGGTGCGCATGAAGGGTGTCTCGGCTACTGACTTTTTCTTTGAGTTGCGCGAACATCTCGCTGCGGCGTTCGGGATTGCGCTCCTGCATCCTTTTCCGGTTCGCATCTGCCTGTTTCAGGATCTGCTCTTCGGCGACGGGACGGCGCTGGCGCGTATACCTGTCGAGTCGTTCAATGGGGGCACCCTGATCAACTTCGTGCAGGGCTTGGGTGAGGAACCATGCGTCATGCAGGCCGCCATTCATTCCCATGCCGCCGCTTGGGCTGTTGATATGTGCAGCATCTCCGGCGAGGATCACGCGGCCGTTGCGATAATCATCAACGATACGCATGTGGATGCGATAGCGCCGGGTATCTTCGACTTCGTATCCGTCTTCATTGGGAACGATTTCCTGCAGCTTTCGCTGAATTGATTCAGGCTTGAGCGCGTCTTCGATATCTTCGTCCGCATCAGGATAAAGACTGCACCGCCACAGATCCGGCAGGTGGAGGAGGCTGAATGTGCCGCCTTCTTTCCAGACATAATTGATGCCGGAAAGGTTCGGTAAATGCTCCTCGAACGGAAAACGCGTGGTCGCGAGGATGGTCGTTTCCGGATAGGTCAGCCCTTCAAATGGGAAGTTCAATGCCTGCCGGACCTGGCTGCGCGATCCATCCGCGCCGATGACATAGCGGGCTTCAAGCGTCTCCACGCCATCGGATGTTTCGAACGCCAACGACACTCTGGTGTCATCCTGCGTCAGGTCCGTCAGGCGATAGCCGAATTTCACATCGATATTTTCGCGCTCAAGCACCTCTTTCAAAAGCAGCTTGCAAAGGCGTGATTGCTCGCATTGCAGGCGATAGGGGTGACGGGTGTCCTCGCTCAGGACACTGAGATCGAATTCCACGTAATCATGGTCGGGATGCTGCCTGATCTGCCATGTCGGGCAGACACGGCCTTGCGCAATCAACCGATCCGCAATGCCGGCATCTTCAAGAATATCCAATGTTGGCGGGTGAAAGGTCGAGGCGCGCAAATCTTCGGGCAGCTCATTTTCCGCCTCCAGAACAACGCAGGAAACGCCGAGATTGGAGAGCCGGAGCGCCGAGAACAGTCCGACAGGGCCTGCGCCGATGATCGCTACATTATAATCAGAAGATGGCATGCATGGTTCCCGGTCGGCTCTTTATAACTGGAGTCGGCACTGCGACCGGCCCGCCATGCCACATATATTATATGAAATACAAGTTGGAGTTATCGCTTTGATGCGTTTCGCTTGGCTCTAGCCATCAGAATGACGATGCTGAAGCACCATGGGAGCAATCGCTCCGCAATGTCTCCCGGCGTGTTGGGCAGCAAAAAGAAAGTCACGGCGGAGCCGAAGCCTACAAGCATCGCGGCCATGACAGTGGCTGGGCCGTGCTTAAATCCTATAACGCGAGCGACCACGATCGGGCCGAACGCGGCACCAAGCGCGGTCCAGGCAAAAAGGACGCGCTGGAAGATTGTATCCGGCGCCAGAAAGGTCAGCACAACGGCCAGAGCGGCAACGAGGATCATCACGATCCTGGAGACGAGCACCGCATGCCGCGGCGCGATCCGCTCAAGCTGCATGTCATGTGTGATGGAGGAGGAGACGACCAGCAACTGGCTGTCGACCGTCGACATGATGGCTGACAGGATGGCCGCCATCACGACACCGCTCATGATCCCGGGCATGTATTCAGCGGAAATCTGGAACAGCAGCGTCTCTGATGCTTCCAGCGAAGGGAAAAGCACGCGACCGCACAAGGCCAGCAGCGTCATACCCAGATAAACAGCGATGCTCCAACCGAAGGCAATGGCAAATCCCTGCTTGCGTGCTTTGTCGTCGCGAAGCGCCATCAGACGATTGAGGAGATGCGGCTGGCCGAGCGTTCCAAGACCGATACTGATGGAACCCACAACAAAGAGGATCAGCGTCAGGCCCTGATAGCCGCCAGTCGCATTCAGAAACCCGGCAGGTGCCGCCTGAGGCAGGGTACTCAGGAGGCTTGCGGGGCCACCAACAGCAACCAGTGCGGCGATCGGTACAGCAAGACTGATCGCTACCATGAATAGCCCCTGAATGGTGTCAGTCAGTGAGACGGCCCAGAAGCCGCCCAGAAGAGAATAAAAGAGAACGACAACGACTCCAATCAGTACGGAATAACTGAACTTCCAGTCGAAGTAGGTTTCGAAAGTTCTGCCGGCGCCCTGAAGCTGGGAAGCGACATAAAAAGTAAAACAGAAGACAATGAGAAGCGTGGCAATCGCTGCGATGATGGCGTGCGCGCGCCGAGGCTGGCCGTGAGAGATATAGTTCGTAAGCGTCAGATGGCCTTGGGTCCGTGTTTCATCATTCAGCTTTTTGCCCAGTCCTAGCCAGACAGCGACATAGCCGCCCCATATGCCGGGCAAGAGCCAAAGGGCCGAGAGGCCAACGGCATAGACATATCCTGAATAACCAAGAAGAACCCATACGGAAGAAGTGCTGGCCGCATAGGACAACCCGGAGACGAAGGGCCCCAGCTTGGCGCCGCCCAAAATGAAGTCGTTGTTGTCCTTGACGCGTCGATAGGCGAAAAATCCGATCCCCAGCAGGACCACATTGAAGAAGGCGAGAAAAAGCAGAGTGGTCAGGTTTTCGGACATGGGCTTTCCCTGCAGCATCGGCTTTCGCTGAATGCGGGCCGTTTTTCCTGCAAATGTCATAATGATATGATATATCTAATCATTGCAAGCCGTCCTCTGACTGCGCGAAAAGGCGATCTGAAGGACGCACCCATTGAGCGAGGTGACTGCGCAGGACGTGGCGGAAGAATCAGCAATGAAGAAAAAGCAGTCTGCGGCTGAGATGCCAAAACCGGTCGAGGGGTCGGCGCCCATCAATGCGTCAGCACACACACCGCTTTATCATCAGGCGTATCTTGTGCTGCGCGACCGCATCGTCGGCGGCGATTATCCTTTCAACACAGTTCTGCCTAGCGAGGCGAAACTCTGCGAAGAATTTGACGTCTCGCGGATCACGATCCGCCGGGCCCTCAATGAACTGGCCGAAGAGGGGTATGTCACGCGCCAGCAGGGGCGGGGCACGACCGTTTGCTATGAGATGCATGCGCGGGCGCCCAAGGCCAATTTCGACGGGCTCATCGAGAATCTACTGATCGTCGGCAAACGAACGGAAATTGAGCTTCTGGCATTTGAAATGCGCAAGGCAGAGGCGATCGTCGCGTCAGCGCTGGAGCTGAGAGAAGGCGATCTTGTTCAATATGTTGTCCGCCGCCGGCGTTTGTCTGGCGCGCCATTCTCCCATGTTGTCAGCTATGTTCCAGGCGACATCGCAAAAGGCATTGGCCGCAAGGATCTGAGCGCCAAGCCGCTCCTCGCGATTCTCGAGGCAAGAGGCGTGCATATGACAAGCGCCCGCCAGACCGTCACGGCGGTGGCCGCGTCACCGGATCTGGCGTCAGCGCTTGAAGTGGAAGTCGGTGTTCCGCTGACCCGCGTGACGCGGATCGTGCACGATCAGAACAAGCGGGCTGTCGAATATATCGTCGCGCATTACCGGCCGGATAAGTACGTGTTCGAAATAAACCTCAGGCGTGCCGAAGATTCTCATGAGAGAAAGTGGATCGCGTGAAAAAGCGCATCTGCTGACGCGGGTGCTTGATACTGCATGCCAGCGGGCCAAAAAGCCCGCCGGTCACGTTAGATGGTTTGCTCAAATGGCAGAGCAGAGGCTTCCAGAATGTCTGCAAACTGCTCGTCTGTCATGCGCGGGTTTATCTGGATTCCATAGCCGCTTGGCTGCGTACGCCGCAGGATGCCTTTGAGCGCGACATCGCCGATGTGGACCACGATACGCTCATTCGTCCGTTCCTGGATGAAACGGGAGGCCGGACGGAAATTGATCCCGCCAAGCGAGGCATCCGTCACCACGCCATCCATGCCGAGGCCTTTCTCGACAAATTCGAGGCGCGCGATCAGGAAACAGCTTTGGCGCTGGTCCGTTCTCAGATGCTCATTCTTGAGCCGGTCCTTTTCAAGACGCTCAATCAGCGCATCTTTTTGCGCTTGCGTGAATTTCTCAAGCTCGCTGTCGCTATAGCCGGAAGAGCTAAGGTCTACAGGTGCTGGTGAGGCGGGTTTTTTGGGTTTGCGAAGTACGGATAGAATAGACATGCTTATGCCTCCTTCGCGATGCGGGGTTCGTTAGTTTCGTCATCCGCGCTGGCTCCGGCGGACTGCTCCATCGAATAAATCGTCCGGACCAATTTCTGCAGGCGAGAGACATCATATTGCACGCTGTCCTCGGCGAGGGCGTTTGACAGATACTCAGCCTCAGAATCATCCCGGTACGTAATCTGGCCTTGCGCGGATTTGTTCGCGGCAATCTCGAGACGGAGCGATTCAAGCGTGTCATGCAGAAGCATGTCGCGTTCCTGAAGGTCACTGCTGAAGATCGTTGAGACTTTATGGACCTCATCTTTCAGGTCAGTAGCGCGGGCGAGGGAGGAAATCGCTTCACTCGATTGCTGCATAGCTCTTGTCGTGTGGATCTGCTGGCGCGTCAGGACGCGGGCAACATGGACCAGCTGGGCAATTTCTTTTTTCTGTTCGCGGTTTTCTTCGGTCAGCTTGCGCAGCACCTCAAGTGAGGTGTTCAGAGTACGGTTCTGGCGCTGTGAGGAGTTCACCACATAACGTGCGGTCCGCATCAGAAGTGCAAGGCGTTTCTCTTCGATGGCGGCGCTGTGTTGAGCGGCGGCCTTCGATGAACCGCTGGCTGGGTTCTCCTGAAGCTCGACAATGGTGGAGAGCCAGCGGGAGAAATCAGATTTCAGATTGCCGCTTGCCCGGCCGACAAGCTGTGACATGATGCTGATCGTCAGTGAAGTGACAAGACCAAATAGGGATGACGAAAAGCCTGTTGCCATCCCGCCGAGAGGCGTCTGCAGGTTCGCCATCAGGGCCGACACGGTTGCGGCTGGGTCTGCACTATCGAGATCCAAGCCCCCCAAGATGTCGCCGACAGATGCCAGCGTCACCATCAGGCCGATAAATGTCCCGATGAGGCCCAGGAAGACAAGGATGCCTGAAACGTAAGTGATCAGCCCACGCCGCTCCCCAAGCCGATCATCGATACCTTCCATCAGAGTCTGCATCGTCGCAGCATTGATGGTCAGGGTGTGGTCACGTGCAAGCTGCTCAGAGATCAGATCATAGGCCTGCCCGAGAATCCGTGGACGCTTGAAAACAATGGCAGGTGAGTGCGCGCGCTCAAACCGCCACATCGGGTCGGCATCAGGGTTCCGCAGCTCACGCTCAGCATCCTCATGTGCTTCTTTCAGGGCATAGAGGGCAAGAAATTCGTTCCGCAGGGCATAAAGGGCCATGCCGACGAGAGAGAGACCGAATGCAAAAGTCCCAATAATCGTCAGGTTAAGAGGGACATTCGACTGAATGGCGGACACGATGAAATCACGCTGCCAGAGAGCGAGCGTGAATAGGATCGCGGCCACTACGCCGATACGGACAAATTCAGTACGGATGGAATTCATGCCACTATCAAACCCTGTTTTCCAAAGGTTTTCTAACGGCCATTCGCTTAAATACGGTTACTCGAATTAAGGTTGACGAGGAAAGAGCGTTAACACTTTCTTATCAGGCACCCTTCCATTTTCCCCAGATATCCATCTGTCCTGCCCTAAATGGAGGTTCATCATGCCCGTTGCTGCGACGTTGTTGGCCATCGCCTCCATGGCAGGCGCGGAAGGGATCAAAGACCGCCTCGCGGTCGACGGACAGGTCGGAACAACAGGGATCGGCATCAGCCTGCATCACCGTTTCTCGAACAAGTTCATCATCCGCACAGGGCTTCAATATGCGGAGCTTGATGCCGCTGATGAAGACTATGACGGCGTGCAGTATGATCTCTCTGCTGATCTGAGTGGCGCGACCGCGACGATTGACTACCACCCTTTCCAGAACGGTTTCACGATCTCCTCAGGTCTCTTTTATGGCAAGGATCCCGGCTTCTCGCTGGATGGAACGCCAGATGGTGATGTCGAGATTGGCGGCAATATCTATACGCCTGAACAGGTGGGCGTGATTTCCGGCACGGTGCAGGCGAGTGAACTGATGCCCTATGTCGGGGCGGGCTGGGACAGCACCTATTATAGTGACCGGCGGGTCAATGTGTTCGTCCGTGCCGGGATGCTGTTCTCGGCTTCACCTGACGTCCGGCTGTCAGCCGAAGACGGATTGCTGAGCGAGGATCCGGGCTTTCTAGCCGATCTCTTGCTTGAACAGGAAAACGTCGAGGACGAAATTGACGGGCTGAAAATCTATCCCGTCCTGAATATCGGTTTTTCCTACCGTCCCTGAACTGCTCTTGGCTTTAGCTGTTGGCGGCGCTTTTCGCAGGCGCCTGCATCGCCATCAATTCCTTGACAGTTGAATCTTTCACGATCCGTCCGGCATCAAGCGTGATCACGCGATCAACGGCATTCAGAAGCCGAAGGCGATGGGTGCTGACGATAATCGTGATGTCACTTGGCAGGGCCTTGAGCGCTTCGATGATATGGGCTTCTGCCGATTGATCCATCATCGAGGTCGGCTCATCGAGCACTAGAACACGGCAATCCCTCATGAAAAGGCGGGCAAGACCGACTGACTGTTTCTCTCCAGCGGAAAGGGCAGAGCCCCGCGGGCCGACATTCATGCCGTAGCCTTGCGGGTGCAGCCGCGCGAACCGGTCGACACCGGAGAGCTGAACGGCGCGGGCCAGTTGCTGCTCGTCGATTTCCGTCAGCCCCAGGCAGATATTGTCGCGCAGGCTGCCTTGCACGAGGACGACATCCTGATCGAGATAGCCGATCTGACGGCGTAAGAAACGGGCGCCGTATTGGCTTGCTTCGTGGTCGTCATAAAGCATGGTCCCGGTGCTGGGCGCATAGATACATGAGAGAAGCCGGAGGAGGGTACTTTTGCCGCTGCCGTTCCGGCCAACAAGGGCGATCCGTTCACCGGCATTGATCTCAAGGTTCATTCCCTCAAGGGCGGGCCTCTCCGTGTCCGGATGGGTGTAGCTGACGGACCGTGTAGCAATCTTGCCCGAAAAGGACCGGCGGTTACTGGTCAGGTCACGGGCGCTCGGCTCCTCTTCGGGAAGATCAGCCAGCGTTCTGTTGATGACCGCGGCCGTGCCAAGCAGTTTGCAGATATTGTCGGTGAGCTGCGCAATCGGCATGACCGCGCGGCCGACAAGGATCGTGATGGCGGCCATGCTGCCGATCGACATCATCCCGCCACTGATGCGGAAGACGCTCAGGACCACCGTGCCGACAATGGTCAGCTGAATGATGATGCTGGCAGCGTTGGAGGCAAAACGCGCCTTGTGGCGGGTCAGATGAAGCTGCCCGGCGGAAAGCCCGGTCAGGCGTTCATAGCGGGCGAGCAGGTTATACTCTGCTCCCGTCGATTTGATGCTGGAAAGCGAGTCGATGGTCTCGTTCATCTGCTGCGTTGTGGCGCTGCGCAGGCTCATCGAAATCTTGTTCTGGCGCATGGTCGCATTGGCCGTGCTGGCAATCAGCGCCACGACGATCATCATCCCGGCAATCGGGCCAAATACGACAGGCCCACCGATCATGAAGACGATCATCAGAACCGTGATGGAAAAGAGCGCATCAGCGACGATTCCGGCGAGAACTTCCGGCAAGAGGAGCGTGAAATTATCGATCTCGCCTTGCAGGCTCGTCAGCGCGGAAGAGGATTTGGGCGATTTCGCCATGGGGGCGAAAAGGATCTGCTGGTAGATCTTCCGCTGGATCCGTGAAGACAGGGACAGGCCGAGCGCATCGACGAATTTCAGGCGTGCATATCTCACCCCTAAATCGGCGAGCAGGATGATGGTGATCCCCAGCGCCAGTGTCTGAAGGCTCTCAATGGCCGAATGCGGAATGATCCGATCATAAACCGACATGATGAAGAGCGGCAGTGCGATCAGGAACATGTTGGTCAGGATCGCGGCGGTGGCGAGCTGGATCAGCAGCGGCCGGTGATCATTCCAGAGGGTACGGAGCGACTGGCCGAGAATGGTCGTACGGTGCTCATCAGCAAATGAGTTGGCGGCGGAATTCGCCTGACCCAGAAGGCGGCGGACAGCATTATTCTCAAGATTGGGAATGATCAGCCGGCCAGAGAGGAAGGGCTCAAGCGCGGCTAGCTGCGTATCGAGCTTGCCGGATTTCCCTTCGATGAAAACCCCTTTGAGGCTTTCGGTCAGGATATAAGCACCGCCGGTTTTGGTCAGCGCGATAGAGACGGGCGGCAATTTGCGCTGCGTCTTGCGTGAAATGGTCTCGAAACGGACATTCAGGCCGAGCCGCTCAGACATGAGCGCGATGGTCTCGGGGCCTGCGATATCTCGGGGTAGGTCATGCTCGTCTGCGCCAACCGGAATGCCGGACTCCACATACTGATCGGAGATGCGTGAGAGAGCCTCTGCGATCGACAGCGGCACAGGGAGCGCTTCGGCCGACACAGGGGCCACCGCGACTTCATCCTCATGGCCATGCGGCCCATTCACAAAAGGCAGGGATCTGGTGAGCCGGTTCAGCATCAATCACTCTTTGTCTCTGGGGCGCTCATACGCTGGTAGCAAATTGTTAGGGGGCAATCGGTAATGGTCCATTAACGATAAGTGGAACCTTGATCGGTGCTGAATTTAGACAAGACAGAGGGCTCCGGGCAGGAAACGGATCCGCTCGCAGATCCTGTTCATGCCATTACCACTGAGGTCAGTGCCTCCTTCGTCCGTATCGTGGCGGTCGTATTCGGGGCAATCCTTGTCTGGGCGGCGGTCTGTCAGGTCGACCGCGTGACGAGGGGCAGTGGGCGGATCGTCTCGCAGGAGCGGAACGCCCTTATCCAGCACCTTGAAGGCGGGATTATCAGTCAGGTGCTCGTTCAGGAAGGTGACTATGTCCAGAAGGGGCAGGTCATGATGCGGATCGAAAGCAGCTTTGCCGAAGCTGAATTCGCCTCGCAGAAAGTGGCTCTGGGCAATGCGCTGATCCGTAAGCGCCGCCTGCAGGCGGAGGCGAATGGCCAGGAAGAACTCGACTTCCTCGACCTGCCTTTCGAGGTGGCTCAGGACCAGATATCCCAGCAGGCACGGCTCTTTGAGCGCCGTCTTCAGACGCAAAAAGAAACGCTGTCTGTGCTGAACGAACAGGTTGCCCAGCGCCGGGTCGAATTGTCCGAGAAACAATCTGCCCTGACGAGCAAGCGCCGCGAGCGTGAATTGATGTCCGAACGCCTTGAGAGCCTGCGCGGGCTGGCGGCCGAAGGCGCTGTCGCGCGGAATGATCTCATCAAGTCAGAGACTGAATACCAGCAATTGGAAGCGCAGGTTTCCGAGCTGGAGCACCAGGTCCAGCAAAACGATGCGTCCCTTTCTGAGGTCAAAAGCCGCAAGCGCGAAGCTGAAGCGAGCTTCCGATCCGAAGCGGAACGCGAGCTTGCCGAAACCGAAGCCGAGATCTCCCGGCTTGAGCAATCGATCGCGGCCCTGACGGATCGCCGCCAGCGCTTCGATGTCAGTGCGCCTACCAGTGGACGGATCAACAAGCTCTACTTCAACACCGTGAACGGGGTCGTGCGCCCCGGCCAGACGCTTGCCGAGATCGTGCCGGAAAATGCGCCAATCGCTGTTGAAGCCAAGATCGCGCCGAAAGACCGTGCCAAGGTTTACACCGGCCTCAAGGCCATCGTGAAGGTCAGCGCCTATGACTTCACCCGCTATGGCGGCATGGAAGGGGAGGTCATCGAGGTCTCACCCGATGCGCTGCAGGACGAACAGGGGAACACCTATTTCCGCGTCATGATTGAAGCGGCAGGTGACCAGTTCGGCGACGGCAATCCCATCGTGCCGGGCATGCTGGCGGAGGTCGACATCATCTCTGGTCAACAGCGTGTCCTCGACTATGTCCTGCGCCCCGTAAAACGGATTCAGGCCAATGCCTTACGCGAATAGAGGGCGTTTTCCCCCGTTAAGCATCGGGTAAGGATACGAATGGTAACCATCCTTAATCCGAGGTTAATGGCCGTCACAGCCGCGTGGCTCGTCGGCGAGGGAATGGGCGTTGCGATCTGCTCAGCTTCTATTGGCGTTGTGTGCTGCGCAGACTCTTCATGTGTCTGCGCTGCATCAGGCTGTGGCGGCTACATCGCTGATACTTCAGGATAATTCTGATGAAAGTGACGAGCTCGCTTCGCTGATTGCCGAGGCGAGTGCAGGGCCAGTCGCGCTCGAATATGTCCCGCCTGCCGACGACGGAAAGTTCTTCGCCGAAGCCCGCCTCGCCGAGAATTCAACGGCAGAGAATCGCGCCTCGCGCAAGAAAGCACTTCGGGGACAGCCGCGCCGGATAGATCCCATCGTCAATGACGAAGATGCAGGCGGCGACGCTCCCCTGCAGGAAGACGAGCCGGAAGAGCGATTGCTGGAGCTGGATCAGCCTGTGGAGGCAGCGGCTCCCGCGCCGATGCCAGCAGCTGCACCCGTCATCAATGAAGCAGAAGAGTCCGAGAAAAGGCGCTCAATCCTGCAGCGTTTCTCTTTCGATCTTCATCGGGATGATGAGGAAGAACAGCCGAGCGGCCCCGAACTCATCGTTCAGCGCGAAAGCCTGCATGATGGGGATGCGGAGCAATATCAGAAAGCGCTGGAGCCGATCGTTACCAAGTCGACGCTCAAACGGGATGACATCAATCAGTATTTTATCGCACCTCCGGACAATTCTGGTGACCAGATGCGGCTCGAAGATGTCCTGATCTATACGCTGTCGAACAGCCCACGGATCGGAGCAGCTCGCTGGCGGGCAGAAGATGCGCGCTATGCCGTGCGCGCAAGCAGGGCCGACATGATGCCGCAAGTCCAGCTTGGCGGGGCAAGCGGCGTTGAGGGGACGCATCTGGAAGGACAGCCACGCGTCAGCATTCTCCAGCGGTCTGAAGCCTATGTCCGTATACGCCAGCGGATCTTTGACTTTGGCCGCACATCGAACAGCATCAAGCGGGCAAAATCCCTGCAATATGCTCGTGAACTGGAAAAGCGCGACACGGTTGAAGACACAGCCGTCGCTGCGATCAACGCCTATCTCAACCTCATCAGCGCCGAACAGCTTGTGGCTTCAAGCGAGGAAAACATCACAGCGCATGAGGATATCGTCTCGCTCGTTCAGAAGAACTTCGATGCAGGGAATATCTCCGAGGCGGAGTTGAAACGGGCGATGACCCGGCTCGACCGTGCCCGGACCAATCTCATCGACCTGCAGAACCGTCGGCAACGCGCGATCGGAGATTTCCGACGGATTACAGGGTTGGAGCCGGGACCGCTCGTCGTGCCGGCCATGGATCTCAGCCAGGCTTACGAGCTCAAATCCGAAAACATGGACGAGTTCCTTCAACACAATCCCGCGATGCAGGCGCTGTTGCGCGAGATGCAGTCGATCCGGCACCAATCCCGTGCGGTAGCAAGAGAAAGCCTGCCCGATATCGATCTGCAGGTTTCGACGGCGTACAAGGAAAATATCCTTGGGGCGGAAAGCTGGGCGTCCGATGCAAGGGCAATGGTGACGGCGACGTGGCAGGCCTATGATGGCGGCCAGTCTTCCGCAAAACGAGGCCAGTTGAATGCGCGGGAGAATGAGACCCGCCAGCTTCTTCTAGAGCTGCGTGGCGAGCTCAAACAGGACGCCTACAACATCATCTCCGTCCTGCAGACGAGCCAGGACAAACGCGATATCCTCCGGGAACAAGTCGATGCCAGCGAACGGGTCGTGGAGCTTTACAAAAAGCAGTTCGAGGCCGGGCGGCGCTCACTCCTTGATCTGCTGGATGCCCAATCCGACCTTTCGGTCGCTCGCGAAGAGCTGATTGTCACGACTTTTGAGAATACGAGCGCCTCAATCGGCAGTCTGCGGATCCAGAATATCCTGCTCGAATACCTCATCGGCGAATATGACCTTCCGGGTGCCCTCAATCGTTAACGGCACCTTACCGGATCGTCCGCCAGCGTTAATTTTCCACCACTTGGAAATCAAAAATTAAGCCAGATTCCCTAGCAAACTGGTGGCGGAGTCTATCCCAAGCTGGCCCCAGGCCGGGTGGGCGTGTCTCCGCAAGGATCCGGCGAAGTGGCTAGTAGACGGGACAGTAATGGCGCGCGGTGAAAATGATAGCGATGTGAACGCTTCTGTTTCGGCGTCTGCTTCGACGTCGGAGCAACCGACGGATCGCGAGATCGTGCATAAGCCGGCAGCGGGCGAAAAGCTCTTGGTGCATACCAGCACCGATCAGATTGCGTTCGACTTTCCGATCTCTGATGTCACGGTCGAGATTGTCGATATCGACATCATCCTGACCTTCCCGGATGGTGCACAGATCATTCTCGTCGGTGCCGCTCTTAGTATCACGACGGAAGACCTCGATCCCTTCCTTTTTGCGGAAGTGCTCGTATCCGGACAGGAACTTCTTTCGCTCGTCGGCACGCTGGAAGTCGAAGAACAGATCGACATCAGCATGAAGATGACCGATGCGAGCGGGGCTAACGCATCGGCTGATCCTGACAAGGTCGTCGTTCAGGTCGTCGAAGTCCCCGTTGAAGTCGTCATCGAAGGCGAGCCGCCGAAATCCGCCGATCTCGATCTGGTTGATACGGAATTTGGTGATTCAGACCTCAATGCACGCCGCTCGCCTGCGAGTGAGGATATCTCCTCCGCCCGTGGTCAGTATACGACCCCGGCTGAAAGCAGCGCGTCGTCTGCGAAAACGCAAGACAACTCTTCTACGTTCGATCTTGGTGTGTCTGACATCAGCATCCGCCTGCTTGGTTTCACTGAGCGCACCGAGTCGGTGAACGCCTCTGGCGGGCTGACGATTGAGGGTGCAACGGCCATCGTGCCCGCGGATGTCGATCCGAATTACTCCGCACAGAGCCGGATTGAAACAATCACCGGCACTGATCTCAATGATATCATATACGCTGACAGTCCCATTCTGGCAGCAAATGGGTCAACGACACGCGTATTCGAAATTACCGTCGATATCCCTTTCAAGGGCTATGTGCCGGTCAAGGCTACCATCACCGGTCTGCCCGAAGGCTGGATTGTGCTCAACGGCGTAGAGGTTGATGGCGGATACGAATTCACGCTCGATCCTGATAATCCGAATACGTTCGAGGCGCAGATCCGCTATGTGGTTTCGGACACGACGAATGAGCCGAACGAGGATGGCGAGTTCGGCAGCGATATTCTGAGCGTCACCTACGACGTTGTGAATGAAACCGGCCAGGCCGGCATCACGAATGGCAGCGCACAGCTGGTCCAGAAATATGTCTTCTCTCAGGAAGACCAGACACTGATTGATCCACTGACCGGTGATGAAATCACTGTCCTGCCAGTCAATCCGCCGGGGAACAATGTGTTCGGCGGTAGCGGCGATGACCTCATCTTTGCAGCAATCGGAGAAGACACGCTCGATGGCGGCTCAGGCTTCGACATCCTCAGCTACGCGCTCTCGCAGCGTGCGGTCACTGTTGACCTTGCCTCCGGTGAAGTCGCAGGCGGGTATGCTGAAGGCGATCAGATTTCGAATTTCGAAGGTGTAGAAGGCTCTGCCTACGCTGATACGCTTCTGGGGAATGCGGAAGATAACTTCCTTGCCGGTCTTGCCGGCGGCGATACGCTTGATGGCCGCGGCGGCTTTGATACGGCCTCCTATGACGCCTCCGATGAAGGCGTCTATGTCGATCTTCGCGGCGGGGTATTCCTTGGCGGACATGCAAGCGGCGACTTCCTTATCTCGATTGAAGCGGTTGATGGCTCGGCATTTGATGACACGCTGATCGGGACGGACGGAGACAATGAGCTCTCCGGCCTTGGCGGTGATGATCTCCTCTTTGGTGGCCTTGGGGCGGATACGCTGACCGGCGGTGACGGAATTGATACGGCAGATTACGCAAATTCCGACGAAGCGATTTCGGTCGACCTGACCACAGGAACTGGTTCGGGCGGTGAGGCGGAAGGTGACGTCATCAGCGGCGTCGAGAATATCATCGCCACCGATTTCAACGATACGATCGTCGGCGGTGGGCTGAACAATGCCTTCTATGCAGGCGCCGGGGATGACGATCTTCTCGGTGGCGCAGGTGATGACACGCTGGAAGGTGATTTCGGCGATGACACGCTGAGAGGTGATGCAGGATCAGACATCCTTGATGGCGGTGACGGCATCGACACAGCCGACTACAGCAATTTCTCCTCTCGCGTGACGATCGACCTGCAGCTTGATCAGGTGACAACCAGCAGTGAAGATGTCGACACGCTGATCTCCATCGAGAATGCAACCGGTACGGCGTTTTCTGACATCCTGATCGGTGATGCGGGCAATAATATCCTGCGTGGCCTTGCTGGCGATGATACGCTCGAAGGCGCCATCGGTGCCGATACGCTCGATGGGGGGGCGGATAGCGACCTTGTCGATTATTCCAAGTCGGATGCTGCCGTTCAGGTCGATCTCAGCACTCAATCCGCGACGGGCGGTCATGCCGATGGCGATGTGCTGATCAGCATCGAAGGCGTTGCCGGCTCGACTTTTTCCGATGAGCTGATTGGTGACGATCAGGACAATATTTTACGCGGTAACTCCGGGAATGACACGCTGATCGGCGCAGGCGGCGCAGACGTCCTTGATGGCGGTGCCGGAACCGACGCGATCTCCTATATCAATTCGGGCGGCAGCGTCAGCGTCAACCTGCTACAGAATATCGGTACCGGGAGCGATGCGGACGGAGACACCTTCTTCTCCATCGAAAACGTCACAGGCTCCCAGTTTAGTGACTATCTGGCAGGCGATATCTCCAATAACCTCCTGCGCGGTGAAGGTGGAGACGATACGCTCGATGGCGGCGAAGGCGGGGATACGCTTGATGGCGGCGATGGATTCGACATCGCTGCCTATGCGGGGTCGGGTGCGGCGATCTTCATCGACCTGCAAAGCGGCAGCGGGGTCGGCGGCTCGGCAAGTGGTGACGTTCTTCGCTTTATCGAAGGGGTTAGCGGCTCGCGCTTTGGCGATCTTCTGATCGGTAATGATGAGGCAAACCTTCTTTCCGGTCAGGGCGGCAATGACACGCTTGAAGGCGGTGTCGGTATCGACACACTTCAGGGCGGTACTGGCGATGACCAGCTCAAGGGCGGCAGTGGCGCTGATGAGCTCCTCGGTGATACGGGTACGGATACAATTGACTACAGCGATTCAACCGCTGCGGTCCGGATTGACCTTGCGCTCAACACGGCCTCGGGCGGTGATGCGGAAGGAGATACATTCAGCAGCATCGAGAATGTCATCGGTTCAGTCGAGAATGATACACTGATCGGTAATGATACCGGGAACGTGCTCGATGGTGGCGGCGGCAATGACGTCCTTGCCGGTAATGAAGGCGCGGACACACTCGAAGGCGGCACAGGCCGTGACCGAGCGGATTATTCGCAGTCGAATGAAGGCGTCACAGTCGATCTGGCTGTAGGCACCGGGATTGGCGGGCATGCCGAAGGTGACCGACTGTCCGATATCGAAGACCTCACGGGCAGCAGTTTCGCGGACCGTCTGACCGGCAATGAAGTCAGTAACCAGATTTCTGCAGGCGATGGGGCAGACACCGTCAGCGGTGGCGTCGGTGATGATACGCTCTCAGGCGAAGGCGGCGACGATGAGTTGGAAGGCGGCGCTGGCGCAGACCGGCTTGATGGCGGCACCGGGATCGATACGGCCAGCTACCGGAATGCCAGTAGCGCGGTCAGCGTAGATCTGGTCAGCGGCATCGGCTCTGGGGCAGAAGCCAATGGCGATATCTATGTCTCGATCGAAAACCTGCTCGGCTCTGCCTTCGGTGATAATCTGCAAGGGGACGATAGCGCCAACTTCCTTGATGGGGGTGCCGGCAATGATACGCTGAATGGCCGTCTCGGTATCGACACTCTTGATGGCGGTGCCGGCGATGACCTGCTGCAGGGCGGTGAAGGCGGTGACGAGCTTCACGGCGGGGCAGGGCTCGACACGGTTTCCTATCTGGAATCGACCGGGGCCGTCATTATTGATCTTGAGAACAGCACGGCCAGCGGCGGTACGGCGACTGGCGATACGTTCTTCAGTATAGAAAATGTGATTGGCTCGGCTTTCTCGGATATTCTGACTGGCGATACACAAGCCAATGTGCTCTCCGGCGCGGGCGGAAATGACACGCTTCGTGGCGGCGAGGGTGCAGATACGCTTGAAGGTGGCGCCGGCATCGATACTGCTGACTATCAGGCTTCGCTTGTCGCGGTTGATGTCAATTTGCAGACCGGTGCCGGGCTCGGCGGTGATGCGGAAGGCGACCAGCTCTCCAGCATTGAGAATCTTGAAGGCTCAGCTCTGTCGGATACGCTGACGGGCAACTCATCAGCAAACGTTCTTTCCGGAAATGCAGGCGATGATGAGCTGGCGGGCGGTGTTGGCGCGGACACGCTTCTTGGCGGCCTGGGTCAGGACATGGCGTCCTATCTTGGCTCCAGCGCAGGCGTCTTTGTGGATCTTGCTGCGGGAACCGCCTCGTTCGGTGATGCGGCAGGCGATGTCCTCTCCAGTATTGAGAACCTGCGCGGCTCTACCTTTGCTGACACACTTCTCGGTACAATCGACACGAATGATCTCTATGGTGAAGCCGGAAACGACGTCCTCGATGGCGCTGGAGGAGACGACCGTCTCTTTGGCGGAACAGGTGATGACACGCTTCAGGGCGGGGCAGGCGCTGACACTCTTGATGGCGGGGATGGCTCTGATACGGCGCGCTATACCGGCTCGCTCAATGCGATCACGGTCGATCTGGGCAATGGCATCGGGATCGGCGGGGACGCTGCCGGTGACGTTTATATCCTTATAGAGAATATCGAAGGCTCGGAAGGCAACGACCTGCTGATCGGCAGTGACGAACAGAACGAGCTTTTGGGTGCAGGTGGCGATGATACGCTGATCGGCCTTGGCGGCGGCGATTACCTAGACGGCGGCACAGGCCGCGACGCAGTTGATTATTCCGCTTCCAGCACCGCAGTTGGTATCGACCTCTCGGTCGGCGCAGGCACAGGCGGCGATGCACAGTTCGACACATTCAACTCGATCGAGATCGTCTTCGGTTCCGCATTCGCCGATACGCTGACCGGCGATATGTTCGACAATCTGCTCGAGGGGCGGGTTGGCAATGACACGCTGCGCGGCGGTGAGGGGACTGACACGCTCGAAGGCGGCGCGGATGATGATCTGCTTGTTGGCGGGGCCGGCGGAGACCTGATCCGCGGCGGCGATGGTCTTGATACGGTCAGTTATGACAGCTCTGTTTCAGCCGTCAGTGTCAATCTCTCAACCAATAGCGCAACGGGCGGTCATGCGACGGGTGACACGCTCGAAGGCGTTGAAAATGCAACGGGGTCTTCCTTTAACGACACGCTGATCGGTGATGCGCTCGGCAATATCCTGAGCGGTGGCAGCGGAGCAGACCAACTCGACGGCCTTGGTGGCGAAGACACGATCTTCGGCGAAGGCGGTGCTGATACGTTGGTCGGCAGCGAAGGTGGTGACCACCTTGATGGCGGCGCAGGCATCGATACGGCTGATTACTCGGCATCCACCGCAGGCATTGTCGTTGATCTCCAGCTTGGTACAGGGTTTGGTGGTCTCGCCGAAGCGGACACTCTGACCAATATAGAAAACGTGCTGGGGTCTCTCTTCAATGACCGCATCAATGGGACAATCTTTTCTAACGTCCTCAGCGGCCTTGATGGTGATGACACCCTGGAAGGCGGCGCCGCAGGCGATACGCTGGATGGTGGTACAGGCACTGATATTGCATCGTATACGTCCTCCAGCGCAGCCGTCACAGTTGATTTGGGCGCAGGTACGGCTTCTGGCGGGCATGCGAATGGCGATGTCCTGATCTCCATTGAAGGCATCGAAGGCTCGCAATATGCCGATGACCTGACAGGCGACACTGGCGCCAATGAACTCTGGGGCCTTGCCGGTAATGACAGCCTCGACGGCGGTGATGGCGATGACTATCTTCGGGGCGGCGCAGATCAGGATGAGCTTGATGGCGGCATCGGTGCCGACACGCTTGACGGCGGCGCCGGGGTCGATACGGCAACCTATATAAACTCAGCTCAAGGAGTAAATGTTGACCTGACGCTACAGACCGCCACTGGTGGTTCGGCTCAGGGCGATGTCCTGATTGGGATCGAAAATCTGCGCGGTTCTGAGTTTGGTGACTTGCTGCAGGGCGATGTCTCAACTAACCAACTCGATGGTGGCGCAGGCGATGACACGCTGATCGGTCTTGCCGGCGCTGATACGCTCATTGGCGGCTTCGGCATTGACCTTGCGGATTACAGCTCCTCTGCGGGGGCAATTGATGTTGATCTTGGCGGCGGATTTGGCACCGGCGGGGATGCCCAGGGTGATGTCCTGATCTCCATCGAAAATGTTCTGGGTACAGCCGGCAATGACCGTATCGTCGGCAGTCTTGATGACAACCTTCTCGAAGGGGCTGGCGGCTCAGACCTTATCTATGGCGGCTTCGGTGTCGATACGCTGCTTGGCGGCGATCTTGATGATACGTTGCAGGGCGGGGCCGAAGGTGACCAGATCATCGGCGGTGCCGGGACGGACATTGCCGATTATTCTGACAGTACGCAGGCGGTCTATATCGACATCCAGCTCCAGCAATTCCTCTTTGGCAGCGCCGAGGGCGACACGCTGATTGAGATCGAAGGCATCTTCGGCAGTAGCGGCGCGGATACGATCCTTGGGGATGCGGGCGCGAACCTGCTGCGCGGCGGGGATGGGAACGATATCCTCACCGGCCGGGATGGCGATGATTCCGTCTACGGTGAATCGGGCTCTGACACGATTATCGGTGGGGCCGGGCAGGACTTGATCGATGGCGGTGTCGGCGTTGATACGGTGGACTACTCGGCTTCTGTCAGTGGTGTGTCGATCTTCCTTGCCTCTAATCTCGGCTTTGGCGGGGATGCAGAAGGTGACATCATCTTCGCGGTCGAGAATGTCATCGGTTCCAGCCAGAATGACAGCCTCGTCGGCGATAACATTATCAACCAGCTATATGGCGGTGTCGGCAATGACACGATCGAGGGCGCTGGCGGTGGCGACATCATGGATGGCGGTGACGGGACGGACCTTCTGTCCTATCAGTCCTCCGTCTCTGGGGTCACGGTCTCACTCGCCGCGGGAACGGGCAGCGGTGGTGATGCGCAGGGCGATAATTTCACGGATTTCGAGAACCTGCTCGGTTCCATCTTCAATGACCACCTGACAGGCGATACGGGTGCGAACTTCATCGGCGGCCTTGGTGGCGATGACACACTGATCGGCGGGCAGGGCGCGGACACACTCGAGGGCGGAACAGGGACGGACACGGCCGATTATTCGAGTTCGGGCGCAGCGGTCAGTGTCGATCTCGCGGCCGGTAGCGGCACGGGCGGCGATGCTGACGGCGATGTCCTAACAGGCATCGAGAACGTGACGGGGTCGGATGCAGGGGACTCCCTGACCGGGGATATATTTGCCAACCTGCTCGATGGGCGGGCCGGTGATGACACGCTGTCTGGCGCAGAAGGCAGCGATACCTTGCGCGCCCAGTCCGGCAATGACCGTCTGATCGGCGGCGCAGGCGGCGATATTCTCGATGGTGGGACCGGGATCGATACGGCTGATTATCGCTCCTCCATGCAAGGGATCACGATCAGTCTCGTTGACGGGGTCGCTCTTGGCGGGGATGCCACAGGCGATACATTGATCGGTATCGAGAATATCGATGGCACTAGCCTCAATGATGTCATCACGGCCGATGGCGGGGCGAACCAGCTTCTCGGGCTGGAAGGGAATGACTCCCTTGATGGTCTTGGTGGGGACGATACGCTGGATGGCGATGTCGGGGACGACACGATTGATGGGGGCGAAGGCGCAGACCTTCTGACGGGCGGGATCGGAACCGATATCGTCTCTTATCTCTCCTCGTCCGGTGGGGTGACGGTTGATCTTGTCGCGGGCACGGCGTCGGGCGCCAGCGCGACCGGCGATACGATCAGCGGGTTTGAGGGCATCTACGGCTCGAACTTTGCCGACACACTGTCGGGCGATGCGGGTAATAACGTCCTCTCCGGCAATGACGGCAATGATTTGCTTGCAGGGCGCGCAGGCGCAGATACGCTTGATGGCGGGGCCGGGACCGATACGGCGGACTACTCTGAATCCGCTGCTGCGGTGACGATTGACCTTGGCACAGGCTCCGCATCCGGCGGGGATGCGGCGGGCGATACATTCGTCAGTATCGAAAACATTATCGGCAGCGCCTTTAATGACAGTCTGACGGGGAACGCCGTTGCCAATACGTTTGCTGGCGGCACGGGCAATGACACTCTGACGGGCGGTCTTGGCGATGACACGCTTTACGGCGAAGACGGCGACGACAGCCTGATTGGGAATGCAGGCGCCGACCGCCTTGAAGGTGGAACGGGGACGGACGTTGTCAGCTACGCGCTTTCACTCGAAGCCGTCACGGTTGATCTCTCAACCGGTACCGGCAGCGGCGGGGATGCGGTTGGCGATATCCTGATTGATATCGAGAACCTTGAAGGCTCAAGCTTTGCGGACAGGCTGACAGGGGATGACGCGGATAACCTGCTTGAGGGCCGCGATGGCTCGGACACGCTGGCGGGCGGTGTCGGTGCCGACACGCTTGATGGCGGGGCGCAGGCTGATATCGCTGACTATTCCCAGTCCGCGCAGGCGGTCAGTATCGATCTTCAGAACGGGATCTATTTTGGCGGCGATGCCGACGGCGATGTCCTCATCAGTATTGAGGGGATCATCGGTTCCGACGGAGATGATACGCTGATCGGGAATAGCGGGGCGAACGCCCTCTATGGCAGCCTTGGGGACGACCTCTTCCAGGGGTTGGCCGGCGGTGACACGCTGGATGGCGGCGTTGGGACGGATACGATCGATTACAATGCCTCTGACGCAGGCGTGAATGTCAATCTCGCCAGCGGGATCGGCATTGGTGGCCATGCGCAAGGCGATGTCATCACGGATGTCGAGAATGTTCTTGGCTCTGATCATGATGATACGCTGACAGGCAACGGCTTTGCTAACCAGCTTTCTGGCGCACTTGGCAACGACTCTATCGCAGCCAGTGCAGGGGATGACACGCTTGAGGGCGAAGAGGGCAATGACACGCTCGCAGGCGGCGCTGGCGCGGATTCAATCGATGGCGGCGCGGATATCGACTGGGTCAGCTACGAGACGTCTTCGGGGGCCGTCACTATTGATCTCTCCACCGGCGCTACCGCTGGCGGGGATGCCGCGGGCGATACACTCACCGGCATCGAGAATATCTCGGGCTCTGCGGGGGCGGATGACTTGACCGGGGACGCGGGCGCGAACCATCTTCTCGGCAATGGTGGGGATGACACGCTTTCGGGTCTTGCGGGCAATGACACGCTGGATGGTGGCGCTGGACGCGACACGGCAGATTTCAGCGAAGCGACGAATTCTGTCACGGTCGATCTCAACAGTGATTCCGCAAATGGCGCCGATATCGGCAGCGACAGCCTGACGGGTATCGAAAACGTCATTACCGGGAGCGGTGATGACACAATCACGGGCGACAGCGCCGCAAACCTTCTGTCCTCAGGCGCAGGTGATGACAGCCTGGTCGGGGACGCCGGCAACGACACACTGCTTGGCGGTGAAAATGACGACACGCTGGTTGGCGGAACAGGCGGCGATGTCCTTGATGGCGGCACGGGCCGGGATGTTGCGGATTACCGGCTTTCAGCCTCACCAGTTACGATCGATCTTGGCACCGGAACGGGCAGCGGCGGCGATGCTGCAGGCGACAGCTTCATTTCGATCGAAGACATTATCGGCTCGAATGGCGATGACGTCATCACCGGCGATGTAAATGCGAATATTCTTTCTGGTGCTGCGGGTACGGATATTCTTGATGGCGCTGAGGGGGATGACACCCTTCAGGGTGACAGCGGCGACGACACGCTGATCGGCGGGCTTGGTGCAGACCGTATCCTTGGCGGCACTGGCATCAATACGATTTCCTTTGCGACGGCGCTTGGCGGCATCATCATCAATCTTCAGCTTGGACAAGGGCTCGCAGGCGAAGCGGCTGGCGACCAATATGTCGATATACAGAACGTCACCGGCAGCGATTTTGACGACTCGATCACTGGCGACACGGGCGCGAACACACTTGAAGGCGGCGGCGGAGACGACACACTCGCGGGTGGCGCAGGCTCAGACTTGCTCAGTGGCGGGGCGGGTCAGGACGTAGCCGACTATAGCGCATCAGGCGTTGCGGTATCCGTCGATCTGGCGCTTGGGCAGGGGGCAAGCGGGGACGCCAATGGCGACACGCTGACCGGCATCGAAGATATCATTGGCTCGAACCATGCCGACACGCTGACAGGCGACACGGCAGCCAATATCATCACAGGCGGGATTGGGAATGACCTCCTGACCGGCGGCGGCGGCGATGACCAGTTGATCGGTGGTCAGGGTAATGACTCGCTCGAAGGTGGCGCAGGTGCCGACACACTCGACGGCGGGGTTGGTTCGGATACGGCGCTTTATACGAATTCAGCCTCTGGCGTTATTATCGATCTTGAGGCGGGGACAGCCAGCGGCGGGGATGCCGAGGGCGATGTCCTGACTGCGATTGAAAACCTGTCGGGCTCCGCAAGTGACGATATCCTGTTTGGCGATATCGGCGCCAATGTGCTGTCCGGTGCGGGCGGGCAGGACAGCCTTGTTGGTCGTGCGGGCAGCGACACCCTTCTGGGCGATGCTGGCAATGACACGCTCTCGGGCGGGGCGGATGCGGACATCATCGACGGCGGCACCGGTACGGACACGGTCGATTATTCTCAGTCGGTGGATGGGGTCAACCTGTTCCTGACAGTCGGTCTTGGCTCGGGCGGTGATGCAGAGGGAGATTTCGTCTCCAATGTCGAGAATATCATTGGCTCACTGACGGGCGATGATCACCTGCGCGGCTCTGATGCCATCAACATCCTGACGGGCGGCGGCGGCGATGATTCGCTCGAAGGTCTCGGGGCGGACGATATCCTTGATGCCGGAGACGGGGATGACACGCTGGTCGGCGGCACAGGCGGCGATATCCTTCAGGGTGGTCTTGGGTTCGATATTGCTGACTATGGCAATTCGATTGCCGGTGTTGTCGTCGATCTGTCCAATCCGGGCGCAGTCACGGGCGGCGATGCCGCCGGGGATGTGCTGACTGGCATTGAAGGGGTGTACGGTACATCTGTCGATGACCTTCTGATCGGCGATGCGCTGGGCAATGAGCTGCGCGGTCGCGGCGGCAATGACACGCTGGCGGGCGGCGTTGGCGCGGACACGCTGGATGGCGGCAGCGGTACGGACCGTGTCGATTACACGAACTCCGATCAGGCGGTGATCATCAATCTGCAGGCAGGAACCGCTTCGGGTGGTCATGCGCAGGGCGATGTCCTCATCGACATCGAAGATGTTCTGGGTTCGGCCTTCAATGATCTTCTGACCGGGAATGTGGGAAGCAATGCGCTCTCCGGGCAGGGGGGCGATGATACGCTGATCGGGCTTGGCGGGGCGGATACTCTGACAGGCGGGGCCGGCATCGACCTTGTTGATTATAGCGCATCGAGCGCACCCGTCTCTGTCAGCCTGCTGACGGGTGGCGGAATTGGCGGCGATGCGGCGGGCGATGTCCTGATCGAGATCGAGAATATCCGAGGATCGTCCGGCAACGACACACTAGAAGGCTCCACCGTCGAAAACCTCCTCGAAGGCGGGGCGGGCAATGATTCCATTCTCGGTGACGCAGGCGATGACACGCTCGACGGGGGCGATGGCGCGGACACGCTCGAAGGCGGCGCAGGCGCGGACATCCTTGAGGGCGGGGCGGGCATCAATACGGCGTCCTATTCCGCTTCCGGCGGCGCGGTAACGATCAATCTGAGTGCGAATACTCACTCAGGGGCCGATGCGGACGGAGACTCGCTCCTCAATATCCAGAATATCACCGGCAGCCTCTTTGCGGATGGCCTGACGGGCGATGCGCAGGCGAACCGGATTGACGGCAGTGAAGGCAATGACACACTGATCGGTCTTGCGGGTGCCGACACCCTGATTGGTGGCGCCGGTTTTGATACGGCCGATTATTCGGCATCCGCCTTGGGTGTCGATGTCCAGCTCTTTGTCGGCAATCTTGGTGTTGGCGGTGATGCGGATGGCGACACCCTCGAAGGAATCGAGAACATCATCGGCTCTGACTTCGATGATAGTCTGACTGGGGACAGTCTCGGCAACAACCTTGTCGGCGGGCAGGGCGATGACCTCGTCGAAGGCGGCGCAGGCGCGGATACGCTTGTCGGTGGCCTCGGTGAAGACACGCTTGTCTATGCCAATTCGACCTCTGGGGTTGATGTCGATCTTCAGGCGGGGACGGCGACAGGTGGCCACGCAACAGGCGATGTCATCTCCGGTTTTGAAGTACTTTCCGGCTCGTCACTTGATGACACGCTGGCTGCCGCCGATACGGGCAGCACGCTGCGCGGTAATCTTGGGGCAGACATTCTCTATGGCGGTGCGGCAGCAGACCTCATGGAAGGCGGGAATGGTTCCGACACGCTGCATGGCAGTCTGGGGACTGATACGCTTGATGGCGGTGCATCGAGTACGGACCTTGTTGATTATTCTGGCTCGGCCCTTGGGGTCACCGTCAATCTTGCAACGAACATCAATACCGGCGGCGATGCCGATGGCGATGATATCTCCGGTATTGAATATGTGACGGGCAGTGCGTTTGCGGACCGCTTGACCGGTGACACCAATGCCAACGCCCTGACCGGCGGCACGGGCGATGACACGCTTCAAGGCGGCGCGGGCGCAGATACGCTGACGGGCGGCGACGGTATCGATACCGCGACCTATGAGCTTTCGGCCTCTGCCGTGACGATCAACCTGTTGACCGGCGTTCATTTTGGCGGCGATGCAGCCAATGACGTGCTGATCGAAATCGAAAATGTCATGGGGTCGGCATTTGGCGACAACTTGACCGGTGACGGTGCCGTCAACATCATTGACGGCGGGGACGGCAATGACACGATCGAGGGCGGAGCAGGCGCGGATAACCTGATCGGTGGTCTGGGAACGGATCTTCTTTCGTATTTCAATGCCGGTTCAGGCGTCATCCTCTCACTCGAAACGGGGCTCGGCACAGGCGGGGATGCCGCCGGTGACACGGTTTCAGGGTTTGAGCAGGTGCAGGGCTCGGGCTTTGATGATCAGATTACGGCGAGCAATACAGGCTCCGTTATCTCGGGTCTCGCGGGTAGTGACACGCTGCAGGGCGGCACAAGTGCGGATACGCTTGATGGCGGTGAGGATGATGACACCCTCTATGGCGATGGCGGGAATGACAGCCTGCTCGGCAATGACGGCGCGGATCTGATCGACGCGGGCGACGGAGACGACACAATCTTTGGCGGCGAGGATGATGACACCATCCTCAGCGGTCTGGGCGCGGATGTTCTCAATGGCGGGACAGGCCGCGATGTCGCAGATTATAGTGCAGATACGGAAGATCTGATTGTTGACCTTGGCGGGACCAGTACGGGCGGCACGGCCGAGGGTGACACATATGTCTCGATTGAAATCGTGCGCGCAGGCAGTGGCGATGACGTTCTGACCGGTAACTCCGGCCAGAATGAGCTTTACGGCTTTGACGGTAACGACACCCTGGCTGGGCTCTCCGGCATCGATACACTGGATGGCGGCGATGGCATCGACTGGCTCGATTACAGCGCGTCGGCCTTCGGGGTTGTCGTGGACCTCTCGATCAATGTCGGCGGAGCAGGTGATGCAGCGGGTGATGTCATCCTCAATGTCGAGAATATTCTCGGTACGGCGTTTGGTGACTCTCTCATTGGTGATGCGCTCGACAACGAATTCCAGGGCGATTCCGGCAATGATACGCTCGAGGGACGTGGCGGCGCCGATACACTTGACGGCGGAGCGGGCACGGATATCGCCTCCTATATCAACTCATCCGTAGGCGTGACAGCCAGCCTTGCCAATGCGGCGATCAATACCAATGATGCGTTGGGTGATGTCTATATCGATATCGAAAACCTGACGGGGTCGCTTTTCAACGACCTCCTGTTTGGCGATGCCCAAAACAACATCCTTCGTGGCGAGCAGGGCGACGACGAGATCTCCGGCGATGATGGCGACGATGAGCTTTATGGCGGTGACGGCAACGACACGCTTGTTGGAGGCGCAGGCGCGGACCGCATCGAAGGCGGCAACGGCATCGACGTTGTCGATTACTCAGCATCCACGCAAGGTGTCACGGTGCGCCTCGGTCTTGGCTTCAGTCAGGGCGGAGATGCAGAGGGCGACCTGATCCTCGAAGTCGAGCACGTCATCGGCACAAATTTCAACGATGCGCTTTACTCTGGCTCAGCGGATGAAACCCTGATCGGCGGCAGCGGGAATGATATCATCAGCAGTGGGGGTGGTGCTGACGAAATCGATGCCGGAACCGGAAACGACACCATCAATGCTGGTTCGGGAGCGGATAATATTGACGGTGGCGATGGGATCGACTGGATCACCTTTGATGGCGGCGCGATCACGATTGACCTGACGACCGGGACGGGTCTCGGCAACCATGCGCAGGGCGATACCTATACGGATATTGAGAATATCAGCGCCACAAATGGCAGTGACAGCCTGATCGGTGACGACAATGCCAATGAAATACAGGGGCATGGCGGCGCGGATACGATCCGGGGCGGCGGCGAGGACGATATCTTGCGCGGCTCAAGTGGTCAGGACAGCATCTTTGGTGATGATGGTGACGACCGGATCTTCGGTGACAGCGAGAATGACGTTCTCGATGGTGGTGCCGGGAATGATACAATCTCGGGCGGGACAAGCAATGACGTCCTTCTGGGCCAGGCCGGGGATGACGCCCTCGACGGCGGCACAGGCCACGACAATATTGATGGCGGTGCGGACAATGACGTCATCACCGGCGATGACGGCGAAGATACGCTGACCGGCGGTGACGGGGATGACACGATCTCCGGCGGTGACGAGGAAGATCTTATACTGAGTGATGCCGGCGCCGATGATATCGATGGCGGCGCGGATGTCGATATTCTCGATTTCTCCGGTTCCACCGGCGTCAACGTCAATCTGCTGACCGGAACGGGTGTTGGCGGACATGCCGAAGGCGACACATACGCCAATCTCGAGCACATCATCGGCTCGGCATTTGCGGATACGCTGATCGGCGGAGACATCTCCGAAACGCTTGCTGGCGGCGAGGGCGATGACTTGCTCGAAGGCAATCTCGGTGCGGATGTCATCTCAGGCGGCAACGGGACGGACACGATTTCCTATTCCTCTTCGGCGACGGGGGTGCTGGTCAATCTCAGCCTCAGCCTGTTCCTGCTGGGCGATGCCGCAGGTGATACGGTCACGGAAGTCGAGAGCATCATCGGCTCTGCACATGATGATGATCTCACCGGTGACGCAGGCGCTAACCTGATTGAGGCCGGCGACGGCAACGACACACTCGGCGGCCAGTTCACCGCTGCGGAAGACACACTGGATGGTGAGGGCGGCATCGACCTCCTCGATATCAGTGATGCGTCGGCCGGGGCGACGGTTGATCTTCTGCTGGGGCAGGCGAGCAGCGGTGGTAATACGATCTCTCTCATCAGTATCGAGAATGTCCGAGGTACCGATTTCGATGACTCAATTGTCGGCGACACGCTCGACAACGTGATCTTTGCCGGTGACGGTCAGGATACGGTCGAGGGGAATGACGGCAATGACTCGATCGACGGGCAGAGCAGTTCGGACGTCCTCGACGGCAATGCCGGGGATGACACGATCGATGGCGGCAGTGATGATGACACCGTCCGCGGCGGCATCGGCGCGGACTCGCTGCGCGGCAGCGCGGGCCGGGATAATCTCGATGGCGGCGATGACAATGACACGCTTGATGGCGGGTCGGGCGACGACACGCTGATCGGTGGCGCCGGGACGAACCAGCTTGTCGGTGGAGCCGACAATGACGTCATCATCGGCGGTGCGGGCACGGACGATATTGATGGCGGTACCGGAACCGATACGGTCGATTACAGCGCTTCTGCCGCAGGGGTCACGATTGACCTTGCGCTCGGCACCGCCGCGGGTGGCGATGCCGCAGGCGACACGCTGACCTCGATCGAAAACATCATCGGGTCGGACAGCGCGGATAGCATCACCGGCAGTGACAGCGCCAACAGTTTCGACCTGCTCAATGGCGACGACACGGTTATTGCATCGCTCGGTGCGGACACGATCATCGGCGGCAGCGGCACGGATGTCGTCGATTACTCCGCAGCCGGCGGGGCGATGACGATCCTTCTGACAGGGGGCGCCTCGACGGGCAGCCTGGCACAGGGCGACCAGCTTTCGGGCATTGAGCATGTCATCGCAGGCGATTTCAATGACCGGCTGGTGGGCGGCACTCTCGCGGAAACGCTCGATGGCGGCGATGGTGATGACACGCTGGCAGGCGGGATCAATGCGGACCACCTGATCGGTGGCGACGGCACGGACCTTCTCGATTTCTCTGCCGCCCTGAGTGCGGTTGCAGCCGACCTCAGCGCAGGCACAGGCTCCGCGGGCGAAGCCAGTGGCGACACCTATGTCAGTATCGAGAATATTCTGGGCTCATCCTATAATGACACGCTGACCGGCGATGCGATGGTCAACACCCTGACCGGCGGGTCGGGCAATGACATCCTGCGCGGCGGGGCCGGGGCGGATGTCCTTGACGGCGGTATCGGGACAGATACGGCAGACTACACCGGCTCGCTGGCGATCAATATCGATCTTGCCGCCCAGACCGTGACGGGCGGCGATGGAACGGGCGATACGCTCATCAGTATCGAGAGCGTCATAGCAACCGCCAATGCGGACACCATCGCAGGCAGTTCTGCGGATAACCGCATCGAAGCTGGTGGCGGCAATGACACGATCACGGCATCGCAAGGCGCAGACACGATCATCGGCGGCAGCGGTACGGATCAGCTTACCTATGCGGGATCTGATGACGGCATCATCCTGACGCTCGATGGCACGGCTGGCTCCGGCGGGTTTGCAGAAGGCGAATCCGTCTCCGGCGTCGAGCACGTCATCGGCAGCGATTTTGCCGACACCATCATCGGCGTCGGCGTTGCTGAAACGCTCGAAGGCGGCGCAGGCGCTGACCGGCTTGAAGGCGCGGACGGCAATGACAGCCTTGATGGCGGCAATGACAATGACAC
Organism: Parvularcula marina; assembly: GCF_003399445.1. NCBI lineage: Bacteria > Pseudomonadati > Pseudomonadota > Alphaproteobacteria > Parvularculales > Parvularculaceae > Parvularcula > Parvularcula marina. Next base: position 1,522,005 of record NZ_QUQO01000001.1, on the reverse strand, counting down.
GCTGGTCGGCGGCAGCGGTGCGGACACGCTAACGGGCGGTGGCGGGCTCGATACGATCGACTATACCGGTTCCTCCTCCGGCGTGACGATTAATCTGGGTACGAATGCAGCTTCCGGTGGCCACGCGGCGGGCGATGTCTTCAGCGGCATTGAGAATGTGACAGGGTCGAGCTCGAATGATGATTTGACCGGCGATGGCGGGGACAACGTCCTCGACGGTGCAGGTGGCAACGACACACTCACTGGCGGTGCAGGCGCGGATACGCTGACTGGCGGTGCTGGTCAGGATACGGCAGATTACACCGGCTCTGCCGCCGTCACGATCAATCTGGGCGCTGGGACGGCGTCCGGCGGTGATGCAGCAGGCGATGTCCTCAACTCAATCGAAAATCTGATCGGTTCAGCACAAGGCGATGTTCTGACTGGCGACGGGGTTGCTAACCGCCTCGATGGGGCAGGCGGCGCGGACACGCTTGATGGTGGTGTGGGCGATGACACGCTGATTGGCGGGGCTGATGATGATCTCTTCCTCGGCGGGGCTGGCGCTGATGACCTTCAGGGTGATGGCGGTACGGACGAAGTCGATTATAGCGGCTCGGCCTCAGGCGTGACGCTGTCGCTGGCAAGCGGCGGTACGGGCGGCGATGCAGCTGGCGACAGCTATACCAGCATTGAGAATGTCACGGGCTCAGGCTCCGCTGACGATATCACCGGCGATGCCGGGGACAATGTGCTCGACGGTGCAGGTGGCGACGATACGCTCAATGGCGGCGCAGGCGCTGATACGCTGACCGGCGGCGCTGGTCAGGACACGGCAGATTATACGGGTTCTGCCGCCGTCAATATCGACCTTGGGGCTGGAACCACGTCCGGCGGAGACGCTGCAGGCGATGTCCTCAACTCTATCGAGAACGTCATCGGCTCGGCGCAGGGTGATACCCTGACGGGTGATACAGGCGCCAACCGCCTTGATGGGGCTGGCGGCGATGATGAGTTCATCGGCAGTGCTGGCAATGACACGCTGGTCGGCGGTACAGGGACCAATAGCGTCAGCTATGCCGCAATCGGCGGTGGGGTCGTCCTCAATCTCGCGGCCGGGACAGCGACAGGTGCTTCGCTGGGGTCGGACAGCCTGTCCGGTATCCAGAATGCGACAGGCACGGCCGCGGCAGACAGCCTGACAGGTGATGGCAATGCTAACCGTCTCGAAGGCGGCAGCGGATCCGACACACTTGATGGCGGGACGGGCGATGATACGCTGATCGGCGGCGCCGATGATGATCTCTTCCTCGGCGGGGCCGGCGCTGATGACCTTCAGGGTGATGGCGGTACGGACGAAGTTGATTACAGCGGCTCAGCCTCTGGCGTGACGCTTTCGCTGGCGAGCGGCGGCACAGGCGGTGATGCAGCAGGCGACAGCTACACCAGCATTGAGAATGTCACGGGCTCGGGCTCGGATGACGATATCACCGGCGATGCCGGGAACAATGTACTCGACGGCGCAGGTGGCGACGATACGCTCAATGGCGGCGCGGGCGCTGATACGCTGACCGGCGGTGCTGGTCAGGACACGGCAGATTATACGGGTTCTGCCGCCGTCACGATCAATCTGGGCGCCGGGACGGCGTCTGGCGGGGACGCTGCAGGCGATGTCCTCAACTCAATCGAAAATCTGATCGGCTCGGCGCAAGGCGATGTTCTGACGGGCGACGGCACGGCGAACCGCCTCGATGGCGCGGGCGGCGCGGACACACTCGATGGTGGGGCTGGCGACGATACGCTGGTGGGCGGCACTGGCGATGATGTCTTCATCGGCGGTGCGGGGGCTGACGATCATCAGGGTGATGGCGGTACGGATGAAGTCGATTACAGCGGTGCAGCTTCTGGCGTGACCTTGTCACTGGCGAGTGGCGGCACGGCAGGTGACGCCGCTGGCGATACTTATAGCAGCATTGAGAATGTTATCGGCTCTGCGCAGGCAGACAGCCTGACTGGCGACGGGGTTGCCAACCGTCTGGAAGGCGGTAGCGGCGCCGACACACTTGATGGCGGGGCGGGCGATGACACGCTTGTTGGCGGGGCTGATGATGATGTCTTCATCAGCGGCGCTGGCGCTGATGACCTTCAGGGTGATGGCGGTACGGACGAAGTTGATTATAGCGGCTCGGCTTCTGGCGTGACGCTCTCACTCTCAACCGGCGGCACGGGCGGCGATGCGGCTGGCGATAGCTACACCAGCATTGAGAATGTCACGGGCTCAGGCTCCGCTGACGATATCACCGGCGATGCCGGGGACAATGTGCTCGACGGTGCAGGTGGCGACGATACGCTCAATGGCGGCGCAGGCGCTGATACGCTGACCGGCGGCGCTGGTCAGGACACGGCAGATTATACGGGTTCTGCCGCCGTCAATATCGACCTTGGGGCTGGAACCACGTCCGGCGGAGACGCTGCAGGCGATGTCCTCAACTCTATCGAGAACGTCATCGGCTCGGCGCAGGGTGATACCCTGACGGGTGATACAGGCGCCAACCGCCTTGATGGGGCTGGCGGCGATGATGAGTTCATCGGCAGTGCTGGCAATGACACGCTGGTCGGCGGTACAGGGACCAATAGCGTCAGCTATGCCGCAATCGGCGGTGGGGTCGTCCTCAATCTCGCGGCCGGGACAGCGACAGGTGCTTCGCTGGGGTCGGACAGCCTGTCCGGTATCCAGAATGCGACAGGCACGGCCGCGGCAGACAGCCTGACAGGTGATGGCAATGCTAACCGTCTCGAAGGCGGCAGCGGATCCGACACACTTGATGGCGGGACGGGCGATGATACGCTGATCGGCGGCGCCGATGATGATCTCTTCCTCGGCGGGGCCGGCGCTGATGACCTTCAGGGTGATGGCGGTACGGACGAAGTTGATTACAGCGGCTCAGCCTCTGGCGTGACGCTTTCGCTGGCGAGCGGCGGCACAGGCGGTGATGCAGCAGGCGACAGCTACACCAGCATTGAGAATGTCACGGGCTCGGGCTCGGATGACGATATCACCGGCGATTCTGGCGACAACGTCATCGACGGCGGGGACGGCAATGACACGCTGGAAGGCGGTGGCGGTGCCGACACGCTCAGTGGCGGTGCAGGTAATGATACCTTCAATCTCGATGAGGATCTGATCGACCTTTCCTCCATCATCGATGGGGGCACAGGCGATGACAGGGTCAATGTTTCCGACACCAGTGGTGGCGGCTTCAACGCAGCAGATCTTTTCAGTACCCTGCATGATGTCGAGGTGATCGACTTCACCGGCGCGGGTGTCAGCGCGACGATTGATCTGAACGCTGCCGCGGTACAGGCGATGACGGATGCCGATAATGAGCTCACCCTCTATATCGACGGCGATGACACGCTGAACCTGACCGGCACTTATACGACCGATGTCGTGAGCGGGACGGAAACTGTTTATACGTTTACGGATGCCATGAGTAATCCCATCGCGGAACTCACTGTGTTCACTGGATAGGGCGAAACATGGCGAAGGCAGAACAGGCAGAAGAAAACCACTGGCCGGGTTTCGTCGACGCCCTGTCGACGATCGTCATGGTCGTGACGTTTCTTCTCATTATTCTTGCGATTGCGATTTTCGTGCTCTCGCTAAAGATCGTTGATGTGCGGGTTGAGAACCCCGTCGGGGAGTCCACCAACCTTGATAAGACCGAAGTCATCACCATCGAGCAGGACGAGCGCGTCAAGGAGACAACCGAGCACGCCGCTCTCGTCTTCCAGAGCAGTGAGAAACTGACCTTGCAATTCATCGGCAGGACAGTCGATGTCGATGAGGAGTCTGAGCGGCTGATCAAAGGCTATTTCAATCAGGTTGTGGGTGAAGACAAAAATCCCATGGCCATCACATCGTACTTTGTCGCTCAGGACGGCGCGTATACGAGCAAGCAGCGCCTTGCGTATTATCGGGCGATGGCGGTTCGAAATATGCTCATCGAAGAGGGCTATTCGGGCGACGACGTGACCGTCCGAGTCCGGCATACCGAAAATCAGGATCTGGCTGACCAGGTAGAGATCATCAGGTTGCGCTAAACGCCGTTTCGCCTTCGAGAAAAAACAGAAATTCTCTCAGACCAAAATGGCCCGGAATGCGGTCATTTGCTTGTCTTGATAGTGTTTGCCTCGCCTTGACGGCGGCTGGTAGGGGGAGATGACGGCATCTCCTGCGCGCCAGTCGCGCGGCAATCGGAACGGGGCATGAGCACTGAACTCCTGATCACTTATGGGCTGACCCTCGGGTTGCTTGTCATTGCCATTCGCAATGCACATGGCATCCATCTGATGAAATTCCCGTTCCTGTTTGCAGGTGTGTTCGTCGCTTTCGTGCTCTTTCAGCTCATCGCCATCATCCAGTCCGGCAGCTACGTGTACGAAGTGTACAGGAACACAGGTGTCGTCTCGACGACATTGATTCTGCTCACTGGTTCTTCGATTTTCGGCCTTGCTGGCTACTATCTGGCTAGACCAAAAGTCAGGCGGGAGCGGCCACTTTTCATGCCGCCGACCCGTCGGCAGGAACGATTTCTCGACCTGACCTCGGCTGCCCTTGGGATTATCGCAATCATCGCTTTCTTCATGCTCGCGCGGATTGGCGGCGGGGTGCGGAATTACCTGCTGAGCGGCGGCTTTTACTCAATCTATTTCGAAGGGTTGCCGACCTATCTCGTGTTCGTGATCCGCTTCACCTATGTCTCGATTGTCATCCAGATGTGGCTCTGGGCGCGTACACGGAAGATGTACCACCTCTATCTCGGGCTCTTTTTCGGTCTGATCCCGATGATGAACGTCCTCTTCCTGTTTCGCCGAACGGAGGTGCTCACGCTTGGCATTTTCTATGGCTATTTCATCATCAACTATACGCGGATCCGGCTGGGCAGGATCGCGGCGGTTGGGGCCATCGCCGGGATGATGGTGGCGATGCGTCTCTTTCCCTTATTGCGGACGGAGGAGGGGCGTAATTCAGATATTTCCGACCTTTTCGCCCAAGCGCTTTCTTCCCGCGAAACATTCGAGAACACAGAAATCGCTGGCGCCATGTACCGGATCTATAGCACCAGCCTGACCCAGTATTATGAATATGGGTCGATCTTCTGGAACGCCTTCGTGCAGCAATTTGTGCCGGCCTCGCTTGTCGGCAGTGCGACGAAGCAGGGGCTCTTCCTGCGGCAGAGCGAGTTCGAATTCGCTTATTTCACTGAGCAGCTCAATTACCTCTCACCGATGGGGTTCTCGCAGGCCTTCCAGCAATTTGGCTATTACGGAATGCTGCTTTTCGGTCTGATTGGTATCTGGGTCGCGAAGCTTGAACAGAGCCGCTATGGCACGGCACGAGGTGAGATTTTTCTGGTTCTCATGGTGCCGGCACTGCTGCTGATCGTTGGGGCGGACCTTTCTTTGATCGTCTCAAAGGCAATTACATTTGGTGTGCTGGTCTATTTTTGTGTGCCAGCCAGGACAGGGTTGTTGACGAAAAAAGCGGATCGAGCGGCGCGATCAGAAGCGCGAGCCCGGCAGCAGGAATCGTTGCGCGCCAGTCAAATGGTGGAAGGGATCTGAGCGGCCTCCTGCGGCACTGTGGAAATTTGAGATTTCTCAAATCGTGACGTGAAAGAGCGGCTAAGAGCACACTGCGACAGGAAGGAGAGATCCATGCAGAACCCTATTCTTTACGGGGGCATCGCTGTGGCCCTGATAGCTGGTTTCTTCGTCGGCAAGATGAGTGGTGGTGACACCTCCGAAGTCACTTCGGTCGAGGTGACGCCTCTCGCCATGGTCGGGGACGCGCGGCGCGGCAAATCCCTGTTCGTCAGCGAGGGCTGTGTAATCTGCCATTCAGTGCAGGGTGTTGGGGGGCGTGCTGCCCCTGGGCTCGATGCGGTTGAATGGTCCCGGCAGGAAGGCGCCTATGATTTTGCCGCCCGGATGTGGGCGGGTGCGCCGATCATGTCAGAGCTGCAGCGGCTTGAGCTCGGCTATCAGATCAATCTGACGGGGCAGGATCTTGCAGACCTGACGGCCTTCTCGCGCGATGAGGCCGTGCAGGGAACCTTCACGATTGAGGATGTGCCCGAGGATCTCCGCGATTGGTTCCTGACCGAGATCGATATGGAAGAAGACCTCGCCGACAAATTCATCGGCGAGGAAGTCTATGATTTCGAGCAGGGGCGGTAGGGATTACCAGTTAGCCGCAACCTGAGTGACAGTTTCTTCCTGGTCCTGATCATTCTGGGCATAGCTCAGGTCGGGCTTGATAGCTGAGCTGTCATCCAGCGCAGCGAAGCGCGCTTCCAGTGCCGGGGTTGGCTGGGCAAAATCCGTGTTCACTTCAATCATCACAGACTGGGTGAAGCTTGCGACCTCTGTGGAGATATCCTGCGGCGAGGGGGCGGCTTCTTGTGCGGCAGCGGGGCTGTAGGAAATCGCTGCGACCGCCGAGGCGACGAGAGCGAAAGCGGCGAAGGTCGCGGTGCGCGGGGCAAAATTGGTCATGGTCTCTCTCCTCTAAAATTCCGTGCTGCCATCATCAGCAACAAGGATGAGGTAGCAGGCGGGGTGAGGGGCGGATGTGACGGGCGTCACGCCGTTAACCATAAAATGAAAAAGGCGCCGTTGAGGGCGCCTTTTTCAACTATCATCGATCATGCAGCCGTCTTTAGGCGACCAGCATTCCTACCAGCACGAAAGCCGTCACGCCTACAGAGGCAAAGACTGCCAGCTCTGCCTTCTTCGAAGGCGGCATCTGTGCGAAGCGCCGACGCAGTGACTTGCGATGCGTTGATAGATAGATCTGTTTTTCAACACGATCAGTCATGACCAAACCCCAACATACCCAAGGATTTGTTTTCCACAGCGAAAGTGTGGATATCAACAGGCTTGTTAAGATCATCGAATCATTTGTAGCCACGACACCGTTCTTGTGGCGTAAGAGCAACAAACTGTTGCTACCGTGGGTGTATCTGGACGATTATCGTCTCTTGCGGTGCAACCGCACGATGCTAGGGCACGGGTTGAGGCTGATTTCCACATCATCCACATGGCGTGACTGACGCACACCTGAATTGTGGATAACGCCTCTGGAAGAAGAACAGGAGCGTTGATGTCCGGCCGGATCATCGGCACAGGAGATTTAGGCGGCTGACACCTGCTTCTTGCTTTCGGGCGAGCTCAGCGTCACAAATCGCCCGCGCAGGACACGTCACGCTAGAGGGTAGAGCGGATGATTGAGAACCGGCCGATCGTCATTGCCGTGGACGGCCCTGCTGCTAGCGGCAAGGGGACGCTGTCCCGTCGGCTCTGCACCTATTACGGCCTCTCTTATCTCGATACCGGCATTCTTTACCGCGGTGTGGGGTGGATCCTGCTCTCGCAGAACCTTGATCCGCGTCATGAGGAAGATGCCGCCCGTGTGGCGCGGGCGTTCTCACTCGACCAGATCGATGGCGCCGATATACGCACACCTGATGTCAGCCGCGCCTCATCAATCGTGGCCGCCCAGCCAGAGGTGCGCGCGGCCCTTCTCGAATTCCAGCGCGATTTTGCGGCCCATCCTCCCAAAGGCTCAAACGGTGTGGTCCTTGATGGCCGGGATATCGGGACGGTCGTCTGTCCCGATGCGCTGGTAAAGCTCTATATTTCAGCAAGCCCCGAGGAGCGTGCGAAACGCCGCTGGCTGGAGCTGGAAAAGCGCGACAATGCGATGGGGCTCGATGCGGTGCTTGAAGATATCCGCCGCCGGGATGCGCGGGATTCGGGCCGGGCAACCGCGCCGATGCGGCCCGCGACCGATGCCCATTTCATCGATACGACGACCCTTGATGCGGATGCCGTTTTTGCTCGGGCCTGCCGGCATATCGATCAGGCACTCGGTGTCTCGGGCGCCGTGCCCGCGAGCAACTGAAACCACATCAAACTCATCCTGAAAGAAGCCGCCAAATGGAAGGCGGCCAAAGGCTTGCCCCCCATTCCCCCATGTGTATAACGCCGCCATTCGCGGGCAGCGTGCCTGCGGGTCCGATCGAGCCAGGGAGAACGACGCGCGTAAGTCTACGGGTTTCACCATCTGAGGTTTGATCGTCCCGTTTCTCGCGCCGTCCATGTTCAACCCGCCCGAGCCCTTCCGTGACATAGCAAAGGAAGTCCGGGCCCAACCCTGGCAGGTCCGCCTGCCGTCCCGAGGCACATTTTGTCCGAAACACTTAGCCCGTCCCGCGACGATTTCGCGGAAATGTTCGAAGCGTCCGTCGTTGACAAGGAGACCTTCGAACAAACGGTCGTCAAAGGCCGTATCACTGGTATCGAAAAAGACATGGCCATCGTCGATGTCGGTCTGAAGACCGAAGGCCGCGTTCCTCTTCGTGAGTTCTCTGATCCGGGTGCTGAAGTCAGCATCAAGGTTGGCGACGAAGTGGACGTCTTCATCGACCGTATCGAGAACGCCCAAGGCGAGGCTGTCATCAGCCGCGACCGCGCCCGCCGCGAAGAAGCCTGGGAGCGCCTCGAAAAGCAATTCGAAGACGAAGACCGCGTCGAAGGCGTCATCTTCAACCGTGTCAAAGGCGGCTTCACTGTCGACCTCGGCGGTGCGGTGGCCTTCCTTCCGGGTTCGCAAGTTGACATTCGTCCGGTTCGCGATGCGGGCCCGCTGATGAATATCACCCAGCCCTTCAAGATCCTGAAAATGGACAAGCGCCGCGGCAACATCGTCGTGTCGCGCCGCTCGGTTCTCGAAGAGGATCGTGCTGAACATCGCCAGGAAGTCGTCCGTGACCTGAACGAGGGTGACGAGCGCGATGGCGTCGTGAAGAACATCACCGATTACGGTGCCTTCGTCGAACTCGCCCCGGGCGTCGACGGCCTTCTTCACGTCACCGACATGAGCTGGAGCCGGGTGAACCACCCGTCCGAAGTCCTCAATGTCAACGACACGGTTCAGGTGAAGATCATCAAGATCAACCCGGAAACCTCGCGCATCTCGCTTGGCATGAAACAGCTCCAGCCCGATCCATGGGAAGGTGTTGCAGCGAAATACCCGATGGGCGGCAAGTTCCACGGCAAGGTCACGAACATCACCGATTACGGTGCATTCGTCGAACTGGAAGATGGCATCGAAGGCCTCGTCCACGTCTCGGAAATGTCCTGGGTCAAGAAGAACGTGCCCCCCAGCTCGATCGTTTCGGCTGGTCAGGAAGTCGACGTCATGGTTCTCGAAGTTGACGAGAGCAAGCGCCGCATTTCGCTCGGCCTCAAGCAGACCCTCTCCAATCCGTGGGAAAGCTTTGCCGAGAAACACCCGATCGGCTCTGTCATCGAAGGCGAAGTCAAGAACATCACCGAGTTCGGCCTGTTCGTTGGCATCGACGACGACATGGACGGCATGGTCCACCTTTCCGATCTCGATTGGGAACGTTCCGGCGACGACGCCATCAAGGATTACCAGAAAGGTCAGGTCGTTCAGGCCAAAGTCCTCGATGTTGATCCGGACAAGGAACGTATCTCGCTCGGTATCAAACAGGTTGCCAATGATCCGATGGATGCGATTGGCGAGCTGAAACGCGGCGATGACGTCACCTGCACCGTGACCGCGGTCGAGAATGGCGGCATCGAAGTGCGCGTCGGTACCGATGGCGGCCCGAAAGCCTTCATCCGTAAATCCGACCTCAGCCGCGACCGTAACGAGCAGCGTCCTGAGCGTTTCGCCATTGGCGATAAAATCGACGCTCGCGTCATCGCGCTCGATCCGCAGTCGCGCCGCCTGTCGCTGTCGATCAAGGCACGCGAACTCGCTGAAGAAAAAGAAGCCGTCGAACAGTTCGGTTCTGCCGACTCCGGCGCTTCGCTCGGCGATATTCTTGGCGCTGCCCTGAAAGACACCGAAGAAGGCTGAGCCTCCTTCGAGCGTTAACCATCAGAGCCCGGAGCAGCGATGCTCCGGGCTTTTTTATCGGCCGTTACGACCTTGTCACAATTGTGGCTAAAATGTGGCGCATCGCCGCGACCTCCATTAAGGAGGTGCTTACGCTTATCTCCCCAAACCCAGTTGCGTACTAAGAGGCTATCCCGATGCGCTGTTCGAGTGTCCTGCCGGCTCTGATCCTGATCTGGGCCACCCCCTCCCTCGCGTCAGAGGCGGAAATTAAAAAAGGCGAGGACAATTGGGACGGCACGGTTGAGTTCTCGGCGTCTTCGGCAACGGGGAATACGGAGAATTCGGTGCTCGGTGCCCGGTTCGAGGCAAAGCGCGTGCTGGGGCGCTACTCGCACGACCTCAAAGCCGCCGGCGATTTCACCCGCACGACCAAGGAAGTCGAAGGCGCGAAGGTCACCGAAGAGACCCAGAACAAATGGTTCGGCCAGTACCGGCTGGAGGTCCAGACAGGCGACCGCACCTTTGCCTATGGCCGCGCGCGGTACGAACGCGATGTTTTCTCCGGCTATGATGGCCGGGCTTTCGTGGGCGGAGGCATGGGCCACGAGATCGCCATTGGCGATCAGTTCAACTGGGACGTCATTGCTGGTCCCGGTATCCGCCATACGGTCTTCATCGAGCCTGACAGCCCCGATCCCGAATTCAAGTCAGAGGAAACCGAGATCGCAGTCTTCCTCGGCAGTGAGATGGACTGGCACATCCGTGAGAATGTCGAACTTGAGCATGATGCTGATGCGACCTGGACGGAGAATAACTCAACGCTAGAGAGCAGGCTGTCGCTGAAGACCAAAATCACCAAGACGCTCTCGACGCGGCTGGCCTATCAGATCAAGCACGAAACCGATCCGGCCGAAGACCGCGAGGCGACGGACACTCAGTTGAAAGCGTCCGTGGTCCTCGGTTTCTGATCAGACTGAGCGCTTAGTTGCCGAACTGCTCTGCGATATCGTCGAGCATGCCGCCAAGGAATTTCGTCTCCGGCCCGTTTTTCGTCTCAACGGCAAAATAGGGCGCATAAGGAGAAAGATCGCTCGCCGACATGGCGACCGTCTTGGCGAGCGGCGGGAATGACTCTTCCTCAAAGCTCACAAGCTGTCCGCTCGCGCCGCTATATTTGCTGGCAAAGCTCTCCACATCGAGGAGGAAGCCCGTCAGCAGGAAGAGGAAGTGATCATCCGTGATCCCGCCGGGATAATAGAGTTTATAGGCGACGACCGTGCCGTCTGAGCCGGTGAGGGCAAAGGCAAGGCGCGAGGCGCTGATATGGAAATTATTGACCGCTTCGGTGCTGGCCGGGGCACCCTGAAAGGGGACGGCCAGCTCGACCATCTTGCAGCCGGTCTGGCTCGCTGGATCAGCGCAGCCGCGCGGGTTGAGGAAAAACTGCCCGCCTTGCGGGGTGGAGACGAGGAGCATCTGGCTGCTCGGCCCCTGGATCTGGCTCACCGCCAGCCCATTAGCCGTCATCAGGCTCTTCATCTCGGTCAGGCTGGTCGCTTCGTGTACCTGCACCGGGCCGGAAGACTGGCTGCCGCTGCTGCCGATCGAATTGCTCTGGGCCACGGCTTGAGCGCCGAGCAATGTTATCGCGCCAAGCGCGCCGAACAGGATGCGTTTCATAACCAGCCCTTTAAAAGACAATGTTACCGTATAACGGCCGGACCGGCCTGCCTAGGGCAGACCGGCCACAGTCTTAAGAGAGCTGTTTGAGGTCAAAGACGACGATTTCGGCGTCCTCGCCATCGTGGATAGACACCTCACCGGGATCGAGGACGGCAAGCCCGTCCCCATGGGTCAGCTTCTGGCCGTTCACATGGACAGACCCGCGGGCGACCTGGATCCATCCACGGCGGCCGTCACGCAGCGTCAGCGACGCTTTCTGATCGCCATCGAATGTCCCAGCATAGACTTCCGCCGGGGCGAGTGTTCGGATCGTGCCGTCCCGTCCGTCCTCGGAGATAAAGAGGGCGAGCTTGCCATCCTTGTCCTCGGGCGAAAGGTCCATGACCTCATAACGGGGCTTGGCTCCGCGCGTGGCCGGGATCAGCCAGATCTGCAACAGCTTCATGGGATCGGTCGCACTCGGATTGAATTCCGAATGCATGACCCCCGAACCTGCGGTCATATACTGGATCCCGCCCGCCTTCACGGTCGAACCGTTCCCCATACTGTCCTTGTGCGAAATTGAGCCTTCAAGGACGTAGGAGAAGATTTCGAAATCCTGATGCGGGTGCATGGGAAATCCCTTGCCTCCAGCAATCCAGTCATCATTGATGACCCGCAAAGCCTCAAAATGGGTGTTCTTGGGGTCGTAATAATCCGCGAAGCTGAAGCTGTAGGCGGTTTTCAGCCAGCCATGATCGGCTGTGCCTCTGTCCTCTGCGGCGCGAAGGGCCAGCCGCGGGCCGGCCTTCACGTCATCGAGCATGTACAGTCCAGACATTTCGATGTCTCCCTTCTTTGTCGTTGCTGTCGGGGAGATATGTCGGGGGCTAGCCCCCTTTTAAAAATGGGGCTGGCCGCAAGGCGCGTTTGCGCAAAATGGAAAAGTCGGCGCGTCTCGGGCTCCGGCCGGGGCGGCTTCGTTCTCGACCTCAATTGAGACACCGCGGTCGATGGCTTCGCCCGAATTCTCAATGTCCCGGCCAATGACTTTGATAGTTTCACAGTGGTCAGGATCACAAGCAGGGCGCCCAGTGTTTATCTGTATTTCCAGAGGATGACGCTTCAGCCTCGCATGTTCTGCTCTTCAGGGGCTTGCACCAACGAAAAAAGCCGCTCCAGCGCAAGGCCGGGCGGCTTTTTGATCCGTCAGGACGGCGTTGGCCTTAGATGAGGCCTTCGCGCTGCATCTTCTTGCGCTGAAGCTTCCGCGCACGGCGGACGGCCTCGGCCTTTTGGCGGGCGCGCCGTTCGGAAGGCTTCTCGTAGAATTTCCGGCGTTTCATTTCACGGAAAGTCCCTTCGCGCTGCATCTTTTTCTTCAGCGCTCGAAGGGCTTGCTCGACATTGTTGTCGCGCACGACGATGGTAACGATGACGCGGTCTCCTCAATGTTTCGGGGCGGCTCGCCCCCTATTCCTCAGGGTTTTCGGTACATGAGATATCGTGCCGCAGCCCGTAAGACCTGCGGCGGAGCCCCGGCCCCTATCAGATGAAGGTCAAAGAGTCCAATATAATGGGGCATGACAATTGGCCCGGATTTGAGGTTAGACGTAAAAATGATGAGCGATGCGGCAGAGAGGCAACGGCACGCCATTCTTGAGGCGATGCTGGAAGAGGCAGCCTTTGAAGGATGGAACGAAACGGCACTGGAAAATGCCTGTGAGGCGGCCAGTATAGACGCCGCCGCGCGGGCCGATGGCGCGCTGAAACGCCTGTTTCCTAAAGGCATTGCGGATGTCCTCGATTTCTGGGCCGAGCGCGAGGATCTCGCGATGATGGCAGCCTATGAGGCGCTCGAAGAGCCCCCCGCCCGGATCCGGGACAAGGTCACCTGGCTCGTCCGCCGCCGCATTGAGCAACTGACGCCACATCGGGAAGCTGCTCGGCGTGCCGGGGCCGTCCTGACTCTGCCGCATCTGGCGGGCTTGGGCGCGCGACTGGCGTGGCGGACGGCAGGCGCGATCTGGCGCGCGCTGGGCGACATCTCGACTGATGGAAACTGGTACACTAAGCGCGCGACCCTCTCGGCGGTTTATCTTTCGACTCTGACACGCTGGTTCGCGGATGATGAAGAAGACGGCGAGACGCCATATTCGGCAAGCTGGGCGTTTCTTGATGACCGCATCGGCAATGTCATGAGCTTCGAGAAATGGAAGGCGAAAGCCGCAAAGAAAGGCTTTGATCCGGCCGGCATCGCAAGCATGTTCGGCCGAATCCGATACGGGGCCGGCAACTGAACTCTTTATACCGACAAAAATAACAATGCGGGAGGAATGGGGTGAGTGTTAATCTGAACTGGAAGACCATCGCGGTCGTTCTGGGCGGCGTGGTGGCCGCTCTTCTGGTCGTATTTCTGATGTGGTTTTACCGTCCGTGGGCGCCTTATTCGCCCGCCGGTGTCTGGGAAGGCCGCAATGCCGAGGACAGAACCCAATTCTATCGCTCGATGTCGGATGTCTTCCCGCATCGGGAGATGGCCGCCTCCACCGAATTCCGGCGCCTGCCGCGCGATATCCGGCCACTTGAGATTGCCTACACCCATGACGGCGAGGCCCGCACGGTTGAGGATTATGCTCGTGACCATGACATCACTGGGCTGATGGTCGTGAAAGATGGCGCGGTCGTCTTCGAGGAATACTGGCGCGGTGAGACGGCAGATGATCTTCACACGAGCTGGTCTGTCGCAAAATCCGTCATCTCTCTCATGATCGGCATGGGGATCAAGGATGGCGTCATCGACAGTATTGATGACCCGGCCGAGAAATATGCGCCTGTCTATCAGGGGACGGATTACGGTTCGACCTCGATCCGGCACCTTCTGATGATGTCGAGCGGCATCGACTTTATTGAGGATTATGAAGCCATCGGCTCGGATATGCGCAAGCTCTTCTTCAATGTCTTCTTCCTCAATCAGGATGTCGACAAATTCGTTCGTACCTATAAGCGTGAAAAAGAGGCGGGCACGGAGTTCAACTACCAGTCTCCGAACACCATCGTCCTTTCAGCGGTAGTGCGCGGCGCTTATGACCGTCAACTGAGCGATCTGGCCGAGGAAAAGCTCTTCGCGCCGCTGGGGCTTGGCAACGGGACGTGGCTGCTTGATCGCAATGCGAGGGACGCAAAAGAGCTGGGCTATTGCTGCATCAATATCCGGCTTGAGGACTACGCCAAGATCGGTCTTTTCGCGATGCATGACGGCATTGTGAATGGCGAGGCGTTTCTGCCTGAGGGCTGGATGACGCTGGTGACGACCCCGCCCCAGCCGAGCCATGAACCGGCATCGGATCATTTCGGCTATGGCCTTCACTTCTGGGTACCATTCCAAGACAGCGCGATTTTCGGCTTCCACGGCTATAATGGTCAGGTCATGTGGGTTGACCCTTCACGCGAGGTGCTGGTCGTGATGACGGGCGCCGACCGTAACTATCCGATCGGCAACACCGAATTCCCAGCCATGCTGTCGGCGGCTCTCGATGCAGGCGCCGGCCTTTGAGGAAATGTCCGGGCTTCCCATATGGCCCGATGAGAAATGATCGAAAAGGAATTCACCATGGCGGAGAAAACCGAACGCGCCGTGCTGGCCGGGGGATGCTTCTGGGGGATGCAGGATCTGATCCGCAACCAGCCGGGCGTCCTTCGCACCCGTGTCGGCTATACCGGCGGGGCCTTTGAAAACCCGACCTATCCGGACGTCAAAACCGGCACGACCGGCCATGCCGAAGCCATCGAGATCATCTTCGATCCGGATGTCGTCTCTTATGAGAAACTGCTCCTGTGGTTCTTCCAGATCCATGATCCGACGACGAAAGACCGTCAGGGTAATGACATTGGCAGCCAGTACAGAAGCGCGATCTGGTACACGTCAGACGAACAGAAAGCGATTGCCCAGAAAGTGATGGCGGAGGTCGAGGCTTCTGGCCGCTGGCCGGGCAAGCTCGTCACGGAACTTGCCGCCCCTGGTGTCTTCTGGGAGGCCGAGGACTTCCATCAGGATTATCTTGAGAAGCATCCCAACGGCTATACCTGCCATTATGCCCGGCCGGACTGGACGGTCGACAAGGTCGCTTAAGCGCTCGTGTTGAAATGGTCCCAGACCGTGAAAATGCCGATGGCAATGAAGCCGAGCCCGGCGATCAGTTTGAGCGGGATCATCGAGAGATATTTCTCTGCCGCCACCCCCAGCGCCACGGCAATGGCCGTTGAGAGGACGAGGGCGGACGCCGCCGCGCCGAACACCATCAGCGGGTGATGCTGCTTGTCCGTCGCAAAGAGCATTGTCGCCAGCTGGGTCTTGTCACCCAGTTCGGCGAGAAAAACGGCGAAAAAGATACTTAGCGCATAATGCATGGGCGGGGCTTTCTAAAACTGAACGCCCCAGCGCCTATCCGGTTTGCCGGGCCGTGGTCCAGCGGTCCCGCCTCTCTTATCGCGCCCACGAAAAAGCCCTGGCGCATGTGGGGAGCGCGCCAGGGCTTCGGGGTTCCGGTTTACGGCAGGTTGGGGGGCAACGTGCCGCAAAACCGACTTGGCGAATCGAGGCCCAACGAGGGGGGGAGAGGCAGAGCCCCGATCCGTTGCGTATTCAGAATATGCGATCTGAATATGGCGGGGATAAGTCCCCGCGGGCAGATCAGCGGTTAAAATCCGCTCATCTTCCCCGCAAGTAGCGGAAACACATGAATGTCAGTGGATTAGCGCTCGGTCAGCTTGAACTCGATGCGACGGTTCTGGGCAAGCGAGGCGGCATCCCGGCCGCTGACCAGTGGGAAGTCATCCCCAAGGCCGCTCGCAACGAGACGGCGGGACGGCACGCCGCGCGATTCTAGATAGCGCGTGACCGAGAGAGCGCGGGCGGTAGAGAGGCCTTTGTTGTCCACGAAACGGGCGGCACAGCTCGGTCCCAGCGGGGTCTGGTCGGCATGGCCGTCGACCCGGATAACCCAGTTCTGGATCGCTTGGGTTGCTTCGTCATTCTCGCGGCCGGCAATCTGCTGCTTGATGCGGCGGTCGATTTCGAGGATCGCGATGGCGACCCCGTCGAGGCTTTCCTGTGCGCCGGCGGAGAGGGTCGCCTCGCAGGAGCCGAAAAGTGCATCGCCGCTGATGATCAACCTGTCACCGCGCACCGTGACGCCGGGCAGGTCCTGCAGCGCCGAGCGGGCTTCTTCGAAGAACCGTGAGCGGACTTCCGATAGCTCCTGAACCTTCCGTGCGAGCGCCGCATTAAGGCGCGAGGAGAGGTTCTCGATTTGAGCCTGCTGCTCAAGGTCTTTGGCTTCGGCGGCTTCGAGCGCTTCCTGCAGGCTCTGGAGCTGGCGCCTCAAGGCGGCAAGCTGGGCATTGAGGGTCGCGATTTCGGATTTTTGGTCCTCGGTCAGGGCCTTCTCGGCCTCGAGTTCCTCCGCAGACGCCGCGATGGCGGTGCCGAGCGAAGCGATCTGCGCATTCTTGTCATCAATCGTGTCCTGCAGGACATCGAGATCAAGGCGCAGGGAGGAGTTCTCATCGGTCAGGCGCGCGGCATCCGCCTTGGCGAGAGCAAGATCATCGGCGAGAGCGGCCAGTTCGGCGCGCAGGCGGCTCAGCTCGCTGTCCTGCTCATTCAGGCGTTCCTGGCTCTTGGTGAGCTGCTCACCGAGATAGAATTGCGCGACGACGAATATCGACAGCACGAACATCAGCACAAGAAGCAATGTCGACAGACCGTCGACAAAGCCGGGCCAGATATTGGCCTGTGATGAACGTGAACGGCGACGCGCCATCTATAGGCTCCCTAGCGCCGTTTAACGGCGTCATCGCCTTCAAGAAGGGTACGCCCGAGCTGCTTGATTTCCTCGCGCACGCCTTGCGCGGCATCGGCCTGCCCGGCGCTCAGCTCCTTGATGGCGGCATGAAGATGGGCCATCGCATCGCCGATATCGCTGAAATTCTTGGTGTCACCGCCGCCCTGATGTGAGGAATTATCGGTGATCCCGGAGAGCCAGTCCTCAAGATCGGTATAGAAACGGTTCTGCGCCTGACCGGCCTGGATATCGAGGAAGCCAAGGACTAGTGAGCCGCCAAGGCCAAAGAGGGACGAGCTGAACGCTGTGTTCATGCCCGACAGGGGCTCATTGAGGTTGTTGATGAGCGCGGAAACCGCGGTCGCGCTGTCCTGCCCTGCATCTCCTGCACCCAGCGAAGAGATGACACCCGAGACATCGGTGACGGTCTGCAGGAGGCCCCAGAAGGTGCCGAGCAGGCCGAGGAAGACGAGGAGGTTCCCGGCATAACGGCCGGTCTCGCGGCCCTCATCGATCCGTGTTCCGATGGAATCAAGGATCGCGCGAGCCGACGCCTGGCTGAGGCGGCCGCCGCGTTCATCAGCATCGAGGAGGATGCGTGCCATCGCGCCGATCAGGGCAGGCGGGCGCGGCAGGCGGGTACGTGAAGGGTCGACGGAATTGCGGAAGGCATTCACCCAGCGGATCGCCGGATCAACGACGAGGGCCTGCCGGATATTATAGAAAATGCCGAGGACGAGGACGAACAGGATCAGCCCGTTCAGATAGGGGTTGGCGTAGAAGCTTTCGACCAGCAGGTCATTCGGGTTGGGCGACCATGGCGACAGGTAGAAGCCGACAAAGCTCACCGCGCCGATGAACAGCACCATGGCGAGAATAGACCCGCTCGCGCCGCTGAAACGGACCCCGCGTTCAAGTGATCGTGCCATTGATGCCCTCATCCATACCCTAGCATTCACTTTGTGCCTCAAAGCCCGGAGCATGGAAAGTCCCGGGCGATTGAAACCTTGATGACATGCGGCTTCGCAAGCGATGCGGGAAACTCTGCACCATACTGCTACTTTTCCCTGTAGTATTCACCGAGCCTGATGCCGCTTGCGCCTGCAGCCATCCCGGCATGCATTGCCCCCCGGAAAAGCGCCTTGTGGAACCGGGCAGGCGACCAGACGGAGAGCGCCGCAGCGCCGACGCACCATCCTGTCTTGGCAAAAGCCGTCAGTATAAGTGAGGCCCGGTTCGCCTCCGAAATATCTGCCAGTACTTCTCCGACCCGCCAGCGGCGACGCAGGAGCCAGCGGCGTGACATTCTCGCCGCAGGGACAGGTTCAAAGACATGGGCATCAGGAGCGTAGCCAAGCTGCACACCTTTTTTTCGCGCGGCCGCGAAATAGGCGCTGTCACTGCCGCCGCGGCGGCCGAGTGCTTCATCGAACCGCATTTCTGCCATGACGGGGTGTGAGAGATCGATCAGGCAATTGGCCGTGTGACCGGTCAGGGCGATGCCGTCTTCTGATTTCGGCCAATGGCTATGGGGTGAAAGTTCGGTCATCCAGGTCGGCGCAGTATCAGGATAGACGGCGATCTGCGGGCCCATCACGGCGCCGAAGGCGCGGCTCAGAACGGTGTTGAGCTCGAGCAGCCAGTCAGGCGCTGCCGTTTCGTCATCATCAAGGAAGGCGAGCCGGTTGCCCATGGAGTGCTCCAAGGCCGCATTACGGGCGAGCGCGATATTGCGGCCCGGCATGTGGAGATATTCAAGCGGGGTACGGATCGATGTCAGGAGGCCGTCAATCATCGGCTTGGCGGTAGGTGCTTCGTCATTATCGATGATCAGAATGCGGCTTGCGCGCAAAGGACCTTGCGCATCGACCGACCGGATTGCGTTTGCAAGGCTGTCGCGCCGATAGGTGCAGATGGCGACGACCAGCTCCGTCATTGGCTCTCAAGTCGGGAGAGGAGGGCGTCAAGCTCACTGCCGTCATCAACAAAAACCGTGGACGGTGTATCCGCAACGATTTGACGCAAAGGGACGATGCCCCCGGCCATCAGCTCTTCGAGAAGGCGCGGCAGGGTTTCTTCGACGGGTTCAGGGATTACACGGCCAGTGCCAACACGCTCGATCCACCGGGCCATCTCTGTACCCTGCGGGACAATCGCGGGCACGCCATAATAGCCGCCCTCATAAAGCCTGTTGGCCAGCGCCCAACTTGAATTGCCAATCGCAACCGGCCCGCCGCGTGACTGGAAATAATCCCCGGACCAGACGATATCGATATCGCCATACACCTTTGGCAGGTCGATGGGGGAGGTATAACGTCCGTAAGCGGTCATATGCGGCGTCCGCGCCACAGCCTCTTCGAAATCAGGCAGTTGGTCAGCTGCATGTGCGCCATGCAGGATCACCTCTATACGGCCCGCAAAGGTTTTGGCGATCTCCTGCAACATGGCGAAGGATCGGGCGCAGCGAAGGACACCGACCCAGCCAAGCCGCAGTGGTCCGTCACGCAGCGGCGTTGCGGGACGCGGCGGAAGTCCCTCAAGCGGTAGCTTGTTCTCGATCAGCGCGACATCGGGGTGGCCGGGATGGATCCGGTCAAAATATTCCCGCTCATAAGCAGGAGAGGAGGTCACAATCATCGAGACATTGCGCATCAGGCGCCGCTCAATTTTACGCAACATCTCGTATGGTGTACCTTTATTGGTCAGCATCCGGTGGATATCGAGCGTCTCATAGATCACGGGTGCATGGCTGCGCGCATCGCGGCGGGCGGCGATGGCGACTGTCAGCATATCGAGATTGCGGGCCCAGAAAAGATCCGTTCCCTGAAGGCGAGCGTGCTGTTTGCAACGCTTGATCGCGCCGCGGACGGCCCACGCCCGGTGGAAGAGCTTGGCATCATAGGTCTGGCCGAGATCGATATTCTTCCAGCCGCGGTCTTTGGCTTCATCGCGCCGCATGGTGAAGGCTGTGACCTCATGGCCGAGCCGTTCCATCATGCCGATCCGCCGAGCCAGCATGGTGTCCGCTGCATCATGGCCGAAAACGGCAATCCTCACTTAACGCCTCCGCATCGGGACGATCATCTCCCGAATGAACCCCAGCCCCCAACCGGTGTGCATGATCACAAGGACCAGCGGCGCCATCAGCCCGCAACGCGTGCGGTTCTTGAGCGCCGCCCAGACACCCGCACCCAAAACCGTGGCGCCGTAAACGACAGGGTAGGCGGTCGCCCATTTGGTCATTGTCAGGAAGGCACCTGAATACATCAGGGCAAGAACGTGAAGAACGGGTATCAGTTGACGGATGCGCGGCGTGACAAGGTGCTTGCGGATATGATCCGCGCGGCCCCGTCCATAGCGCCAATATTGCGTCCAGAGGGACCGCGGTGTCTTGCGGACAAAATAGTCGAGTCTGATTCCGGCATCGAGCCAGATCTTGCCGCCATCTGCGCGCAGGCGAGTGTCATATTCCGCATCCTGATTGGCAAGCATCGCCTCGTCATAGCCGCCGAGCTTCACGAACCGCGTTCGCCAGAAGGCGGCATGGTGGCCGTGATCTACAAAACCGGATTTCCGACCACCCCGGTGGGCCGATCCGCCTGAGCCGAGCGGGGTATCAACGATCATCGCATTGGCGCGCTCAAAACAGCCAGCATCCTCCGTATGGACCGCATCCATCGGTACGACGACGCTGTCGGCGCCCATCTCGATAAGTTTTTGACCTAATGAAAGAGCATAGCCCTCTGGGTAGATCGCGTGCGCATCACAACGGATCAGAATATCTCGCTTGCCGTCCGCAATCTGGCTCGCCTGATTTATAGCAGCGGCCTGATTGCGGCGGGAGTTGTGGTGCAAGGAGAGATTTTGATGTTTCGCCGCGAGAAGCGCGACGATCTCGCGTGTGCCGTCATCGCTGCCACCGTCGAGAACAAGGAACTGCATGTTCTCATTTCCCTTCATCAGGGAGGTGAGGCAGGCCGCGATGGTTGAAGATTCATTAAGAGTCGGTACCGCCACGACGATCCGCCGGGCGAGCGCGTCGACATTTGCGACGGCATCTGACTTCAGAACCAAC
Source organism: Parvularcula marina (assembly GCF_003399445.1). NCBI lineage: Bacteria > Pseudomonadati > Pseudomonadota > Alphaproteobacteria > Parvularculales > Parvularculaceae > Parvularcula > Parvularcula marina. Next base: position 1,500,506 of record NZ_QUQO01000001.1, on the reverse strand, counting down.
TCCATGATTCATGTTTAAAACGAATTAGTTAGGAAAAACGTCAACATTGAGCCCAAAGCCTCGCCAATGGCGTGAATTTTGCGGAAGAAATACCCGTGATGAGCCAGTCTGCCCCGTTTTCGGCCTTTGCCGCCCCCAACTCGCCGGTTTCCGCGCGGATTTCTCTGCAGCCGGGCCGAGGAAATCTGCTCGATGAGCTGATGGCGATGGGCGCATTTGTCATTATGCCGCTTGGTTTTCCGATGGCGCAGCCGCTCCGGTTGCCTTTCACCATTCTCCTCATCCTCTGGTTAGGGATGAATTGGCGCTCAATCCTGCCGGTCGTCCGCAAGGGCTGGCCGCTTTTCGTTCTACCCGTTCTGTGCCTGATCTCTGCTCTCTGGGCGGACAATATGATGGTGGCGATCCGGTATGGGGCGCTCTTCTCGCTCGCCATGCTGTTTGCCGCAGGGGTGGCAAGCCGCCTCGATGCGCGGCAGGTGGCGGTTGCTATTGTCTGCGGGCAAGGAATGCTGGCGGTCGCCTCCGCGCTGACCGGCACACGCGAATGGATTGGCGGGGCCGATGGCGGCTTCGCCCTGATCGGGGTTTTTCCGCATAAGAACATTCTTGCCCAGCATATGGTGATCTTAAGTATTGCGGCCCTGTCTGTAACGCTCTCCAGCCAATGCCGGCCTGTCCTGCGGCTACTGTCGGCTTGCATTCTAGCTGTGGCGCTGGGCCTGATCGCGCAGGCGCTCTCTGCGACGGCAATCCTACTCCTTGCTGGCGCCATCCCGCTCGGTCTCGGCCTCGTGCTGATCTGGCGCCCTGCCGTGCATATCAGGGGCCTTCGTCCTGCACTTGTCCTTGGCGGCATTGCAGTCATGACGTTCGGCCTTCTCGTCTTGACCAATTTCTACGGGGTCAATTTGATCGAGGATACGCTTGGCGCCTTTGGAAAAGACCAGTCCCTCACGGGACGGACGGTTATCTGGGCGGCCGGGAATGATGCAATCTCAAAACACCCGCTACTCGGGGTGGGGGCTGGGAATTTCTGGCTCGCGGATAATTTCACTGCCGTGCGCCTTGCGGATCAGTTCTACAGCTCAGACGGCCAGTTCCGGTTCCATAATGCCTATTATGAGACGACTGTGCATCTGGGTCTCATCGGACTTCTGGCAGCGATCTATACCTATGTACGCGGGGGCTTGTTGACATTCGGCGCGTGGTGGCGAAATCAGGAGCGAGCAGATATTTTCTTTCTACTGATCGTCGTCGTGCTGTTGATCCGTAGCTTCACTGAGTCAGAGCTTTTCTATGCGCTGGCGCTCGGGCCAATGCTGTTCTGGACGGCGGCATTCACCAGCCTTATGGAAAAGCCGTCTCCGACGCGTCCGGCAATCAGCTAAGCGACGCCTTGTCCAGCCACTGCTCTTCGATCAGGCGGCGGAATTTCTCGCCTTCCATCGCATAGCGGTTCTGGATGAAGCCGCGTTTGACGACGGGGCGGGCGCCGTCCGTATCGACATAGGAAATCCGCAAACCCCCTGGCATCGGGGAGACCGATTTCACTTGGCTCCAGTCAACGTGGAAATGGGTCAGGCCCGCATGTTGGTCGAGGCCGGTGTCATCCCATTTCAGGCAGTTCCAGCCCGGCATGGTCCCGGCCACCAGCATGGCCGCAGCAAGGAATGTCAACGCGGCCAGCACATCGCCAGAAACTTCCATGCCGCCATAAACTTTGCCGGCAAGAAGCATCAGCTCGGCGACGACGATGGTCGCGGCACTGATGGCGAATGGTGAAAACCAGAAACGGGCAATCAGCTTGTTGAACATGGCCGCACTTGTTTCAGGCGGCAGATCTTCAATATTGATGCTAGTCGAAGACATTTGATCCCATACTCCCACGCTGGATCGATCTTCTGCCTACTCCACATCCATGAATCTTAGCTGAACAGTCCCGTTCAATTCTTTGCTTTCGGGGTTATCTGTGACGAGCTTGCGGTAAAAGCAGCTCGGCCGCCCCGTATGACAGGCGGGGCCCCGTTGCCGGACACGCAGGAGCAGCGTGTCCTGATCGCAATCGATCAGGATTTCCGCGAGTTCCTGAATGTTCCCGGAAGTCGCGCCCTTGTGCCAGAGTTCCGCCCGCGAGCGGGACCAGTAATGGACTTCACCTGTCGCAAGCGTCCGCTTCAGCGCCTCTTCGTTCATATAAGCGAGCATCAGAACCTCGCCTGTCTCAGCATCGACCGCGATGGCGGGTAGGAGCCCGTCCGCCCCGAATTTAGGGGTGAACGCCGTAGTTTCGTCGCGAGGGTCTGTCATGGGGCCCGCTCTAGCCGAGCGAAGACGGAAAGTAGAGCGCCTTAACCGCCAATCACTTCCTCGATGCCGCTCCAGTAGTTCTTCGCGATCGGCAGGTTTTGTCCTGTCTTCAGGATGACGCGCCGGCCCTGTCCGCCATTCGCACGGATCGACTCCACGGCAGAGGCGCGGACATAATGCGATCGATGGATCTGGATGAACCCGGCATCCGCATACTGCTCAATGAAGTTTGACAGGGTGGAGCGGTGGAGGTGCGTACGTTCAGCACAGATCAGTTCGACATAATTGCTTTGCGCCGAGACGGCGAGAATGTCGTTCACTTCGATATAGTCGATACGGCCAGCAGATTTGACGGCGACACGTGTTGGACTGGACGACTCGGGAGGTGGTGTTCTCACCCTTTGGCCAAGGGCAAGGCCCGAGAGATAAATCGTCCCGAAAAGGATCGTATCCCAGGCCCAGTCGATCAGCTGTAATGACTTCAGAACCTCACCGGCTGTCTGGCCCATCAGCGGCGCATAAAAGAGCAAAACATAGGCAAAGATGATCACAAGGCTGGTCAGGATCGAGCCTATGGCAACGAGGACAACTGTGCGCAGTCGGCTGCCTTCCATGCCAAGATCACGCGCAATGGCGAAATTAAGCGGCCCGAGAAACAGCCAGCAGAAAAAGCCGAGACCATAGAATTTGAAGGCGCGCAGATAAGTCACTTCGCGTCCGGCCCTGTTCATGTCGACATAGGTAAAGGCAGAGAGCAGGCCGACGAAAACTAGCCAGATCAGCCCGGTGACCAGTGCGACACGCACCGCGTCTTGCCATCGTCTCGGCATGGAGTTGAGACCGGGGAAAACCATGCCCTTCAACTTGCCGAATTCCACCTGATTGAGAAGATGGGGGGAGGTAGTGATCAGGTTTTTTCCGTCCCGCAAAGCTGTCCATTCGTCCCAGCGCCTTGTTCTACCGTCCCTAATCAGCTTGCCGCCTCTGGTCAGGCAGGCACACAGGAGGAAATTGAAGAGGCGAAACGACAGCTTCCGGATTCATCATGTCTCTTCTCTCTTCGTCACTACTGGTCTCTCTCCTTGCGCTAGGCGCGCAGCCCTCAGGCGATTTTGCGCCACCGTGCGAGAAGGCGCCCTACACCCAGTTCGATATGTGGGTGGGAGAGTGGGTTGCCTTCGATTGGGAGACAGGAGTCGTTCAAGGCATCGACCGTATCAGGAAGATCAACAATGACTGCGTCATTCATCAGGAATGGCAGCAGATGACGGATAGATATCGTACTGCCGGGGCGCCCTATCGCTATGGCGGGATCTCGTTCAGCTACCCATTGCTAAGCGGCGGCTGGAAACAGGTCTGGCTCGGAAATGGCGGCTGGCCGATCGAACTTACAGGCAAGCTTGATGAGGACGGGGTGATGACCCTGTCGACTGCGGAATTTGACACGCCGGACGGCAAGATCGGCAAGCGAACCTGGCGCTGGGCGCCTCAAGAGGATGGCTCGCTTCATTCATGGGGAGAGTTCGTCTCGAAGGACCCTGAAGGGGAGTGGAGCGCGCCGCAGATCGTCTGGAATCTTCGTTATGTCCGCCATGCGGATGCACCAGAGCTTGGTGCGGTATCGCAGTGATATCGCCCGACCAGTTCGGCCTCGCCGCCGCTCTGTCCCGGAGGGAAGGAGATCTCGTTTCGCCGTTCCCGTCTTCCAAGACGTCAGGGGACACTTTCTCCAACCTGAACGGGCAGGGTTAAACTTACGATCCAAGGCTGGCGAGGCCGAAACCTACATGAGGGGCCGAAAGAGCTTGTAGTCAAGCTGGGTGCTGAGGGGCAGGATAAACCTGCCGACGACGGATCTGACGCGCCGACGGGATGATCGGGAAGCGGACATGGCGCTATCTCCGCCGGGCCGATGCGCTTAACCTCACTGCAACAGGACATTGAGGGAGGTCACATTGAAACTACTTTTATCCGGTCTCGTGCTCGTCGCGGGTTTCGGCTCGATGGTGAAAGCTGAAGAGCTGAGTTTTGCGCGCGAATTTGTTCCTGTCGGAAAAGCTGTTTTCCAGCTTGTTCAGGAAGACGAAGTCCGGGGGCAGATGACATACTCCACCCGTTTTGAAGACGGGCTCTATGTCATCGATGAAACGACGGTGATGCGGCCTGACATTCAGGAAACCGGCACGATCATTCTTGATGCGGAGAGCTTTCTGCCGCGTCGGGAAATCATCGACGGAGATTTCTCCGGTTCCATCATTGATGCGGATCTTTCCTTCAGTAACGGGACAGTCACTGGAGAATACCGGCTCAAACGACCGGGCGATCTTGAAAAGCGGGTTGTTCCCTTCGAGAAGGAGGCGCCAGAGGGCCTCCTCTCGCGGGCATCACTGTTTGGCCTTGCCGCGGCCCTGCCTCTCAATGAGGGGCATCGTTTCACTTTTCCCTGGTTCAGCTCCCTCTCAGGGGCGATCGAGGAGGTGACCCTGGAAGTGACGGGCAGGGTGAGTGTTGCAATTCCGGCTGGCGAGGCCGAAGCCTTCCGCATAGAGGTGCAGAACGTCACGCCCGAAAATGTGATCTATGTTTCAGTCGACACACGCGAGGTTCTCCGCATTGATGTGCCAAGCCTCGACATGCGGTTCGAACGCCTTTCGCCGGATACGGAGTAAACACTGCCGATTTTTGGCGTGTCGGGGTGGGAATTGTTCTACTGACGGATGGCGGACAGCTTGGCCTCAATTGCGCGGGCGAGCTTTCCTTCATCCACAGGCTTTGTGAGAATGGTAAGGTCCGAATATTCGGCAAGCTTGCCGGTCAGCTCTGAATAGCCCGTGGCGAAGATGACTGGAACACCTCTGGCGATCAGGTTCTCCGCAATCGGAATGGACGATTCGCCATGCAGGTTCGCATCCAGCAGTGCGAGGTCAGGCGTTCCTGTTTCAATCGCTTTCATCGTCTCTTCGAACGTACCGAAACATCCGAATATATCGTAATTCATTGAGGTCATCATGGATTCGATATCCATGGCGACAATCGCTTCATCCTCAGCAATCAGGATCCTGATCGTGTCAGGGGCGGCGGGCGCCTGTCGGGTCTCTTGATCGCGTCTCTCTGCCTGCGGATTGAGGGGGAATTCGATCCGGCAGGTAAAGCCGGTCTCATGTACGGTCTGGTTGATTTCACCCTGCAACTGGTTCGAGACGATCCGATCAAGAAGGATCGAGCCAAAGCCATTGCCCTTCGCATCGGACTGTTTCTTCGTCTTCCAGGTTTCAACCCATTCAAAATTCAGCCGGTCTTCTGAGATCGCCCAGCTGATCTTCAACTCGCCCGAAGGATCGCTGAGCGCGCCGTGTTTGGAGGCGTTCGTCGCAAGCTCGTGAATGACAAGCTCCGTAGTCTGCGCAAATTCCGGGCGAAGCTGGATATTCGGGCCCTCAAGCGCGGCGATTTTAGAATTCTCGGCTGCAAATATGTCGAGCTCCTGCTCGATCAATGTCTTCAGGCTGACGCGCTGCCAGTGCTCGGTGGCGAGAAGCTTATGCGCACGGCCTAGCGCAGCAAAGCGCGACTCGATCTTCTGCTTGTAGTCTTCAATCGTGCTGGCGCGGGTGAGACGTGCAACCGATTGCGCAACGGCCAAGGCATTTCGTGCCCGGTGGTCAATCTCGCGCATCATGATGTGTTCGCGTTCAGTGTTCCGGATGCGCTCGATCCAGTGCTCTGTGCGCTCCAGCAGTTCTTCCGCCGTCGAGATGTCAATCTCGTTCCAGTCGCGGGGCGCTTGTTTGCTAAGGAGAATGACGCTTGTCAGAACGCCATTCGTCCGTTTGGGGATAGCCAGCAGCGCTGCAATTCCGTTTTGGTCAAGGAATTCGAAATGGATTTTTTTGTCATTATGGTGATGAATATCATCCAGCTTGACGATATGGCCATTGCGCATTTCTGACGCGATCCAGTCCCCCCAGTCAGAAAGATTTTGCTCGACATTGAGGCGATCCTGTCCCTCCGTGCACCACTCCTGTGTGATGCTGGCCGTCTCTTCGCCGGAATCCAGATTAATGATCGCGGCTCTGTCGATGCCAACTGTCGTGCCGATCAGGTCAAGAGCTGTTCGGTAAGTTAGTTCCAGATCAGTACAATTGCGCAACGCATCGTTCAGCTTCAGGATGGCTTTGTCCTTACGCTGAATGAGAATATTGGTGGTCGTCTCATGTCCTGAATTGAAGATGCCGACGATGAGGCCGTCATCATTCCGTATGGGCGTTAAATTATAGGTCCAATAGGTCTCTTCAGGCACACCATAACGTGTCATCGGCAGGAACTGGTCGGCCATGCTGACGCCGCTGCCGGTTTCGATCACCTTGTGGAACTGCGGCTCGATAACGTCCCAGATGTCCGGCCAGACGTCCTTCGCCGGCGCCCCCAGGGAGGCTGGGTGGCGGGGCCCCGGAATGGGCGCCCACGCATCATTGTAAAGAAGCCGGAGCTCATTCCCCCAATAGATCGCAGTCGGATAAGCAGAATTGAGCGCGATGCCGAGCGCGGATCGCAAAGATGCGGGCCAGTTCTCCGGCACGCCCAATGGATGGTTCTTCCAGTCCATCTCGCGGATCCGGCGGGCCATTTCGCCATCGCCTGAAAGAAAGCTGAGCTTGCCGTGATTGGCTGCCTGCCGTCTCAGCATGTGCGCCGCCCCTTCTGACGGGAGCCCGTCACGACAATGATTTTCTCCCGACGACTGCGGGGAGGAACGTGTCCAATCATGAAAGTATGCGCCTGCTTTTACCGCCCAAAACACATGGTGCCGATAACGAAACGCGGCCCGGTGAATTCGGTTGCAGGTGCAGGCGAAAATTTTGCGCCTGTCGGACAAGTGGCCCCGTGAGCAGGGCTTCGGGGGCTCACATGCCAGAAATGGGTCTGTTTATCGGCCGATCAGGCGGAAGAACCGCGCTTCCATTGCCGGGTCGTCCTTGAAGACACCGGTAAAGCGGGTCGTAAGCGTATCAACGCCGTGCTTGTGGATGCCGCGGGTCGACATGCATTGGTGCTCGGCCTCGATCATCACGGCGACGCCGCGCGGCTTGAGGACATCATCCAGCGTCTGGGCAATCTGCGCAGTCATTTTCTCCTGCACCTGCAGGCGCTTGCCGAAAATATCGACCAGCCGCGCAAGCTTGGAGATGCCGACGACCTTGCCATCCGGCAGATAGGCGACGTGCGCCTTGCCGATGATCGGCGCCATGTGGTGCTCGCAATAGCTCTCGAGCCGAATGTCTTTCATGACGACGATATCGTCATAACCCTCAACCTCTTCGAAGGTGCGGGCGAGAACCTCCGCGGGGTCTTCAGCGTAACCGGCGAACCATTCCTTGAAGGCTTTGGTCACGCGGGAGGGCGTATCCAGCAGCCCTTCGCGGGCGGGGTTGTCACCTGCCCAGCGGATCAGGGTGCGCACGGCCTCTTCGGCTTCTGCGGCAGTGGGTTCGGCGCCGGCCTTCTCTTTGGAGGGCGCATGCGACTTGGAATCGTAGGCAATGACGCTCATCGGGTCTGTCCTATCGAAGGAGCGATTCCAGGTTCGCGCCTGTGGGGGAATATGAGGGCCGGAGCAGGTTCCTGGATCCAGACTTAACCGGCCATGTCAGCAGGATATGGGGCAATCCCCTGAAAATGCAAATGCTCTTGATTTTCTTGCGCGGTCGAGACGCACTTGCTTAGGGCGTCAACCAAAAGTAGTGATCGTACTTCAGATAACGCATAAAGTGTCTCATGTTCACTCGGTTGGCCTATTTTCGCTTCTTCCTCGCGATGTCCGTCGTGGTCTTCCATCTCTGGAGGCCGATCGCGCCCCAAGCGGGACGAGTCGCAGTGATGATGTTTTTTTTCATCAGCGGTTATCTGATCGCAAAGCTTTTGTCTGAGGCGTACAAAGACAGGGCAAAAGCGTTCATCACCAACAGGTTTTTGAGAATATACCCAATTTACTGGGCGTGCGCGATCTTTGCTTTTGTTGTTGTGCTGACAATACCAGAAGTCGCGAAGACGACGAACGGCGCTATGGATCTTCCGAAAACGGCAAGCAATTTGTTCGGAAACCTGATCATCTTTGGGCAGCAGGGCAATCCGCAACGCTTCCTGCCGCCGTCCTGGTCGCTCCATGTGGAGCTCGTCTGGTATGTTCTTCTTTTTATTCTTTATACGGCTGTCGAAAAATTCCGTGTTCCAGTTTTGATGTCATTCATGATCATGCCTTTCATCTGGGCATGGATGAGTAATGCCCCATACTACGGCAACTGGATCGCTTCTGGATATGCATTCGCGCTAGGCGCACTCAGATACGAGTTCAAAGGCAAGATACCAACGATCATCGAATGGGCTGCAGTGCTCGCTTTGCCCGTCATCTTGTTTGCAACTCCGCTTCTGTTCGATCTCAAAGGCGGTAGCCCAAAAGATATCTGGTCATGGCTGAATCTGTGGGTGGGTCCATATGTCCTTTTTATGGCCTTCGGATTCTTCCTGAAAAGCACAAAGAGAAGCATGATGGCCGATTGGGCGGGATCGTTGAGCTATCCTGTGTTCCTGGTCCATTGGCCGTGCGCAGCACTCGCAACAGCGATGGGGGCGGAGCGCTGGCTGGAGCGATTCCTAGTTGGAACCATCATCACACTCATTGTGTCAGCTTTGGTCGTGGCCTTTGTTGAAGAGCCGCTCAAGGCGCGTCGAACGGCCATACGTAAGTGGAATGCGGCATAGCCCAGCAGTATACTGAGTATTTATTCCGTTGAATGTAGCGGTCTTGCCTAATCTGTGACGGGCCGCAGTGCAGCGTCGATCAGCACGGTTGCTGCGGCCTTCGCATCAATCGCGGTCTTTTTTGGATCGAGAAGGTGCGCCAGCACGATCGCGCCTTCTTTGAGGAGCAAAAGCTGGTCGGCGAGGGCTGATGGTTCGGCAGCGCCGGCTTTCTCGGCCAGCCCCTCGAAATAGCGGTGGATCAGCCTTTTGTGCTCGGCAGAGATCGCATGCACCGGGTGCTTGCGGTCCTGATATTCCGAGGACGCCTTGATGAACATGCAACTGCGGAACTGGGGTTCGGCGAACCACTGCCCCAGCACATCAAAGATCGCATAAAGGCGAGCTTCCGGCGTTTCGGCTTCCTCCTCGATGCCGCGGATCATCCAGTTCCGGAAATTCTCGTCGCGCAGCCGCAGCGTGGCGAGGATCAGATCATCCTTGGTCCGGAAATGCTTGTAGATCGCCGTCTTGGAAACGCCAGTCTCCTTTGCCAGCCGATCCATGCCGACAGCGTGAAATCCCCCCTGATAGAAGACCTGCAGCGCGCGCTGCACTAGCTGGTCTCTCTTGGATTCGCTCATTATGGGTACTCTCATATACTGATCGGTCCACACCTAGAGGGTGCCGCTGCAAAAATCTACCCTCAGAAATCCTAATATTATCAACAGAATACGCACCATCGAGCGGATTTCTGTCAGAAAATCTATCAAAGTGGGTTGACCGATCGGTTTATGTGCGTATTTTACATGTACCGATCGGTTATCCTTCGGGAGCTGGCCGGAAACCGAAAAGACTGCCTGTCATGGAGAGAGCAAAGATGACCCGCAATTCGGCAACTAAGAAAATCCGTACACATGCGAATGTGCTGGCTGCCAGCGCTGGGCACATAAGGGAGGAGGGGGGCGCCATGTCCCCTGATCACGGATCCCATCACTGCAAGCAGAGACTGGAAGACGTGACATCACATGCCCTCAGCTCGGGGCATTTCGATCAGGAAATCTATGCGGCCCTGTGGCTACGCGAATGGTCGGGCTCTTTGGCAGGCAAGCTGAAATCAACCGCAATGTCATTCCTGCGCTCATCGAGCACGGACTGAAAATCCTTATACAGATAAAGGGAACGAGTAACATGTCTATTTTCTTCAAAGGTGCTGTCACGGCTCTCGTCTTCATGGCTGAAATGGCCGCTGGTGAAGCTGTTGAATCCATGATGACGGTCAAGCCGTCACCGAACCCGGCCTATGCCGAGCCGGCAGAGCCTGCGCTGCCGCAGATCGATATGGAGATTGACCGGTCGCGCACGGCCATCGTCATCACCGACCCGCAGATCGACTTTCTCTCTCCCGATGGGGTGAGCTGGGGTGTGATCGGCCAGAGTGTCACCGAGCAGAACACGGTCGAAAACCTAGAACGCCTGATGAAGCTGGCAAAGGATGAAGATCTGCCGCTCTTCATCTCGCCCCACCACTATTATCCGACAGACCATGGCTGGCAATTCGAAGGCGCGCTCGAACGCCTGATGCACTCGATCGGCATGTTCGACCGTAAAGATCCCTATACGCTCGAAGGGTTCGCCAATTCCGGCTCTGACTTCATGCCGCAATATCGCCAGTACATCCATGACGGCGAGACGGTTATTACGAGTACGCACAAAATCTATGGCCCTGAGCAGAATGATCTTGCGCTCCAGCTTCGTAAGCGCGGCATCGACAAGGTGATCCTTGCGGGCATGTCGGCCAATCTCTGCACCCAGGCGCATCTTTATGAGCTACTGGAACAGGGCTTCGAGGTTGCTGTCGTCAAAGACGCAACGGCTGGTGCCATCGTGCCGGATGGCGACGGTTACCTCGCTGCACTGATCAATTTCCGTTACGTCTCTAACGGCGTCTGGACGACGGAAGAAACGGTTGAGCGCGTGTCAAAAGCCCTCTGACAACGCGCCTTGGGTCAGTCAGGGTCCCTGCTCATGCCTGACTGACCAAAAGGCGAGGAGTGAATTGCTGCCCTCAATTCTCTGATCGCCTGCCCGAAGAGGAGATCCGGTGTCCCGCCGGGTCTCCTTTTTCTGTGAAGTCCAGCAGGGCATCTGCATGATTGCGCCCTGCGGCCGGAGCGGGCAAATGCCCGTTCATGCCAATGCACCTTTACGACAGCTATACCCGCGAGAAACGTGAATTCATCCCCGCCGACCCCGACCGGGTGACGGTCTATTGTTGCGGGCCGACCGTCTATGCGCCGCCCCATATCGGCAATGCGCGTGCAGCGGTGAATGCCGATATGCTGATCCGCGTGCTGCGGCATGAATTTGGCGCAGGCCATGTTCGCTATGCGCGGAACTTCACCGATATCGACGACAAGATCATGAAGGCCGCCAGGGAAGAGGGCGTTGAGATCGGCGTCATCACCGCGCGGGCAACCGAGGCTTATCTTGCGGGGCTTGATGCGCTGGGGTGTCAGCGGCCTGACGTGGCGCCGCGCGCGACCGAGACGATCCCCGCCATGCAGGCGCTGGTCTCGATCCTGCTGGCGCGCGGTCACGCCTATGCCGGGGACGGACATATCCTCTTCGATACGAAAAGCTTTGATCGGTACGGGAAGCTTTCCGGCCTCGACCGCGACGCGATTATCGCTGGTGCGCGGGTTGAGGTCGCTCCTTACAAGAAAGACCCTGCTGATTTTGTCCTCTGGAAGCCCTCCGCTGATGACGAGCCCGGCTGGGATGTGCCTGCCGATTGGCCGATTGAGGGGCGCGGACGCCCCGGATGGCACCTTGAATGTTCGGCGATGATCCGGGATGTGCTGGGCGAGACCATCGACATTCACTGCGGCGGGCAGGATTTGCGCTTTCCGCACCATGAGAATGAGATTGCGCAGAGCTGCTGCGGCACCGAGACTGGCGACACGCCGCTCGCGCGCTTCTGGTTTCATAACGGCATGCTGCGGCTCGATGGTGCGAAAATGTCGAAAAGCGTCGGCAATATTGAAACCCCGCAGGAGTTGCTCACGCGCTGGCCGGGTGAAGTGCTGCGCTTTGCGCTCCTCACGGCACAATACCGCCAGCCGCTCGACTGGTCGGAGGAGTTGCTGGCGAGCTGCAAGTCCCAGCTTGACCGATTCTACCGCGTGCTGAGCGATGTGGCCGAAGGCGGCGAGGTGGCGCCGAGCGTCCGCGCGGCGCTGACCGATGACATCAACACACCGCAGGCGATTGCCGCCCTTCATGAGCTGCGCGAAAAGGCCAGCGCCGGGGACAAGGTCGCCGCCGCCAGCCTGCGCGCCAGTGGAGAACTGATGGGGCTCTTCGCCTCTTCCGCCGAAGACTGGTTCCAGCAAGGCTCAGGCGACGGTCCGACAGCGGACGAAATCGAAGCCCTCATTGCGGAACGCCAGCAGGCTCGGGCGGACAAGGACTTTGCCCGCTCCGACCAGATCCGCGATGACCTCGCCGCCAAAGGCGTCATCCTCGAGGACGGTCCCGACGGCGTGACTTGGCGGCGGGGGTAGGAACCCTGTGGCTAGAGGCTTCAGATATGAAGGCAATCCATTCCTTTTTGGAGCCGGGGTCTCGTTAGGTAGCGCGCTATGTTTTGGGCTGATCGGCGCGATTTGTTTTGGTATCTCTGCGGATTTTCAGCCGAGCATCATGCTCGGCGGCTTTGTTTTGGCTTCATCCATCGGTACGGCCTTTGCGGTGCTTCCGGCTCTGTTTTGTTTGACGATGGTCTTCAGGCGCCCATCGCAAAGACCTTACTGGTTCGCGATGGTTCTGGGGTACACAAGCGCGCTGTCGATATTGGCAGTGATGTACTGGCTTCTGCCCGACTTAAACTGATGGGACGCTGAGCTTCGACCTCTCCCTTTTTCAAGGGAGAGGCGGGGCGGACGGCGAGAGATCACCTCTCCCCGGGACGGGGGAGAGGTCGGCGCGTAGCGCCGGGTGAGGGGTTCTTGAAGTGGACACCTCTTGTTGTTCATGATATGTTCCCATCATGTCACGTACTCTGAATTTCGCCAAAAAGCTCCGTGCAGATCAGACGCAAGCGGAAACGCTTTTATGGCGCCGGCTACGCAACCAGCAGCTTGGCGGGTTCAAGTTCCGGCGTCAGGTGCCGCGTGGCGCTTATATTGTCGATTTTCCGTGTGCTGAAGCGAAACTCATCGTCGAGGTTGACGGCGCGACGCATGGGACACCAGCGGAAGTGGCTTACGACCATAGGCGTACCGCCTTTCTTGGGGGCTTGGGGTTTCGTGTCATCCGCTTCTGGAATGATGACATCGAAACCGACATCGATATGGTGCTGCACGCGATCATTTTGGAATGCCAGAAAACCCTCACCCGAAGCTCAGTTAACTGAGCTTCGACCTCTCCCTTTTTCAAGGGAGAGGTGGGGTGGGCGTCGAGAGATCACCTCTCCCCAAGTCTGGGGAGAGGTCGGAGATCGCTTTTGCGGTCTCCGGGTGAGGGGCTTTGGCGATTTATTCCGCCCCCTCCAGCGCTTCGAAGTCCATCCTGCCCAGCGCTCTTGCGTGCCGCCCGATCTTTTCGGGCGGCCAGTCCCACCAGCTGAGCGCCAGCAAGCGCTCGACAGTCTTCTCATCGAACCGTGAGCGGATGACTTTGGCGGGGTTACCGCCGGCAATCGCGTAAGGGGGAATGTCGCCCGTCACCACGGATTTCGATGCGATGATCGCCCCATGCCCGATCTTCACGCCCGGCATGATGGTGACACCATAACCGATCCAGACATCATGGCCGATCTCGGTATCGCCCTTGTGACCTGCGGACCATTCGGCTGGATCAAACCCTTCCTCCCAGCCGCCGCCAAAGATATTGAAAGGATAGGTCGAGACCCCGCCCATGGCGTGGTTCGCGCCGTTCATGATGAACTTCACCCCCGTCGCCAGCGCACAGAACTTCCCTATGCGGAGGACATCGCCGACAAAGGGGTAATGATAGAGCACGCACCGCCCATAGAACCCCGCCGGGCCTTCGGGATCGTCATAATAGGTATATTCGCCGATCTCGACATTCTCCGCCGTCACCAGCGGCTTGAGGAAGCCGACACGCTCATGACCGGCCAGGGGATGAGGATTTTGCGGGTCTGGTCCATGCATAAGCGAGCTCCTTTGGTCATTTCGGCGCGAAAAGAACATCGTTCAGATTAAAACCGCTCTTTTCACAACCCCTTTGAGGACGTAACATCCTCAAGGACGAGGGGGGTTATTGATGGCGATCATTCGCATCATCAATGTTCATGGGACTTTTGACGCAGAACCTGCGCGTTCTGGCGAGTCTCGGCTCAAATGGTGGCAGGGCGAGAGGCAGTTCACCGGCCAGCCGGTCGAGATGCCAGACCGCATGGAAGTGCCCCCCAGCCCTTTTGTTGAGGAAATCGCCAAGAAATTCGGCGGTGATGAAGGCCGCGCAGTGGCCGAATGCTTCCGCTGGTCAGGCTCCTACAAGGAAACCCAGCGCCGCGAGGCCGGCATGGCCCTCGCCGAGGCACTCGAAAGCGCCATCAAGGCCGATGACGACACCTATTTCATTCTGATCGGGCACAGCCATGGCGGCAATGTCATCCGCTATGCGCTGCAATATATCGACCTGCCAAAGCGCCAGCTTGAACGGATTTTGAGCTGGAACACGGTTGGCACGCCTTTCCTTCATTTCCGTCGCCCGAACAGCCTGTGGAACCTGTCACGGTCCAAACTTCTCTTTGTTCTCGGGCTCTCGGCCTTTTTCTTTTACGGCATCGCGACCGGGGTCGATGTCCGCTGCAGCGTCGATAAGATCGCCGCGCGCGATTCCTTCTTCCCCGATTTCTCCTGCAACTGGGCGCAGGGCTGGGCTCCGAAAAAGATCACGCAGGTGATCGAAGGCTTCGATGAGAGTTTCGATGAGCTGCTCGAACTTCAGGATCTCTCGACCGACCGGCCGAGCATGGCCAGCCAGCCAGCCGAGATGTCGGCTGAGGCGGACACGGGCGAAGAACCGCCTGCGGAAGGTGATCCGCTCTCTGATTTTGCGACCGCGCCAGCCGAAGATGAGGGAGAGGAGCCGGTCGAAGCGGAGAAATATGAAGAGCCCTCCCTCGGGGATCACTATTCCGATCTAGGCGGGATGATGGCGGAAGACGTCCCGATGCCGCAGCAATTCGGGCTTGAGGAAGACTTCGTCCAGCAGCAGGCGGCGCCCGCGAAAGGCAAGTCAAAAGACAAGGAAGCGTCCCCGCACGATTCAGCTGTCAATTGGCTAGGGGAATTCCAGCGCGGCCTTTTCGGCATGGGCGGGATCGTCATCGCGCTTGTCGCAATCTTTGCCTTTACCGGCCGGAAGCGGGATCGCGCGCTCTATAACGTCTTCCGCACCCGCCGCTTCCGATCAGTCTTTCTGCCCAAATGGAATGGCTTTTTGTCTGAGCGGGACGAAGCGGTTGTCGGGCTTGGTCTGGGGGCTGAGAAATTCTCCGATAAGACCAAGATTATTCCGCAGGGCGCGCTTCGGCCGATCCTGTTCGGGGTCGTGCTGATCGTCCTCTTCTCCCTCATCCTGCGGGCGGAATATGACGAGGAATCGAATAATCCCTTCGTTGCGATCATCCGCTCGCTCAAACGCCTTTTGACCATCAAAGGCAAGGAAGAGGGGATGCTCAGCCAGACCCTTTCCCAGCAGTTCACAGGCCTCAGCGACGTGACCGCGCTCTTTGATGCGCCGTTTGAATTCGCTGTCGGTAGCTTTGTGCTTGTCGCGGTCTCGCTGCTCTTTGTCAGCCTCTCCTGGGCAGATTACCTGCGCACCATCGGGGATGCGCGCATCGTCCGGTCGATCCGGGCCGTCCTTCTGGGAACGGATGATATTCAGGGCGAGTCGGTCTTCGCCGTCCGCTATTATCCGCGTAAAGGTGAGCCTTCACGGGCGATTGTCCTGTCGGATGAGATCGCGCAGGCGCAGCAGGACCGGGTCAACGGCTCGGCGCCTGAAACGCTCGAATTCATCCGCAAGGAAGTCGGCCTCTATGGCCTCTCGCTGGGCGGGGACATTCCAAACCTGTCCGAAAAGGTCGGCCAGCATTTCACCTGGGATGAGCTCTACCACACGACCTATTTCACCGTGCCGGTCGTGCGGGAATTCCTGATCGAGAAAATCGCCGAGAAGACCCCCGCCGCGCGCAGCTTCGACTAGCCGCAACGCGAAGGGCTGTTCGCCGCCGCGCACGCCGCCTACATTGGGGGCATGCTCAGTGATCTTTACTCAGGCGACCTCCTTGAAGCCGCTGCGTCGATTCCGCCGCGCGCCGATCTGCCAGAGGCGGATGCGCGGGCGCGGAAAGTCAGCCGCGTCTGCGGCTCGGAGGTGGACCTTGCGATCAAGGCCGAAGACGGCATCGTCACCGACATCGCGCTCGATGTGAAAGCCTGCGCGCTGGGTCAGGCGTCTTCCTCGATGTTTGCGCGCGCCGTTCGCGGGGCGTCGCTCGAAGAACTGATCACGCTCCGCGATGAGATGACCGCGATGCTGAAAGAGGAGGGACCGGCCCCCTCCGGTGAGCGTTGGGCGGAGCTGGAAAAACTATTGCCCATCCGGGAGTATCCCGCTCGGCATACCTCGACCTTGCTGATTTTCGAGGCCGCTGCCGATTGCGCCGAGCAGTTATTGCGGGCCGCTCTATGATGCGCCGCCTCGCGATCTTCTTCCTCAGGGTCTATCAATACACCCTCTCGCCGGCCTTTGCGGCCATTGGGGTCCGCTGCCGGCATGAGCCGACCTGCTCGAATTACGCGATCGAGGCCTACCGGAAATATTCGTTCTGGAAGGCTACACGGCTGACCGCGGGGCGTCTGGGGCGCTGCCGGCCGGGCGGCACGCATGGATTTGACCCGGTACCGTAGCTTTTGCGCCATTGCGCGAACCGGCCAAAAATGATTGTATTTTCCCATTGGAGAGTGGGTGTTGTGGGTATGATCCGTTCCGCCGTCAGTGTGGCCGCTCTGGCCGTCTCGCTTAGATCCGTCGCGTTCGCTGCGGAAGAGGGCGCGGGCATGCGCCTCGACGACCTCGAAACCGCGCTTTCGGTCACCGGCTGGGACATCGTGCACCGCACGGAAGCCACCGACGGCAGCATTGTGATCGGCGCGCGCAGCCATCAGGGCTGGCCAGTGATCCACACCCTGTCCAACTGCGATGAAGGCGCTTGCGCAGTCTGGAGCCAGGCCACCCCGCTTGAAAGCGGCCTTGTCGGCAAGGCGGTAAGCTATTCGGGCACCGGGCTTGACGCCTTTGGCAATGCGCTCTTCGGGGACCGAAATGCGACGGGCCAGCTCACGCTGCGCGCCGCCATGATCGGCGTGCCCTGTGATGCGGCCTGCCAGATGACCAAGATTGAGGAATTCGAGACTGCCAGCCGCGCGTCCTTTGACACGCTGAGCAGTGGCGAGGCTGCGACCCTGAGCGCAGGGCCGCATACCCGCGTGCCGGGCTGGACGCTGGCCGAGACGACCCTCTCTCATGCGGCCGTGCCGATGGATCACCGCCAGATTGCGGCCATAGTCGGCGCCACCGATGAGGAAGCCGTCCGCATGTCCGTGCGCGTTTCGGTGCCGGAGGCGGAGCGAACGCGGGTGACGACCCTGCCGGCGGTGGCAACATCGGCTGAGACGATCAGCTTCCCGCCGCTCCTGCCTGAATAAGCGGGCTTCACCCCCCTCCCAGACTTGACCCGGGCCAAGAGTTCGCCGCAGAGACAGCGGCGGCGTCATGCCCTCATAACCAGACCGAATATCATGCCTGTAATTACCCTGCCTGACGGCGCTCAACGCCAGTTCGACACTGCCGTGACCGGTGCTCAGATCGCCGAAGACATCTCGAAATCGCTCGCGAAGAAAGCCATCGCCCTGAAAGTCGATGGCGAGGTCCGCGACCTGTGGGATCCGCTCGATGCGGATGCGAAGGTGGAGATCGTCACGCGCGACACGCCCGACGGGCTCGACCTCATCCGCCACGATGCTGCGCACCTTCTGGCGCAGGCGGTCCAGGCACTGTTCCCTGGCACGCAGGTCACCATCGGCCCGGTGATCGAGGACGGTTTCTATTACGATTTCGCGCGGCCCGAGCCTTTCTCCACGGAAGATTTCGACGCCATCGAGAAAAAGATGGCGGAGCTCGTCGATGCCGATCTGCCGACGCGCAAGGAAGTCCTGCCGCGCGATGAAGCGGTCGCGCTCTTCGAGGCGCAGGGTGAGAAATACAAGGCCGAGCTGATCCGTGACTTGCCCGAAGGTGAAGACATCAAGGTCTATCACCATGGCGATTGGTACGATCTCTGCCGCGGCCCCCACCTTCCGTCCACGAAGCATATCGGCAAGGCCTTCAAGCTGATGAAACTGGCCGGCGCCTATTGGCGCGGCGATCATCGCAATGAGGTGCTGCACCGCATCTACGGCACCGCCTGGGCCAACGAGAAAGAGCTGAAAGCCTATCTCACCCGGCTGGAAGAGGCCGAAAAGCGCGACCACCGTAAGCTCGGCACCCAGCTTGATCTCTTCCATTTGCAGGAAGAGGCGCAAGGCTCGGTCTTCTGGCACCCCAAGGGCTACACGATGTGGCTGGAGCTTGAGGCCTATATCCGCCGCAGGCTGAATGATGACGGCTATCGCGAAGTCAAGACGCCCCAGATCCTCGACAAGAAATTCTGGGAGCAGTCCGGCCACTGGGAGAAATTCTCGCAAGGCATGTTCGTTGTGCCGGACGAAGTGCCGAACACGGATGGCGAAGGCGACATCATCTCGGAAGATGCCAAATGGATGGCCATCAAGCCGATGAACTGTCCGGCCCACGTGCAGATTTTCAAGCAGGGCATCAAATCCTATCGCGACCTACCGATCCGCATGGCCGAATTCGGCTGCTGTCACCGGAACGAGCCGCATGGCGCGTTGCATGGATTGATGCGGGTGCGTCAGTTCACGCAGGATGACGCGCATATTTTCTGCCGCGAGGACCAGATCATCGATGAAACGATCCGCTTCCTCAAGCTCTTTGCGACCGTCTATGGCGATGTCGGCTTCACCGATATCTCCTACAAAATCGCGACCCGGCCGGAAGTCCGTGCTGGGACGGATGAGACCTGGGATCGGGCCGAGGAGATGCTGGAGACGGCATTCAAACAGTCGGGCCTCGACTATGAGATCCTGCCGGGCGAAGGCGCGTTCTATGGGCCGAAGCTCGAATTCCACCTGCGCGATGCAATCGGGCGGACCTGGCAATGCGGCACCTATCAGCTCGATTACGTCCTGCCTGAACGGCTTGATGCGTCCTATGTCGATGAGGATGGCTCGCGCAAACGCCCGGTCATGCTGCACCGTGCCGTCTACGGATCGATGGAGCGCTTTATCGGCCTTCTGATCGAGAACTATGCGGGCCGGATGCCGATGTGGCTGTCCCCGACGCAAGTCGCGGTCGCCACGATCACGACGGGCGTCAATCCCTTTGCGGAAGAGGCCGCTGCGGCCTTCCGCAAGGCGGGCCTCAGGGTTGTCACTGATCTTCGCAATGAGAAGATCAACTACAAGGTCCGGGAGCATTCGGACCAGAAGGTGCCCGTGATCGCCGTCATCGGTGAGCGTGAGGCGGAGGAGAAGACCCTGTCGATCCGCCGTCTTGGCTCGAAACAGTCCACAACCGTCTCGCTTGATGAGGCGGTGAAGATGTTCGCTGAAGAGGCGCTGCCGCCTGATCTCAATCCGGCGGGCTGATCCCATGCGCCGCGTGACCGCGATTCTGTTCGGCCTCGCGGCGCTGCTCCTGCCGGTCGGTGTCGTCCTGTCACACCGCAACGTGCCGGTCGTCCTTGTCCTGATCGCCCTTTGCGGGTTGCCGGCGATGCGCCATTTCCGGCCAAAATCATGGATGACGGCCGTCTTTGCCCTGATCGTCTGGGGCATCGTCACAACCCTCTGGTCACCTTACGGCAATGCGGCAAGTTGGGTTGCCTATCTTGTCCTCCTTGGCCTGTTCGGCACCGCCGCGATGTTGGCGGGGGAGGAGAGGGATTCTGTATGGATATCCATCAGCGTTTTTACCTGCCTAGTACTTCTATTCATTGAGTCCATGTCGGGCGGCCTCATTCGGGACATCATTCCGCCAGAGGGGCGTCCGGATAAGGATGATGTCGCAACGGCGAGGGGGATCACCGTCATCCTCTGCATGGCGCCGGGCCTAATATTATTCTTTTTCACCAAGGTTTTTCTCAGAGAGCATCGGTTGAATGCCAGCCTTAGCCTGCTCATTCCCCTCGGCATTTGCGCAGCGAGCTTTGATATCTCGGCCAATATCATGGCCTTCCTTGCGGCCCTCTGCGCGGCGGGGCTTGTCTGCCTCACCCCGAAATGGGGACTGAAACTTGTTCTCGCTGCTGCGATCCTGCCCTTCCTCCTGATGCCCATTCTCGTGGCCACCCTGCCGCCGATTGAGGAGCTAAGCCAGCTAGAGGCCGGGCCCCAGACATGGCGGATGCGGCTGATCATCTGGAAAGCGATCTGGGGCGGCATGTCCGATGGCTGGGCGCATTTTCTCTTCGGGCACGGTATTGAAGGTGCCCGGGTCTATGGCGAGACCCTCGGGCAGATGAGCCTTGGCGGCCAGCAATTCGCCATCGATCTCGTCCCGACCCATCCGCATAATGTCTATCTGCAAATCTGGTTCGACCTCGGTCTTCTCGGTGCAGTGTTCGCGAGTGTTGCCTCCATCATGGCGAGCCGCGCGCTGCTGTCGGCTTCATTGCCCGTCGCAGTCCGGGCGGCCAGCGCAGCACTGATCGCAGGCGTTGTCATCTTCGCGCTCACCGATGCCAGTCTCTGGACCCTGTGGCGCGTCGCCGGACCCCTACTCGGGGCTTGGCTCATCCTTGTCGCGAGCCGATCCATGCGGCAGGGTGGGGCACAATGAGCAATCCATCCGTCACCGCGCTGATCGTTTCCTATCACACAGGGCCGCTGCTTTTTCGCTGCCTTGCAAGTGTGCTTGAACAGGCCGGTGCGCGCGAAATCATCGTCATCGACAATGGCAATCCGGAGGAGGTGCTGGCCCGCCTGCAGGAGATTGCAGGCATCGATCCGCGCCTGAAGATACTCTCCGGTCACGGAAATATCGGCTTTGCGGCGGCCTGCAACAAAGGCGCTGAGGCCGCGACCGGCACGCATCTTTTGATCCTCAATCCCGATGCGCAATTGCCGCCCGGCGGTCTGCCAAAGCTCTGCGAAGAACTCGGTCATGCCGAAGGGGAGATGAAGCTGATCGGCGGACGGCTCGTCGGCCCTGACGGCTTTGAGCAGGCAGGCTCACGCCGCGCGGTGCTTACCCCGTGGACGGCGCTGGTCGAGATCCTGCGACTTGACCGGCTCGCGCCAAAGCACCCTTATTTCCGGCGGCTCAATCACCACACCGATCCCTTGCCTGAGCAGACGATCCCTGTGCCGACGATCTCAGGTGCCTGTATGCTGCTCTCACGCGAGGATTATTTCGCCATCAGCGGTATGGACGAGCATTATTTCCTGCATGTCGAGGATGTCGATTTCTGCCTGCGCTTCCGCGAGGCGGGCGGCGAGGTTTATTTCTGCCCAGCCGTCGATATCCTGCATGAAAAAGGGTCAAGCCGGACCAGCCGCGTCCGGGTCGAGCGGTTAAAGGCGCAAAGCCTCACCCGCTATTTCCGGCGGCACTTTCCTGATCAGTACCCGCCGGGTTTCGTCAGTCTTGTCTGTGGTCTTGTGTGGCTCGGGTTTGCCGGACGCGCTGCCCGTTCGGGCATCGCGTCCTTTTTCCGCTCGTGGGGGCAGAAGGCGGACACAGCGCGCGCCGCCGACTGATACCTACCCCGCGCTTTTCTTATTCGCCCTTGGCGTTTTTCAGCTCTTCGCGCAGGCGGTCGATTTCCGCTTTCAGCGTTTCGACATCGTCGCCCATGGGCGCACCCGCTTCCATGCCGCCGCCCGGTTTGGACAGGCCGAACATTTTGAGGCCCTGCTCAAAGAAGGCCATGTTCTGGCGCGCGGCATCCTCGAAAATCCGCATCCCCGATTGCGGCGCTGAGAAAGCCTCAGACACAGAGCGGCGCATCGCCTCCTGGTTCTTGCGGAAGGCATTCATCGACATTTCGAGATAGGACGGCACGAAGCTCTGAAGGTTATCGCCGTAAAGCCCGATCAGCTGGCGCAGGAACGGCACCGGCAGCAGGTTCTGGCCTTTGTTCTCTTGCTCAAAGATAATCTGGGTCAAAACCGCCCGGGTCAGGTCCTCGCCGGTCTTTGCATCAACAACGTGAAACTCGTCGCCATTCCGGACCATCTCGGCGAGGTGGTCGAGCGTGACGTAGGAACTCGTCGCCGTGTTATAGAGGCGGCGGTTCGCGTATTTCTTGATGACGATGCTCTCGTCGGAGGTGTTTCCGCCGGGGCGCTGGGCGCCGTTCAGGCCGGGGGCCTCGGTCATCGGATCAGTATCGGGCATGCCTGCAATTCCTGTTTCTCTCAACGGGGATGACGCCCTACATGCGGTGCGGCAAAGACCGTTCGGGATGGACAGTACGATATTGCACTGCAAAACCCAAGCGGGCGTTAACACTGAATACGCACCCAATGCACCGGAAGGATAAAGAGTTATGGCGCAGACCAAGGACATCTACATCGCAAGCGCAGCCCGCACGCCGATTGGCAGCTTTGGCGGCACGCTGGCGCCGATGGCAGCAGCGGATCTGGGCAAGGTTGTGATTGCCGAGGCGCTGTCCCGCGCGGGCGCAGATCCTGCGCAGGTGGGCGAAGTCATCATGGGCAACGTGCTGACGGCGGCTTTGGGCCAGAACCCGGCGCGTCAGGCCTCAATTGCCGCTGGCATCCCGAAAGAACGCCCGGCCATGACCATCAACCAGGTCTGTGGCTCCGGTCTTCGCGCGGGCATGCTGGGCGCGCAGATCATCGCAACGGGCGATGCCGACATCGTCGTTGCGGGCGGGCAGGAGAATATGTCTCAGGCACCGCACGCGCAGCAAATGCGCAATGGTCAGAAAATGGGTCCGCTTACCCTCGTCGACACGATGATCGTTGATGGGCTGTGGGACAGCTTCAACGACTTCCACATGGGCATGACGGCGGAGAACCTCGCCGAGAAATATCAGGTCAGCCGCGAAGAACAGGACGCGTTTGCTGCCGCCTCCCAGCAAAAGGCTGCTGCCGCGCAAGAAGCGGGCAAGTTCAAGGACGAGATCGTCGCCGTCACCATTCCGGGCCGCAAGGGGGACACGGTGATGGAGGCGGATGAATATATCCGCGGGAACACGACGGCGGAGACGCTCTCTGGGCTCAAACCTGCCTTCAAACGCGATGGCGGCACGGTGACCGCTGGCAACGCCTCAGGCCTCAATGACGGCGCTGCTGCCATGGTGCTGATGAGCGAAACCGCACTGAAAGAGTCAGGCGCCACCCCGCTCGCGCGGATCGCCAGCTTTGCCCATTGCGGCGTTGATCCTGCCTATATGGGCATCGGTCCGGCCCCGGCCTCGCGCCGCGCGCTCGAGAAAGCCGGCTGGTCGATCGGCGACCTCGATCTCATTGAAGCCAATGAGGCTTTTGCCGCCCAGGCTCTCTCGGTCGGTAAGGAACTTGGTTGGGATGCGGACAAAGTTAACGTCAATGGCGGCGCCATTGCGCTCGGCCACCCGATCGGTGCGTCCGGTGCTCGTGTCCTGACGACGCTGCTTTACGAGCTGAAGCGCCGGGGCGGCGGCAAGGGCCTCGCCACGCTCTGCATCGGCGGTGGCATGGGCGTCGCCATGTGCGTCGAAGTTGACTGATAAAAAATATGGCGGGCGGCTAGAATCATCGCTAGCCGCCCGCTGAGAATTTCCTAGGGAGAAAGAAAAATGACAAAAGTGGCAGTGGTAACGGGCGGTACGCGGGGCATTGGCTATGCCATCTCCAAACGCCTCAAAGAAGATGGCTACAAGGTTGTCGGCCTTTACGGCGGCAATGCGGAAGCCGCGCAGAAATGCGAAGGCGAGATCGGCATCAAGACCTATCAGTGCGATGTGTCGAATGCGGATCAATGCCGTGAGGTGCTGGCCAAGATCGAAGACGAAGTCGGCCCGGTCGACGTGCTCGTCAATAATGCTGGCATCACCCGCGACGGCGCCTTTCACAAAATGGAAGATGATCAGTGGGAAGCCGTGATCAAGACGAACCTTGATTCCGCCTACAACATGACGCGTCCGGTCATCGACGGCATGCGCAACCGCAGCTTTGGCCGGATCATCAACATCTCATCGATCAATGGCCAGAAAGGCCAGTTCGGCCAGACCAACTATTCCGCTGCCAAGGCGGGCCTGATCGGTTTCACCCGTGCGCTCGCCATGGAAACGGCGCGCAAGGGCATCACCGTCAACGCCATCGCGCCGGGTTATATTGCGACCGACATGGTCGCCGCCATGGACGAAAAAGTGCTCGATTCCATCGTCGCGCAGATCCCGGTTGGCCGTCTCGGCACGCCCGAAGAAGTCGCCCACGCAGTGTCCTTCCTTGCTGATGAACGATCTGGCTTCATCACCGGCGCGACGATCAGCCAGAATGGCGGTCAGTATATCGCGGCCTGATCTCTCCGTTCAGAGATGAAAGATTTAAGACCCTGGTGGCCACGCCTCCGGGGTTTTTCTTTGGCTGGTGCCCCCGGGTGACGCCGCGCCTGAGGGGCGCTAGTCAGGCAAGGAGAATTGAGGAGAGCTGACATGGCCGATCATCTTCGCTGGGGCGTGCTCGGGGCGTCGAATTTCGCGTTGAAGGAAATGTGCCCGGCGATTCATCTGGCCGCCAAGGGCCGCCTTGCCGCCATCGCCTCGCGTTCACCGGAAAAGACAGCACCGCTTGCCGCCATGGTACCGGGCCTCATAGTCCATGACAGCTATGATGCGTTGCTCGTCGATCCGGAGATTGATGCGGTCTATATTCCGCTCCCGAACCATCTCCATGTCGAATGGTCAGAAAAAGCGCTCCATGCGGGCAAGCATGTTCTCTGTGAGAAACCCATCGCCCTCAAAGCGCAAGAGATCGACAGGCTGATTGCCTTGCGGGAGGAGACCGGCAAGCTCTGTGCGGAGGGGTTCATGGTCGTCCACCATCCCCAATGGCAGACGGTCAAATCGCTCCTGTCGGAGGGGCGCATCGGCCGTCTTCGCCATATCGAAGGGCGTTTCAGTTTCTATAATGACGATATGGGCAATATCCGTAACCGCGCCGATGCAGGCGGCGGGGCCAGCTATGATATCGGTGTCTACCCGACCGTCACTTCGCGCTTTGTGATGGGCGCGGAGCCAGAAGTCATCCGCGCCCGGTTTGATTGGCAGGACGGGATCGACACGGCGCTCTTTGCCGATCTTCTCTACCCAAATGATGTGACCATGCATTTTTACTGCTCGATGCGCCTGGCGCCATCGCAGAGCATGTTGTTCCACGGCGATAAGGGCTGGATCCGGCTGGCCGCGCCCTTCAACGCCAATCGCTATCGCGAGACCCTGATCGAGATCGGCTATCCGGGCGGGCGCGAGGAAGTCATCCGCTTCCTCGGCGCCCAGCAATATGTGCTTCAGGTCGAGGCGTTCAACGAGGCAGCACTGAACGGCACATCCTATCCATGTCCGCTTGAATTCTCGGCCGGTAATCAGGTGGTGATCGACGCCCTTCACGACGCGGCAAAGCGGGGCTGAGCGCCCCTCGCGCTTGCTGCCACGGGGGCTGTCGTCTCGGCCTCAAAATGAGATAACTACGCTTCAAACCTGACGCGATTTAGAGCTATTCCGGTCACGGTTTTGCCAGAATAGTATGACAGTCTTTGATGAGGAGGAGGGCGAATTTCATGGAGGGCACCATGCATTATCTGGTTCGGAAACCCTGGATTTTCCCCTCGCGGCAACGCCGCCGCGTCAAGAAACTGGTGATCGCGCTCAGCATTTTCACCGCTTTCAACATGACGTGGTCGCAACTGACCGCGCATGCGCAGCAATCAGCCTTTGATGAGCTGACCGCGCCGTCAAACCTTGTTGCCGCCCCTGTCGGCAAACAGGGGCGGGCGGTCTATTCGGTGACCGGCACCGCGGTGCGGTTCGAATTCTCCCGCTTTGACAAAGAAGGGACGATCCGCGTCATCTGCACGCGCGGGGTCAAGCCCTGCGGTGAGGCCGTGAAGCTCAAGGGCGAGCCGGCCTCGGGCGGCGACATGCTGTTCAAATCCCCGGACGGCAAGCCGGTCCTGCGGGTCACCTCTGCGGGCGGCGGCACGCTGTTCGGCGGGGCGAGCTTCATCCCGCAGGGCATCCCCAAAACCGGCGCTGCCATCGTGCGGAGCTAAGGGGCGGGTACGTCCTACCGCCGCCGCGCAGCGAAGAACTCTTTCAGGAGCCCGCCGCATTCCTCTGCCATCACGCCTGCTGTCACGTCCGGCCGGTGGTTGAGGGTCGGCTGCTCGAAGAGTTTCGGCCCATGCGCGATCGCGCCACCCTTGGAATCGCTCGCGCCATAGACCAGATGCCCGATCCGCGCGTGAGAGATCGCGCCGGCGCACATCGCGCAAGGCTCCAGCGTGACGATCAGTGTACAGCCCGTCAGGCGGTAATTGCCCAGATGCTCAGCTGCGGCCCTCAGCGCGATGATCTCCGCATGGGCGGTCGGGTCATCCCGCTCGATAGGGCCGTTGCGGCCCTCCGCGATCATCTTGCCCGTAGGATCGAGCACCACCGCGCCGACCGGCACTTCGCCATGCCCCGCCGCCTGCCGGGCAAGGCCCAGCGCGTGGATCATCCAGTGGGTCCAGCGTTCCTCTGTCATGGGGCCATGCTATAGGAAGTTCCGATCATCTCAGCCACCCCGTGGAGACGCCGCCATGATCCCGCCCATCAACCTGATTGATGCTTTTGACCGCGTCACAGATTACTGGTCACCCAAGGTGATCGGCGAGGTGAATGACCAGCTCCTTAAAGTCGCCAAGCTCAAGGGCGCGCTCGTCTGGCACGCCCATGATGGGGAAGATGAGCTCTTCCACATCGTCAAAGGCAAGTTGCGGATGGAGTTCGAGGATCATGCAGTTGACCTCAAGGAAGGAGACATCCTGACGATCCCAAAAGGCGTCATGCATAATCCGGTGGCGGAGGAAGAATGCTGGGTGCTGCTCGTCGAGCCCGCCTCGACCAAACACACCGGCGATGAGATCACCGACCGGACCCGCTCTCTCGAAGAACAGATGAGCTGAATTCCGCGCACAAAAAAGGGCAGGCCGAGGCCTGCCCCTTCTGGATATGTTGGCCTGATCAGCTCTTCATCTGGCCGTCGACAACGTCATGTGTCTCAAGAACACCCGGCTTGGGCTGGGTGAAGAGGCTGACGATGAAAACCGTCAGCCAGCAGAAGATGAAGCCCGGCACGATGGAATAAAGATCGGCCAGTGCGCCTGAGATCAGGCCCGTATAGGTCCAGATGATCACGGTGGCTGCGCCGACCAGCATGCCGAGGAAGGCTGCCGGCATGGTCATTTTCTTCCAGTGCAGGCTGAGGATGATGACCGGCCCGAAAGCCGCGCCGAACCCGGCCCATGCATTGGCGACGAGATCGAGCACGCTCGAATCCGGGTTCCGGGCAAGGAAGATCGCGACCAACGCAACGATCACGACACAGATCCGGCCGACCATCACGCTTTCCTTGTCCGACGCATTGCGGCGCAGGAACAGCTTGTAGAAATCCTCCGTCAGCGAACTGGAAGCCACCAGCAACTGCGAGGAAATCGTAGACATGATCGCGGCGAGGATCGCGGCCAGCAGGAAGCCGGCGATCAGCGGGTGGAAGAGGATCTGGCTGAGTGCGATGAAGATCGTCTCCTTGTCGAAGAGGCCGTCCTCATTGAGATATTCCGTCGGCACGCCATTCTGGATGACGTAAGCCGCACCGATGATCCCGGTGGAGACCGAGCCGATCAGCGCAATGACCATCCAGCCCATGCCGATATTCCGTGCCATGGGCACGTCTTTGACGGAACGGATCGCCATGAAACGCACGATGATGTGCGGCTGGCCAAAATAGCCAAGGCCCCAAGCCAAGAGCGAGATGGTGCCGATCACGGTCGCGCCGCTGAAGAGGTTCATCGACAGATTGTCGAGCGAGCCTTCAACCTTTGCCGAATCCGCCGGGTTCACCGAGGCGAAAATCTCGTTGAGGTTCACATTGTCGCCAAGCTGGGTGAAGGCGATCACCGGCACCAGGATCAGGGCGACGAACATGATGCAGCCCTGCACAAAGTCGGTCATCGAGACGGCAAGGAACCCGCCCACAAAGGTATAGACCATGACCACGCCTGCGGTGATCCACAGGCCCGTCATGTAATCCTGACCAAAGGCGCTTTCGAAGAGCTTGCCGCCGCCGACGAGGGTCGCAGAGACATAGACGGTGAAGAAGACAACGATCACAATCGAGGAGAAGACCCGCAGGAGATGCGTGTGGTCATCAAACCTTTTGCCGAAATAGTCGGGGATCGTCAGCGCGTCTTTCGCGGTCTCGGTGTAAACCCTCAGGCGCGGCGCAACGACGAGATAGTTGCAGAGCGCGCCCACCGTCAGACCGATCGCGATCCATGCGGCGGGCAGACCGGCAAGGAAGGCGGCGCCCGGCAGGCCGAGCAGCATCCAGCCGGACATATCCGATGCGCCGGCCGACAGCGATGTCACCGCGGGGCCGAGTTTCCGGCCACCCAGCATATATTCAGAGCTGTCGCTGGTGGATGTCTTGTACCCGTAAAAGCCGATGGCGAGCATCAGCAGGAAATAGAGGGCGAGTGAAATATACTGGCCATTCTGGATAAGGAAATCCATGGAACCCCGTCGTTTTTGCTTCTGGGTAAGCATGGGCTAGCGAGCCTGTGCTGAGAGAGCAACCGTAGCGCTTGCGAGCAAGGCTTGCGCGCGCCGCCCCTTGCAGCGCACAAGGGCAGCCGGGAACAGGGGTTCTGACCAGATGAGCGACGCGCGATTTACCCGGAAACTCGCGGCCATCATGGCTGTGGATGTCGTCCGCTATTCGGCACTGGTCGAAAAGGACGAAGAGAGCGCCCTCGCGGCGGTCGACCGGGCGCGGACCCTGATCTCCGACATCATCACCTCGCATGGCGGGCGTATATTCAATCATGCCGGTGACGGTGTGATGGTCGAGATGCCGAGCGTCATCGAAGGGGTGAAGGCGGCCTTCGAGATACACAAGGCGCTCGAAGCTGACGATTCCGATCTGCCCAGACTGAAAGTCCGCATCGGCGTCAATCTCGGCGATGTCATGTCGCGGGAGGGCGGCGACCTTGTCGGCCATGGCGTGAATATCGCCTCGCGGCTCGAGAGTATCGCCAAGCCCGGCGAGACAGTGATCTCGCAAGCCGTTTATGAGCAGCTTCGCGGCACGATGGAGGCCCTGTTCGAGGCGGCAGGCTATGAGCGGCTGAAGAACATCTCTTCGCCGGTCGCGGTCTATCGCGCGACGCAGGAAGGCGCGCCGCGCCGGATCTGGCGGCTGGGGCGCACCCGCTCCAGCCTGCAAAAACGCTGGGTCGTAGCCCTTGGTGCGCTCGCCATCGTCTCGGTCGGGCTCATCGCGGGGCTCCTCTGGCCGCGCGGTAGTGAGCCGGTGATTGATGGCCGCTCCATCGCCGTCTTGCCCTTCACCAATGCGGGGGATGCGGACAGTGAGTTCTTCTCCGATGGGGTGACCGAGGAAATCCTCGCGCTTCTTGTCCGGCTCGACGATGTGAAGGTCATCGCGCGGGCGTCCTCCTTTCAGTATCGGGAGGAGGCGCCGGATCTGAAAGCGATCCGCCGGACCCTCGGGGTCAGTCATGTGCTCGAAGGCAGCGTCCGGCGCAGCGATGACCGCGTGCGCGTCACGGTCAGCCTTGTCGATACGGCGGCGAACCAGCGGCTCTGGGCGGATAGTTATGAACGTCAGCTCACGGATATTTTCGCGATCCAGCGGGATATCGCCGAGAATGTCGCGGACGCGATGAAGGTCCAGCTCCTTGGCGCAGAAGAATTGCCGCAAGACAGGCCAATCGATCCTGAAACCTATGAGCTCTACTTACGCGGGCGCTCTTTGCTGGCCCAGCGCGGCGCGGCGATCCCGCAGGCGATTGCCGCGTTTGAGCAGGTCACGGCGCGAAGCCCTGACTTTGCCGATGGCTGGGCGGCGCTGGCGATGGCGCTGCATGTCTATCCCGGCCACTCAACGACCCCTTATGCACAGATCGAGGATCAGGCGCGGGCCGCGGCATCACGCGCGCTGGCTCTTGCGCCCGCCCATCCGGAAGCGCTGGCCGTCAGGGGCGTGCAGGCCCGCCGTGATCATCAATGGCAGCAGGCGGAGCAATCCTTCATTGCCGCCCTCGACAGCGACCCCAGTAATGTGACCGCATGGTTCTGGTATGGCGAATTCCTGCTCAGCGTCGGACGGGCAGAGGATGGTGTCGATGCGCTCGGCGAGGCGGCAAAGCTCGATCCACTCTCGCCGATCATGTTGGCGGGGACGGGCTGGGGGCAGTTCTTCCTCGGCAACACGGAAGCCGCGGACAAGGCCTTTACGTCGGCGTGGAATGATTACGGCCTCCGGGCACGGAATGTCTGGGAGGGTCTCTATTCTGTCGCCCTCCAGGAAAAAGACTATGACCGCGCCCGTGCGCTGGTCGCGGAGATGCCGGGACGCGCTGACCTTAGAGCCCTGCATGAGCCTTTCATTGCGGCGCTGGAGAATCCCGGTCCCGCCACTCAAAGCATGATGAAGGGCGCCTTTGATCTTCTGGGGCCGGAACGCCTGCCTTATTACTATCCGCTCGAAGGCTATTCCCGGATGGGGCTTGATGACGAGGCGGTGGCCGTCACGCTGGCCGCCGCAAAGGCCGGGCGGGTCGATGAAACCCAGATCCTCTTTGCGCCGGGCAAAGCGGGCGTGCGGGCGCATCCAGGCTTTGCCGAGATCGCTGAAACACTTGGCCTCATTGCTTATTGGCGGGAGGCGGGCGCGCCTGATTTCTGTGAAGACGCGCCCAAATCGGCGACCTGTCAGGCGCTGAGCAGCAACGGCAGTTAACCAGCTGTCGTTATCCCCACTTGTTTTTTCCTGCGCCGGGTGCTTAGACTACAAATGTAGTTGATAATGGGGAGACCCCAGAATGCTTGTTTCCGCTCTCTTTTTAGGTGCCAGTACCCTAGGGCTGGCTGCCCCCGTATCGTCCACTTCCGAAACCTTCTCCGGCGCTGACATGCTGGAAGTCCGCGGCTTTGTCGGGACGGTCGAAATCAGGGAAGGTCGCACGCTGTCGGTCGAAGTGATGGGCGCCCCTGAAGGTGGCCCGCTTGAGATTTCACGCTCCGGCAGCAGCGTGCTCGTCGAAGGCGATGCACGCGAAGTGAAAGAGCTCTACCGCCGCGGTGCACCTTACCGCCGCAATGGCTGGGGCGGCGGCGATGACGCCATCGTCAAATTCGGGGAGTTCCTTGAGGACTATCCGGTGCTCTCGATCACCTTGCCGAAAGGCGCGGCGTTCAAACTCGACGAAGCGGCCCTCATCATCGAAGCCGATGTGAATTTCGGCGAACTGCACCTTCAGGGGATGCGCGAAGTCTACGGATCAATCGGCACCTCAACCTCGGCCTATGTCGGGATTGGCGGCATGGGCGAGATTTCCGTCGGCGACGTCAAGAATGACCTCGAAATCGCCATTGGCGGCTCCGGTGATATCTATGCCGGCCGCAGCGGCAAAGCCTCGGTCAAAATCGGCGGTTCCGGCGATGTCGATCTCGGAGATGTCGACGGCTCGCTTGATATCCGCATCGGCGGCTCAGGAGACGTGGCCGCTGAAAACGTCAAAGGCGGCGTTTCGGTGAAGATCGGCGGCTCTGGTGATGTCGAAGTCGAAGAAGTCGGCGGCGGCATTAATGTCGCGATCAGTGGCTCAGGTGATTTCCATTCTGAAAGCATGAATGGTGAGCTCATGGTCTCCATCAATGGCTCGGGCGATGTCGAAATCGAAGAGGGCAAAAGCTCGGCGACCGAAATCCGGATTTCGGGTAATGGCGATGTCTATTTTGGCGGTGTCGCCAATAATCCGGTCGTGAAGATCCACGGCGGTGGTGACGTCGAAATCGAGGACTATACCGGGAATGTCAGCGTCTCGGGCGACAAGGACGATGTCCGGATCGGTGACCTCACCTTTGAAAAAGACCGCTAATCATCAGGCGGAACAATAAGGAGGCTGCCGCTCAGGCAGCCTCTGCCGCCGTCAGGGTCTGGCGGTAATCACGGTCGCGTGTGGCGGCCTTTTCCTTGATCGAGAGATAGATCTCTGGACGGCCAATATTGAGCCGTTCCCGGACGGTCTCTATCGGCAGGGGCAGAAGATCCTCCCAGCGCTGGAGCAACAACCGCTCGGTCGCAAGGCCGAGCTGGCCACCTTCTTTGAGGGCGGCACGCACAGGATATCCCTTGAAGACACTGATCGCCTTGAACTGGCCGAGCGCAACAATCAGCGCGAGCGCCCGGCTGCCTGAAATCCGGCGGGTGAAAGCAAGAAGGCACAGCTCCCCGATCATGTCCCGGCCATAACCGGTCAGGACATGAAGAAGGTCATGGGTATGACGTACACGGTAGAGGAATTTCTGCCGCTCGGGTCCCGCCTCGTCAAAGACTTCACCGCTGCCATCCATCTCCGTCTGGAAGCCTTCGGGCGACAGCCCTTCGCTCTCGACGAAATCAAGATAGGCCCGACCGAATGAATTCTCCGGCAGCGCGCGCAAAGCGTCGCGGTCAGAGAGGACATCGCGCAGCTCGCGGCCACTGGCGAGATACTCCGCCCCCATCGGATCGGATCTGAAGATCTGATAGGCGCGCTCAATCGTCGGACCATCGAGCGACGAGGTCACCCGGTAGACCTGCGAGGTGTCTTCCTTGTTGTTGATCAGGCGCAAAGTCGCGGCCAGTGCCCGCAGCGGATAAACGCGCGGCGTGAAAATCTCGAAGGTTTCGGGCTGGAACATGCGTATCCAACTCCTCCCTTGCTCGTTTGAGCTTATCTTTTTCTTGCCCATAGCATGATGCGCGGGCGCGTGCCTATTCGCCCTGCATATGATGGTTATGCGGAGATGAAGTGTGCGGGTGACGGCTGGCCGGTTTCGGCGTAAGATTTGGCCATGAAATCAATCGCTTTATCCTTGCTCCTGATGATCTCCCTTGCGGCCTGCGCTTCACCGCGCGTTGGGGTCGGCGTGGGATATGGTGTTGGCAGTGCGCGGGTGGGTGTCTCGACCAGTGATTTTGGGCGAACCGTGACGCCCGGCGTGGCGGTTGGCGGCGGTGCTCTCTGGGGCTGGATGTCCGGGCCCTCAATCCCGCTACGCGGCGATGGTCTCCCGCCTCAGCAAAGCGGAGCAGATGACCTTGCGCCCTCGTCCTCTAACACAGTGACGGGTGAAGCAGCGCCCGGGGTTTTGGCGGGTACGGACGAGTGAGCGGCCACACATTGCAGATTGACCGCATCGGCTTTGAAGAACAGCCGGTCATCCATGTCGACAATGCCTTTCCGGATCCAGAGCAGCTGGTCGAGATGGCCACCACCAGCACGTTCGATCTCGAAAGCGCCTATTATCCGGGAGTCCGCGCACCGGCGCCAAAGGGGTATCTCGAATCCGTTCGTGATGCGATTGCCTCGGTCGGTCCTGAGGCTTTCGGTTGGCAGGGGGGAAAGCTCTCCGTTCACGAAGGGTATTTCTCCATCGTGACCAAGTCGCCCGAGGAACTGATGCCGATCCAGTGTATTCCGCATTATGACGGCACGGACACCGGCATCATCGCGGTGCTGCATTATCTCTGCCCGCCTGGACATGGCGGGACCGCCTTCTACCGCCACCGGACGACCGGGTTTGAGACGATCACGGAAGGCCGCCAGTCATCCTACAAGGCCTCCCTAGAAGCCGATGCAAGGCGTGAGGGGATGCCGCAACATGATTATATCCGCGGCTCATCCGCGATGTTCGAGCAGACAGCCGCCTATGAGGCGCGCTTTAACCGGCTCCTCGCTTATCGCGGCTGTTCGCTGCATTCCGGGATGATTCCTGAGAACCCTGTCCTGTCGGACAATCCGCGTGAGGGCCGACTGACCCTCAACACTTTCCTGTTCTATGAGGGCTAAGCGCCCTTAAAAGTGACGCTGGAAGGCGAGGGTGAAAGCCCGGGCCTCGATATCCTTGAGGTCGTAATGGGTAAATTCCGTGCGGATACCATTCCGGGTCTCGCCAAGGTGCCAGCGGAGCCCGCCACCATAACCGATGCCCTGGAACGTATCCTCTGACACGGTTTCCATACCGAAGGCTTCGACAGTGAATTCCGCATCGGCATAGACATAGCCGGCGCGACCATAGACCGTGACCTGCTCCGTCAACGGATAACGGGCGACCCCATACGCGCCGAGCGTCACGGTCGTCTTCACCTCGGCGGACAGGATGTCATTGCTGTTCTCTTCGGGGAAGGAGACGATGCCGATCTCGGCTTCGGCACCGAAATATTTTGTCGCGTTCCAGCCGACATGGCTGATCACGCTGTTCGACGTGGTCTCAAACCCGAAATCATCATCGGTCAGGAAGGTGACATGCGCATAGCCGACATCGGCATAGATGGCCTCATCTTGGGCAATAGCGTTGAGAGTGAAGAGGGCGGCGGCGAGATCAAGCATCGGAACTCCGTACAGATTGAGCTGATGGGGCGCCTCTAGGCCGAAAAAACTAGACACTGGTTAAATTCGCAACGCGAATACGGCATAATTCGCGGCAGCAGCAGGCTGTCTCTTCAATAATGAAAGAGTGTGTGGATC
Source organism: Parvularcula marina (assembly GCF_003399445.1). Lineage (NCBI taxonomy): Bacteria > Pseudomonadati > Pseudomonadota > Alphaproteobacteria > Parvularculales > Parvularculaceae > Parvularcula > Parvularcula marina. The sequence continues at coordinate 1,465,481 of NZ_QUQO01000001.1, read as the reverse complement.
ATTCCGCTGGGGGAAGGTGAGGCCGCAGACTCGCCGGTCGCACTCGCGCCCGTGCTTCTGGCCAACCAAGCTCATCGCAGGCTTGCGGCTCCATGGTGAATGCCAGATCCGTGATGAGCCATTTGTCTTCGGGCTTCATCAGCGTGAAGGCATCAATACCGCAATGGACCCGCTCGCCATCGGCATAGATGACATAGGGTGTCCAGACATGGGCGAAGCGTTCGGCGCGGATCTGGACGACCGGATCCCAGTAAACCTCGGCAAACCGGCCTTCTTCTCCCTCAATCTGCGCGAGCCAGGCTTCGCGACTGAGCGGCGGAGATTTGCGGACCGGCATGTCCTTGCTTGCGTCCAGCGTCAGCGGCCAGAGCTGTACACCTTCAGCCAGCAGGGGCTCCATCCGGGCGGAATCCCCAGCATAGAAAGCCTTGAACGTCGCATCGACGGTTGCGAGTACGGCTTCCTCCTCCGAGCTTGGGGACGTGAATAAGAGGGCGGCGGCAAGGAACATGTTGATCATCACTCCTGCTTACGCCGCCACATCCGCTGAAGATAAGTTTATTTGCGGTTCTCCGGCCTTGACGGACCCCGTCGCCGATCTTAATTCCCCGCCATTAGCAGCCACCCTGTGTGAGTGCTAAAATCACAGAAACCCGCGGAAACACTCGCTTTTCGCCCGTTCAACACAGTCATTCGGAGAAAATATCCATGGCTTTCAGACCGCTCCATGACCGCGTCCTGGTCCGCCGCGTCGAAGAAGACGAAAAAACAGCTGGCGGCATCATCATCCCCGACACCGCCAAGGAAAAGCCCCAGCAGGGTGAAGTCGTGGCCGTCGGCTCCGGCGCACGTGGCGACGATAACGAAATCGTCCCCCTCGAAGTCAAATCCGGCGATCGCATCCTGTTCGGCAAATGGTCGGGCACCGAAGTGAAACTCGACGGTGAAGACCTGCTCATCATGAAAGAAAGCGACATTCTGGGCATCCTCGACTGAGGAACCGGAACGCTTCATTCATCCGTCAACGAATTTTAGGGAATAGAGAAAATGGCAGCTAAAGAAGTCCGCTTCGAAGCCGATGCCCGTGAGAAAATGCTCCGCGGTGTCGATATCCTCGCCAATGCCGTCAAAGTGACCCTCGGCCCGAAAGGCCGCAACGTGGTCATCGAGAAATCTTTCGGTGCGCCGCGCACGACGAAAGACGGCGTCTCGGTCGCAAAAGAAATCGAGCTTGAAGACAAGTTCGAAAATATGGGCGCCCAGCTCATTAAAGAAGTTGCGTCCAAGACCAATGACGAAGCCGGTGACGGCACCACGACCGCAACCGTCCTCGCTCAAGCCATCGTCCGTGAAGGTCACAAATATGTGGCTGCCGGCATGAACCCGATGGACCTCAAGCGCGGTGTTGATCTTGCTGTCTCGAAAGTCGTCGAGACCATCAAATCGCATTCGACCCCGGTTTCGGGTTCGGAAGGCATCGAGCAGGTCGGCACGATTTCCGCCAATGGCGAAAAAGAAATCGGCCAGATGATCGCTGAAGCCATGTCGAAAGTCGGCAATGAAGGCGTCATCACGGTTGAAGAATCGAAAACTGCTGAAACCGAACTCGACGTTGTCGAAGGCATGCAGTTCGACCGCGGCTACCTCTCGCCTTACTTCATCACGAATGCGGACAAAATGTCGGCTGAGCTCGAGGATCCGTTCATCCTCCTGCACGAGAAGAAACTCTCGAACCTTCAGTCCATGCTGCCGCTGCTCGAGTCTGTCGTTCAGTCCTCGCGCCCGCTGCTCATCATCTCAGAAGATGTCGAAGGCGAAGCGCTCGCGACCCTCGTCGTCAACAAACTGCGTGGTGGTCTGAAGATTGCTGCTGTCAAGGCACCGGGCTTCGGCGATCGCCGCAAAGCCATGCTCGAAGACATCGCAATCCTGACCGGTGGCCAGGTTGTCTCTGAAGATCTCGGCATCAAGCTTGAGAATGTTGGCCTCGACATGCTCGGCACGGCGAAACGCGTTGTCATCACGAAAGACAACACGACCATCGTCGATGGTGCTGGCTCGAAAGATGACATCGAAGCTCGCACAGCACAGATCCGCCGTCAGATCGAAGATACGTCTTCGGATTATGACCGTGAGAAGCTGCAAGAGCGTCTCGCTAAACTTGCTGGTGGCGTTGCTGTCATCAAAGTTGGCGGCGCGACGGAAGTCGAAGTCAAAGAGCGCAAAGACCGCGTCGATGACGCGCTCAACGCAACCCGCGCTGCTGTCGAAGAAGGCATCGTCCCGGGCGGCGGCACCGCGCTGCTTTATGCTTCGAAAGTGCTCGACGGCCTGACCGGCGACAATGCTGACCAGAAAGCCGGTATCGCGATCGTTCGCCGTGCGCTTCAGGCGCCGCTGCGTCAGATCGTCGAGAACGCTGGCGAAGAAGGTTCGATCGTTGTCGGTAAACTGCTTGAGCAGGACGACACCAAGTTCGGCTTCAATGCGCAGGCGGAAGAATATGGCGACCTGCTCGGCATGGGCATCGTCGATCCGGCGAAAGTCGTCCGTACCGCACTTCAGGATGCAGCGTCGATCGCTGGTCTCCTCATCACGACGGAGGCGATGATCGCAGAAGCGCCAAAAAAAGATAGCGCCCCTGCAATGCCCGACATGGGCGGCATGGGCGGAATGGGCGGCATGATGTAATCATCAGTCCCGTGAGGGATTGAAGACATCATGGTCTGTATCGAAAGGGCGCTCCGCAAGGGGCGCCCTTTTTTATTCTCAGCACCCGCTCATCCCCGCGCAGGCGGGGATCTGCCTCTGATAAGCTGGTCTCATCAACCGCGGGATGACGGTGCTCAGAAAGCTCCAATGCCCTCAAAACCAGTTCGCGGTGCAGGGCGCGCTCTGCGATTTTGAGCGGGCGCACTGGCGGACGATTCGCAGGATCACCGCATCAGTATCCGGGTTTGCCTCGCGAAGTCTGGCGCGGGCGTGCGGCGGGACGGCATGGCCGGGGGATTTGATGGCTTGCGGCCGGGTCATTTCGGGGCACTCCTGACGCTACAGCGTCAACAGTGCGCTTTTCGGGCCGACTTGGCAGTGATCCCCGTCACGCTGGCAGGGTTAAAAATCCATGACTCTCAACGGCCTAGACTTGTGTCTTCCATTACTGCACCCTTCGCTGGACGGCGTACAACCACAAGCTATGCTCGCTCGATTACCTGCTCCAGGAGGGGAGAAAACGAATGGCAAAATCAGAAAAGACGTCGGCTGCCGTCGCGAAAATCGCGAGCAAGGCGATGAAAGACCCATCATCGCTGTCGGCCAAGGAGATCAAATCGCTCGCCGCTTCGGCTCTGACGCAAGTGGAGGACAAGCCCAAGAAAAAGGCCGTGAAGAAGAAAGCGGCCAAGAAGAAGGCGGTAACCAAGAAGGCTGCGGCGAAAAAAGCTGCCAAGAAAAAAGCCGTGAAAAAGAAAGTGGCCAAGAAAAAGGCCACGAAGAAAAAGTCAAAATAGACGAGACAGCTCCGCCGCCGCCAGCGCCGCCGAGCGGCCCTGGCGGCTGGGTTCGGCGGGTGATCAGTGAATTTCGCGGGCGAGGATCGTCCGGACAGTGATCCGTGCCACGAGCGAGGAGATCCCGCAAATCACGACCGGCACAATGGCAAGCCCGGCCAGCATGGCAGGCGCAGCCTGAAGATTTGGCAGGAAAAGCCCTGCGTCTTCGGCACCGAAACTCGCCGTCAGAAACAGGATCATTGCGGCGGAGAAGGCACCAATCGCGCCGCCCCTCAGGCCAAGTGAGAAATAACGTCGCTGGACCTGATCGGCGATGAATTTATCCGTCGCCCCGACAAGGTGCATGACCTCGACAATCTCGCGATTGGCCGCAAGTCCCGCCCGGGTTGCAAAGATGATGACGCAGGCCGTTGCCCCCATGATCATGGCAAAGACGATAAAGGCGAGCCCCTTGGCGCGGTTGGCCGCATCGACCAGCCGGTCATTCCACTGGCCGTGATCATCAAGCGCGGCCAATGGTGCGGCTTCGGCAAGGCCATTGCGTAAGGAAGACAGATCACGCCGCAAAGACGGGCTGATCTCGGCGGTGATGATGATCGGGATCGGAATATCCGCGCTCAGATTATCGCGCCCCAGCCAGGGTTCCAGCAGCTCTTCGGTTTCTGCCCGAGACATGCGGGCCACTTCCGTGACGCCCGGATGATCGCGCAACAGGCCCTCGGCGATATCCGCATCCTGAAGGATGAGGTCGGCGGCCGCCCCGCGGACCTGCACGGTGATCGTGCCCGAAAGATCGCCGGTCCAGTCAGCGGCGGCGCGCGAGACCATGAAATATCCGGCGAGCGAGACGCTGGCGATGAAAGCCAGCACCGCGATGACGATCATCAGCGGCGTGCCCGATGCCCCGGCTTCGGGCAGCAGCGGCGTCTGGCGTCGGGGCACGGCGGCCTCGAGCGCCTCCTCGTCGACATAGCCTTCGTCGTCTTCGGCCGTTTCGCTCACGGGGCCTGCTCCGTAAGTTCAGCCAGCGGCTGGTGCAGGGTCAGATGCCCTTCTTTCAGTCGCAGGATCTTCATGGGGATGCGCCGGACGATGTGGAAATCATGGGTCGCGACGATCACGGCGGTGCCGAGGCGGTTCAGCTCCAGCAATAACTGCATGATTTTCCCGCCCATTTCCGGATCGACATTGCCGGTCGGCTCATCAGCGAGAATGAGGTCGGGTTTCGAGACCAGCGCCCGGGCCAACGCCACGCGCTGTTTCTGCCCTCCCGACAGGACCGGGGGCTTGGCCAGAATGTGATCGCCGAGCCCGACCCAGCTTAAGAGTTCCATAACATCACCCCGATAATCCTGATCTTTGAAGCCCATCACGCGCATGGGCAGGGCGACATTTTCATAGGCGGTCAGATGATCGAGGAGACGGTTTTCCTGGAACACCACCCCGAGGCGGCGGCGCAGCGCCGGCCGGTCATCGGTGGCAAGGTCGCGCACTTCCTCTCCGAAAATCCGCACGCTGCCCGAGGTGGGTTTGAGCGCCATGTAGATCAGCTTGAGCAGGGTCGTCTTGCCGGCGCCCGACGGGCCGGTCAGAAATCTGAAATCGCCCTCGCGCAGGACCATATCGGCGTGTTTGAGCACTTCATGCGTGCCGTCATAGGTCAGCGCGACGTCCCGCAATTCGACGATTTTCTGCGGCAATTCAGAGGTGTTGGTGGTGGCCGACATGCCTGTGGTTACACCGTGTTCGGTCGGAGGGCGCAATGCTGATCTCATGTCCGGCCTGCCCGAAAATGTATCGTGTGCCCGCCTCGGCGATCCCGCCGGAGGGGCGCGAGGTCAGCTGCTCTGCCTGCGGCACGGTCTGGTATGAAAAGGGTCTGGATGCCGAGGTCGTGACAGTCGGTGCCGGTGCCTTCACGGCCGCTGCCGCGCCGCGCCATATCCATGCGTCTCCGCCGCCGCGAGCCAGCAAGCCTGCACCTGCGCCGCGAGAAGAAGGCGAATCAACAGTCGTCGCACTGTGGCGGCCTAAAGACGCTGTCCCCGGCTGGGATGAAGAGAAGGGGAGTTCTGCCTCTTCGGGTAAAGAACATCCGCACCGACAGCAGGAATGGGTGAAAGCCGCTTTCGAACCGCATCCGTTCCGCTCTGCCCCAAGGCAGGCGCCGCCTGCGCCGGAACCGCGTGTCGAAGACGAGGGCGCGGCTGAAGAGATGGCCGGGTATTTCTCGGCCGATGAAAAAACAGGCTTGAACTGGGCGGATTTGCCCCGGCAGATCCTCGCGCAGCTTTCGGAGCGTCTCTCTCTCTGGCGGCAGGACCGACAGGAGCGCAGCCTCAATCAGGGGATGGATGCCGCGCTGAAATTCCGTGACCGGATCAGGGCGCGCGAGCGCAACCGGCTGACGCCTCTGCGCCGGCTCGGCTGGAGCGTCTGGATCATGATGGTGGCCGCAATTGGCGTGGCGCTCAGCGACCGCGAACTGATGGAGACCATCTGGCCGGATACGTCGAGAGCATATGCCCGTGTCTTCGGCGCGCCGGAAAACCCGGCGGCGCTGGAGCTCAAAGGCGTCTCGACGCGTTATGCGCAGTCCTTTGAAGGCCCGGTCCTCGAAATTCGCGGCACGGTCGTCAATGCCGGGACGATCCCGGCCCTGCCGCTTCTTGAGTTGCGTGTCGATGGCGAGGTGCTGGCTGATTATCAGGCCGTCTCGCTCAGCGACGTGACGGTGCCGGTGCGCGGCGAGCGTCCATTCGTTGTCCGCGCCATGGTGCCCGAAGGGACGGCGCGGGCCGATATCCGCGTAACGGCAGGGGTGCCAGCCCCGGCGCCGGAGGCACAAGGCTTCACCCTGCAGCAGACCGGCAGCGGCTGGGGCCGCGCCACCCTGCCGCCCTTGCCGATCGAGGCGATTGAGACGGCCGCAAGGTGACAGGCCGGCCCCGGTTATGATCTAAGACGAAGGATCACGATGTGGCGGATGGCATGCGGACAATTTTCACGACCGAAGACATTGACCGGCGGCTCGGCGAGCTGGCCGGGGAAATCATTGCCGGGCTCGGCAAGCAATTCACCATGGTGCCGATCCTGACCGGCGGGTTCATCTTCGCGGCCGATCTTGCCCGGGCGCTGACACGCGCGGGCGCCGATCCCGAAATCGATTTCATCCAGCTGTCGAGCTATGGGACGGGCCGCGTCTCCTCCGGCGAGATCCAGCTCGTGAAAGACGTGACCGCGCCGGTCGAAGGCCAGACAGTTCTTCTTGTCGATGACGTTCTTGATTCAGGCAAATCAGTCAGTTTTGCGCGGGACCTCTTCACCGCTCGCGGTGCGGCGCGGATTATGACCTGCGTGGCGGTCGACAAGACCAGCATCAAGGGGCGGGACGTCAAGGCGGAGTTCCGGCTCTTTGATATGCCGGACAATGCCTTCCTCGTCGGGTACGGGATGGATGATGCAGGCTCGTTACGCGGCCTGCCAACCATCAGTGCCCTGAACGACTAGGCACCTCAGAAACGCCGCAGCAATCTTTCTATATATTTCCGGTCCGCTTCGGGCAGGGCCGGATCGCGCAGGCGTTCGCGTAAAGAGCGGGTCAGCTCGCGTACCCGTTCGGGGTCAGAAAGGTCGGGGATCTCAACGCCGCTGTCGCCCATGCCCTGATAGAGACGGCCGAGCGGATCGCGGTCAGCGGACTGACCGGCAACACTGCCTGAATCGGCGGCGCGGCCATCTCCGTCCCGAGAATCTTCTGCGGCGATCGCTTCTTCAGCAAGGGCGGCGGCCCCGTCGCGGAGCAGGCTCATCGCGCGTTCTTGCGCCTGTCCGGCACTCGTCAGATCCCCGCGTTCAAGGGCGCGGGCGGCGCCCTCCATCATCTGGGCTGCCTGATCGAGCGCTTGGGCGCCGGCGCTTTGCTCGCCCGCGGCTTCATCACTCAGATTGCGGGCGGCCTCGGCGAGGTCGAGTTGGCCCTGCGCCAGCCCGCTCTGGGTACGATCTCCCCGGCGGGCAGAGAAGGTCTCATCGGCAAGGCGGCGCTGCTGATCGATCAGCTGCCCTGCTTCTCCCAGCGTGCCGCCCTGACCTTCGCCGGGTTCGCCATCGCCATTCTCGCCGGACTGGCTGTTTGGTCCGCCTGCGGTGCTTTCGCCTTCACCACTGCCTTGTGTGATGCGCATGTTCTGGAGCATCTGTTCGAGCTCAGCGAGCCGCGCACGGGCGGCTTCGCTGTCGCCCTGACGGCGCAGACGGGCGATCTCATCGAGAATGTCGTTGAGGTCCTGTCCCTCAACCGTTTCGGAGACGCCTTCTTCCTGTGCCAGCGCATCACCGGAAGCGGCAAGCGCCGCAAGGTAGTCGGCCATGGCCTGCCGCAGCTCTTCAACCAGCTCGTCGATTTCCTCCGGAGACGCCCCATTGGCGAGTGCCTGCCGCAGGGCTTCCTGTGCCGCCTCAAGACGCTGGCGGGCAAGGGTCAGCCCCTCATCTTCCAATGCAATGGCCAACGGCCAGAAGCTCTCGACCAGCTCGTCGACATTCTCGCCGCGGCTCTTTTCGACATCGTGAAAAGCCGTCCGCAGAAGGAGATATTCCTTGGCATCAGCGGCGAACATTTCCGGCGCGACGGTCAGCGCATCAAGAAGGCTCAACGTGCGCCGCCACGACTGCGGGGCGAGAGCGAGGTTCTGGCGCTGCTCAATGATCGCGCGGGAGAGAGGGTTGTAGAAAGTTCGCTCGGGCAGGACGAGGGTCATTGGCTGGGAGGTTGCCGTCTGGCCGGCGCCATCAGTGACGATGATCCGTAGGGAAACAGGCAGGCCCGCCCAGGGGTGCTCGGTCAAATCGATCGAGACATCACGCGTGCCGGGTTCCCCGCGTAAGGCCGGGGCGTCGATCCGCGCCGGGCCGAGGGGGCCGGGAATGGGCGGCGCATCGGGCGGGCGGCGCAGATTGGCGGCAAGCCGCAGCTCGGTGGCACCATCGGTGATCCCGTAATCATCCTCAACGGTGATAGTCAGCCTTGTGCGGATTCCGCCCTCAACGGCGGGCTCGCCGACCAGCCGGACGGTGGGCGGTGTGTCGGGGACAAGCTCAACGGGAATCTCCATCCGGTCGCGGCCGATGCGGATCGTCACGATCCCGCTCTCTTGGAGCGTTGCGGTATAGGTGCCCGGCGTCCGTGTGCCATCCGGCTTTTCTTCCTCAGAGGGGAGATGCGGGAGTGTGACGTCGATATCAGGCGAGCTTTCCGCCGCCCGGTTTGCCCGTACCCGGAGGATGCTCCCCGCAGGAAGGGTCAGGGCTTCTGCAACGCCTTCGGGCATCGCCTCACCGCGGACAAGAAAGCGCGGCGGCTGGCGGGTATATTCAGGCGGCTCGATCCAGATATCGGCGGTGACTGGCGTGCGGTCCCCAAAGCTCGGCTTGATCGCGCTGCTGATCCGCTCCTGCGCGGCCGGACCGGCCACCAGAAGGCCGAGCAGGGCCAGAAGGAGCGCCGGGATGCGCAGCGCATAAGGGTCGGTCCGGTCGATGACCGCGCGGGGCTTGCCGGCGCGAAGCTGGCCGAGCCCGTCGATCATCTGCCAGCGATGCATCTGCCAGAGAGGATTGTCCGCACTGCCGGCAAAGGGCCGGTCATCAAGATCGGCGAGCTGGCCCGGCGGCAGGCCGGATTCGCGCTCGAGTCGGCTCCGCGTTTCGGCCCGCTTCGGGAACATCAGATGCGGCTCGGCAACGATGATCGCCCAGACAAGAAGGCCGAGAAAATTGACCAGCGCCAGGACATGCAGCCAGCCCGGCAGGGCATCGAAGACCCCGAAGAGCGCCAGCCCGATAAAGACGAAAAAGACGATCAGGATCGGGACGAGACCCGCATAAAGCCGTTCCCACAGCATCACCATGCGGGTCTGAAAAAGCGGCAGGGACAGGGACGGCTTGCGCATTGGCCCGGTCGTAGCGGGCGCCGGGCCTCGGGTCATCTATCGAAATCGAAAGGGTTATTACCCATTCGCCGCCGCTTTCGGGGCCGGATCCGCCTCAAGCAAGAAACCGCGGCTTTCATCGGGCAAGCGCGGCAGCTCTTCGTTCGAGGGCACTTCTTCCAGCACCTTCTCGGTGCCCGGCATTTCATATTCGGCGAATTTGCGGGCGCGCGGGAGGACGCGGGATTCCATATTGCCGACAAGCTTGTTGTACTCGCCGACCGTGCGTCCGAGCGATTTGCCGAGCGATTGCAGATAGCCGCCGGTTGTTCTGAGCGAGTCATATAGATCCTGCGCGAGCCCCGCGACGACACGGGCATTCTCACTCGCCTTTTGCTGGCGCCAGGACTGGGCAATGGATTTGAGGATCGCGATCAGGGTCGTCGGCGTTGCGATCAGCACATCGCGCTGGAAGGCGTCCTCGAACAAGTTCGGCCGGGCCTCGATGGCGGCGGTGAAGAAATTCTCGCCCGGAATGAACATCACGACAAAATCCATCGCGCCCTCTTTTTTAAGGGCCGAGGCATAATCCTTGGCGGCAAGGCTGCGCACATGGCTCCAGATCGCATCGCCATGGCGCGAGAGGGCGGCGGCGCGCTCGGCCTCATCCTCCGTGCCCGCTGCATCGAGCCAGTCGGAAAGCGAGACCTTGGAGTCGATGGCGACCAGCCGCTCGCCGGGCAGGGTGACGACCATGTCAGGCTGTTTGCGCCCGGCACCGTCTTCGCCCGCAACGGCCCGCTGTTCGGTGAAATCGCAATAGGCGGACATGCCGGTCAGCTCGACGACATTGCGCAAGGTCGTCTCGCCCCAGCGTCCCCTTGTGCGCGGCCCGGCTTTGAGGGCGGCAGCCAGCGTGCGGGCTTCGGCCTGCACCGCGCTTGCTGATTCAGTCAGGCTACGGATCTGCCCGGTCAGCTCGCCTTGGGCTGCCTTTTGCTGGTCGCGCATCTCACGCAATCCCTGCTCATAGCGGGTCAGGGTCTCGCGCATGGGTTTCAAGAGTTCGGTCACGGATTTCGAATAGCCTTCCGCATCGGCCTTCGCCATGACCTGCTGTTTCTCAAAATTCTGCTTGGCTTCGCGGAGCAGCGTGTCGCCCGCTTCACGCAGGAGCTTCTGCGACATCGAGCGGAACTCATTCTCGAGCCTGTCACGCAGCTCCTTCAGATTGGCCTCGCGCTCCTCGAGCCGGGTGGCGAGCGCTGCGCTTTCGCGCTCCAGCCGGCCGGTCTTCTCGCGCTCATATTCAAGCTCATCGCGCACGGCATCAAAGGCTTCGAGCCTTGCGCCGAGAGAGACCAACTCTCCTTTCGCCGCTGTCAATTCGTCATCAAGCTGCCGCGCCTCCCGGCCTGCGCGAACGCGAAGAACGAGGAGAAAAAGCGCGGCCAGCCACCCGGAGATGGCGGCCGCGAAGAGGAGTGTCTGTACATCGAGAATCATCGAGCACTCCTAGAGCGATTCGTTTTGTTCTTTATTTGTTCCACACGACGTCGTCAAGCCCACCGCGCGAGGAAAAGCGCCCGGCTTGGCGGGCCGGCCGGCGAGGCGCATATTGTGCGCGGGATAGGGGAGACAAAATCATGCTCAGACATATCAAGATCCTGCTGGCGGCGACGGTCGCGGCCTTCCTGCTGCTTGGGGCCTTCTTCAACGTCATCGACTGGGGCGGCACGACGGGGGCAGTCGCGATGACGACCTCCATGACGACATTCGAGGGGCGCGAGGACGCTTTTCAGGCCACCACCAGCCCGGTCCTCATGTGGCTCGGCTCGCTTTTCATCCTGTCCCTGAAGATTACATCAGGCGGGCTCTGCGCGCTCGGTGTGCTGAAGATGTGGAAGGCCCGCAAAGCGGATGCGCCCAGCTTCACCGCCGCAAAGGCGATGGCGCTGTCGGGCTGCGGGCTTGCCATCTTCATGCTGTTTGCTGGATGGATCGTGATTGCCGAGACCTGGTATGAGATGTGGCGCTCAGACATCATGCGCGGGCCGGTACTGGAGACAGCCTTCCGCTATGCCGGGTTTATCGGCCTGATCGCGCTGTTTGTGGCGACCCCTGACGAATGAGGCGGACCGCCCCGAAGGGCGGCAGCACTCAATACCCCGTCAGCATTTCTTCCTTCGTGAACCATTTGCGGTGCAGTGTACGGAAGTAATTGTCGTTGACGCCCCGGATGATGAAGGGGTTGAGCTTGTCGAGCAGCTCTGTGTTGTTCTTGCGCACGGCAAAGGCCTCGATCGACACGCGCAGGAGTTCATCGTCAAAGGTCGTGAACTCGCCGGGCGCGACCTGATTGATGATCTCATCAAAGGGGTCGGAGGAGACGTAAGCGTCGATCTCGCCATTCCGGAACGCATCAAGGGAGTCGATCCGGGCGGGCAGCGGGACAAGCTGCGCATTCGGGAAGAACTCTTCGGCGACCTGACCTGACACGCCACCGGCAAGATGGCCGATCCGCATCTCGGGCGCATCGAAAGCATCGAGGCTGTCATATTTCTCGGCAGAGCCCGTCGGTACCAGAAGGTGATATTCAGTCTGGTTATAGGGTACACTGAAGGAGACATCCTGTACCCGCTCCAACGTGATCGAGAAGCCCGACGCGATGATGTCGCATTCGCCCTTCATCAGCGAGGGTTTGAGGTCTTCGAAATCGCGCACGACAAAGCTGGTCGTGACATTCAGCTCTTCGGCAAGGCCTTTGAGCGCATCAACCTCAAAGCCGCGAATGCCGTCATGTTCGGCGTCGACATAGATCCAGGGTTGCAGCTCGGCGACACAGACGCGCAGCTCTTCGGGCTCCTGCGCAATCGCGTGGGCGCCGATGGTGAGGCTGAGAAGGGCAGCGGCCCCGGTCAGAATGCGCTTCATGATCATGTCTCCCGGTCGTGGTGATTGTCCGTCGGCAATGAGACTAGCCGATAACGGCCTTTCATCGCCATTAATTCCTTGGCGTCAATTATTCCGCTGGAATAACCTCGATTTCGTGGATCTGTGGCCAGTTCTTGCCGGTCACGAAGAGCCGCTCGCTCTCGGGATCCCACGCAATCCCGTTCAGCACATTGTCGCGCGGGTCGCGATTATCGGCATAGAGCCCCGAAAGATCGATAAAGCCCGAGACGATCCCGGTCTCGGGATTGATGCGGACGATCACATCCGTCTGCCAGATATTCGCCCAGACCTCGCCATCAATATATTCCAGCTCATTGAGGCGCGGCACCGGCTTGCCATTTGCGGAAACTGTTAGGCTGCCGGTCGGCTGATAGGTCTCAGGGTCAAGGAAAGCCAGCCTGTTCGTCCCGTTACTGACGATCAGGCGTTCCCCGTCACTGGTCAGGCCCCAGCCTTCGCCCTCCAGCGGGAAGGTGCCCTCGGGCTCGAAGGTCTCAAGATCATGGATCAGGCCGATGCCGTCCCGCCAGGTCAGGGAGATGATGCGGTCGCCGACCGCGACAGCGCCTTCGCCGAAAATATCGGCGGGCAGGGCACGGCGCGCAGGGGCAGTATCGCCGAGGATGTCATGACGGATCAGGGCGGACTGGCCGATCCGGCCCGTCGTCTCATAAAGCGCGCCATCTGCAACGAAGAGCCCTTGGGTGAAATCAGTGGTGCCATGCGGGAAGCTATTGATCACGCGGTAGGTATAGACCTCAAGCTGTTGCGGTCCGGCCGGTTTGGGGGCCTGAACTTCGGTTTTTTGTACCTCCGCCGGGGCTTCGCTCTCGGCTGGTGCCGGCGCCTCGACCGCTTCTGGCGTTGCGGCGGGCGTTGCCGTCTCGGACCCGCCGCAGGCGGCAAGCAGCAGGGCAAAAGCAGTGAGGATCATGGCGCGGCTCATGGATGGCTCCGGTTTTAACCACGTTACTGTCTGCACAGGTCAGTGGCCAACCACAAATCTGTCATTTTGTCGTCCCCTCTCCCCGAAAACGGGGAGAGGGACAGGGTGAGGGGATGTCGGGACGTAGGGCGGTTGATGGAAACCCTCACCCGAAGGTCAGTAAGCTGACCTTCGACCTCTCCCTCCTCCGAGGGAGAGGTGAGAGCCCTCACGTTCGCCAATGGAGGATCGCAGGCTCCAGCGGGTTCACGAAATCCGCGCCGCCCATCTCGCCATAGGTCCGCTTGAGCTTTACATACCATTGCGCCAGCCGGTCAGGATCGCCCGCATAGAGCATTTTGGGGTTCTCAAGCTCGATATTCTCATTCTGCTGACGGAGGATCTTGCCGTCCTGCCCAAGGAACGTCCGCGCCAGCGGATAGGCAAAGGGCTTGATCATAGTCAGCAGCGGCATGTCCCAGAAGAACATCTGGGTGATGAGGGATTTGCCTTCTTCGGTCGGGGTGATGTTGGTCAGGCCGAGGATCGTATATTTCTCGTTACGGATGATCTCAAGCCGCATGGCGGGCAGGCGGAACTCGATTTCCGTTGTGGCCGCGCCCCCGATCAGCTTATAGGCCCGGCCATTCGAGGACGGCCGGTGCGGCTTCATGCGAAAGCCAAGCTCTGTCGGCTCATAATCCTTGGTCTTCTCGGAGGCGCCATCCGGCCGCCGCCAGAACCATTGCTGATGGACAAAGGGCGTATGCGCCGGATCGACAAGGCCGATGACTGCCTCGTCATAGGGCCCTTCCGCATGGGCGTGGATCACCATTTTGGGCGCGGCACCCGGAATTCCGTCCGGTAGGCGCGGGGCGGGGGTCACAGGCTCGCCCTCGAATTTCTTGATGTCGGCCGGGATATAGATCCAGATCAGGCCTTTTTCCTCATGGATCGGATAATTCGGCGTGCGGATCTTCCTGGTGGCGAAATCCTCGCGTTCCGAGAGGGCGGGGATCTTTGCGCATGTGCCGGTCTCCACCTCGAACCGCCAGCCATGATAGGGGCACTCAACGCATTCGCGGCCCCCCTCTGTCACCTGCCGCCCGGCAGACAAAGGCGCGGCACGGTGGGCGCAGACATCATGCAGGGCAAATGCGCGCCCGTCTTTCGTCCGGCCAAGGACGACCGGCCGCCCGAGATAAAAGCGCCGCTCCATGGTCCCGCGCCTGATCTCGGCGGAGGGCGCCGCGAAATACCAGATATCGGTCAGCGGCGGCGACAGGGTCGGATTGGTGAGCGGTTTGGTCATTTGGTGTCTTATCGTAGAAGATTGTTGCGTAAGTGATTCTTGGTTGCGCTCAGGAAATTCGGATATCTATGAAAAGAGATTTTTGAAGTCACTACAAATTCTTCTCCACAATAAGGTCGAATAATTTGTATTTTTTCTCGGAAAGCGCAGCTGGATCGACAATTGAAACCATCGTGAAGCTGATTGAGAGGAAATCACCAACGTGTACCAATTCTTTTGAAGATGTAAAATTGAAGGAGACAAGAATCTCCCTTTCGTCGTCGAGCACTCGACCAACTATTTGATTTTTCCAACCCATACGGTCAATTTTCTCAATTATGAGAAGACGCCATATTTCACCTGGCGTTTGATTGATGCCTTTCTGTAAAATGCCTAAGGTTGTTGCCGCTTCAATTAGCTCAGATTTTATTCCGCGAAGCCTAGGCACAATTTTCGGATATGAATTCTCGCTGATGTGTATATTTTTCTTTGGGTTGTCTGTGCAGGGATGTTTCGGCCAAGGTGGCCCGAGATCATCAAAAAAGACTCGGCTACCATTAGAATTGCTATAAAAATAAACCACTGCACCACAAACAGGGCAAGTTGCATTAGGAATTACGAAGCATGATGAAGGATAGCGATTGGCACCATTCTCGTTGAGTAATCTTTCGGCATCTCTTTCTGCTAAAAATGCTCTTATTACCGACTTTGGAGTACTTCTTCCGCGGGTCTTTACGCACCACCCACAAGTGCAATCGCTATAGTGATTATATCCAGGCAAAAGTTCCTCCGGGTGATCTAAGCGAAATTTAGTCTAACTAAGGAAAAGCTCTTCTCGCTAAAATCTAATCAAGGTTACCAGAGACATCTGGTGCTACCAAAATTCACCCCACCAGCTCCCCGATCGTGTCGAGCAGCCGCGCAATATCCGCCTCCGTCGACAGGCGGTGATCGCCGCTTTTGATCAGGGTGACGGTGATGTCTTCGCCCTCAATATGATCCGCATAGCGAATGACATGCGGGAAGGGGACGACATCATCCTCCATGCCTGACAGCATGCGGATCGGGCAGTCGGCCTTCAGGGGCTTGTCGAGCACACGTTGCTTCTCGCCGTCATCGAACATGGCCTTGGTATAGACCATCACGAAATCATCGAACTCTGAGGGGATTTCGAGCCGCCCCTCCCGCTGAAGGGTGTCCCACATTTCCTCGGGCCATTGTTTCGGCGTCAGCTCGGTCGCAAAATCAGGGGCCGGATTGATCAGCACCATGCCGGCAATCTTCTCGGGGCTCTGGCGCAGAAGGAGCCCCGCGACCCAGCCGCCCATGGACGAGCCGATCAGGATCTGCGGGCCGTCCGCCTCGGCGAGCACATGGGCCGCATCGGCGGTCCAGGCGCTGATCGTGCCGTCCTCGAAATCGCCGTCACTTTCGCCGTGGCCGGAATAATCGAACCGCGTATAGGCAACGCCCTTTTCGGCGGCCCATTGATCCACGGCTTCAGCCTTGGTGCCGCGCATGTCGGAGGCATAGCCGCCCAGCCAGAGGAGCCCCGGCCCCCGTCCTTCACGGGAGAGAAAGGCGATCCGGCCATTGGGACCTTGGGTGAAGCGGGCAGGTGGTGTCTTGTCGTTCATCACTTCCCCCTCTACCGCACGCTTCATGGTAAATTCCACTCCTGACCTCTCCGGGGTCACCATCCTTCAGATCATCCCTCAGCTTGAGACAGGCGGGGCCGAGCGCACGACGCTCGAAGTCGGCAAGGCGATTGTCGCGGCAGGCGGGCGCTCTCTCGTCGTCTCCGAAGGCGGGCCGATGACCCAAGAGCTGACCCGCGACGGCTCGACCCATATCGAGATGCCGGTCAGCTCGAAGAACCCGATGCTGATCGCCGCCAATGGGCAGGCGCTCGCAAAGCTGATCACCGACGAGGGCGTCTCGATCATCCATGCCCGCTCGCGGGCGCCTGCCTGGTCGGCCTTTCAGGCAGCACGCAAGACCGGCATCAAATATGTGACGACCTATCACGGCATCTACTGGGCGAAGTCCTCGCTCAAGCGGCTGTATAATTCGGTGATGGCGCGCGGTGACGCGGTGATCGCCAATTCTGACTATACCGCCGCTGCCGTCCGTGACGCCTATGGCGAGAAGAAATGGTTCCCCGACGAGGACCACTTCATCACCATCCCGCGCGGGGCGGATCTCTCCCGATTTGATCCGGATGCGCTGACGGCAGATCGTAAGGCCGCCGCGCTCGCCGCTTTTGGGGGCGCGGAGGCGCTTCGCATTCTCCTCCCTGGACGGCTCACCGAATGGAAAGGACAGGAGGTTCTGCTTAACGCGGCATTCACTTTGCAGAAGAGGGAGGGAGCTGTTCCCTTTCGGGTTGTGCTGACCGGTTCGGCCCAGGGACGCGATGAATATGAAGCGCATTTAAGAGCGCTGACGGAGGAACTGGGATTGACGCACGCGGTCCACATTCATGGTCACTGGGATGATATGCCCGCGGCCTATGACTGGGCCGATGTCACGGTCTCGGCCTCAACCCGCCCCGAAGCCTTCGGGCGAGTGGCGGTCGAATCCCAAGCCATGGGCACCCCCGTTATCGCTTCCGCCCATGGCGGGGCGCTTGAAACCATTGCGGACGGGGAGACGGGCTGGCTGACCCCGCCGGGCGATGCGGATGCTCTTGCCCAAGCTCTCCACAATTTCATGCACCTGCGAAAAGACGCGAAATCGAGCATTTCCGCGGCTGCGCGGGCGCGGGCCGTCTCGCTATTTTCCACCGAGGCGATGACGGCGGCCACTCTTTGTGTTTATAAACGGTTAATCCAAGGGCAAGGATCTGAGTGAGTATGGCTGGCGCGCGAATTCTCGTCATAAAACAAGAATGTCTCCGGGAATTTGTTGATGCGGAGCCTGCCTTTGCTGCGATCCGCCGGGATAACCCCGGCGTGCCGGTCGATCTTCTGACGACCCCGGCCTTTGGCCGCCTTGCCAAAGGTTCCCCTTATTTCGATCGCGTCCTCGCCGCTGGCAGCTTTGCCGAGCGTCATCAGCTCAAAGAACTCGTCAGCCAGCTCAAGCGCATTGGCTATGAGCAGGTCTATGACCTCGACGGCACGCGGGCGACCATGGATCTTAAAGGCGCGATGACCGGTTTCCGCGGTCCGCGCTGGATCGGCCCGAAACGGGTGCTCTCCAAGGGCGGTCGGGTCAGCCAGGCTTTTCCGGCGGCCTCGATCCGCAAGATGATGGCCGATGCGAAAGTGCCGACCGAGCAACGCCTGCCGGACCTTCGCTGGGCGCTGAATGGCCGCAAGGATGCGGCGAACATGCAGCCGTCATGGTTCGGCATTTCAGGGCCGTTTGCGCTGTTCCTGCCGGCGGATGATCCGCTTAATCGCTGGCCTGCGGAATGCTATGCCTCGATTGCCCAGACGCTTGCCGCGCGCGGCGTCCTCTCGGTGATCCTCGGCGGTCAGCACCTCACCGAATTTGCGCAAGCTGTCGTCAATGCATCGAGCCCGCATGGCCGCAATGCCGCGCGGAACTCCGTCATCGATCTCACCGGCAAGACCGACCTCGCCCAGCTCGCCATGCTGGCAAAGGAAAGCCAGTTCTTCGTCGCCGGTTCGTCCGACACGCTGCATCTCTGCCTGTCGCTGGGCTGCCCGGGCGTTGTGCTGCTGCATTCGAGCGAGTCAGCGGAATCGGATGCCCTGTTCGGTCGCGACGTCATCAAGCTGACGTCTCAAGATGTGGCGAGCCTTGGTCCGGACATGGTCATCTCCATGCTGGCCAATATGCGGCTTGTCTCCGAGGCCCGGCCCAGCAGCGCCCAACGCGTGCACGCCTAATCGCCCGGACATTTGCACGACTCCAGTCAATTGAACTGTAACGACGCCTCGGCTATATTTAACGAAGGCGCCGAGTCGTGATCCGTTGCTGACGCTCCGGTCTGGCAGGCGCCTACTTCGCCGATTTGAAAGGAGAACATCATCGCGCGCAGACCTATGAGCATGACCCCGCCGAAACAGACGGGGCCACGTATGAATGAGAATATCCGGGCCGCTCAGGTGCTTGTCATCGCAGACGATGGCGAAAAACGGGGCCCGATGCCGGTCGAGGAAGCTCTCGATCTCGCTGCTGAAGCGAAACTTGACCTCGTCGAAGTTGCTCCCGGCGATGTCCCTGTCTGCAAGGTGATGGACTACGGCAAATTCAAATATCAGCAGCAGAAGAAAAAAGCTGAAGCCAAGAAGAAGCAGAAGGTCGTCGAGATCAAAGAGATCAAGATGCGCCCGAATATCGACCAGCATGACTATGAGGTGAAAACCAAGGCCATGCGTCGTTTCTTCGAAGATGGCGACAAAGTGAAGGTCACGCTTCGCTTCCGGGGCCGCGAGATGGCGCACCAGGAACGTGGCATGGAACTTCTCAAACGCGTGCAGGAAGATTTCGAGGCGACCACCAAGGTCGAGGCTTTGCCGAAACTCGAAGGCCGCCAGATGATGATGGTGCTCGCACCGCGGTAATCCGACACTTGGGGGGTGGGGATGTCAGACAAGGACGAACCATCCGTCGAGGACTTCTTCAAGGAAGAAGCTTCACGCATCCGGAAGAGCAGGTCTCACCGGATGTCAGATTTTGAGCAGAAGATCAGCAATTCTTCGACACTCTCCGGCGCATCACGGCATCAGTGTCCTGACTGCGAACAGACCGCAATCGAATATTCCCGGCTGTCATCCCGCAATAGCGGGTTGATGATGCCGGGGACACAGTTTCAGTGTCGGCATTGTGGCATTGCTCTCCGCCTTTCGAGTTCGACGTGGGATGTGGCACTGGGCCTTTCACTAGGCCTCTATGTCTGCGTGATTGCCCTCTATCTGATCTTTCCGTACTCGCCATTATTCGACGGTCTGCGTGCGCAGTTACTGATGTTGCTCGGGCCGGGGGCATTGGGCTTGTTTATCTACCACATCGGCACGCGCGCAGTGTGTTTAGCGGGTGAGGGGGAGGCATGACCCACCAGATATGGATCCAGTTCGGTCTTGCCTTCGCACTGATCGGTGCGACGACCTTCCTTCATGCGGTGATGATCGTCTTTGGCCGGAAAATACTCCGGCCGGTGACCAATCATGAGGGCCTGCGCGGGATTGCGTCCGATACGTTCCGTCTGGTGCTGATCTCGCTCTGGCTGTTTGCCGCGCATATCGGCTCAATGTGGATGTGGGCCGCACTCTATCTCGAGACAGGCATCAGCCAGACGCTCGAAGAAGCGCTCTATTTCTCGATGGTCACCTATACGACGCTGGGCTTCGGTGACATTCTCGCGCCGGTCGATTGGCGCCTCCTGACGGGCGCGGCTTCTGCCAACGGACTGTTACTGCTCGGGCTCTCGGGCGCCGTCATCATCGATTTCACCGAACGCCTGCGCCGCGGTCGGCACTGACGGGGCTCCCGCCTACCTGTCGTGAATGCCCTTGCCGGCGAAGATTTTGTCTCTTGATTTCTCGATCCTTGAGGCGCGGGTCGAGGATTGTTTGGCATCGGAGAAATAAAGGCAGTAGCCGCGTTGCCGTCCCGGCGTCAGGGCCTCGAACGCCGCCCGCAGGTCTGGATCGTCATCAAATGCATCGATGAGTTCTGATGGCAGGTCAGGCGCACCAGGCTCCTCAACCTTCAGCCCGGCATCGGCGATCTTGATCGCCTCTTTCAGATAGCTCCTGATACTGTCTTTTGCGGCCGTGACCTCATCGACGCACCGGAAACACATCCTGTATCCCTCTCGCGAGTTCGGCCCTTGGGGCTCAAGCAGTCCGTCAGGATCTTTCAGGAGCGCGCCCTTGAAGAAGAGCAGCGCAAGGAAATCCTTGAAACGCTGGATGATGACAATGTTCCGGCCGTCATGGGTGTAGCAGGGCTTGCCCCATTTCTTCTCCTCACGGACATCTCCTTCAAGGAGGATCTTGCGCAGGAGAAGCGCTTCTTCTCGCCATTGTGTCGCCTCGTTAAAGGCTGCATCGAGACCTGAATTCATGTACCTGCCTCATCTGGCTGCCGGATGGCGCTTGTCCTAGCCTTTCTTTCGCCAGGGAGGAAAGCGCCGGTTCTCACCTGCGCGATAAAGACAAAGCCGGTTGCCTGCGGGGTCGGAAAACCATGCCTCCCGCCATAACCAGCTTTGGGTGACGGGTTCAGTGTCAAACTCAATCCCCGCTCGGCGCAGGCGGTCATATTCGGTGTCGACATTCTCGACCTCGAAATAGAGTGCAGGGCCGTCTGTCCCCGGACGGTCTCCGAGATGTAAGGAAAATGTCTCCCCGCCGGGCAGCTCGAACCGGGCATAGCGCTCATGGGTATGAACGATCAGGGTCATGCCGAGCCGTTCATAGAACGCAATGGCCGCATCCATGTTATCGACCGTGACGGTCACCTGGTTCAGCTTCATGCCGGAACCCTCGCATAGGAGACGACTTCGATTTCGATGCCGTCCTCGTCGCGATAATAGAACCGCCGTCCGGGTTCATAATCCCCATGCGAATAGGTTTCATAACCTGTCGCAAGGACATGCTCCTCGGTCGCATCAAGGTCATCGACCACGATGCCAATATGGTTGAGCCCGCCTTTGGTGTCATAGCTGGTCTGACGCGGTGCGCCGGTTCCTTCATGTGTGTAAAGAGCAATATACTGGTTCCCGGCGCCGACATGCACCGTATAGCCCTTGCTGATGGATGGGCCCTGCCACCTGACGCGCCACCCAAAGAGGGCGCAGAGCCGCCGCGCGGTCCGGTCGGGGTCACTGACCGTCAGATTGATGTGCTCCAGCATGCCGATTTTCATGTGTCTTACTCCTTCTGCGTCGCCCCGCCGGGGCAAAGTTGATCCTGCAATTCTTTCGGCCTACGACCTCAACTTAAGTTGAGGTCAAGAGATTTTTTTGAGGAGCTAAAGCATGGATGATCTGACGATCGGGCAGCTCGCCGAACGGGTCGGGGTCAGCGTCTCAGCGATCAGGTTTTATGAGGCGAAGGGGCTGCTCTTTCCCTTGCGCAATTCGGGCGGGCAAAGACGGTTCCGGCGATCCGATATCAGGCGGCTCTCCTTTGTGCTGATCGCCCAGCAGATCGGCCTGACGATCGAGGAGATAAAGGAAAAGCTTGATGCCCTGCCGGAAGGGCGCAATCCGACCAAAGAGGACTGGTCTAAGATGAGCCGCGCCTTCCGCGCCGATCTTGACCGGCGGATCACGGTGCTTGGCCGCCTGCGGGATAATCTTGATGGCTGTATCGGCTGCGGCTGCCTCTCGCTCAAGAAATGCGCGATCTACAATCCGCAAGACAGGGCCGGGCGGCGCGGCACGGGGCCTCGCTATGTCATCGGCGCACGGGAGGAATGGCCGTCTGCTGACTAATCCTCACGATGGCCGGGCAGTTCTGCACGGGAAAAGCGCGGGCGGATATCCCGCATGATCAGCACAAAGGCGCGAATGCCGAATGCGACAGCGGCACCGGCAAAGAATGGGATAGGCGCGGGCAGGCCGAGCTCGGTCAGGCCCCAGAAGGCTGCCGCCCCAATCAGCGCGGCAGTGGCATAGATATCCTCGCGCAGGATCAGCGGAATCTCGTTACAGACGATATCGCGGAGGAGGCCGCCGAAGCTCGCCGTCATTGTCCCCATCATTATGATAATCAGCGGGCCATAACCTGCATCCATCGCGACCGCCGCGCCGGTCACTGCGAAGAGCGCCATGCCCGCCGCATCAAACCACAGCAGCGTTTTGAACCGCGCGATCCGCTGCCCGAGCAGGAAAGCGGGCACAGCGGCGGCAAGCGCAATCAGGATCGTCTCCGGCTCATTCAGCCAGAAGACTTCGCGGTTGAGGAGGAGGTCGCGAAGCGTGCCGCCACCGATGGCAGGCAGGAGCGAGACAACGCCGATCCCGAACAGATCCATCTTCTGGCGCGAGGCGGCAAGCCCGCCCGACAGGGCAAAGACAAAAACGCCAATCGCGTCGGCCAGTTCAAGCAAGGTCATTTGAGGGCCGTTTCCAGTTCGGCGCGCACATGCGGCTCTTCTTCATTCTCGCGGAGCTTATGCAGCCGTTCCGCCGCGCCGCCAAGCTGCGCCCATGCCCAGACCGCCATGCCGCGCACCAGCGGAGAGGGATCGGAAAGCCGCGCTTCGATGGCGGAGAGGAGGGAAGTGTCGCCAGAATTCCCCATCGCAATCATCACGTTACGGATGAACCGGTCGCGGCCGATGCGCTTGATGGGAGATTTGCGGAAGAGGGCGCGGAAGACCTCATCATCAAGGGTCGATAATTCCGCCAACGTCGGCGCGCGCAATTCCTCCCGCGCGATCAGCTTTGCTTCGCGTGCCTCGGCGGCGAATTTGTTCCACGGACAGACCGTAAGACAGTCATCACAGCCATAGATCCGGTTGCCCATCTTTGCGCGGTATTGTTCCGGGATCGGTTCTTTATGCTCAATCGTCAGATAGCTAATGCAGGCACGTGCATCGAGGCGATAGGGCGCAGGGAAAGCATCCGTCGGGCAGATATCAAGACAGGCCCGGCAGGAGCCGCAATGATCCGTCTCCGGTTCATCGCCGGGCAACTCAAGCGCCGTATAGATCGCGCCAAGAAACAGCCAGGACCCAAATTCCCGGCTGACAAGGTTAGTGTGCTTGCCCTGCCAGCCGAGCCCTGCCTGCGCGGCCAGCGGTTTTTCCGCAACGGGCGCGGTGTCGACAAAGACTTTCAGCTCCGTCTCAAATTCATGACCCAGCCAACGCCCCAATTGTTTCAGGCGCTTCTTGATGATGTCGTGATAATCTTCATTCTGGGCGTAGACGGAGATATTACCCCGGTCGCGCCATTCAAGGCGTGCCAGCGGATCGTCTTCCGGGCCGTAATTCACCCCCAGCATGATGACGGTTTTTGCGCCTTCCCACAGGGTCTGCGGCTGGCTGCGTTCATCGGTCCGGGTCGCGAGCCAATCCATCGTGCCGTGATGGCCATCAGCAATCGCGGTCTGAAGATGCTGTCCGATCCGCTCGGGCAGATGGGCGGGAGTAAACCGGCAGACATCGAACCCAAGGGCGAGGGCTTCGGCCCTGATCTTCTCCCTTATGTCCGTCTGCGGTTTATCCATGGGCCGCCTTTTTGCGCCAGGTTGAAAGATCCCGCCCGATCAGCTCTTCGAGCCGGTCGATCTCGGGCGCGTAATAGGCATAAAGCTCTTTCATGCAGGCTTCTGACGGACGGAAGGGCGCGGCGCGCGGCATCATCCGGTCGACAGCAGCGATCAGCGGACGCAGTGCTGGCAGCTTGTGATTCAGACGCTGAGCAAATTTCGTGTTCATCCGCCGGTTAGCGCGGCTGTTGACGGAGCTGTCAATCTGCGGCGCGATGCCGACAAAGTCGGTCAGATCCCGGATCGTCTCTTCGGGCCTTGCGGCGATATCATCCTCATAAAGAAAAATCCGCATCTGCTCACGCGGATAAAATTCAAGGAAGGATTCGATCTGGCGCGCATAAAGTCCGCGCTCGAGAAAGCCATAGGGCGTGCCTTCATCCTTTCGGGCGCCGAGCAGGATGGCATCGAAATCCTCATCGGGAGAAATCCGCAACCGCTCAATATGGTGATTGAGCGCGGAGATCAGCCGCGAGACGGGCTCGCGCAAGGCGATCAGCAATTTGGCCTCTGGCAAGAGGGCATGCATCTTGGCCGGGATGTCGCCAGTGAAGTCTTTGGGCGAGTTCGTATAAAGATAGCCTGGCGATTTGTCCGCGAGGATCTGGCCCTCGCTTGCGCCGTCGAATTGGGACGCATACCACTCAATCGGCTGGGCGGCTTTTTCAGGGTCGCAGAAATAATCGACTTCCCCCGGCGGAATGAACACATCCGGGTGCTGGTCGAAATAGCGGGCCATCCAGGTCGTGCCGGATTTCTGTGCGCCGATGACGAGGATCTGCGGCAGCCGCATCATGCTCAGTCTCCGCTTCTGCAGCCCCAGGCGATGAAATGCGGATTGTCATAGCCGCGCGTCGCCTTTGAATAGCGCAAAGGCGCGCCTTCATCCATGCCGTCCATTTCATGCACGCTGCCGCCAGCGGCTTCCAGCACAGCCTGGCCTGCGCCGGTGTCCCATTCCATCGTCCGGCCAAGGCGCGGATAGACATCCGCTTCGCCCTCGGCAACGAGGCAGAATTTAAGGGACGAGCCCGCCGGCTTGAAATCCTCCGCCCCAAGATTTTTAAGGAGCGTCTCTGTTTCCGCTGACCGGTGGCTGCGGCTGGCGACCGCCGTCAGCCCGCGCTTGGGCACGGGACGCGCCTCAATCGGGCTGCGGGCGCCCTCAAGGCTGAAGGGGGCAGATGAGACCGACTGAACAAAAGCGCCAACGCCCTTTTTACCTGCCCAGATGCGACCCATGGCCGGGGCAAAGACGACGCCCGCGACTGGCGCGCCATCCTCGATCAGCGCGATATTGACGGTGAACTCGCCCGTGCGGTTCACGAATTCGCGCGTGCCGTCGAGCGGATCGACAAGGAAGAACTGTGCGCCAAGCTCGGGGATCTCCCCGCGGCTTGCGCATTCTTCGGCGAGAACCGGGATGTCCGGGTAAAGTTCGGCAAGACGCGACAGGATGGTGCGCTCGGCGGCGTCATCGGCGGCGGTGATCGCCGAGCCGTCATCCTTCTCACCGGCTTCGAAATCGGTGTCGTAGATCGCCATGATGTCATTGCCGGCGGCAAGCGCGATGGTCACGAGGTCGTCAAGCTTCATGAGGGCCCGTTCGTTCCTGAAATTTCCTGAAAGTCTGGTCTGGCGCAATGCGCGCGATTGGGGAAGCCCAATTGCCTCCGCGACTTAGCGGAGGACGCCGACGCGGCCCCAGCTGGTTTCCGGCTCTAGGCTGACACTGCGCTGGTAATGATAGGCGGCAGCAGGCGCTTCCTCGTCATGGTCGTCTTCGTCGATCGTGACGACCGGCGCAGGGTCAGGCGCGGGAAGGGCGATGGGCTCTTCCATGGCGATGAATTCGGAGAGTGCGTTTTCCGATACCGGTTTCTGGCTGCGCAGGATTATCTCGGATTCATCATCGAGGCAGATGAGAGAGAAGCCGTTGCCGACTTTGAGCGCGCGGCGCAGCGCGCCATTGTCGAGCCATTCGAGCGGGCGGCCATTCCGGCGCGGCGTCATCGAGCCATAAAGCTCGATCACATTCATCCCGATATGGCGAACGCGCATGAGAAGAGGTTTAAGCGCCCGGCGCTGGGCGATGCAGGTCTCGTCATTCTGCTCAGGGCCGATGATGACGAGGCAGCGGCGCAGGTCACAGGTCACCGACCAGATCCCGCGGCGCGCGCGAACCATCATATAGCCCAACACCGCCAATGCGGCGACGGCTGTTGCGAAACTCGCGATGAGAAAACCCGTCACGTTAATAACTACCCGACACTGCCCATGTCATCTGATGTCATGTGGAGAAGAAGATATCCACACGCATCTAAACTTTTAGCATAGAATTTCTCGAAACAGAGTCGTTATTCGCAGTTGCACCCGTGTTTGGGTGAAAAGTTTCCCGCATAGGATGTAAATGAAAGGTTAATTTCAACACTATACAGCCCTGTAATGTCCGTCCCTGTCCCGGATTGGGACAATTACTTTGAGCTTTCCGAAAATGCCGGGGTGATGATGTCTTCGGTCAGCGGGTTGGGAAGGCCTTCGTCCTCTCCCCTCGCGGCTTCTCGAATGGCGGCCTTTCGCTTCCACATGAAGAACAGAAGCCCGGCCTGCATGACGGCGAAGATCAGGAAAACATGATGAGGTGAAAGTCCCGTCCCGAGGAAGGGGATAATCGCGAGGGCCGCCAGCGTGGCAAGGCCGCCATTGGTCATGTTCGACGCCCCCATGATCTTGGCACGGACATCATTGGGGGCACGTGATTGCAGGGCTGCCATCAGGGGGACGACGAACA
This sequence comes from Parvularcula marina, assembly GCF_003399445.1. Taxonomy (NCBI): domain Bacteria; kingdom Pseudomonadati; phylum Pseudomonadota; class Alphaproteobacteria; order Parvularculales; family Parvularculaceae; genus Parvularcula; species Parvularcula marina. The sequence goes on along the minus strand of NZ_QUQO01000001.1, from coordinate 1,438,874 downwards.
TCCCGTTGGTCATGGCTGCGGCAAGCAGAATGAGGATTAGCGGCGCGTTCGCAAAGCTCGCAAACCCGCTCTCCGGGATGCGGTAATCGCCGAGGACTGCCCAAGCGATGAGCCACGCTATGGCATTCGCTCCAGCTGCCCATCCTGCGAAATTCAGGCTGTCTCGAAAGCGTCCGAAAATGATCCCTGCAACGAGTGAGCCGAGCCCGGCGCCAAGCGCGGAAATGGCAAGGCACAGATTGATCGTGCCAAGTCCCGCCTCCAGATTGTCACGGACAACGTTGGGCAGGATGGCGAGGCTGGCCGCATTCATCATCCAGAACCAACCGATGCCGAGCATCGGATAAAGAACGCCGCTCTGCAGGCGGGCAAGGTCAAAAAGCCGTACACCAACGACAGGCAGGTTCAGGTCAAGCCGTTCCTTGCCATCAACCTTGGCCGGTGGGCATTGGGTCGCAAACAGGGCACCTAATGCGGCAACAACGACCAGCAGACCGGAAATCATGATGCGGCCGCCTTCAAGCTGGATCAGCGCGCCGCCAATGCCAAGGCCAGAGACGATGGCCACAAACAGGACGGCATTGAATACGCCGTTCGCCAGCGTCAGCTCTTCCTTGCGGTAATATTGCGGCATCAGGGAGGTCCGCACGGGACTAAAAAAGGCGGACTGCGTCCCCATCAGGAAAAGCGCGAACAGAAGTTGCGGTCCATTGCCGATGGCAAAGCAAAGAGCCGCATAGGACATCAACGCCAGTTCGATGAATTTCAGTTTACGGACAAGGATGTCTCTATCGACCAGATCGGCGATCTGTCCGGACAGAGGAGAAAAGATCAGTATAGAAATCGTAAAGCCCATGGAGACGATGCTGCCGGCATAATTGCCCCAGCCCCATGGCATCGAGAAATCCGCCGTGCCGTAGCCGGCAGCGGCGGCCCCGAAAATGGCGAGAATGGTCGCCTGTCTCAGCGCATTATCCGCAAAGGCGCCAAGATTCTGGGCCCCGCACAGGGCCCAGAAGCGGCGCTCAAGGAAAAGACTGCTCAATTGACCCCACCGAGTGAAGCCGACCTTGCATGCGGCCAGGTGCCGTTAAAGGCTTGCTCATGCAGCAGCGCACGGCTGCGCGATTCAATCTTGCCCTCGAGCATCTCCATGAATTCCCCCTTCTCCAGACCCGGAGCAATGGCCGGCAGGAACTCGACCGAGCATGGCCCGGGATGGAGCTTTTTCTCCTGCTGCGGCCAGCGCAGCCCCAGATCGGTCGCCACCGGCACAACGGGCACACCATATTTTTCGTAAAGATGGAAGACACCCTTCCGGTAGCGGTGCTGGGTGCCGACAGGCGAAAGATGTCCTTCAGGGTAGATCAGGATCGAACGGCCGGCCGATTTTGCCTTCTCCAGCTCGCTGGCGACCAGCCGGCCGCGGGCGGCCGCGCCGCCGCAATTATCGACAACGATGGCGCCCATTTTCTTGAGGATCGGGCCGAGCAGGGGATAGCGCATCAGATGATCGCCCGTGACAAAGGCCAGATCCGGCACATGGGCGAACATGACAAAGCCGTCGCCCCAGCTCTGGTGTTTGGCGGCGATGATGCAGGGGCCATCGGGCAGGTTTTCGCGGCCCGCGACATGGACCCGGATCCCGCCAATATGGCGCATGCTCCACACCATGACCTTCGTATAGGCCTGAATCCACGCCATCAGCGGCCCGCGATGCGGGATCAGCAAGAGCGGCAGCGCCGTGATCGCGAAAAACGCGGAGGCCAGCCAGTAGCTTGCCCTGAATGCGATGGATCTCAATGTGGCGGTCATGGACCGTGCCTCCTTGCGGCGTTGATTTGGCTCGCTTGAGCCCTGTGATGTCAAACCTTGTGTCTTCGAAACTCTTGTCACGCTGCACATCCTCTCTTCCCGTCCCATGAGATAATTGAACACTGTTCATATGTCAATGAACAACGTTCAAAAATGGTGACGGGCATCACAGGCCAGGGCAGGCTTTGCAGGATCGGGGCCGCGGGGGAGGGGCACGGGAAGTAATAGACGGTACAAGCAGCAAAACAGATTCCGCCGCGAGAAAGACAAATTAGAACAATAACTTGTGGGTTTGTTTGGTGCGGCTGCCAAATCCATTTGCACTGATAGGTTGTGAGTGCGACTTTGCGCCCTAATCGAGATATGGGGGAAGAAAAGTGGGAGACGACGTCGAGATACTTCAGATTCCGGTCACATCCGACATCGGAAAATTTGATGATGTTGAAAATGTTGTGCTGTCCCTTGCGGGCACGGCGCCCGCGGCGAACATCACATTGCCGTCGCAACCGGGGAAGGATACCAAATACAGCCTGCTAGATTTCAAGCTCATCAATACGGACTTCTCCATGGTGGCGAGTCTGGGATTCGGGGATATGGCATCGGCGAAGGCGTCGGTGGATTACAAATACTTCCTGAGCGACCTCGCCCTCTCGACGGATATTACGTACCCGGAGTCAGAGGACAACGTCATCGCGAGTGCGCGTTTCGGCATCGGGTTTCGAATTGCCATTACCACCTTCAAGATGGATGCAAGCTTCACCGCGAATATCGGGGCTGTCGCGGCTGCGTCCACACTCAAAATGGGGTATGCGAATTATGAAGTCCTGACCATCGGGGGCGGGCTTGAGGCGCTCAAGGCGGCTCAGCCGCTCGTGGCCAGTATGGGTGGGCCCTTCGATGTCACCTCGATGGCGACACTTGCCGTGGTGCGATCGGAACTCATGCGATTGTTTACGGACCAGGGAAGCCAGCTCACACCCCAGCTGATGAGTGTCGGGTTACGTTCGAAAGCCATGGCGAGGCTGCAGTCTGGAAATACGACGTCTGACTATCGGGAGTTGCTTGAAGGGCAGGTTTATGCCGTAAACAGAGCAAAAGGGAGCAACCGGACCGCTAATCAGGCCGTCGCAGATATAACGACGAGGCCCGCCTGGAGTGCCGTCAAGCCAGAGGTTGTCATGGATTTTTATACCAGAACGCTGGGGCTCGGGCCGGACGAGGTGCCGAATACGCGGCCGGAAGTGATGGAAAATCTCAAGCTTATTTTTGATGCTGGCACCTGAGCACAACAAGGAAGGAATTCGATATGAAATGGCAACTTGTTGAGCTGAATCCGTCCGCGCCGATAAGTGCCTATAATGCAGGTACGGATATTTCAAGCGAAGGCGGCGCTGCCGATTTCGCCAATACACGTGTGAGCGCCTACTCCATGTCCGTCGATGCGCTGGTTGAGATCGGCTTCTCCACATTCGCTAAATTCAAGGTGCATGCGGACGCCGTCTTTCTAACCATCGATGTTATGGCGTTCACGAACCAGTCAATGGTGACGGATGTCGATAAGGATGGGCTCTATCTGAAAAAGATGGGCGTCGGCTTCAGGATTGCGCTGGCGGCATGGGGGCTGGATGCGAGTGCCAGCCTCAATCTCACAGCGATTGCCGCCTCTGTTGAGGTCAAGAGTGCCAGCTCATCACTGGAAGTTCAGATTACGTCAAATGACGTCCTGAGCATTCCTGGGCTTTCGGATATCATGGATATTTCAGGCGGCAAGGCGGATACAAAATTCATTAGTGATCTGGGCAAATATGCCGCCAATCTGACGGAAGCTTTTGTGACGCAAAAGCCGCAAATCGAGCCGACGCCGCTCAAGATCGCCCGGTTGCCCCAGGCGCAACTGTCCCCTGTGCATTCCGCCATTTCCAATCGCTTTGCTGTGGAACAGGTCAGGCGCGCGCAGCCATTTTCGGGGATGAATGCCTGGGTAGAACCGCGCCCTGATTATCATCACATGATGAGCCCCGGGATTGTGGCCAACGGTTTCCGCAGTTTCGGCCTTCGGGACGGTAGCCAGACCCCCGATCCCGATCAGGTCAGGGTGGCCAATGAAATGCAAACGCTGGGGTGGTGATTCATGCCAATTTATAATGTTGATAATCCTGCTGCGGAGGATGGCTGGAACGTCGTGGTTGGCCCGCCCGGCGCGCCGGGTGCAAGGCCGAAGGCTGTTCTCAATCCAGCACCAAATTCGATCACAGTCGCTATGGGCGCGCAAGCCAACTCAGCCATGGGGGCAGGCGCAGGAGCGGCTCAGGGGTTCGATACACTCTATCTGACGAATTGCTCCGCCTTCTGTATGTTGTGGCGCCCTGCGAGGCACGCCAATTTTACGGTGGGCTCCATGATCCATATGAATGGCGGGCCTGATCCAGGCGCAGTTGGCTGGGCGGCGATGATGGCGGGTATGGCCGCTGGTGGTGATTATTTCGGGATTCTTGCCAACAGTCAGCCAACGGTGCTTTCTGGCGGATTTGTCGCTGCTGCGCTTGCCGCAACGCCTATTCCGGCGGCGAACATGTGGGTCTACGATGCGAATATAGATGCCATCAATTTCGCCATCGATCGCTCGGGAAATGCTGGCCAGTTTTACGAATAGTGAAATTCTGAGCTGAACATTTCAGCCCCTCAGAAGAGTCGAGCGGCTGAATTATGGGGACTTGGCTTGCTGTCTTGCGTTTCGAACGGGTGAATGCAGGATTTAACTCTCGCTATTTTCGTTCATCCTGCACGGAGGTACGCCGATACAGGGCTGCCATTCGCGCCATGTCAGCTATTCTGCTGCGATAAATGATCTACAGCGCTCATTTATGTTTAGGGCGGATGTCCTTTGGCAATCCACCCTGCTGAACGGCTCCGCTCTGCCGCTCACCTTAATATCGGTTAGATCGATGCAACTAACTGAGAATATCGATTATACAGAACACCAATAAGGTGTCACTATCCGGGTCCAGAGGAACACTTGCAGCGGAAAGGACGCCCCGATGAGCAGCACTGGCAAATGCCCGGTCATGCATGGCGGCATGACATCGACGGAAACATCAGTCATGGCCTGGTGGCCGAAAGCTCTTAATCTCGACATTCTTCACCAGCATGACGCAAAGACCAATCCGATGGGAGCGGGCTTTGACTATCGCCGTGAGCTGAAAAAACTCGACATTGCCGGGCTGAAAAAGGATGTGCACGCCCTGATGACGGACAGCCAGGACTGGTGGCCGGCTGATTGGGGACATTATGGCGGCCTGATGATCCGTATGGCGTGGCACGCGGCGGGGTCCTACCGCCTTGCCGATGGGCGCGGCGGCGGCGGCACGGGCAATCAGCGTTTCGCACCGCTCAATTCGTGGCCGGACAATGCCAACCTCGATAAGGCGCGGCGCCTTCTTTGGCCGATCAAGAAGAAATACGGCAACAAGGTCAGCTGGGCGGATCTGATCATCCTTGCGGGGACCATCGCCTATGAGTCGATGGGCCTGAAGACCTTTGGTTTTGCCTTCGGGCGGGCGGATATCTGGCACCCGGAAATGGATGTCTATTGGGGCGCGGAAAAGGAATGGCTGGCCCCCAGCGACAGTCGTTATGGCAGTCTTGATGATCCGTCCACGATGGAAAACCCGCTGGCCGCGGTGCAGATGGGCCTCATCTATGTGAATCCTGAGGGTGTGAACGGCCAGCCCGATCCCTTGAAAACTGCCCTGCAGGTGCGCGAGACTTTTGCCCGCATGGCGATGAATGACGAAGAAACCGTGGCGCTGACTGCCGGCGGGCACACGGTAGGCAAATGCCATGGCAATGGCGATGCGGCCCTGCTTGGCGAGGCGCCCGAAGCGGCGGGAGTCGAGGAACAGGGGCTCGGCTGGATGAACACGACACGCCGCGGCATCGGCAACAACGCTGTGACCAGCGGCATTGAAGGCGCGTGGACGACCCATCCGACCCAGTGGGACAATGGCTATTTCGAGCTGCTCCTCAATCACGAATGGGAGCTGAAAAAGAGCCCCGCCGGGGCGTGGCAATGGGAGCCGGTGAGCATCCGGGAGGAGGACCGCCCGGTCGATGCCGAGGATCCATCCGTCCGCCACAACCCGATCATGACCGATGCCGACATGGCGATGAAGATGGACCCGATCTATCGTCAGATATCGGAGAAATTCTATAAGGATCCGGCCTATTTCTCCGAAACCTTCGCGCGGGCATGGTTCAAGCTGACCCACCGCGATATGGGGCCCAAGGCGCGCTATGTCGGGCCGGATGTGCCGGGCGAGGAGCTGATCTGGCAGGATCCGGTGCCGGCCGGTCCGACAGGATATGACGTCGAAGCCCTCAAATCGAAGATCGCTGCCAGCGGCCTGTCGGTTGATGAGGTGGTGGCGACCGCCTGGGACAGTGCACGGACATATCGCGGCTCTGACATGCGCGGCGGTGCCAATGGTGCGCGCATTCGGCTGGCCCCGCAGAAAGACTGGGTCGGAAATGAGCCTGCGCGTCTGCGGAAAGTGCTCAAAGTGCTAGAGCCGCTCGCGGCCGAGGCGGGGGCCAGTATCGCCGACACGATCGTGCTTGCCGGGAATGTCGGGGTCGAACAGGCGGCAAGGGATGCGGGTGTGCCCGTCAAGGTACCCTTCGCGCCGGGCCGGGGCGATGCCACCGATGAGATGACGGATACGGACTCATTTGAACCGCTGGAGCCGATCCATGACGGCTACCGCAACTGGCTGAAGGCGGATTATAGCGTCAGCGCCGAGGAGTTGCTCCTCGACCGGACCCAGCTGATGGGCCTCACCGCACCGGAAATGACTGTGCTTGTCGGGGGAATGCGAGTTCTCGGCACGAACCATGGCGGCAATCGGCATGGTGTGTTCACGGACCGTGCCGGTGCGTTGACCACGGACTTCTTCGTCAACCTCACCGATATGGGGAATGTCTGGAAGCCGGTGAAGAATGGCCTTTATGAGATCCGCGACCGCAAAACCGGCAAGGTGAAATGGACGGCGAGCCGGGTCGATCTTGTCTTCGGGTCAAACTCGATCCTGCGCGCTTATGCGGAGGTTTATGCCCAGGACGACAATCACGAGAAGTTCGTGCACGACTTTGTTGCGGCTTGGACCAAGGTCATGAATGCGGACCGGTTCGATCTGGATTGAGCTGGTCAGGTGGCGGCACGACAAGAGCGTGTCCCACCTCTCCCTTGGCTAAGGGAGAGGTGACGTTAATTGTCGCCAGTTTACACGATACCTCAATCCGCTCATCCCCGCGTAGGCGGGGATCTGGTCTTTCGTGGGATGTCTGGATTTATCCCGGCACTCTCTGAAAATGAGAGAGCGGTGTCTCTGAGGCGGATCCCCGCGCAGGCGGGGATGAGCGGAGGGAAAAGAAGAAGCGCCTGCTCCTCACGTCTTCATGAAAAACGCTATATCGCCCAGCGCATCATCCATCCGGCCTGCCATCTCGGGGTGGCGGGTTTTGGCAGCCTCGATAGCGGCGGCAGCTTTCTCCGTGTCAAGACGGCCGTGAATGCGGGCGAGGTGCCCCAGTGCTGTGGCGGCAGCATTCGCAACCCACGGATCATCATGGCCAAGATAGGCATGACAGGTCGCCTCAACCCAGTCCGCCTCGTCCATATCCGGCAGGCTGACGAGTAGGAGCGGCAGGTCCTGAGGGCCAGCGGCGGCAAGGCGCGCTTCGGCCTCCGCCCGGCCAAGCTCTAGCGTTGCTTCATAGGTGAGGGGCGCGTCTTCGCCCTTATTGTCCCCGGTCATTCATATACCGTTCGTACTCGCCGCTTTCTTTGAGGGCATCGGCGACTTCCGGCGCCATATAGTTCTCGTCATGCTTGGCGAGCACCGTATTGGCGATGAAAACGCCGTCCTCGCGCAGCGTGCCTTGGGCAACGACTTCGCCGGTCTTCTGGATCAGGGCGGGAAGTTCGTCATCGAAAATGACGGGAACGGAGCTTGCGCCATCCGACACGGTGAAGGTCCAGCCGACGCCTTCTTTGGCGATCAAGGAGCCATCCTCGATCAGCCCGCCGACGCGGATCTCACGGCCCTGCAATTCCATCGGAGAGGGCAGGGCAGAGGGGCCATAGAAATAGACTTGGGTGCGCGAAATCGCCGTCAGGGCCAGCGCAGTTGCGCCGACAAAGGCGGGCAGGACGATGCCGAGCAGCAACAGGCGCCTTTGGCGGCGGCGAAAGGGCGACATCTTTTTCTTCGGCGCGTCGCTCATTTCGCTTTCCTCGCTTCGATCAGCGCATGGACCGTCAGCCCGCCAAGCACCAGCGCGGAGGCAATCCAGCAGATGGCGATGAACAGGGTCGGATCGGCAACGGCAACGCCGGGGACATCATTCATTCGGCAGGCTCCATCACGGCGGCGGAGGGGGCTTTGCTCTCGCCCGGTTTGGCCTTGCGGGCGCGCAGATCGCTCCTTGTCCGGATCAGCGTGTAAAAGACGCTCAGCGCCATATAGCCAAACGCCATCAGGAACAGCGGCCAGAGCATGGAGGCCGGCATGGCTGGGCCGTCCGCGCGGATGACGGTCGCCTTCTGGTGCAGGCTGTCCCACCAATCGACGGAGAATTTGATGATCGGCAGGTTTACCGCCCCCAGCATGGCGAGCAGCGCGCAGATCCGCGCGGCGGTCGCTTCATTCTCGATGGCGGCCCAGAGGGCGATATATCCCGCATACAGAAAAAGGAGGACCAGCATGGAGGTGAGACGCGGATCCCAGTCCCAGTAAACGCCCCAAGTGACCTTGCCCCACAGCATGCCGGTCATCAGCGCCAGCACGGTAAAGGCGAGCCCGAAAGGGGCTGAGACTTTCGCGATGACATCGGCCAGGCGGTGCCGCCAGACAAAGCCGACAAGGCTGGCAACCGCGATCACAGCATAGGTCTGGAGCGCGAGCCACGCGGCGGGGACATGCACATACATGATGCGGACCGCTTCCCCCTGCCGCGCATCGGGCGGCGAGAAGAAGAACGCTATGACAGTGCCCGCGCCGATTAGGAGGAGGGCGAGCAGCCCGGCAATCGGCACGATGGGGCCTGACACCCGCATGAACAAAGCGGGGTTGGCGAGTTTGGAAAGGGTTTTGCCGACCATATCGGGTCTTCTAGCGCCGGGCGGCTGGCCCGTCACCCTAAAGGGTTGAGGCTTGTCAAATTACCGCGCCCCCAGCCGCGCGGCGGCGAGCCAAAGGAGTGGCGCCTGCCCGTGCAGGTCGCCGATGACGGTCGGGCGCTCAAGATAATAGGCAATGTCTTTCGACTGTCCGGTGCCGACACAGACATTCTCTAGCCGCCCCTCGGGGGTGAGATATGTCTGGAGCGCCTCCCATGCTTTGTTCGATGCGGCTTCGTAGGCGGGGTCATCGAGCCAGCCTTCCTTCGCGCCGACCGTCATCGCATAGGCAAACATTGCCGTGCCGGAGGTCTCCTTCCACGCCTCCTCGACATCGATGAGCTGGCGCCACATGCCGTCTTCGGCCTGATATTGAAGGAGGGCGGCCATCATCTTTTGATAGCCCGCCATGACCTCCGCGTAGTCGGGATGGTCGTGCGGCAGGACGGTCAGGACTTCCGCAAGGCCTGCGGCGACCCAGCCATTTCCACGCCCCCAGAAGAAAGGGGCGTCCGGCCCATGATGGAAGAGCCCGTTCGGCTCCTGCAGGGCGGCGACATAGGCAGCGGCCATTCGCCCTGCGCGGTCGGCGAATCGAGGCTCGCCGGTCAGACGATAGGCTTCAGCCTGTAAGGCGCCGATCATCCAGACATCGTCGATCCAGTAGCGAGCCTGCGCGGTCATCCCGTCTTCGGTGACCTCTTCCCATTGACCATCGGCAAGGGCCAGGCCCCATTTGCTCCATTCGGGTTTGCCGACGCCCATCCGGTCGAGCGCCAGCGGGTAGAGACCGATCAGGTTGGCATCGACATGATTGGCCGTATTCGGAATGTCCTCATCGAGAATGCGCTGCCATCTGTCGGCCAGTGCGGCTTTGAGGGCGTCATCGCCGGTCGCTTCGGCATAGCGCAAGGCGCCGAGCGCGGCGGCGGCTTCGGCATAATGAAGCGCGTGGACCTCATCGACATCATAGCGGGCAAACTCCTGCCGGGAGATCAGCTCGTCCGCGGCCATCCGGCCGACATCCGGTTCAGCCTGTTCGGCGGCTGGCGGGTCATTCGCCGGAGTGCTCACCTCCTCCGCCGGGCCGCTGCAGCCTGCCAGCGCAAGAAGGCTTGCGGCCAGCGCCGCCATATATCCGTGTCCTGAAAAACTGGCCATGCCCTCTATCTCCCCATCTGTTCGGCAGATGTGATAGCAGGGACATGGCCACCAGGCGAGGATCGGGCTCGCCTAGTCCTTGGGTGTCACGCCAGGGTCGGTCGCCGAATAGGCGTCCTCAAGCCGTTTATGGCCTTCATTGGCGCCTTTGGGGTCGGGATCATCGCCCGACCGTTCTGTCGTCATCTCGCCCTTGTCGGCCTCGAAGGTGTCGGGCTTGTTGGCCGTCCGCTCATCTTCAGGATCGGTGACAAGGCCGCGGTCTCTGTCTAGCGTGTCTTCAACCGTTTTCTTCGGCGGCAGATCGCCATCATCGCGGAATGCGCCGCTGTCGGGCGCCGGTTTGCCCTCGGCTTCGGTCTTGCGAAAGCCGGGTTCGCGCTGCCTGGCGGCATAGGGCTTAAATTTCTGGTCGGGGCGCTCGCCATAGCCGCGCTGGCGGGAAAGCTCGTCTTCGCGTTGCGGGTCCTGATCTTGCGACATGGGGCACCTCCTTGAAATGTCTCAGGGAAATAGCGCTCAGGCGGCGGTTTCGTTCCGTCCTGTCAGGGCTGTCACCTTGCCCCACCAGAGCCACAGCGTGCCGGCGCGGGCGAGCATGAAGATCCCGAAGGCGAGCCACAGGCCATGATTGCCGAAGAGCGGCTGGAGCCCATAGGCACAGACCGCAAAAAGGAGGAGCGAGAGGGCCATGGAGTTCCTCAGCTCTTGTCCCCGCGTGGCGCCGATAAAGACGCCGTCGAGATAAAAGGGGAGGGCAAGGATCAGCGGCGAGAGGGCGGCCCAGATGTAATATAGCTCGACCTCCTGGCGCAGGCTGGGCGCGGCATCCTGCGGGATCACCATAGCAAGGGCAGGGGCGCGGCCAATGAGAAGGGCAAGGAATAAGAGCCCGGCAAAGATCGTGGTCAGTATCGCGGTGGCGCGGACGGCGGCGGCAAAGCGCTCCGCGCGATGCTCCTTTCGGCCCAGCGCCGTGCCGACCAGCGATTCAGCGGCAATGGCGGGGCCATCGAGGGCGAGACCTGTGACAAGGACGATCTGCATCAGGATCTGATTGGCGGCGAGGGTAAGGTCACCGAACCGTGACCCGGCCCGCATGAACCACGCGAAGGTGAGAGACAATAACAGGGTACGGATGAAGATATTGGCGTTGAGCGAGAAGAACCCCTCAAGGTCATGGGTGAGGCGGCTACGCTGCCAGTCCCGGCCGATCCCGCCGCGCTGGTGAAGGACGAAAAGGATCGCAAGCCCCATCGCGAAGAGGCTGAAGACCTCCGCGAGCACTGTGCCGAGCGCGATTCCCGCAACGCCCATCTCAAGACCCATGACGAACCAGATATCGAGCACCCCGTTGAGGATTACCGTGCCGATAATCGCGGCGCCCATCAGGCCCGTTCGTCCCTGCCCGGAGAGCCAGCCCGCCGCCGCTGTAGAGGCAATCGCGAAAGGCGCGGCCAGAAAGCGGATCTCAAGGAAAGTACCCATCGCGCCGAGCGCGTCGGCGCTGACCGCATCATCGGCCATGGTCACAGCGGCAAGCTGTGTGATGGGCGCGCGAAGGACGAGGACGATCAGTCCCAGCACCGCACCGAGCACCAGCCCCTGAACAAGATATGCGCGAAGCCCCGCCTCATCCTCCTCGCCATGAGCGCGGGCGACCTGCCCGGCAGTGCTCATGCGGATGAAGGCAAGCGGCCAGTAAAGAAGAGAGACAACGGCGCTGGCGAGCGCCACCCCTGCAATATCAGCCGGGCTGCCGGCACGTGCCAGCACGGCCGAATCAACGACCCCGAGCAGCGGCGTGATCATCGCGGCAAGGCTGGCCGGCCAGGCAAGCCGGAAGGCGCTGTTAAGGGAGGCAGACTTCATCCCAAGCGCGCTAGCGCCCGGCGCGGGCCTTGGCCAGTGGTCTTGAGCCTGCTGAACCCGGCTCTCCGCGCCGCTTTTGGCGACCCAGCGGCCCGCAACAGCGGGCGGAAAGTGACACGTCGCACAATCGTGCTAGATAGGGGGCGGGAGACAACATCAGCGCCATTTTATTGGTATGCTGATCAGTTGCGAGGGGATAGATGATGATTGCCCGGTTTTTGCTCGGATGCCTTGGGGTATTCGCCCTTATCCAGCCCGCCTATGCGGAGAAATGGCCGACCACCGAATTTGTCTTTGAGAAGACCGATCCCTATTCCTCGATACCGAGTTTTCTGAACCCGTTCAGCGGTTTCAGCGGCGCGGAGAAAAAGGTCATCGCTGATTACGAGGCCTATCTCTCCGAAGTTGCCGTCTATTATGAAAAGCTGGGCTTCAAGGCGCCGCCCCTCGAGCGAACCAAGGGAAGAAAAGGCGGCCAGGCCTATCGCGTCTATTTCTTCGACTATGATGATGACGATCCGATTGCGCGTGCGTCGTATTCGGAGAACGGACGGATCACGCTTCAGGTCGATTACTCACGCGCAATCGTCAAGGGAAAGCCCGTCGACAGGACGTATGAAGACCTTGCGCATGAGCTTTTTCACAACATCCAGCGCGGCTACCAGCTTTCTTATGAACTCGATCATGGCAACTGGATCATGGAAGGGCAGGCGCAGGCATTGGGCATGGATGCGGCGTGGCGTCTACGGAAGATCGATGTCTACAAGGGCAAGCAGGATGGCTACCGGCTTGGCGGGCGTCGCTATTTTGAGCCTCTACCAGCAACGGACACGCAGAAGAGCTACCGGACCGCCTCCTTCTGGCGGTATCTGGGCGAGCAGCATGCGGCGTCGAAGCATAATGCCCGGCCCGGCGTCGCTGTGCTGTTGCCGGATTACAGCTATCTGGTGGAGGTCTTCGACAATCCCTTCGGCGGCCCAGTGTCGGCCAATGGCGACATGATGTGGCTCGATGAAGGCTTGCGCAAGGCAACAGGAATTGGTCTTGCCCGTCACTATGCGTCCTTTACCTCGACCTTCGCGGCTTACGTGCCTGCACGCCTGACAGCTGAGCCGACGACATCTGCTCAGCAGGCAGAAGATAACTGGCTGAATTTTATCTTCGGAACCTGTCCGACGATTTCTCTCTCGCCCGGCAAACCTTCGGGTGAGGCGCGGCTCGACCTGCGCAAGAATGCCTCAAGATGCTTCAAGGCTGAAGTTGCGGGGGAGGGCAATGCGGATATCTCGATCCATGTAAGGGGAGAGACGATTGCCGCGCTCAAGGCGCTTTATGTCGGCACGGCCGGCGGTGACCGGGTGGGCGGTGTGCAGGTCGTCCCATCCCCTGCCGGGGGCGGCTTTCTGGGGCATTGGCGTTTCCGCATTGCGGGCGGCGCGCCGCAGGTCTTCATCATCAGCAACATGGCGGATAATCCTGCGCTTACGAAGAATTTCCCTGTCAGCGTCAATGTGACGACCAGCCGCTGGGAAAGCTCAATGACGAGCCCCCGGCCGCAGAAAAGTGCCAGCAACAGCTCGCAGCAGAAGGCCGGCCCAGCCGCGGCAGCACCGAGCAGCAGCAATCCAGGCTTCCGCGATCCTTCACGTGAGGCCGCGCAGGCTGAACTCGCCGCTGGGCTCAAATCCCTCAGTAACCAGACGGCGCTGGGGAGCCATGCGAGTTTCGAGCGGAGACGGGCGCCCTGCCAGAAAGACTTTGCCCTGACAGGTTGCGGTCCTTTGACCTCCATCCAGCTTGAGCTGACGCCGGGTGCCATTGGTGATCTGACCCAGACGTCGGGAACAGGCGGCGGGCTCGGTCAGGTGATGAGCCAGTTTACGGCGATTGCGGATAATGGCGCCTTCCGAACGGATCGCGACTGGAAAGCCGCCATGCAAGAAGACAAGGATTCTGAAGGTTCGTCCGTGGGCATCACCATGCCGCTGATCGAATACGGCTTCACCGGCTCGTTCGATAATGCGGCAATTGTTGTCAATGGCGGCAAGGGGAGCGGGAATTATCAGGCCCTAGGTCCACAGGATTCCCAAATCGGCCGGGGCCGGGCCTTCCGACAATCTGGCAAGGTGACGATTGACGAATTCACCCCTTACGTCATGCACGGGTCATTCTCCGCAAACCTAACGGATTTGAGCCGTGTTGAATTTACAGAGGAAGATGTTGATCCAACCTTGCCGATCCATCGGACGATCAGTGGCCGGTTCGTCATCGCGGCGCCATGGGAGGGTGACCCTCAGTTTGCTGATTATGCGCCGACATCTGTGGATTCCGGGATGCAGGATCTCGCGCAGGCGTTTCCGGGCGTGGGAAATGGCGATGTGTCCGATCTGAAGACGCAAAAAACGCCGGCGGGTTCCGGCGGAACGCTGGGCGCCTTTCCAAGCTGCGAATGCGGCTGCGAGCCGCTCGAGACCTATTCCGCCGTCTGCCAGTCTGTCTGCAAGGTCAAATACATGCAGTGCCATTGGCAGGCCGCTGCCTCTATGGACTATGACATCAGGAAAAAAGAACGAGACGCGCTTGAGGCTGATGTCGATATGATGAGGGAAGATCTGAAGCGATTTGTTCGTGAGCAGAATAAGATGGATCAGGAAGAGGCTTATCTGCAGCTATTTGACGAACAGGAAGCCGCAGAGGACAAGCGCCGAATTCTGATGAGCTACGGTATGAATGTCGGCAAATACGGCGATGACGAGACCCAGCGAGCAGCAGCGAACCCAAAAATTCAGACAAGAGACGAATATATCGCCGGGCTAAAAGAACAGGACCTGCCCCAGAAGACGATCGATCATCTTATCGGCCTGATGGATGAAGCCATGGAAGAGGTCGGGGGCTGGCCGGAACCGGAATGATATAGAGGCCGTGGCCTTATTCTGCGTAGAGGAATTCGAACGCCTGCGGGAAACGCTTCGCCCAGGCGACCTCAGAATGAATGGCGCATTCGTCAATGACGGCGAGTAGCCGGTCCTCACCAAGTCCCTTGCCGCGCAGATAGTCCGTCATCTGCAGATGCAGGGTGACAAGCTGGTCGTCGCGTTCTTGTGGTGCGGCGGGGCAGGTGCCGGTGATCTCGCGGGTGCCCATCGCGGTGTAAATCCGCGCGGGCCAGATCTCCGGACTGCTCTCTTTGATCTTCTCCATGACCCGGAACTCAGAAATCCAGAGCGACGGGCTTTCTACCAGCAGCCGGGAGAAAAGCGACGGGTCATCCATCGCCACCGTCAGGGTCGCAATCCCGCCAAAAGAAGAGCCGCCCAGTGCACGGTCCTCCGTAGACGCTTTATATTTCCCCTCGATCAGTGGGAAGATATTTTGGCGGAAGAACTGGTCGAGCGCCGTTCCCATCGCCTCATCATCTGCAAGCCCTACCATGGGCTCGCCAAAGGGGAGATATTCTGCGGAACGGTGGATGCCAGCATTATCAATGCCGACAATGATGATGGGCGCGATCTTCCCTTCACCGATCAGGCGGGCAGCCGTCTCATCCGCTTCCCATTCGGCGCTGGAGTATTCCGACAGCGTCGCATCAAAGAGGTTCTGGCCGTCGAACATGTAGAAGACAGGAAAGGGGCCTTCGGCTTCGTCATAACCTTCGGGCAGCCAGACGCGGATATTTCGTGTCCGCTCAAAGGTCGTATCGGTCAGCTCGAATATTTCGATCCGGGCCGGTGAGGACGAAGGGAGGCTTGCGCATGCCGCGAGAAGGAGGAGCAGGAGTGCCGATCCGAGCCGTTTCATGAGTGAGCTTCCCCGTCTGCCAGTCTTAATTGCCTAGTGCGACCGATCTTAGCCTGATGGTGCGGATGATCATGTAGAGAAGAAAGCCAGCCGGGCCGAACATGAAGGTCAGGATTAGGCAGGGGACAACGAGCAGGTGCGGAATGCCGTGCGTCCGCGAATCGCGCACTTCCCACGCCCCGACGAACAAATCGAAGGCGAGATAGTGAAACCAGCCGACAAGCATGACCTGATCATTGGCGAACATCGCTTTCACGCCCGCAAGCGAGGTGAAATCGAGCGGCGCGGTTGACGGCTCGCCCAGTGGCACGAAAAGCAGGGTGACATAGGCAACGGCAAGCAGGAGCGGGATCAGGACGGCAGCTATGATTTGCGTCCCACGCCAGAAGGGCAGGAACGCAAGTGGCAACCATCCTGCAAGGACTCCCATATTACCTATTGAGAACAAGAGATCAGGTGTCATAGGAATGGCCTCCCGGTACCCATGATCTAGACGCAGTCTACTTTACCGGCCACAATCGTCTCATGGAATCAGTCGACCAGCCAAGAACAACCTCCAGCCGCCCCTACCATCATGGGGATCTTCGCAATGCCGTTATTGAGGCGGCGTTGTCGCTCCTCAAGGAGCGCGGTGTCGAAGGCGTCACTTTGCGCCAGTGTGCAGCAAGGGCGGGGGTCAGCCATGGCGCGCCGGGTCACCATTTCGGCGATCTGAAGGGCGTTCTGACGGCAATTGCCGCCCTCGGCTTTGAGGGGCAGGTCGCTCATCAGGAAGCGGCACTTGCAGGGCGGACCGATCCGGTCGAGCGCCTCGCAGCGATTGGCGGGGCCTATGTCGGCTTTGCCGTCACGCACCCAGCGCATTTCTCGCTGATGTTCCGCCGCGACCGGCTGCGGACCGATGATCCGGCCTTTGTCGCCGCATCAGGCCGCGCAGGTGAGATCCTGCTTGAAGAAACCTACCGCTATATCGGCGATCATCCCCATGCCCGCCAGTTCCGGGACATGGTCTGGTCGATTGTGCATGGCTATGCGAGCCTGCTCATCAGCGGACAAAAAAAGCCGCCCGAGAATCCCGAAGCGGCTGCTTTTCAGATGCAATTGGCATTCTTGCGGGGGTTTGACCCCGACACGCTCGGTTAAAGACCGAAATTGCCGAATTTCGATTTGAACTTCGACACGCGGCCTTTTTCGGTGATGCGTGCCGGGCCGCCGGTCCATGCCGGGTGGCTGGTCGGGTCGATGTCGAGGTTGATGTTCGCGCCAGCTTCACCATAGGTCGAGCGCGTCTGGAACGTGCTGCCGTCGGTCATCGTCACGGTGATGAAGTGGTAATCGGGATGAATGTCTTTTTTCATGGCGGTCGCCCAGGTTCTGGCAAAAATTCAGGAGCGGCGGCGGATACACAAAAGTCTTCCCAAGGGCAAGACGTGAAAGTGCCGAGAGCCAATATATTTCCTAGGGACTTGTCCTCAAGACTGGGATAGGGTTGTCTCCCAACTCGTAATCGACCTGGGCAGACGATGCGATTTCTGTTTCCGATTGTTGTCCTGATCGCTTTCACGGCGATTCTGGTGGCGTTCACTGTGGCATGGGTGGGATTTAGTTTCCGCCAGTTCGAGACCATCGAACCGATGGGAGAGCTCGCCTGTGAAAGCGTGGTCGGCGTTTATGGCGCAGCCGATATTGAGCCGATCCCGGATACTTCGTCCGTCTATATCTCCTCCCTTGACCGCCGCCGTGACGCAGAACGCGGCGCGATCCTCCGCTTTGACACCGACAATCCGCTTGATTCTTCGTCATGGCGTGACCGGACGGGCGGCCAGCCGCTCGTCTTCCAGCCGATGGGGATCGATCTTTTCACCTCGTCCCTGCCGGATGGCCGCACCCTACGCCGTCTTTTCGTCGTCAATTTCATCGGGCCGGAGATCCTGCTTTATGACATTGATGCGCAAGGCGACCTCGTCCTGCGTGAGGTCTTCACTGATCCTCGGCTGATCTCGCCCAATGACATCGTTGCGACCGGTCCGCGCAGCTTTTACGTCACCAATGACACACCGTCCGGGCGCCGCTCTATTCGCGGGAAGGTCGACTTTCTCCTCGGGCTGAAGGTCGGTCAAATCCTGCATTATGACGGCAATTCCTGGTCAGACGTGGCTTCCGGCCTTGCCTTCCCGAACGGCATCACTCTCAGTGATGACGGAGAGAAGCTCTATCTCGCAGAGATGCGGGGACGTCGTTTGCTGTCCTATGACCGCAACCCGGATACGGACCAGCTCCGTCTGTCCGATGCGGTGCGTCTGGGGACGTTCCCCGACAATGTCTCGATTGACGCGCGCGGCAATGTACTTGTCGGCGCCGTGCCCCAGCCGCTTAGCCTCAGCGCCTATACCGAAGGGCTACAGGAGACGACCGCCTCCCAGATCCTCCGTGTACATGAGGATGGTGAGGTAGAGACGATCTTCCAGGGGCCGGGTGACCGGCTGTCCGCCTCGACGACGGCGGTGACCCTACGCAACAAGCTCCTGATCGGCTCACGTTCCGCTGACCGTTTTCTGATGTGCAAAGCCGGCTAACACCGGCTAGGGGTGAGGGGTTATGACCTATCTCTCGACCCGCGGGGCTGCGCCTCAGCTTTCTTTTGATGATGTCCTGCTGACCGGGCTTGCCCCTGATGGCGGCCTTTATGTGCCAGAGGTCTACCCGACGCTCGATCCATCCGTGATCGAGGGCCTGCGCGGGCGCCCCTATATCGAGGTGGCCGAGGTCGTGATCCGGCCCTTCTCGCCCGAAGGCGATTTCCACCTTGAGGATGCCTATCGCTCCTTTGCCCATCCGGCAGTCACGCCGCTTGTTCAGACGGGGGCGGAGGATTTCCTCCTGGAGCTGTTCCACGGCCCGACGCTCGCCTTCAAGGATGTCGCGATGCAGTGGCTGGGGCCGATGTTCTCATCCCGGCTCGCCGCTGCCGGCCGCCGCATGACGATTGTCTGCGCGACCTCCGGTGATACGGGCGGGGCGGCGATCGAGGCCATGGCGGGGCGTGAGAATATCTCGATCTGCGTCCTTCACCCGAATGAAGCGATCTCGAATGTCCAGCGCCGTTTCATGACGACGGTGGAGTCGGAAAACGTCCTCAATCTCGCCGTTGAGGGCAGTTTCGATGACTGCCAGCGGCTGGTGAAGGAAATGTTCGCCCACGATGCATTCCGGCAGGCGGTCTCGCTGGGCGCGGTTAATTCAATCAACTGGGCGCGGATCGTCGCTCAGACGGTCTATTACGTGACCTCGTCGCTGACGCTTGGCGGGGAGGGGCGGCTCGTCTCCTATTGTGTGCCGACTGGGAATTTCGGCGATATCTTTGCAGGCTTTGTTGCCAAACAGCTCGGTGCGCCAATCGGTCAGCTCATCATTGCGACGAATGAGAACGACATTCTCGACCGCACGCTGAGGACGGGCCGCTATGAAGTGACAGGCGTTGTCAAAACCCAGTCGCCCTCAATGGATATTCAGGTCTCCAGTAATTTCGAGCGCCTGATCCACGCGGCCAGCGGCGGCGATGCAGAGCTTGTGACGAGCCTCATGGGGGCGCTCAAGCAGAGTGGCAGTTTCACCCTGCCCGATGCGGTGCGTGCCCGCATGGCAGAGGATTTCCTCTCCTTCCGAGTCAGCGAAGAGGCGGTCAGCGCCCGGATGTCCAAGACCTTCTCAGAGACCGCCATGCTGGTTGATCCGCATACGGCGGTCGGGCTTGAGGCTGCGGCGCAGGCAAGGGTGGAGGGACTCAAGGGGCCGCTAGTCACGCTCTCAACGGCGCATCCCGCGAAATTCCCCGATGCGGTCAAGACGGCGACGGGCCGGGAGCCGTCTCTGCCGCCGGGCTGCCGCGACCTTTACAGCCGCGAGGAGCGGTTTGAGGTCATCGGCGCGGATCTTGAAAGCCTCGAGAAGCGGATCAGCACGGGATTTGGCACTGCAGAATAGCCAATCAGCCCCTGAAGGCGCCTTGTGCTCACGCGCTCAGTCGGCCACAATCAAGTCCGGGCGGCAGTATCTGGTGGGGTTACAGTCTAGATGAACGATCTCGTTCCGGCATTCGGTATCGACGGATACAGCGAACGCCTCAGATGGGCCGTCGGGGCCATGCCCCGGGAAGTCGCCCTCGTCGAAGCCGCCGCGATTGGCGGGCTGGGGCTAGCCGCGTTTCTCCTTCTAATTCTTGCACTTTTCCGCCGTTCGGCCGTTGCCGCCGTCAGTTTCAGCTTTGTCGCGTTGGCCGCCCTTCTGGTCGCGCTGCTCTTTGGCCGGTTCGATTTTATCTCCAGCGGCACGCAGGTGCTGATCGTCTGCCTGTTCGCCTGCTCGGTCCTGCTATTTCACACCGCGACAGTGCGTCTGGCGCGAGAGAACACGCTGATCGGGCTTGTCATGCTGTTGGCAATTTTCGCCATGCTGCTGGCGGGCGGGGCCAGCATGCTGCAATTCATTGATGGATGGCCGGTCGCGCGGATCGCCATTGGCGGCACAGCGGCGCTGACGATCCTGTTTCTGTTTTTCGAATTTCTGCGCGGGGATAAGGGCGCCATTGCCGTGGCGCCGGGTCTCCTGCTGACGGTGGCGTCCTTGCCTGCCATGTCTTTCGCGGCAGAGCGGGTGACGGGCGCGGGCTGGCTTGTCGCCTCGACGCCGATCTTCCTTTTGACCGGCGGGGTCTTGCTTGCCGCATTGGCTGCCCAGCTGACCGCGCACACAATCATGGCGCCAGTGCCCCGCAAGACGCGGGAGAAGGCGCCCAAGCGCGCTGCGCCGCTCGCTCCTGCCGTGACGGTCGCCTCGGCCTCTGCCGCTGCTGCACATGATGGCCCGCTCTTACGTGAGCTTGAGGACGAGCCCGACGATATGGAGCGCCCGGTACGCCGCGTCTCCCCGACATTTGACGCCGAACCCGAGCCCCAGCGCGAGCAGCAGGCCCCGATCCGCCGCGTCCGGCCGCCAGAGCCAGAAATCGATGCGGAACCCGAGCAGGCGCCTCGCCATATGGCCGCGCCCGTTCCCGCGCCGGTCGCCCGCGACCAGCAGGACCATCAAGCCACGCCGCGTGACCGCTTCGGTGAGCGTTCCGAGCCCTACTCCGCCCAATGGGGGCATGATGTGCAGCCGGGCTATGCTGTGCGCGAGATCCCGATCGGCGATGACGAATATGTCTGGGACATGATGGCCCAGCGCGAGGTGCGTATGGGGCGCGGCTTTGGGGAGATGCTCCGCATCCGCGGAGGCCAGTTGGCGACCCCCGATGTCATCCGTGACCTCATCGATGAACGCTCGCTGCCTGATTTCGATGATGCGATCCTTGGTGGGTATGAGCCGCAGACCGGTCGTTTCGATATCCGGGTACAGACGATTGACGGCGCCACGATTCGCCTCGAAGGCCGCCGGCAGGTCGATCAGGACGGGCTCCTTGCACGTCTGGAAATGCAGGCCGAAGCGCTCGCTGCTGCCGCTCCGCAACGGGCAGAGCCTGAGCCCACGCCGCAGCGCCCGACCGGGCTTGCCGCCGTTGCCGCGCCGGCAGCGCTTGCCAAAGATGACAGCCCGCTGACCGCTAAACCTGTCGCAGGAGCCAGCGCCGCGCTTGATGCCGGGCAGATCGGCCCCTGGTTCCAGCCCATTGTCCGGCTGAAAGACCGCAAGGTCGTCGGCTTCGAAGCACTCGCCCGCTGGGAGTTGCCCGGGGGTGAGGTCCGCGATGCACAGGACTTTGTCGATGACCTGATCCGCGATGGGCGCGGCCCCGACCTTGCCCGGATCGTGATCAATCAGGCGGCGGAGGAACTTGCCAACTGGGTCAAGGCCGAACCCGGCCTCGGGCAATTCGTGTCGGTGAATATCTCAGCGACCGACCTGCCGAAAGAAGACGTGGCCGAGATCGTCAAGGCTGCTGTCCTGCGCTTTGACCTGCCGCCCGGCGCGCTCGTCGTCGAGCTCACCGAAGGCAAGATCCAGGCAAGCCATAACAAGGCGCTTGCCGCCGCCAAGGCGATCCGCAATGCCGGCGCCAGTCTCGCGGTCGATGATTTCGGGGTTGGCTATTCGACCCTCAGCCGCCTGTCCAAATTCCACTTCGATATCGTCAAGCTCGACAAGAGCCTGCTCGAAGACCTCACGACACGGAAGAAACAGCGCTCTGTCGTCCGCGCCATGCTGAATGCGGCGGAGAAGAGCAAGGCGCCGGTCGTGGCCGAAGGGATCGAGGATGAGGAAACCGCCGAAATGCTGATCGAGCTCGGCTGCGATTTCGGTCAGGGCTTCCTTTTCGGCGCGGCCCAGCGGATTGGCGGCGAACCGGCGGATGCGGCCTCAGGCGGGGGAAGGGCGGATACGGAGCGTAATCTGTCTCCGCGCAGCCGCCCGGACGACCTTCGCTAAACGCACTCTGCGAGAGAGGCTTTGCCTAATTCAGCGGGCTGAGCTGTGAAGGATCGCTCGTATTGAGAGCGGACAGGCTGACGGGCTCGACCCCCAGTGATTTGAAGGCTGCTTCCCACATCAGGGAGGGCTCAGTGCGGAAGACGAACTCCGCCGTGGCTTCCATGTCGAGCCACAGATTGCGGCGCAGCTCTTCATCAAGCTGGCCAGCCGACCATCCCGAATGCCCCGCAATCAGGCGCGAGGTCTGGGGGCGAAGCTGGTCACCATAAAGCCGCTCCAGCGCATCGCGCGTCGCGGTCAGCGCCATGCCGTTCCCGGCCGGGATCGTCTCTTCGCTCTGATATTCCGTACTGTGCAGAACGATGCCCTTTTGCGGATCGCAGGGACCGCCGAAAAAGACCGGTGCCGACTCTGCGGTAAGCGACGGGCTCAGCCGTACTTCCTTCACCGCATCGGCGGCCATCAGGCCGGCAATCGGTTTGTTGATGATCACGCCAAAGGCATGTTCCGTATCGTGACGGGCGATCAGGACGACGGATTTCTCAAATGGCCCGTCATCAAGGCTAGGCACGGAAATGAGCAGGCGGCCCGACAGACCGGGGCCCTTGCTCGAATAGTGGTCATCAACGCTGTCCATGATTTCAAAGTTAATCCCTCCCTGATCTGGCGCAAGCGCAGAGTGGTCACAAAGGAGGGAGAACTGCGCCTAAGGGGCTCGCGGAAGCTGAAAAATGCGCTAGGCGGCAGGCGACAAGGAAACACGCACGAGAGAAGGACTTCCCATGGTAACGACAGGCGATCAGCTCCCCGAAACCGACCTCACAAAAGCCACTGCTGACGGTCCCCAGACGATCAAATCCGCCGATTATTTCGCAGGGAAAAAGACTGTCCTTTTCGCCGTGCCGGGGGCTTTCACACCGACCTGTTCGGCGCGGCACCTGCCGGGCTTTGTGGAAAAAGCAGGCGAGCTGAAAGCCAAAGGCATCGATCAGATCGCCTGCATCTCGGTCAATGACGCATTTGTCATGGGCGCCTGGGGCGAAAGCGCCGGGGCCGGTGATGAAGTCGACATGCTGGCGGACGGCAATGCGACCTTCGCACAAGCCGTTGATCTCTCCATGGATGCCAGCGGCTTTGGCATGGGCACGCGGTCCCAGCGCTATGCGATGATCGTTGAAGACAACAAGGTCACCGACCTGTTTGTCGAGGAACCGGGCGCTTTTGAGGTCTCAAGCGCCGAATATGTCCTCAGCAAGCTTTAAGCGCTGCTTAAGCTTACTTACCCGGCGTCAACTTTGCCAAAATTATGGGTGTTCATGAGGCGGCGAATGTGATGTCATCGCCTCATGAACGCGATGACATCTGCTTCGCCCCGGGCTGTGACCCGGAAAACGCCCGTAACCGCCTGGGCCAGTGTGCAGGCTTTGCTTGCGCTGACGGCCTTGATGCTGGGGGTCGCTCTAGCTGGAGTGGCGCTGATCGTCGCCTCTGTGGCGGTGCCGCTTGGGCTCATGATGCAGTTTTTTGCCGGTGATGCCGCGCCGAAAACCCGCCGCGGCTGGCAAGCCGTTACCGCCTAAGTTTATTCCTTAGCCAAGAATTCCGTCGCCATCCGGATCGAGCATCTTGTGAAGATGCACGATGAAATAGCGCGTATGGGCACTGTCGACGGTTTGTTGCGCTTTTGAGCGCCAGGCCAGTTCCGCGCTTTTATAGTCGGGGAAGATGCCGACAATATCGATTTTGCTCAGGTCACGGAAGGTTGCGGCTGCCGGGTCGGTCAGCTCGCCGCCGAAGACAAGGTGCAAAAGCTGCTTTTTCTGTTCAGTCATGATCTCGCTTTCAAGGCTCAGCGCCTGCCGCCTTTGACGCCCCGCAGGTCGGCCGGCAGATGGGATAGTCGTTCAAGCACTGCCGGATAAAGGCCCGGCGCGGTACAGACAAGGGCTCGCTGGCAGGGATCGGGCTGATTGAAGATATAGCCGCTGCCAAGATGGTCGGAAACATGGGCGCCGGCCTCGGTCGCGATCAGCGTCCCGGCGGCGACATCCCAGTCAGATTTTCTCACCAGCGCGATGGCGCCGTCATACTGTCCTTTAGCCACCAGCGCGAAACGGTACTGCGTGGAGCAGCGATAGCCGAGCCGCATTTTCGGCCACGGGATCGGCCAGCTTGGGTGCTCGAACATATGGCCGGGCCCCAGCATTTTGGCGCCATCGAGATCCGCTGCCGGGCTGACCCGAAGGGGCTTGCCGCTGCACCGCGCGCCGCCGCCGAGTGTTGCCTCGAAGAACTCCTCCGTCACCGGATTGAAAATCGCGCTGGAGATGGCAACGCCATTCTCGACCAGCGCGGCGCAGACAGTGAATTCGGGGCTCGCCTCGATAAAGGCGCGGGTGCCGTCAATCGGATCGATGATGAAGACCCGCTCGGCATGAAGCCGCCGGGCATCATCGACGCATTCCTCAGACAGCCAGCCATAGCCGGGTCGCGCGCTTAAGAGGCGGTCCTTGAGGATAGCATTAGATTCAAGATCGGCCTCGGTAACGGGTGATTTGTCATTCTTGGTCCAACGACGGACCGGCCGTCCGCGATAGCGGGAGAGCACACGGGCGCCGGCCTCACGCACGGCATCGCAAAGCAGCTGATGGTCATCACTGAGGGATGGCGCCTGAGGCGCATCAGTTGCCGGCAATCGTCATCTCCCCGACCCGCAAGGAGGGGGCGTTGGAACTGCCGCGGCGCTCGAAATCATTGGCGCGGGTGAGATTGCCCCACATGTCGAGCAGGTTCCCGGCAATAGTGATCTCCGAGACCGGCTTGCCGACCGCGCCATTCTCGATCCAGAAGCCCGAACAGCCGACCGAGTAATCGCCGGTATTCGAATTGATCTGGGGACCGAACATGTCGGTGACGAGGAGGCCCTTGCCGGTATCGCGGTAAAGCTCTTCGGGGCTCATCTCGCCCGGGC
Organism: Parvularcula marina; assembly: GCF_003399445.1. Lineage (NCBI taxonomy): Bacteria > Pseudomonadati > Pseudomonadota > Alphaproteobacteria > Parvularculales > Parvularculaceae > Parvularcula > Parvularcula marina. The sequence goes on along the minus strand of NZ_QUQO01000001.1, from coordinate 1,413,651 downwards.
CAAGATCGAAATTGGTCGTGCCGGAGCCGGGAGGGCCCCCGGTGCCGCGCCGCGCGCGGGCATTCGACTGAAGGCCGAGCTGGCGAGCTTGGGCAAGGTTGAGGATCCAGGTCGTCAGAACCCCATCCTCAATCACATTGATGGCATGCGGCTTCAGCCCCTCACCATCAAACAGCCGCGAGCCAAAGCCGCGCGGAATATAAGGATCATCCGTGATCGTGACATCGGCAGGGAAAAGCTGCTCGCCCATTTTGGTTTTGAGGAACGAAGTGCCGCGCGCAATCGCGGCGCCATTGATCGCGCCGGACAGGGGACCAAGCAGGCTTGAGGCAAGGCGGCGGTCGAAAATGACCGGGGCCTTTTGGCTTGAGAGTTTCTCAGGGTTCAGGCGCTGCACTGCGCGCTGCCCGGCTGTGCGGCCGATATCCTCTGGCGAGCGCAGATCACTGAGATGCGTTGCGCCATGATAGTCGTAATCGCGCTCCATGCCTGTGCCGGTCCCGGCAAGGACAGAGACGGAAGTGGAGTGCCGCCCGCCTGCGGTCGTGCCTGCAAAACCGGTCGACGTCGCAAACCAGGTCTGGCCATGCCCGAAGCTCGCCCCTGCGCCAGAGGAGTTCGTGACGCCCTCAATGGCGCGCGCGGCATCTTCGCAGGCCAGCGCGCGGGCTTTGAGATCCTCGGCGCTCGGCTCGATGCCGTCATAAAGCTCAAGCTCGGGATAGGGACCGCTTGCGAGATCGCTTGCGTCAGCAAGGCCGCAATAGGGGTCTTCGGGGGCTTCCTTCGCCATGGCGACCGCCCGTTCGGCAAGGTCGGTCAGGGCAGAGGACGCAAAATCATTGGTCGAGACGCAGGCCTGCCGCTTTCCGATCAGGACACGAAGTCCCAGATCCCGCGATTCGGCGCGGTCGATATCCTCGACCTCGCCCAGCCGGACGGAAACCGACTGGCTGGCGCTGCGATAAACGAGGGCATCGGCGGCATCTGCACCGGCCTCACGGGCGCGGCCCAGAACCACCGCGAGAAGGTCTTCATAATTGTCAGTCATTGGAAGGGCATTAGGCCCATCGCCGATTGACTGGCAAGCGTTGCGCTCTAATGTGCCGCTCTCTGCTGCAGCTGCGGCAGGTGTCTCCTCCGCGGGAGACGCTGATCGGGCCATCCCGGTCAGGGCCGAAGGCGCAACCCCCTCGGAAACGCTCAGGCAAAAGGACCGCGGATGGGAGTTAAAGGCTGGAAAAGGGCGTAATGCCCTACCGACGGAGCAAGCGCTGGGATCCCGGATGACGGGAATCGCGTCAATCTCTCAGGTCCCACGACAGCCGGGGGACGCGCCAATCAGGGCGCGGCAAGATTGCAAGGTGGGTATGGCCGAACTGAAACAGCTTCCCTTAGGGGATTTCCATCGTGAACTTGGTGCCAAGATGGTGCCGTTTGCCGGGTATGAAATGCCCGTCCAGTACGCGCTCGGCGTAAAGGGCGAGCACCTGCACACGCGCGACAGCGCGGGGCTCTTTGATGTCAGCCACATGGGCCAGGCCTATATCGAGGTGGATGGCGTCGGTACGGCGGATGCTCATGAGCGGGTCGCGGCGGCCATCGAACGGGTCGTCCCCGGCGAGATCAGAAAGCTGGGCAAGGGCCGCATCCGCTACACCGTTCTTCTGAATGAAGGTGGCGGCATTCTCGATGATCTGATGATCACGCGGCTGCCGTCCGATGAGGATGCGGGCCGGCTTTTCGTCGTCGTCAACGCGGCGGTGAAGGAGCAGGATTTTGCCTATCTGCGCGAGCATCTGGGCGTCGATGCCAAGCTGCGCGTCCTTCATGACCGCGCACTGATCGCGATCCAGGGGCCGATGGCCCGCGCCGTCATGACCGCCTTTATTCCTGAGGCGGACGATATGCCCTTCATGTCGATGATGGATGCTGAGTTTGAGGGCCTGCCGATCATGCTGTCGCGTTGCGGCTATACGGGAGAGGACGGCTATGAGCTGTCAGTCCCGGCGGAAGAAGCTGAATTTGTGGCCCGCCGTCTGGTCGAGCGTCCCGTGGTCGAGCCCATCGGGCTCGGCGCGCGCGACTCTCTTCGGCTTGAGGCTGGGCTTTGCCTATATGGCCATGACATGACCCCGGCGGAAAGCCCGGTTGAGGCTTCGCTCGAATTTGCCATCGGCAAGCGCCGCCGCGAGGAGGGCGATTTTGCCGGTGCCCACCGGGTGCTCAAAGAACTTGAGGACGGCCCCACGAAAGTCCGGGTCGGGATCAAACCGCTTGGCCGGGCGCCTGCCCGCGAAGGTGTTGAGATCCAGTCAGAAAATGGCGACGTCATCGGCACTGTGACCTCCGGCGGCTTCGGGCCGACCTATGACGGCCCCATCGCGATGGGGTATGTCACGCCCGATCACGCCATGCCGGGCACCAAAGTGAACCTCATCATTCGCGGTAAGGCCATGGAGGCCGAAATCGTGACCCTGCCCTTTGTCGAACAGCGCTATTACCGCGCCCCCAAGAAAGCCTGAGGAGAAGTCCGCATGACGACGAAATATACAAAGGATCACGAATGGGTCCGTATGGAAGGCGACGTTGCCGTGGTCGGGATTACGCCGCACGCGGCCGAACAGCTTGGCGATGTCGTGTTTGTCGAACTGCCTGATGTCGGCAAGAGCTTCTCCGCCCATGACGACATGGCGGTTGTTGAAAGTGTGAAGGCGGCCTCTGACGTCTACGCGCCGATCTCCGGCGAAATTGCCGAGACTAATGGCGATATCGTCGATGCGCCGGAGAAAGTGAATGAGGATGCCGGCGGCGCGGCCTGGTTCGTCAAGATCAAGCCGTCCGACATGGCCGAGATCGACGCCCTGATGGATGAAGCGGCGTATAAGGATTTCTGCGCCAATGGCTGATGCGAGAAGCGCATATCTCGGTGCCGGCATCGCGATCGGTGTCGGCGTGGGGACGGCCCTCGGCGTCGCCATGGATGATATGAGCATCGGCCTTGCCATCGGGATCGGCATGGGCCTTTCGATTGGCGCGGCTTTGGCCGCGACCAAGTCCGGCAAGGGCAGTGGCGGTGATGGCGGCATTGATTCAGGCTCGGATGGCGGCGGTGACGGAGGCGGCGAGTGAGGCCGGTCCCGTCCACCGATTTTGGGGAATGAAGATGACAATGCTCAGGATAAAGAAGACAAGTTGGATGGTGGGCCTGATCTTGCTGGGCGCATGCGCATCGACAACCAGCCGTATCGACAGGCTGCGTGAAACATACAATCAGGCGCCGTTATCAGTCCGGTCAGAGCTCAGCTGCGAGTCGTTTTCCGCATCGGAATGCAATTGCGTTCGGTCGCAATACTCGCAGCTGATTGAACGTCCCGATGACGAGACGCTGCTCGCGGCGGATACATTCATGAGGAAATCGGGTCTTGGTGATCCGACCTCGGGTATGGGCGCGCTGACATTCGCCATCACGATGCAGCCGATGACGGTGGCGCGAGCAAAAGAACTCTGCGGCATTTCCGGTGATCTGAAGGATGCCAATGACGCGGTCAGTTCTCTATCAATTGAGGGAGGTTCGGAGTGACGCGGCCCCGTTTTCACTTGGCTATTCCGGTGGCGGATATTCCGGCGGCACGTGCGTTCTACGGCGAGCTTCTGGGGTGCGAAGAAGGCCGTTCGGATGAGAAATGGGTCGACTTCAACATGTTCGGTCATCAGGTCGTCACCCATCTCGGCAGTGAGGCAGGGGACCGCGTCAAGAATGACGTGGACGGACACGGCGTGCCGGTCCCGCATTTCGGGGTCATTCTCGAACTCGATGATTTCTGGAAACTCGCTGACCGGCTGAAAGCGGCGGGCACGGAATTCGTGATCGAGCCCTATACGCGTTTCGAAGGCCTGCCGGGCGAGCAGGCCACCATGTTTTTCCGCGATCCTTCTGGGAACGCACTAGAATTCAAGGCATTCCGCGACGACGCACAGGTCTTCGCGACGGAGTAAGGTAATATGAGATATCTTCCGCTTAATGATAAAGAGCGCGCCGAAATGCGCGGCGTCATCGGGGTCGGGGCCATTGATGACCTCTTCCGCGATGTGCCCGCTGATGCGCTGAACCCCGCGCTCGATCTGCCCGATCACAAAAGCGAGCTCGAAGTCGAACGCGAGATGATGGCACTGGCGCGCAAGAATAATGCGGCGGGCGACACGGCCTTTTTCGTCGGCTGCGGCGCTTACCGCCACCACGTCCCGGCGACGGTTGATCACATCATTCAGCGGTCGGAATTCCTGACCGCCTATACGCCCTATCAGCCGGAAATCGCGCAAGGCACGCTGCAATATCTCTTTGAGTTCCAGACGCAGGTTGCCGAACTCACCGGCATGGAGATCGCCAACGCCTCCATGTATGACGGTTCGACGGCGGCTGCTGAAGCCGCGCTGATGGCGAAACGCATCACCAAGCGGCGCAAGGTGATCTGCTCGGGCGGGCTTCATCCGCATTACGAGGCGGTGATCCGCACCAATCTCGAACTCATCGGCGATGAGGTGGTCTTTGCGCCGTCAAACCCGGAGGGGCAGGGCGGCCTCACCGACATGATCGATGAGGAAACTTCCTGCATCATCGTTCAGTCCCCGGATGTCTTCGGCCATCTTCGTGACCTCTCGGCGCTCGCCGATGCCGCCCATGAAAAAGGTGCGCTGCTGGTGGCGGTCGTGACCGAAGCCGTTTCTTTTGGCCTCCTCAAATCACCGGGTGAGCAAGGCGCGGATATCGTCGTTGGCGAAGGCCAGTCGATCGGCAACGCCATCAATTTCGGCGGTCCCTATGTCGGTCTCTTTGCGGCGCGCGATAAACACAGGCGCCACATGCCGGGCCGCCTTGCCGGGGAAACCGTGGATGCGGACGGAAAGCGCGGCTATGTGCTGACCCTTTCGACGCGGGAGCAGCATATCCGACGCGAAAAGGCGACGTCGAATATCTGCACCAATTCGGGGCTTTGTGCGCTTGCCTTCACGGTTCATATGTCGCTGCTCGGCGGCACGGGCCTGCGTCAGCTCGCGATCCTCAATCACGAGAACGCCTGCAAGACCGCTGATGCACTCAGCGCCATCTCCGGCGTCGAGCTTCTCAATGACAGTTTCTTCAATGAGTTTACGATCCGTCTGCCGAAGAATGCAGAAGCAGTGGTCGAAGAACTGGCACGCCAGAAGATCCTGGCCGGTGTGCCCGGCGGTCGCCTCTGGCCGGGCAATGAGGATCTGGAGAATATCCTGATCGTCGCGGCGACAGAACGGACGACCTCGGACGATATCGACCGGCTCGCTTCGGGCCTCGAACAGGCAATCAAAGGGTAAGGACCAGATCATGACCATGAACAATCAGGGCCGTCCCACCCGCCCCGAAGACACCGCCAGCTACACGCCGTTCCCGACGCATACGGGCAACCGGGCGCTGGAGATTGCCGAGCCGCTGATCTTCGAGGTTGGCGACTTCGAGGGCACAGGCGTTGACCTGCCGAAAGCCGAAGGCATCAAGCCGCGCATCGCCGGTTTTGACCGTCAGCACGCCCCTCATCTGCCGGGTCTCGCTGAGCCGGAGGCGATGCGCCATTATGTGCGTCTCTCCCAGAAGAACTACGCCATCGATATGGGGCTCTTCCCGCTTGGCTCCTGCACGATGAAGCACAATCCGCGTCTCAATGAGAAAGTCGCGCGTCTCAAGGGCTTTGCCGATATCCATCCGCTCCAGCCGCAATCGACCGTGCAGGGCGCATTGGAGATGATCGACATCCTCGCCGGCTGGCTGAAAGAGCTGACCGGCATGCCCGCCGTTGCGATGAGCCCCAAGGCGGGCGCGCATGGTGAGCTCTGCGGGATGATGGCGATCAAGGCGGCACTCATCGCGCGCGGGGAGGGCGAGACCCGCACCCGTGTCCTCGCCCCTGAATCCGCGCACGGCACGAACCCCGCAACGGCTGCGCAGTGCGGCTTTACTGTTGATGATATCCCTGCGGATGAAACGGGCCGCGTTGATCTTGCGGCTTTTAAAGAAAAGCTGGGCCCCGATGTTGCCGGGATCATGGTGACGAACCCCAACACTTGCGGTCTGTTCGAGCGTGACATCCGTGAGATTGCCGATGCCGTGCATGAGGCGGGCGGCTATTTTTATTGTGATGGTGCGAATTTCAACGCCATCATGGGTAAGGCCCGCCCCGGCGATCTTGGCGTCGATGCCATGCATATCAATCTGCACAAGACCTTTTCGACACCGCATGGCGGCGGCGGTCCGGGTTCCGGTCCGACCGTGCTCGCGGACAGCCTTGCGCCTTACGCGCCGGTGCCCTTCATCATTCAGGATGAGGACGGCTTCCGCCTCGTTGAGGATATCGAAGGCGAAGCGAAAGACGCCTTCGGGCGGCTCGTGGCCTTCCATGGCCAGATGGGCATGTATGTCCGGGCGCTGACCTATATGCTCAGCCACGGCAAGGACGGGCTGAAGCAGGCAGCAGAGGACGCGGTCCTCAACGCCAATTACGTGCTCAAGCGTCTGTCTGCTGAGATGACCCCGGCCTTTGATGGCACCTGTATGCATGAGGCGCTGTTCTCGGATGAGTTCCTGAAAGATACCGGTGTCGGCACGCTCGATTTTGCCAAAGCCATGATCGATGAGGGCTTCCATCCGATGACGATGTATTTCCCGCTCGTCGTCTCGGGCGCCATGCTGATCGAGCCGACTGAATCGGAATCCAAGCAGGGGCTCGACCAGTTCTGTGATGCGCTGCTCGGGCTCGCCCGTGACGCAAAATCAGGAGACCAGCTTGAGAAATTCAAGGCCGCGCCGATCTACTCGCCGATGCGCCGCCTTGATGAGACGCAGGCCGCGCGTAATCCTGTCCTCAAATGGACCGAAGACGCACCGAGCATGGCGGCGGAGTAAAGATACCTATTCCCCCGCTCGGCGAGGGAGAAAAGTACAAGCCAACAAAAAGGGCGCCTCACCGGGCGCCCTTTTTCAATTCAGGTGTAGCCTTTGCTCAGTAGGCGTAGCGGCTGCGGAAGGGCATACCGATCAGGCCGAAGAGCAGGCGGAAGATCGCCCAGAACCCGACACCGCCGCCCGCGCCATAGGCAAGGCCATCCATGGTGACCGGCACGGCCAGCTCGAATTCCTTGAGCGAATTCATAGCGAGATAGCGGGTGCAGAGCGTGTCGAGACGGTTCTCGGTTTTCTCTTTGAGCGCGTCCGGCACATCCGAGCTGCATGAGCCATCGAGCAGTGCGCGGCCGAGCAGGATGGGGCGTTCCCATTTGCTGGCGGCCTGCAGCTCTTCCTGCAATGCGAGCAGTTTTTCGAACCGGCGGACGATCATTTCATCCTCAAGGCAGCTTGCCTGCGGATTACTGTTTTCTTCTGACCTGGCCCGGCAATCGGCGGCCACCTGGTCGCGATCAACGCCGTAATACTCCCAGCGCTCTGTGATCCGTTCTGCATCGAGGCGGCGCTCATCGACGCGGCCTTCGAGATTTTGCATGAAATGTGTCGTGAAGTTCGGTGCTTGTGAACCGGCAATCAGGCCGGCGACCCCCAGCACAAACGCAAGAATTTTGCCCAGCATACCCTTATTCGTCCCCATATAGGTGTGCGATCTAGGGGTCAGCATGGCCGATGGGGCGCCAATCGTCCACCGTAAATTAACGGCTGGTTAAGCTTTGTGGCGATCTTGACTACAAATGTAGGCGTGGCAATCTCCTGAGAATAGCACGCAGGAACGAGGGATAATGCGGTATCACAGGCAGTATGCGCCGCTGACGCAGATGGCGTCGCATCGGGATGATCTCTCGCATGTCACCCTCGTGATGGCGGGCGGTTTCCTTGAAGAGAGCTCAAATGGCTCCTGTCTGGTGCGGGTCGGGGATGTGCTGATCAAGCCGCGGGACACCGCCCATTCCAACCATTTCTCGCATGAAGGCGCAGCGCTCTTATGCCTGACATTCCCGCAGATCCCGTCCGAGAAGGGAGAGACGCCGCAATGGGCGTGCCTGCGGACGGCGTCGTCGATGCGGCTGGCGCTCGAGCTGACGGAGGCGATTCGGCACGAGGATGAGGCGCGCATCGCGCAAGGGCAGGCTTGCCTTTTGGCTGAAGGGATGGGGGCGGCCCAAGGGGCAAAGCGGTCAGCGCCGCGCTGGCTCTCACGGCTGAAGGACGAGTTGACCGAGAGTGGGCTGGCGGAAGTCGATGTCGCGAGCCGGGCGGAGGCGGCGGGGGTACATCCCGTCCATGCCTCGCGGCTCTTCCGGCGGCATTTCGGCGAATCGATCACCGCCTATGCCCAGAACCAGTCGATCCGCCGTGCCATGGCGCAATTCGGTAAGAAACGGCGCGGGCTGGGACGGATCGCCCAAGTGGCCGGTTTTTATGATCAGAGCCATATGTGCCGGGTGTTCCGCCAACAGTTGGGGCTTGCCCCAGGACGCGTGCAGGCGCTCGGCGAAGCCGTCGCCAGTTAAGATCGTCCAATACGGGGATGCCGCTGCCACGATAAGCCGTCCCCGGAATTATCAGGAGAGTTATATGTCCGCCCGATTGAGTGCCCTTGCCGGGCTCGGTCTCGTCATGTCCGTTTCAGCCTGCGCAACGAGTGCCGCGCCCGCACCCCAGCCGCCGCTCGCCATCGCAGGAGAAATGGACACCTATATCGAAGAGGGGATGGACGCCGTCGGCATCGTGCCCGGATTGGCGGTTGCGATCTACACGCCGGACGGTGTCTATCTGCGCAGCTTCGGCGTGACGAATATCGAGACGGGCGAGCCGGTCACGACGGACACGGCATTCTACATCGCTTCCTCGACAAAATCTTTCACCGCTATGGCCATGGCGATCCTGGATGATCGCGGCGAGATCGATCTTGACCAGACGCTTACTGAATTTGCGCCGGATGCGCCTTTTCCGGCGGAAGTGCGCCCCGATGAGGTGACCCTGCGCTCGCTTCTGACGCATACGTCCGGAATTAGGAATAATCCGATCGTCTACCGGGTTGCCTTCACTGGCCAGCATACGCCCGAGAAGACTTGGGAGCTGCTCGGCCGCTCACAGGCGAATGAAAACGCGCCGCTGGGTACATTCCAGTACACCAATGTCGGCTATAATATCCTCACCATACTGACGGACAGGAAGCTGGGAGTGAACTGGCAGGATCTTCTGGCAGAAGAGCTGTTCGAGCCCACTGGGATGGAGGAAACGACCGCCTATATGTCGGTGGCTAAGGCGCCGGGCCGCTCGCTGGCGGAACCTCATTTCGGCGGCATGGAAGGCGGTCCGGTCATCACGCCGCTTGAGAAGATTGACGCCACCATGCAGTCGGCAGGCGGCATGGTCCTGAGCGCCAGCGATGCGCTGCGCTGGCTTGAATTCATGGTCGAGGGCGGGGTCGTAGATGGTGAGCGGATCGCCCCCGAAGCGGTCGTCGTCTCAACCCGCGTGCCGCTGGCTGAAGCCAATTCTGAATTTGATGCGTATACCCGTGAATCCTATGGGTTAGGCTGGTATAACAGCACTTATAAGGGCCAGAACCTTGTCCACCATTTTGGCGGCTATGCCGGGTTCCGCGCCCATATCTCCTATATCCCCGAAGAGAAGATCGGCGTCGCCGTTCTGATGAACGAAATCCCGGTAGCGGCAGGCTTTCCCGAGGCAGTGGCCAATCATGTCTATGACCTGATGCTCGATCCTGAAACGGCTGACACGGACGGCAAGGCCGCGATTGCGGCGGCGATTGAGCGGCGGGACCGGATCATCGCATCGGTAACGGCAGACCGTGAGCGCCGCTCAACGCGGGAATGGCAGCTCACCCAGCCGCGTAGTGCCTACACAGGGAGCTATTCGAACGAGGATTACGGCACGGCGGATATCACGATTGAAGGCGATGACCTCCGCGTCACCATCGGCAATCTGAGTTCAGTTGCTGAGCCCTTCACGCGGGAGGATTCCATCCGTGTCGAGATGGTTCCCTTCTCCGGGGATGTCATCCAGTTTGTGATGGGCGCAGACGGTGTCCCGACCTCCTTCAATTATGACGGAGACGTCTATACACGCCAGTAAGGGGGGCACTTTAGCTCTCGCGGCGCGCCATGAAGGCGAGCTTTTCGAACAGATGGACGTCCTGCTCATTTTTGAGGAGGGCGCCATGCAGCGGCGGGATCGCCTTGCGCACATCTTTCTCACGGATGGTCGAGAGATCGATATCCTCGACCATCAGCAGCTTCAGCCAGTCGAGCAGTTCCGACGTAGACGGCTTTTTCTTCAGTCCCGGCACATCGCGCAGCTGGTAGAAAGTGCGCAAGGCATCGGTGACGAGCTGCTGTTTCAGGCCGGGGTAATGCACCTCGACGATCTCGGACATCGTCTCGGGATCAGGGAATTTGATGTAATGGAAGAAGCACCGCCGCAGGAAGGCGTCGGGCAGTTCCTTCTCATTGTTCGAGGTGATGATGACGACGGGGCGCTGTTTGGCTGTGATCGTCTCGCCGGTCTCGTAGACATAGAACTCCATGCGATCGAGTTCCTGCAACAGATCGTTGGGGAATTCGATGTCGGCCTTGTCGATCTCATCAAGAAGAAGCACCGGGCGCTGATTGGCAGTGAACGCCTCCCACAGTTTGCCGCGCTTGATGTAGTTGGCGACATCCCGCGCGCGCTCCTCGCCGAGCTGTGAATCCCGCAGCCGCGCGACGGCGTCATATTCATATAAGCCCTGCTGCGCCTTTGTCGTCGATTTCACATGCCATTCCAGCAGCGGCATCCCGAGCGCGGTGGCGACTTCCTTTGCTAGCACTGTCTTGCCGGTGCCGGGCTCGCCCTTGATCAGGAGCGGTCGCTCCAGCGTGACGGCGGCATTGACCGCCATTTTAAGGTCGTCGGTGGCGACGTAATTCTCGGTACCGGTGAATTTCTGTGTGCTCATGGGGACAGTCTTGCCGCTGTCCAGATCGCTTGTGAAGAGCGGCCGGACAAATCTTCCAAACCTATCGCCCCCTTGAACTAATGAATTAGTACAGGTATGTGCTACTAATATATTAGTAGAGAAGCGGGCTGCTGGCCGGGAGGAAGTGATGAGAAGATTTGCGAGGACTGGCCTGACCGCCTGCGTGTGTGCGCCGCTCTTTCTGGCGGTGACCTCGGCCGAACCGCTCAGCGGTGATGATCCGCGCATCATCGCTTTTGAGACCCGCCTTATGGATCGGGAGGCGCGCGGCAATCCCGACGCAGCGCGGCGCACGATTGAGGAGGCACTGGCGATCCACCATGTGCCCGGCGCGGCGGTTGCTATCATCGAGGATGGCAAGATCGTCTGGGCCAAAGGCTACGGCACCAGGCTGGCGGGGGAGGACATGCCGATCGACGGCGAGACGGTCTTCTCCGCGGGGTCCATTTCAAAAATGATCAATGCTGGGATCATCCTGCGGATGGTCGATGAGGGGCTCCTCGATCTTGACCGGGACGTGAATGACTACCTCACCTCATGGAAGGTCGAGGACAGCGCGTTCACGGCGGAGAAGAAAGTCACCTTGCGGATGATCCTGTCGCATACGGCGGGGTTCAGCATTCATGGCTTCCCGGATTTTGAGCCGGGTGAAGAACTGCCTTCCGCGCTTCAGACCCTCAATGGCGAACCGCCTGCAAAGCAGGGGCCGGTAAGGCTCATCTTCACGCCGGGGGAGCGCATGCAATATTCCGGAGGCGGAATCACGGTCAGTCAGGTCCTGATAGAGGATGTGACGGGGCTCTCCTATCCCGAGGCGGCGCGTAAATATGTGCTCGATCCCCTTGGCATGACGCGCAGCACATTCGTCAATCCTCTGCCTGCCACCCACGGCAATATCGCGCGGGCGCATGATCGCTATGGCGTCCCCGCCGCTTTGCCGCGTGGCTGGGAGGCGATGCCGGAGCTGGCGGCTTCCGGCCTCTGGACGAGTGCGGAGGATATGGCTCGCTTCGTCATCGCGCTTGAGGAAAGCACCAATGGAGAGGGTGATTTTCTCTCAACCGACCTCGCGCAGGACATGATGACCCGTGTGCCGATGAGCTGGCACGGGCTGGGGCCGCGTCTTAATGGAGAAGGGGAGACGCGCGTCTTCCACCATGGCGGTGCGAACACCAGCTATCGCGCGCATATGGAAGGGCACCTTGCCAGCGGGGACGGCATCATCATCCTGACCAACAGCACCAATGGCCGAGCGGCATGGCGGGAGATCCGCAAATCGGCGGAAGAGGCCTTTGACTGGCCGGTCACCGCAGAGACCGGGTTCGAAGAGCCGTCCTTTGAAGGCCAATGAGCCTCAGCGTTTCTTGGTATTCTTTGCAAAGAGGCTCGTGCGCATGGCGGCGCGGGCCCGCTTGATCGGGTCGGCAGAGTTTGCCTCATCCTTGGTTTCGCCGACCTGGCGCGCACGGGCCATCAGTTGCGAAGATTGCAGCCGCGATTTTCCATACATGGTTAACAGCTCCTTACCGGGATTAATATCCGGGTAAGCAATCGCTGTGCCAGTTATGGAAGTGGCAGGGAGGGGGCTGACTTCTGAGTCGTCAGCCCTGAATCGCCTTGGTTGACGGGAGATCTTCTGCAGAGATCGATGCAAATTTGGCGAGGGCGGCTTTCAGTTCCGGCTGACGCAAAGGTTTGGGCACAAACCCGTCCATGCCGGCTTGGAAGCACGCCTTTTTATCACCATCCAGCACATGGGCCGTCACCCCGATGATAGGGGTCGGGGTTCGTCCCGATTGCTTCTCATAGGACCGGATACGGCGTGTGGCCTCATGGCCATCCATCACCGGCATCGAAACATCCATCAGGACAACGTCAAATTTGCCTTGTTTATAGAGTTCGACAGCGACTTCGCCGTTCTCTGCCGTGACGATGCTGTATTCATCTGTTCCCAGCATAGCGGTCGTCACCATCCGGTTGACGACATTGTCTTCAGCCAAAAGCAGTCTCTTCGTAGGCGGAATAGATAGAATTGTTTGTGCGCTATCGACGGAAGGGGTGACGGGTATCTGCATGGACTTCCGGTTTGCAGATCCCAGTGAGACTTCCGCAAGAGCATCCATCAATTGAGAAGGCCGGACGGGCTTCATCAGCTTTGCGTCATATTCGCCCTGAAGGCCCATATGCTGACCGTTCAGCACATCGACGGAAGAGAGCAGGATGACGGGAAGGGTGGCCCATTCAGCGTGCCCCTGCAGTCCCGCAACGAGTTCATCGCCGCATTCTCCGGGCATATGATAATCCGTAATCAGGACCGTTGGCGGCTTGCCGGCCCGTGACATGGAAGCAATCATCTCACGCGCTTCAGGCGCCGAATTGGTCAAGACCGCTTCGATACCCCAGGCATTCATATGTTCGGCCAGGATCTGCCGGTTCACTTCATTGTCATCGACGATCAGTACCCGAAGGGTCTCAAGATTTGCTGCGATTTCCTGTACCGATGCCGCGTGTTCTGCCTGCATCTCAAGCGTGATGATAAAAGTGGAGCCTTCATTCGGGGCGCTCTTCACTTCGATGTCGCCCCCCATCAGGTGAACGATCTCGCGAGAGATGGCGAGGCCCAGTCCCGTCCCCTCAAATTTGCGGGCGCGGGATGTATCGGCCTGTTCAAATTTTTCAAAGATCGCTTTCAGGTGCTCTTCAGCGATGCCTATGCCCGTGTCTTCGATGGAGATGGTGAAGCGGGTATTCTCGCCGGCCTCTTCGCCACTGATATTGATGTAGACATGCCCCTTCTCAGTGAATTTGAGGGCATTACCGACAATATTGTTCAGGACCTGCCGCATGCGGGACTCATCGCCATGAACAAGCGCCGGCAGGTCCGGCTGATAGCGGAAGATGACCTCTATATCCTTGGCCAGTGCCTGCGCCTGCATCAGGGAGGCAACGTCACTAACCAGAGAGCGCAGGTTAAACCGCGCATCAGAGAGCCGCATCTTGCCAGATTCAAGCTTGGAGAAGTCGAGAATGTCGTTGAGGACCGACAAAAGGCCATTGCCTGAAGACAGGATTACCTGCGCAAAGCCGCGTTGACGTTCGTCAAGATCCGTCCCCAGAAGAATATCGGTCATGCCGATAATACCGTTCATGGGGGTGCGAATTTCATGGCTCATATTGGCAAGGAAATCCGACTTAGCGCGGTTTGAGGCTTCGGCGGCTTTCAGCGCCTGTTCGAGCTCGACCGTCAGATTGCGAAGGTGATCGGCTTCGATAGCCTTTTGCCGCGTGACGTGGTTGCCGTAACCAAGAATGCCGATGCCCGAGAGGGCCAGCATGATCGCGACACTGACGACAATCGTCACCAGGCCTTCATGTTGAATGATGTGTACCCCCGATTGCGCTTCGGTGGGGATAATCGAAAATCCGGTCATGCCCGTGAAGTGCAGGCCGCAAACGGACAGGATCAGGAAAAGGCTGACAAAAACCTGACGCATGGCTGGCATCGGGCGCTGGAGCATTGAAAAGGCCAGCGTTGAAAAAACGAGTCCCGTCACGACAGACATGACAATGTAGGGTGTGTTCCAGACAATCAGAGCTGAAGCGCCATAGGCTGCCATGCCAAGATAATGCAGTGTACAGATGCTTGCCCCATAGAGCAGTCCGCCTGTGATCAATTTGAGGCGCGGGGGCAGGAAAATGAGCGCAAGGAACGAGAACCCAAATCCGATCATGCCCGCGACAAAGGAGGCGACGGTCAACAATGTGCTGAGGCCAGCAAATTGCGGTGTCTCATAGGCCAGCATGGCAATGAAATGGGTCGCCCAGATCCCGGCGCCGCTGGTGAAAGCTCCAAGTCCGGCAGCTATCAATCGGCGAGATTGTTTTCGAGAAAAACTGGCGCGAGAGGCACAAACCGCGGCGAGTGCGCAGGTGACGACACAGACAAAGGCTGCGACGACCACGAGACGTAAATCGTGCTCGGTGATCACACAGCTTAAAACTGACAGCATATTCTGGTCTCTCTACGTCGCCCAACGGGCTGGCCCAGCGCTATACAAACAAAATCAAGGTGTCTGTCAGGTTAAGGAAGACGCATTTTCTTGCTTATCAATGGCGTTCGCGGTTGCAGAAATGCCTATTTCATTGGCATGATCGGTCATGAACCTGGTGATCAGGCCCCCAACAGAAGGAGACCGCCCATGTCCGTGACTGAACCTGATCCGCATCCACAGGAACGATCACAGCGCGGTTTTCTAGGCTGGGTTGAAAAGACCGGGAATGCACTACCTGATCCGGCCTTTCTTTTTCTCTATCTGATTGGATTTCTGGTCGTCGTTTCGATCATTTCCGGGCTGTTCAATCTGTCCGAGACGCTCTCAACACAGATTCTCTCCGGCATGCCCGACAGCCAGAAGGCACGTTTCGGTATTGGTGAGGATGGAGTGATTTCGGCCAAGATGCTGATCTCGCCGGAGAACTTGCAAAAGCTCTTTGTGCAGATGCCGGAGACCTTCGCGCATTTCCATCCGCTGGGGCTCGTCCTCACCGTGATGCTGGGCGCCGGGGTGGCCGAGCGGGCAGGGCTCTTCGGCACGGCCATGCGGGCCGCTGTCGGAGATGCACCGAAATTTCTCCTGACCCCGATGATTGCGCTGATCGCGATGCTCGGGAACCTTGCGGCGGACGCGGCCTATGTTGTTCTCATCCCACTGGCGGGCATCGTCTTTGCCGCCGCAGGACGACACCCCGTCGCAGGGATCGCAGCGGCCTTTGCCGGGGTTTCGGGCGGGTTTTCCGCGAACCTCGTCATGGGTCAGCTCGATGCGCTCCTCCTCGGCATCACGTCAGAGGCGGCGGGTATTCTGGTCGAGGACTTCCCGACAAATATTGCCGGCAACTGGTATTTCATTGCCGGGATGACCTTTATCTTCCTGCCGGTCATCTGGTTCGTCACCGACGTGATCATCGAGCCCCGATTGGGCAAATGGAAAGCCTCGATGGCGGGTGAAGATGTTCCGATGGATGACGTCAAACGCGAGCTTACACCGGGAGAAAAAAAAGGACTTGGCCGCGCAGGGCTCGGCTTGCTCGCCGTTCTGATCTTCTGGGCATTCATGACGCTTGGGCCGGGGACCCCGCTGATGAATGAAGCGGCGTGTCCGGATGAAGCACTCGCCGCCGGAGACTGCTCCTTCCAGGCGCGATTAACGCCGTTCTATACCTCCCTCGTCGCCGGGTTCTTCGTCCTCTTCTTTGTGACCGCCTGGCTTTATGGCGCGGCGGCAGGGACGGTGAAGGATCATCGCGACATCGTCGATATGATGACCGGCGCGATGAAGGATATGGGCTACTATCTCGTCCTCGCCTTCATGGCCGCGCATTTTGTCGCCATGTTCAACTGGTCCAATCTGGGGCTGATCTTCGCGGTGAAGGGCGCCAATGCCATTCAGGAATCGGCATTGCCGATCTGGGGCATTCTCGTTGTCGTGATCCTCTTTGCGGCGGTGCTGAACCTCTTTGTCGGCTCGGCCAGCGCCAAATGGGCGTTCCTTGCCCCCGTCGTGGTCCCGATGCTGATGATTCTCGGTGTCTCCCCTGAAATGGCGACTGCCGCCTATCGGGTGGGGGATGGCGCGACCAACATCATCACGCCGCTGATGGTCTATTTTCCGCTGATCCTGACTTTCGCGAAGAGATGGGACCGCAGTTTCGGGCTCGGGTCATTGACGGCAATGATGCTGCCTTACTCCATCTTCCTTTTGATCTCGGGGCTCGCCATGACGATCTTCTGGGTGCAGATGGACTGGCCGCTCGGCGGCGGCATCACGGTGGAATATTCCCTGCCGGGCACTGGGGAGTAGCGCGCTTTTCTTCCCCCTTATGGGGGAAGTCCCGTGCAACGCGTGGGGATGGGGGCAACTCATCCCCTGATCATTTTGGGGCGGTGTGCCCCCTCCGCCGGCTTCGCCGACACCTCCCCCACGGGGGAGGAAGACGCGTTAGCTCAGCCCGATCTCTCTCAGGCGCTGTTCAAGAAACCCTTGGCCCGTGATGTCGGGATCTTCTGAGCCGTCGCGGAATTGCGGCAGGCAGGAGAGCATCGCATCAGGACGCGGGTGCAGGAAGAACGGCATGGAATAGCGCACATCACGGCTATTATCCGGGTTCACCACGCGATGAGTCGTGGCTGGAATATGGTTGTTGGTGATCCGCGCCAGCATGTCGCCCGCATCGGCGATAATCGCATCCGCTGGCGCTTCGATCGCCCTCCACTCACCGTCGCGGCCTAGGAGTTCGAGGCCCGAAGCGCTCGCCGAGACGAGGAGGGTAATGAGGTTGATATCCTCATGCGCCGCCGCACGGATTGAAGCGGGATCTGCATCCTCCGGAATTGCAGGGTAATGCAGGAGCCGGAGGATCGAATTGCCGCCGCCGGCCATCTCATCAAAATACTCTTCAGGCAGATCAAGCGGACCCGTCAGCGCCTGAAGAAGGAGGAGCCCCGTCTCATCAAGCGCATCATAAAGCCAGCCCACCTCAGCCCGGAAGGCCGCCGGGCGTTCCGGCCAGACATTAGGTTTGATCTCATCCCGGCCGACATGCCAGAATTCCTTGAGATCCGCCGCCTCAACGCCCTTGGCATGTTCACGGCCAAAAGGCGTAAAGCCGCGCTGGCCGTCCATGCCAATCATATAGTCGCGCTTTTCTTCCTCAGGCAGGGCGAAGAAGTCGGCGATGATGTCATAGGCCTCATGCAGGCGCGAGAGGTTGATGCCGTGATCGGTCAGGACGACAAAGCCGGTCTCGCGCAGGCTCGTGTAAAGATCATCGGCGAAGGCTTTGCGCTTTTCTTCTGTGCCAAGAAGGTAATCTGAAAGTTTCAGTTCGGCGACCGGTGATGTCATTGGGCCTCATCCATCAGGAGTATGATCTGAGTATAGGCGCGCGCCATGCGCGCAAGGTTTTCGAGCGACACTTTCTCATTGGTTCCGTGAATGCCGCCGATCTCATCGGTATGAAGGAGCGCGGGCATATAGCGATAGACGTTCTCGCTGACACCATAAGAAAAACGCGCATCGGTCGCCCCGAGGACAAGGCCGGGCACGATCGGCGCGTCGGGGGAGATGCTGCTGCTGGCAGCAGCACTCAGCGCCGCGAAAGCTTGCGTCTTTGCGCTCGAGACCGGGGAAGGCTCGGAGGCAAAACCGTCAAGCGCGATGATCTCGACGCCGTCAATGTCGCGTGTGACCTTGCGGATGTGATCGAGGACTTTCTCGACGGAATCCGATGGGTGGATGCGGAAATTCACTGTCGCGGAGGCGCGCTGCGGCAGGACATTCTCCTTGGTCGACCCCTCCAGCATGGTCGGTGCGATGGTCGTGCGCACCAGCGCATCGGCGGTCGGCAGTTTAGCGAGCTCCTTCTCGACCTGACTGCCGAGCAGCCAGCGATTGGCCAGCGCCATACGGATGACGAAGGACATGTCGGGCGCCATGCCGCGGAAGAAGTCCTTCAGCGGCTGCTCATTGAGATGCGACGGGAACTGATTTTCCTCGAGCGCGACAAGCGCGCGAGAAAGGCGCACCACGGCATTGTCGCGCGGCGGGGTCGAGGAATGCCCGCCCTCACCGGAGACTCTCAGCTCGACGGTGAGATAGCCTTTCTCTGCCACCCCGATGATCGTCAACGGCCCGCCGGTCAGCGGCGCA
This sequence comes from Parvularcula marina, assembly GCF_003399445.1. Classification (NCBI taxonomy): domain Bacteria; kingdom Pseudomonadati; phylum Pseudomonadota; class Alphaproteobacteria; order Parvularculales; family Parvularculaceae; genus Parvularcula; species Parvularcula marina. Next base: position 1,394,960 of record NZ_QUQO01000001.1, on the reverse strand, counting down.
TTGGCGACCGTCACCATGCCCTCGTCGAGCACCATGTCGGCCGTCACGCCGCGCTCTTCGAGCAATGCGAAAGCCGATTTCGCGCCAATCCCTGCGACTTCTTCGTCATGGCCGAAAAGGAAATAGACCGTGCGTTTCGGCGCAAAGCCTGATTGCGTGAGCCCTTCGGCAGCTTCCATCAGGGTGATGAGGCTCGCCTTGTCATCAAGCGCGCCGCGCCCGACGAGAATGCCGTCAATGATCTCCCCGGCAAAGGGCGGCGCGTCCCAATCGCCTTCTGTTCCCGGATTGACAGGCACAACGTCCTGATGCGCCATCAGGATGATGGGATTGAGCGAGGGATCGCTCCCCTCCCACTGGTAAAGAAGGGTAAGTCCCGCGACTTTCTCCAGCGTCATTGCCTCATGCGCGGCGGGGTAGGTCGCAGCCAGCCAGTCATGAAAATCAAGCCAGGGCTGCTCTTCGCCAGCTTCCGGGGCGCCCGCCTTGCTGGTGACGGTCTGAAACCGGATCGCCTCGCCCAAATGCCGGCCGATCTCCTCACCGGACATGGCAGGCGCATCAGGCGCCTCAAGCCTGGGAGCGCTCTCACCAGACGGGCCATAAGACAGTGTACGGCCGATAATGACGGCAATGAACAGGACGAGGACAGCCAGGCCAGATAATCGAAAGCGCATGGATTCACATCAGATCTAAGAAACGATCTCCCCATTGCCGCTTACCCCGCCCCGAGGGTCACTCCAAGGGCAGGCACGGGTTTTCTTGTGTGCAGCGCAGCGGGCCATTGCGTTCCGCTCCGGCCTTGGGCAGAGCAGGATCAACAGGAAAACACTGGATGGAGGCCAAGATGTCTGCACCTGACGGGAAGAATGAGTTTTTGAGCAATGAGCTGCTGGTGGCGCGCCGCAATGACGCCTGCCCCGCCGGTCTGCCCTCAAAATCGGGAATTTACGCTGAACGCGCGGAAGGCGCGGAGCTCTGGGATGTCGATGGCAAGCGTTATATCGACTTCATCGCCGGGATCGGCGTCCTCAATGTCGGCCATCGCCACCCCAAAGTGCAGGAAGCGATCAAGGTCCAGCTCGAAAAGGTCGTCCACACGGCCTTCGGCGTCGCGCAATATGAAAGCTATATCGCGCTGGCTGAGCGGCTGAACGGCCTGATGCCGAAATCGTCGCAATGGAAGACGATGTTCATGAATACCGGCTCGGAAGCGACCGAGCAGGTCTGCAAATTCGCCCGCCGCATTACCGGCCGTCCGGGCCTTATCGCCTTTGAAGGGGCCTTTCATGGCCGCTCGCTCCTGGCGACCGCGCTGACGGGCAAGTCCGACCCCTACAAGATCGGCTTCGGGCCGTTCCCGCCGGGCATCTATCATGCGCCGTATCCGAATGAATATCGCGGGCTTTCTTCTGATGAAGCGCTGGCCCGACTGAAGGAGCTGTGCACGACTTCGATCCGCGCCGAAGACGTGGCCGGTATCATCATTGAGCCGGTGCAGGGCGAGGGTGGCTTCATTCCGGCACCGGACGAATATCTCCGCGGGCTTCGTGAGTTCTGTACCGAGCACGGCATCATGCTGATCGCCGATGAGGTCCAGACCGGTTTTGCTAGGACGGGCAAGATGTTTGCAATCGAGAAATCAGGCGTTGAGCCCGACTTCCTCGTCTGTGCAAAGAGTATTGCGGGCGGCCTGCCGCTCTCGGCGGTGATCGGCAAGGCGGACCTCTTTGACAAGATCGGCCCGGGCGGCATGGGCTCGACCTATGGCGGCAACCCGGTCTCCTGCGCAGCAGCCCTCGCCGTCCTTGATGTCATCGAGGAAGAAGGCCTGATCGAACGCGCTGAGCATATCGGCGCGAAAGTCGAAGCCTGCTGGAAAGAACTTCAGGAAGGCGTCGCCAAGGGCGTCTTCGGTCATGTCCGCCGGGTCGGCGCCATGGCGGCGGTCGAATGCGTGACCCATGGCGATGTGCCCGATGGGCAGGTCGCAGCGGCCATTCAGGCGCGTGCGCGTGAGCACGGCCTCATCTTCCTCACCGCCGGCAAGAAAGCCCATGTCATCCGCACCCATGTGCCGCTGACGGCTTCCGATGCCATCGTCGAGGAAGGCCTTGGCCTCTTCGTCAAGGCGACCGAGGAAGTGCTGAAGGGGTAGGCGGCGATAATGAAGGCTGTGGTGAGGGGCCTGGTAATCTTGTGCGCATGCCTTGCGGGGTGCGGCTACGGAGATCCCTCACCTAACCCCTATAATATCGACTGGGATTTGACGCGCGAGGCGCTCCTCAATGAGCAGGAGGTAATTCGTGGGAATGAGGTTCTTCATTATAATGAGGATATCCTCATTGTCGGAGGAGATACACCGTTCTTTGGTGAGAATGTCCCGACAATGGTCACCTTCGAGGGTGACAAAATAATTTCGGTCACTTTTTTTCCATCAGACTCTGACTTCGAAGAATCCTCCGCTCAAGTTTATGATCGTGTTGTCTCTGAACTGACAAAGGAGTTTGGGACGCCTGTTTCGGTGGAGGAGTTCGATGAAGCTTTACGATTCTTTGGCCCAAAAGACCAAAGTGAAGAGTTCATGGCGGACTGGAACCCATCATATTTTTGGTCATTCAATAAGGTTTTCATTTGGGTTGATGAGACATTAGATGAAAATGGTCAGCCTACAACGGGTTATCCCAATGTCTATTTCGCAAGAACAGACTCTGATGGCCGTCTCTTTTTCTTTCTGTCACAGGTCGTAAAAAAATGGCGGGTAAGTGATTTGCCCGCCGAGTGATTTACGCCCCGACCCTGTCAGGCCTTTTGGGCTTTATCGAGGCCAAGCAGGCGCGCGGAAAGGGTCACGCTCCATCCCTGCATCAGCAGCGATGCGACGACGATCACGAAAACGGTGTTGAAGAAGATCGTGTCGACCGGTCCCGGCGTGATCACAGGCAGGATGGCAAGATAGATCGGGACGGCACCGCGCAGCCCCACCCAGCTCAGATAGACCGTCTCGTTCAGCTTCAGCCTGAATGGTAGTGTGCAGATGATAACGGCGGCAGGCCGGGCAATGAACATCAGGGCAAGGGCGATCAGCAGGGCGGGGATGAACACTTCGATCAGCCTGGTTGGTGTGACCAGTATGCCCAGCATCATGAACAGGGCTATCTGGCTGAGCCATTGAAGCCCTTCGCTGAAATGGATGATGCGGTCGGGCGAGCGCTTCAGACTGCCCGATACGACAAGACCGCAAAGATAGATGGCGAGAAAACCGCTGCCGCCCAGTGATGCGGTTGCGGAATAAACTACCATCGCCCCGGCCAGTGCCATCGGCGCATAAAGCCCTTCGGGAAGATGGATGCGGTCGAGGATCCATGCGAGCACGCGCCCGGCGCTCAGGCCGGCCAGCAGGCCGAATCCGATTTGCAGCAGGAACATGGGCGCGAACTCGGCAAGCGTCGCGGCGCTCAGGGTCTCTCCCTGATTGACGACGGCGGTCATGGCGATGGTCAGGAAGATCGCCATCGGATCGTTGATCCCGGATTCGAGGACCAGCGTATTTCTCAGCCTTTCGGGAAGCTCGATCCTGTTTTGCTGAATGAGGAGGAACGTCGCCGCTGCATCTGTCGAGGCAACGACCGCCCCCAGCAACAGGGCAAGCTCGAACGGGATGCCGATGATCATGCTGGCGGCCAGCCCGACCAGCAGGGCGGTGATAACGACCCCTGCCGTCGCGAGCAGCACGGACGGCCCAAGCGCGCCGCGAAGCGAGGCCGATGGCGTGCTCAGCCCGCCTGAGAACAGGATAATCGCAAGGGCCAGACTGCCCAGCGAATAGGCGGCTTCGAAATCATCGAAATGGACGCCGCCGGGGCCATCCTCTCCCACCAGCATCCCGCCGATCAACACCAGGAGGAGGATGGGGGCGCCAAGCCGTCGGGAAAGCGGTATCAGCAGAAATCCGGCGAGGACGAGACTGCTGATAAAAAGAATACCGCTTTCCATGAAGGCTCCAGACCGTTGATGCCAAACGCTTAAGGGTTGCGCGGCCGGGCTTCAATTGTCCTTGGGCGGCAAAAGGAGCGCTCGGCTGCAAATGTGCGGACGAGCGCCCCTCGAAAAGGCGGAAGGGGAAGCCTACGCCCCGACCCATGTCCCATGCAGCGGGACGGGCAGGGTCTGCGGGGCTTCCCAGACCGCGCGCGGGCCAGCGCTCAAAGCATCGCCGTCAAAGAGCGAGACCAGCGTCCGCCCGCGGGCGGCATCGAATTCCGTACCGATGAGCCAGACACCGCCGCCTGCCTTGGGGACTGCGACATGCTCGCCCATTTCGGTGTCGGCACTGGCGGCCCAGCTTCCCGTCACGTCACCCGCTTCATTCCGGGCAAAGAGCGTATTGCTGAGATAGTTCTCAGCTTTCTGCCGCCCGATATGGAATGTCGTTGAGGCTTTGCCGGCGAGCCGTGGATCGGCGACGGGGAATTCCGCCGCCCCGCCATCGGTGGTCGCAACGGCCCGGCCATCTGGATAGAGCGTGACCGCCTCAAAGACGGCATGATTGTTCCCCGCATAGACATCTCCCTTCATGATGGCCCGCGTGTCGACCAGCATGATGTCCGCATTTTTATAGGTACACGCCCCAAACCGGATCGTGCCGTCCTTCTCTTCCCAGGCGGGCGAGTGGTGGAAGACGAACCCGGCGGGCAGCTCATAGCGCCGGACGATCTCAAAGCTTTCCTTGTCTATCACCACATATTGCCGGGCCTGATCGCCATGCCAGTTGAAGCGGTCGAGATAGGCGCCGTCATTGTTCTCCGCGAGGAAGGGCGCAAAGCCGACAATCAGATAGCGTTCCGACATGGTGAAATCATGCACCATGGAATGGGGCAGATCGTTCAGCACCTTGAATTTCGCAAGACTGCCATCGGGCATGATCTTGTAAAGAAGGAGCTGGCCGCTCATCGCGGCATTGCCGAAGCTCCAGATCACCCCGTCCGTATCGACGCGCGGATGGGCCGAGACCGGCACGCCTTTAAGACCTTCGCCCAGCGTGACGAACCCTTCCGTAGAGAGATCATCTGGCCGCAGGGCGGTCGGGCTGCCGCCTTCCCACAGGGCCCAGATCTGGTCCCCGACCGACAGGACGGAGATATTCGCCGCATTGATGTCATCCGGCCCGGTGATAGGCCCCGGATTCTCCGGGATCGTGCCGAAGGTCGGATAGATGAAACGGCCCGCCTCGCGCTCCTCGATGAATTTCGGGGTTTCAACGAAACGCCCTTCATGGGTTGCGCCCTCATCGCCGAAGCGGAAGGCGTGGACCATGCCGTCGCCGTCGAACCAGTGCTCATAGCGCTCACCCCCGCGATCATGCTTGGCGGGGCCATTGAGGAAATAGGTGCCCCGGAAGCCCTTGGGCACATCGCCCGCGACCAGCCGCATGGTTTTGCGGGCAAAGCCCGCATCGGGCGCGCTCTGATAGCCCTTCATGATTTTGCCCGGCGCGGCTTTGGCGAACTGCATCAGCGGGGAGGCGGCAACGACCCCGGCCATGGCGGATTTGATGAAGAAGCGGCGGTTCATCACTTGATCTCCATCTTGTGCAGGGTGGCGGGGGCGGAGACGGTGAAAGCGGCGTCCTCCCATTTGGCCGGGCCGAAATTGGCCGGCGCATTATTCGAGAAGGCGAAAGGCTCATTCGGAATGCCAAGGACATTGGTGTCGAGCTCGCCATTGCCGTTCACATCGTGGAACGCCTTGATGCCGTATTCGCCGGGCTCGATCCCCTCGACGCTGAAGGTCAGCATGGCGGCGGCGGGCTTGACCCCCTGGGCCAGCGGCTTACCGCCATTATAGGCGTCCGCCCCCTTGAAGAGGATGACCCGGACATCGCCTTCGAGGATTTCGACACTCATCTCGATGGTCAGGTCAGCAAGGCCGTCATCGCGGCCTTCATCCATTGTGAGGGTCTCGGCTGCGCCGGACGAGGCGCAGGCGCCGAGCATCAGGGCGAGGATAGGCAGGGGGAAAATTCTTCTCATTTATGTCTCCTTTGAAGGCAGCGGATGGTCGTCTCCGCGTCTCACAGAGGCTAAGAAAGCGAGGAAAATCACGACAGAGAGGCGGCCTGTCATCCGCGAAGCCGGGTGGTCGATCCGCGAAAAAGGGGTGTCATTTCGCGATGCAGCTCATGCAACGGCTCAAATCGCTCTGGGAAAGCGCGCTCGATCACGACCTGCGGGTGCAGCTCGTCACCATGGTCGGGGCGGTCGCCTTCATGGTGATCCTTGAGCCCTTCAACACCGATCTCTGGTCATTCTGGGAGAAGGTCATCTATTGGGGCGTCTGCATCCCGGCGGGCTATGCCGGCAGTTTCTTCTTCGAGCGCTGGATCTATCCGACCCTTCTTCGCAGGGGGCTGAAGAACTGGCGCCCGCTGATCCATATCCCCTGCATCGCCGCCGGGGCGATGGTCGGGATTTTCGTCATTGAGGCGGTGCTGCGTGAGCCGGTGCCGCTGCGCTATGTCACCTATCTGGGCGGCTATGTGCTGGTGGTGACGACCGTCCTCTGGGGCATCGTCATGATCGGCACGCACGGATTTTCGTCCGAGAGCCGCGAAGAGGTGGAGGACGAGGCTTTCCGCGGTTTCCGCTCGCAATGGCCGCCGGAGCTGCGCGGGGCGCAGCTACAGGCCCTATCCGCAGAAGATCATTATATCCGGCTTCACACCGATGCGGGCGAAGCGCTGATCGCGGGGACGTTTTCAGAGGCCCTGAAAGCTGTCGGCCAACAGCCGGGGACGCAGGTTCACCGCAGCTGGTGGGTGGCAGAAGACGCGCCCCTGACGCTCAGCCGCAAGGGGGGCAAATGGGAGCTTGACCTTGGTGAGGGGCGAAAAGCGCCTGTCAGCCGCCGTTTTCGGCCAGAGGTCCGTGCCAAGGGCTGGGACCGGCTGGGCGCATGAATCCGACCTGTGGCCAAGGCGCCGCTTGCCGGAAGTCTCGCGACGGGTTAACTTCTTCTTGAGGATTTGCCCGGCGTTCCGGGCGGCTTGTTCTGGGGGAGGTATCCCATGCGGAAAACCGGTCTTTCGATGGGGATCGCGCTCGTGGCGCTGATGGGTGTTGCGGCAGCTCAACCCCCTGTAAATCAACAACATTTTGCGGCCGAAGCGGTGGCGCGAGATGCCGCCAGCTATGCGGCGTCGTGGCATACGACATCTGGCGCGCTGGGGGAGTTCTCGGCTCAGACGGTCAATGCGATTGTCGGCAATGAGGGCTTTGTCAATCTGCGCGAGCTGCGCCGGGAGGCCTCATATGGCAATCCGGACGCCGAAGCGGCGCTGGGTCTCTTCCACCTGACCTCGACGGGTGAGGCCTATGACCCGATCGCGGCCTTTGCCTATAACTCTGCAGCTGCAGAAGCCGGGATGCCGGTCGCCCAGACCAGCCTCGGGCTGCAATATCTCAACGGTGTCGGCACGACCCGTGACACCGCGAAAGCGGCGCACTGGTTCGAAGTCGCAGCCAAGGGCGGCCATACGCAAGCGGCCTACCAGACCGGCGTCATGTATCTTGAAGGCGAAGGCGTCGAGGATGACAGCCTGATGGCCCGTTACTGGCTCCTGCGCGCGCGTGAGAATGGCGACCGCCGGGCAACCCGCCTGCTGGCGGATTTTGCGACTTTCTAAGGCGCCTGCCACATCGGATAAAATTTGAGGGGTTCTCATGCTGAGGACCCCTTTTTCTTTGTGCGAATTGCTGCGAGGGGAGAAGGATGAACAGCTCTTTCTTTGTCCTTGAGCCCCAGCCCCCTGTGACCGTGCCAACTTCTAATGGCCGGGTCTTCCCCATACGGCGTATTTTCCTGATCGGTCGCAATTATGCCGAGCATGTGCGCGAGTTGGGCGGCGATCCGAAGGCGGACCCGCCGGTCTTTTTCACAAAACCCGCTGATGCGGCGATCGTGCCTGATGAGACATCGCCCGGCGTGCCATTTGCGCCGATGACGGAGGATCTGCATTTCGAAGCAGAGCTTGTGCTCGCGCTCAAAGAGGGCGGTACGGACCTGCCGGTCGAAGGAGCCGATGCGCTGATTTGGGGGATGGGGCTAGGCTGTGATCTCACCCGCCGCGACCTGCAACATGCGGCCAAGGCGGCGGGCACACCGTGGGACATGGCAAAGGGGTTTGATCATTCAGCCGTGCTCGCGCCGCTGGTTGAAGGCGCGGTTCTTGATCCGGCAACCGAGCTGACGCTCACTCGCAATGGCGAGATCTGCCAGCGCTCCGCGTTAGAAAACATGATCTGGTCGCCAGCAGAAATCATCTCCGAGCTGTCGAAATTTGTGCAATTACAGCCTGGCGATCTTATATTTACGGGGACACCGGAAGGTGTCGGCCCACTCGCCATCGGCGATGAAGTGGAAATCACAGCTGGCGCGCTTCCGCCCTTGCGGTTCGTCATGACGAAGGGCAGCGCCGCCGAAAATGAGACGAAGGCATGAGCAGCAAATCCGCTCTTTATGAGCAGGTTCAGAAAGAAATCCTCTCAGTTCTTGAGGGAGAGAAGAACCAGATCGCGCGCATGTCGACGATTGCCTGCCTGCTTGCGCACGCCTTTCCGGAGAATATCTGGACCGGTTTTTATATGGTGGATACGGAAAATCCGCGCGAGCTCGTGGTCGGTCCTTATCAGGGAACGCTAGGTTGCCTGCGCATCCCGTTCGACAAGGGTGTTTGCGGCGCCGCCGCCCGAACGGGTGAGACGCAAGTCGTTGCTGACGTCCACGACTTCCCCGGCCACATTGCTTGCGACAGCCGTTCGGTCAGCGAGATCGTCGTGCCCTTGCGCAATGCGCATGGCGAGCTTTACGCCGTTCTCGACATCGATAGTCCGCATGCGGGCACATTCGATGAAACCGACAAAGTCGCCCTCGAAGTCCTCGTCGCTGCAGTCTTCGGCGGCTAACGCGGTGGTTAGCTGTCCTTTCCGGATAGAGCAAAAAGCTGGCTCTGCGCCGTATTCACGCGCTTGATGATCTTCATCAGCATTATGGTCGTTGCGACGAGAAGGATGGACATGGCTGCATCGATCTTCAAGCCTAGAGTATAAAGCTCGTAATTGGTGACTTCGCCGAAAACACCTGACACCCCGATGCGTGATGTAATCCGGCCAACAATGATGACGATGATCCAGCCGGCCCACCACCAACGCAATAGAGAGAGCTCTTTATGCGGATGGCCGCTCAGCCTTTGCGAAGCCTGCCAGATCTGCCGGACACCGGAAAATGGCTTAAAGAGAAAGGCGATCGGAATGAAGTTCCAGCCGATGACCCAACCGGGATGCATCTCTGCTTCTTGCGCTTTCAACTGACGCATGTTTCGCATCGCCCTGAAGAAGAACATGGAATAAAAGACCGCGCATAAGGTCAGGGTGATCAGATAGACAATACCCGCTGTCGATTGGTGCAGGTCGACGAAATTTGCGACTTCTTCCGGGTAGCGATAATAATCCTCATCCCCATCGACCAGCTTGTCGATGACCTGCGCACCATGCAAATTCGAAAATGCCATGAAAAGATTGGCGGCAATGAAGGCGATAGCGGCATATTTAAATCGTACTCGACGGGCAGAGAGGGTCCTTAGATCAGGGCGCGCCTCATCCTTGGGTTTCGCCGCGGTCTCTTGAGCGGGGATTGCACGGCCGGTGTCGGGCAGGGTCACCTGATCTGTCGGCGAGACAATGCCCGCATCCATCAGACGCCGCAGCTCGCTTGGATCAACGGACGCAGTTGTCCCGTCGCTATAGGTGACGATGCAGCTCATTTATTCCCCCCGTAAGCTCTCAAGCCTAACGCAATTTCTGCGGCAGAACGGGTGCCTTGAAAGTCTTCTGACCCTTGCGCTTGGCCAGTTTTGTTTTCTTCTTTTTCTTCTCGCTGCCAACAGTTGCCTTGATGGCTGTCGGTGACATGCCGTTCGGGGACGGATCAAAGGGCGTTTCCGGTTTGCTGGGGGAGGCGGGGTATTCACGGTCGTCCGGCGCCTCGCGCAGGCGGGACTTGGCGCCTTCGATGGCGCGGCGGAACTCGATTGGATTGTCGATGTCGGGCAGTTTGATGACCCCGACCCCGGTGCCGCGCAGGATCAACCGGCCATAGCCGAAAATCCGTCCCATGACGGTCTGGTCAAGGCTGATTTCCTCGATCTTGTTGAGGCTCACCTCATTTGAATGCCGCGAGACCAGCCCTTTTTTGAAGATGAACCGGCTCGACGTCACGGCAATCTCGGTCGTGATGATATAAATCCAGTGGCTCATGAGCCCCAGAAGGCCGAGGGCGGCGGGGATGGCACTGATGCCATAAACCCAGACAGGATCTCCGGGCAGCCGGTCCTCGATCGACAGGAAGGCGGCATAGCAGAGCGGCAGGATCGACACGAACAGCCAGATCCAGGTCGGGGCCCAATAGGTCCAGTTGAAATGGGCCACCTTTACGATGTCCTCGCCCGGGGCGAGTGTTTCGCGGACATAGCTCATCAGGCGGTCTTTCCTTGTCTCCCGTTAATATATCACCCGAATGGCGCGGCGGAAGGGACGGGAGCTTTTAATGCCTGCCGGTGTCGCTTATTTGCCATGCGCGAGTTGCTTTGCGCTAATTCCCGCCATACGTGCGGCATCGACTTTCGCATAGAGCGCCACGCGCTCTCGCGGGCCCAATATTTCGGGTTTGGCGATGAATTTGCCGGTTTCAGGATCACGAAAGCCAGAGCGTTTTGCTGGCCGGGTGAAGGCGGTCTTCAGCGTCATGCCGAGAATTCGAAGAAAGAACGCGCCCAGCCCTTTGTCCCCACCGACCGTCTTTGGCCCGCCGCGCGCGGATTTGGTGAAAGCCTGCCCGAGCAGGGGGCCCATCGCCTCATTAAGCTGCGCCTCCGGGCCCAGCCCCATCACCTGAAACCCCGCAAAATCGAGCCAGCCCGGCATCGGTGTATTGGCCACCGGCGTCTTGCAGCAGGTCGTGTACCACCGCACCAGCGGCCCGCCGGTCAGGCGCACGGCAGCCAGCCTGTCCGCGCCTTGGGTGAAGCGGACGGAAGTTGCTTTCACCTGATAGATCTCGGAGCCCCCGGCGGGATCGAGTCCGTCCGCCTCATGCCCGCAAAAATACATGAACGCCTGGCAGTCCCGGCAATAGCATTTGACGTGATTGCCCTCGTCGGGGCTTACGCCCGCCAGAACGCCGCGCACCTCGCCGCACCGGCAGGTGAAATCGAGATCGGTCATCGTCATCCTTTCGGGCGCCATGCGTCTTTTGATTGAGCTTTCGGGGCGAGTGATCTATCGCCGCAGTCTTTCCACTATGCCTGTCCGGAGCGCTGAATGGCACGCCAGTTTATCTACCATATGCACGGTCTCACCAAATCCTATGGGGCCAAGAAGATCCTCGATAATGTCCACCTGCAATTCTACCCCGATGCCAAAATCGGCGTCGTCGGCGTGAACGGCGCGGGTAAGTCGACACTGCTGAGGATCATGGCAGGGGTCGATACTGAATTCACGGGCGAGGCCTATGTCGCGGATGGTGCCAAGGTTGGCTACCTGCCGCAGGAGCCGGCCCTCGATGAGACCAAAACCGTCTTTGATAACGCCGCCGAAGGCGTCGCCGAGATCAAGGCGAAGGTGCAGGAATTCAACGACGTCTCCATGCAGCTTGCGGAGGATTACACCGACGAGCTGATGGAGAAGATGTCGGCGCTGCAGGAAGAGATCGACGCGCTTGATGCGTGGGACATCGACTCGAAAGTCGAAATGGCGATGGAGGCCCTGCGCTGCCCGCCGGGTGACTGGGCGGTCGACAAGCTTTCGGGCGGGGAGAAGCGCCGCGTCGCACTCGCGCGGCTGTTGCTGGCGAAGCCTGACCTTCTGCTGCTCGACGAGCCGACCAACCATCTGGATGCGGAAAGTGTGCACTGGCTGGAGAATTATCTCGTCAATTTCCCGGGCGCCGTGGTGCTCATCACCCACGACCGTTATTTCCTCGATAATGTGACCGGCTGGATCCTCGAACTCGATCGCGCCAAGGGCATTCCCTATGAGGGGAATTATTCCTCCTGGCTCGAACAAAAAGCCAAACGGCTGGAGCAGGAACAGCGCGAGGACGACAAGCGCCAGAAGACGCTCGACCGCGAGCTTAAATGGATCAATCAGGGGCAAAAGGCCCGGCAGGCCAAATCAAAGGCGCGGATCCAGTCCTATGAGGAGCTGGCGAACAAGGCCGCAGCAGAACAGGTCTCGACCGCTCAGATCCAGATCCCGCCGGGCCCGCGCCTTGGCGGCATCGCGATTGAGGCGGAGGGCCTGAAGAAAGCCTTTGGCGACAAACTTCTGTATGAAGACGTTTCCTTCAAACTGCCCCCCGGCGGCATTGTCGGCATTATCGGGCCGAACGGCGCCGGTAAGACCACACTCTTCCGCATGATCACGGGGCAGGACCAGCCCGATGAGGGCACCATCAAGATCGGTGAGACGGTCAAGATGGGCTATATCGACCAGACGCGCGAAAACCTCACCGATTCAAATACGGTGTGGGAGGAGATTTCGGGCGGCCTTGACATCATCAAGCTGGGGGAGAAGCGCGAGGTGAACTCGCGCGCCTATTGCACCTGGTTCAACTTCAAGGGCGGTGACCAGCAAAAGAAAGTCGGCGATCTCTCCGGGGGCGAACGAAACCGTGTGCAGCTCGCCAAGATGCTCAAAGAGGGGGCGAACATGCTCCTCCTCGACGAACCGACCAACGACCTTGATGTCGATACGTTGCGGGAGCTTGAAGCCGCGATCGACAATTTCCCCGGCTGCGCCGTGGTCATCAGCCACGATCGCTGGTTCCTTGACCGTATCGCAACGCACATTCTCGCCTTCGAGGGCGACAGCCATGTCGAATGGTTCGAGGGGAACTTCGAGGACTATCTCGAAGACAAAAAACGCCGCCTCGGTCCGGATGCGGACATTCCGAAGCGCGTGAAGTACCGGAAGGTGGAACGGTAGGAGAGCGTGTTGAGCGGAACGCGAAGCGATCCGCCGCCGCTTTGATGACGCCCACCGGATGGCGGTGCGATCGTGTACTGGCTTGCACACATCCTCACACTTTCCGCGGGCGATGGTGGTGACCCTTTCCCTCCTCGGGTGATGCCGGTAAGGCGGAAACCTTGTTTCGGGAGAGAGAAAGATCATGTTTTCAGCCAGATTACTCGCAGCTGCCGCGCCGGCCCTATTTGTTCTGACCGCCTGTGGCGGGGGAGACGAGGGCGCATCCACAACGACGGCTGGTGGCACGCCTCCCACCGCCTCCTCTGCGCCGGTCGAGGTCAGCAAGGCCGATGCGGAGGCCGCGGACGGCACGATCACGGCCACCCTCGATGGCGAGGCGCGGACCTGGTATGTCACCTCCGGCGAACTCGGCGGCGAATTCAACAGCCAGAGCGACTGGTCCGGCTCCACTACATATACATCGGTCAGTCTTTTCGGGCACACGACGCCGAAAACGACGATGAGTTCCAAAAATGCGATGCTGGTCGGCTTCACAGTCAGCGGTGACAATCAGACGGTCAGTATGCCAAGTGTTTCGTTACTGACCGATTCACTGCTCCGTCGCTATGAGGGGGAAGGCAGCGATGTCACGGTTGCGCTTGAAGAGATGTCTGTCGACGGCGAATGGCTGCACCTCAAGGGCACATTCTCCGGTACGCTGACCTATACGGATAGCTCGGGCGCCACAAAAGACCCTGTGACCGTTACGGACGGCACTTTCGACCTGCGCGTGCATGACTGACATCGACGTGCACGGACCGCATCTGCGGTCCGTGGCTGCTTTAAGCGCGCACACCGCATAGCGGATCGCATCGCGTACGGCCCTACGCGGCGCGCAACCTTTCAAAGCACAGCCAATATCCGATCGTCAGGACACTGTAGAGCCCGGCATTGAACATCTGCGGCGTGAAGAGAATGCCGAGGGCGCTCACCACGACGAGGGCCGTCCCGATGCGCGCCGTCTTCATAAAGGCGAGGGCGGGTAGCAGCAGGCCGGTCATGAAAACCTCATTCGGGCCGATTTTCATGAACACGGCCCAGAGTGAGGGTTCGGCCATCAGGATGCCCGCCACTTCGTTTTCGACCTCGCCGGACGGCAGCGCCCAGAACACAAAATCGATCATGCACATGCCGATGACGGCGATGATCCCGGCAATAAGCACCGGGCATGCGACCAGCTCAATGCCGCGCCGTGGCAGCCGCGCGGCATAGGGGATGAGGAGCGCGACGCCGATGATCAGGAGCCAATGCGCATAGTCAACGGGCCGCTGGTTCTGCATCTCCCAGCCGAGGAGGGTGATGACCAATTGGCCCGCGGCGTAGATCGCGAGCCCTGCGAGAAAGAGCCCTCGGTCGAGACGTGTTGGCATGTGCTTTCCCCTCTATTCTGTCCTGCCATTTTCTCCGATATGGGCTGGAGAAAATCCTCTTCAAGCGGCCAGTTTTGGACGGATCGGCTTTGCGCAGCCCGTCTTCTTCCCTTGTCTTGTTGGTGTCCTGAGCATGCCCTAGCTCAGATGACAAACAAACAGGGAGGCCGCTTCATGTCCAACATTCTTCACCTCGCTATTCCCGCCGGGGATCTGAAAAAGACCATGGTCTTCTACACCGACGTGCTCGGCTGCAAGATCGGCAATGGCGAGGAAGGACGCTGGCAGGACATCAATTTCTGGGGCAATGAGCTCACCTTGCATCAATCAGAAGAGGCGCTGCCTTCCGTCCGGCACGATGTCGATATGGGCGCGGTGCTGGTGCCGCATTTCGGCATTCATCTGGAGCAGGATGATTTCGATGCTTTGAAAGACCGCATCGCTGCTGCGGGCCTTGACTATATCGATGAGCCCTATCGCCGCTTCAAAGGCGATAAATATGAGCAGGAAACCTTTTTCATCAGTGATCCGAACAATAATGTGCTTGAGATCAAGACGATGAAAAACCCGGAAGTCCTCTGGCCGGAGGGCTGATCGCCCGCATTTGCTTGCGCCCAAAAAAAATAAGGCCCGCCGGGGGAGGCGGGCCTAGAGTTATAAAAAGCGGTCAAAATATATCGGGGCGGCGGCCGCAACCCGTTCCCGTTAGGGCGGGAAATGGGTGCGGCCTGCCTTGCCGAAGAGAGCAGTGCCTTAACGCGAAGCGAAACGGGCTTCTGCAGACTCTTCGATTTGATCGTTCACAGCGGTCGTGATTTCTTCCTCGCATTCGCTGGCGTAAAGGCCGCTCGTGCTGGAGGTCAGGTTCTCACAGTAATCGCCGACTTCATCTGCCAGCCGATCCTGCCGTTCCGTGCTCGATTCATCTTCTGCCAGAGCAAAAGAGAATTCATACTCAACTTCGTCGCTCTCCTGCGCTTGTGCCTGGCTCGCCATCAGGGCGAGGCAAATGGTGAAAGCGGCGATAAGGGCGATGATGACAAAATTTGTCCGTGTCATAACATAATTACGCATTGTTTTTTCCTTTCTTTGAAATCGTGCCACCGGCGCGCCCTGTTGGAAGGGGCGGAGCCGCCGCCGGCTTCGAAGTAACGCAATGTATATACATTGCGCACGCCGTGCGCAAGAAGAAAAGCGCATATAGTGCGCCAAAGGGGTGCTAAGGCGCTAGAATCCAACAAGCATCGGGGTTTCAGAGGGACGAGACGCCTCTTTCAGGGCCTCAAAAAGGCAGTTTCGGCGAAAAAAATGCAGCCCCAAGGCCCCGAATCTGTCCCTTTGCGGGACCAGGCGCGGAATAAGCCTGTGGAATCAAAGCGGGGCCGCGCGGGCAATCGCCGCGGCGGCTTATCTGTATCTCAGATCAGGGGGTCAGTATTCGGGGCAGTAGACCGCGCCATTGCGGTCATCGACCTTGTAATAGCCGTCCTGCCGCCGGCAGTCGCGCTGCGTTGCGCTTGTTGCCGGGCGCCGATAGCCATCAAGGCATTTGGCTTCTGCATACATCTCGCAAGGGACCAGCGCGCCATCGCGGTTATAGTCGACCGTGGCGACCAGCTCCGTGCTGCCAGATGGTGTGGCGCCTCCGCGGCGGGCTCTTTTATAGGCGTCGAATTCGAGATCGCTGATCTGCCCGTCCATATTCAGGTCCGCCATGTCAAAGGCGTCCTGACTGGTCCGCAGCTCTCGCAACAGCTGGCCATTGGTCGGCGCATTGCTCATCACAAGCGCATAGGCACTGACTAGTTCCACCAGCATGGCGGTCTCCCTCTCCAACGTGGAAAAGTTAACACGGGAGAGGTCAACCGGCAAACACGCTCGCGTTGCCGTGCCGCCACACCTGCTTGGCGGCTGGGCTGGGGCAGATTAAAGGAATTCGAGGCCAACAGGGCCGGGGAGAGGGAAGACCCATGTCATCGACGCAAGAGGCCTCAACGCTAGATATGCCGGCCGCTGGCCCGGTTACGGGGGCGGAGCGCATCGCCTATCTCGACATCCTGCGCGGCTTTGCGGTCATGGCGATTTTTGCCGTGAATATCAAAGCGATGCTGATGCCTTTCCCGTGGTATATGAACCCCACCGCCTGGGGTTCGGAGCTCGATCAGACGATCGCTACGATCCAGAAATTCATTGTCGATGACAAATGGCGGACCAATTTCTCGGCGCTTTACGGCGCTGGGCTGGTGATGATCTGGGAGCGGATGCGCGCCCGCGGCATCGAAAGCCGCGTTGTCTTATGGAAGCGGAATCTGTGGCTGATCCTGTTTGGCGCAATCCATCTCTTCCTGATGTGGATCGGCGACATCCTCTTCACCTATGGTGTGACGGGCCTGCTCGCGGTCTTATTCGTGAAGATGGCGCCGAAAAAGCTCTTCATCTGGGGGGCGGGGCTCCTCCTGCTCGGCGCCGTCTGGATGTCCGGGATCATGGCGCTTTCTTCTCTAGATGCCGATGCCGCCGCCGAGATGTCGGCCATGATGTGGGATCCGACAGCTGAGGCAAATGCCGAGGCGATCGCCGCGTATTCGGGCAGCATCATCGATCAGTTGACGGCCCGAGTGCCGGAGGCGGCGATGGTCGGCATAATGGGCCTTCTCTTCTTCGGCCTGTTGCCGATGACACTTGGCCTGATGGTCATGGGAATGGGGCTCTATCGCGTCGGCTTTTATCAGGGCGCATGGCCGGCCAGCCGTACCTTGTGGCTCGCTGCCGTGGGGCTTGGGCTCGCCTGGGCGCTTGATGCCTATCAGGTGCAGGTGATTGCCAATTCTGGATACGCGTTCGAGGCCAATGTCCGCATGACGCCATTTTCAATCGTTGATGGCTGGCTCGGGGCTTTTGGGTATGCCGCGCTTATCTCTCTTCTGATCAGTATGGGGCTCAAATTCACACGTGTTGCGGCGGTCGGGCGCATGGCCTTCACCAATTACATCACCTGCACGCTGATCGGAACGACCATGGCGGGCGGTCATGGCCTTGGGCTCTTTGGCGCGGTCACCCTGACGCAGCTCGTCTATGTGGTGGGCGCGACCTATGTCGCCATGCTGATCTGGTCGCCGCTGTGGCTTCATTATTTCCGCTTCGGTCCACTCGAATGGGTCTGGCGCAGCCTTGTCTATGGCAAGCTCCAGAAGTTCCGGCGTGAACACGAGGTAGCGGCATGACGTATCGCCTTGCGGAACCGAACGAAGGTCTGACGCGCCACCTCATCCTGACCCTGACGATCATTGTCGTCTTTGTGGTGGCGGATGAGCGGGCCTTCGGGCTTTATCAGGCGCTCGGGATCGAGGTCGACTGGACGACGATCAAGGATCGCCTCTTTCTCGTTCATAGCTGGCAGATGATTCCGCCACTGATCGTCGCGCTGATTTTCTTCGGCAGCGGTGCGTTTCGCGCCCTTGGGCTTCAGGCGAATATCCTGACTGGCTTGCGGTCGGATTTGTCTGCACCCTGCCTATGCTGCTCGGATATGCGCTTTTCGGCACGTTTAGCCCAGGCGAAGCGCCGGTCGACCTCTTCCTGAAATATGCCCTGTTCCCAGGCGTGGGGGAGGAGATCATCTATCGCGGCTTCCTTTTTGGCTTGCTGTTCCGCTTTGCGGGATGGGGCTTCATACCGGCCAGCCTGCTTTGCGCTATCTCCTTTGGGGTCGCCCATATGTGGCAGGGGTCGAGCCCCGCTGAGACCGCAGGCATAGTTGCCATCACGGCGGTGGGCGCGGTCTGGTTCTCCTGGCTCTATATCGAATGGGGTAATAATCTCTTCGTGCCGATCACCTTCCATGTGCTGATGAATGAGTGGTGGCAGCTCTTTGAGATCAGTGAGACGGCGCTCGGTGGTGGGGTCGGGAATATCTTCCGCTTCACGACCATTGGCCTCTCGGTCGTGGTCACACTTATGATGGCAAAGCGTCAGGGCGGCTCCCGCCTCAAGGGACGCTGGCTTTTGTCGCGCTAGTCGAGGCTCTCAAAGAAGCGCGTGATGTCTTCCACCACCGGCAGGCGGCGGGGCCACGCAATGGCGATCACCGTGTCGGCATGATCGGCCTCCGGATAAATCACCCGCTCAACGCGGACGCCTGCGTCGTTCAGCGCCCGTTCCATTGAGTCGATATTCCGTTGCAGCACGACATCGTCTTTCTGCCCGTAGAGCAGGATCATGGGCGGCGCGTCTGCTGTCACCCGGTTGACCGGCTGAGTTGCCTCAAGGTCCGAGGCCTTGCCGAAGGTGGCCTTTGAAGAGGCGACATCGAGCGGCAGGAAGTCGTATGGCCCGGAGATCCCGGCGACCCCACGAATGATGTCAGTGCTCTTGCCGTAAGCGCCAAGGAATTCCGGCGCGACTGCGACCATCACGGCATTGTAGCCGCCGGCCGAATGACCGGCCGTGTAAAGACGGTCCGGATCCCCGCCATAGTCGGCGGCATGGTCATGGACCCATGCAATAGAAGCGGCGACATCTTCCATGAAGACCGGCCACGCGCCTTCCGGGGTCAGCCGGTAATTGACCATGGCGACAAGGTAGCCCTCTGCCGCGAAGCGCTTGCCGACGAAGGCATATTCCTCCTTGCTGCCCCATTCCCAGCCGCCGCCGTGAAAATAGACCAGCACGGGGTGGGGCCCAGCGCTATCCGGCCGGTAGAGATCGAGCCGCTGGCGCTCTAATTCACCATAGGCAAGGTTGCGTGTGATGCTGGTTGCGCGGTCGGGGTTCAGGGTAACACTGTTGAGCAGCCTTGGCCCCGAACAACCCGTCAGGGTCAGGGCGACAAGGGCGATGGCGGCGGTCAGGACCAGCAGGAGACGTTTCATCCCTCTTGCCTAGCGGTCCTCACCTCGCCCGTGAAGCAGGGGGCACAGGATCGCCCATGCTTGATCTGACCGACCAAGCGCCGGAAGATCATCTTGCGTATCGCGGCTTTCGGAGACTTGCCCAGATGGAAAACGTTCAGGAGCGGATCAAGGAACTGACGGATGCCGCTGTTGGCTGGCTCACGAGTGCCGCCTTTTACGGCCAGCTCGGCATCATCGCTGTCAGCGTCATCCTCGCCTATCTCGCGGCTGGGCTGATCGGCACACAATTGACGTCGCTCCCGAAATTCAAAGCGCCCGACTTCGTTGGCGATCTGGATGAACAGGTCGCAAAGCTCCGCAAACTGCTATTTCCTCTTGTTGCCGTGCTGCTCCTTGCAGTCGGGGTTGAGGTCAGCCGCGAAGTGACCGGACAAGTCGCGGTCGTCCAGATTGCGCTCGGCCTCTTCGTCATCATCCTTATCTACGGTATCGTCTCGCGGTACATCTCGTCCCGGGCCGTTCGCAATTTCGTCAAATGGGTCGGCCTGCCGATTGCGCTGCTCTACGTCTTTGGCTTCCTTGATGATGTCATCGCCCGGCTTGAGGCTGTGTCCCTCGACATGGGCAATATCGAGATCAGCGCCTATACACTCGTCCGTACGCTCATTTTCGGCTCGATCCTGTTCTGGCTGGGGCGTGTGTCGAACTCGACCGGCAAACGGGTCATCCGGGGACGTCCCGATCTGGATGTCCGCACGCGAGAGATCGTCACCAAGCTCTTCGAGATTGCGCTCTTCATCATCATCTTCCTACTGCTCCTGCAGGTCATGGGCATCAACCTGACGACGCTGGCCGTCTTTGGCGGCGCGGTTGGTGTGGGGCTTGGCTTCGGGCTCCAGCAGATCGCCTCGAACTTTATCTCCGGCATCATTATTCTTCTCGATAAGTCGATCACCATTGGCGATTACATTGAGCTGGAGGATGGCCGCGGCGGCATCTTACGCGAAATGACGATGCGCTCGGCTACGCTTGAGACCTTTGATGGCAAGGACATCATGGTCCCGAACGAGACCTTCATCACCTCCAGCTTCGTCAACTGGACGCATAACAATCCACAGCAGCGTTATGACATCCGCTTTCAGGTTGCTTATTCGACGGACATTCCGGCCATGCTCGATATCGTTCGCGAGGTGGTCAAAAGCCATCCGCAGGTGCTCTCAGGAGAGGCGGCGACCAAGGCCGAACAGCCCGATGCGGAGATTGAGGGCTTCGGGGATTCGGGGATCGATATTCTCGTCGAATTCTGGATGGACGGTGTCGATGATGGGGAGAATCGGGTGGCGGCGGACCTCAATTTGATGATCTGGATGGCGCTGAAACAGCACAATATCGAGATCCCGTTCCCGCAGCGTGAAGTCCGGGTGCTGAAGGAAGGCTAGCCATCAGGCCGGGTCTTCGCCTTTATCATCTCTGCTCGAGACCGAGGTAGCTCGCCGGTCTCTGCATCCTCATATAGTTTCACGTGTTCGATTTCCTGATGCCGGGCTGATTGCTCAGCAGGTGCTAGCGTCGTTGGAAAGATATTCTGCGGCAACTGGCGAGCGCCTGTTTCGGCGAGATAGGCATCGATCGCATCATGGCTGATTAGGATTTTTCCGCCACCTGTCCAGTGGCGGTCCTGATTGTTCTTCTTGATGCCTGATATCCAGTACTCTTCAAGCGTATCGATGTCATAGTAGTTCCCGTTTACGCCAGAGCCTTTCAGGCTACGGAATGCTTTTCCGTTGGAGTAAACGGTGTTGCCACTCTTCGACGCGCCAGCAATATCGATCCATGCCGGACCGTTCCCGGCATAGCCCGATTTCAGCTCAACATATATGAGGCGACCTTTCATCGAGAGAGCCTAGCATGAATACGTTATTCGCACGATGTCAGGCGGATTCGGCGATGATGCACGCCACTTCTTCCCCAATCGCCAGCGACGAGGTCAGGCCGGGGCTTTCAATCCCGAAGAGGGTGACGAGGCCCTCGATCCCGTGGGCGTCCGGTCCGTCAATGCGGAAGTCGGGCTGGTTCTCGCCGGGGCCATGCAGCTTGGGGCGGACCCCCGCATAATCGGGCATCAGTGCGCCATCGGGAATGTCCGGCCAGAACCGGCGGATCGTCTCATAGAAACTCCCGACGCGGGTCTTTTCCACGGCATATTCCGGCGCTTCGACAAAGCGGAGGTCCGGGCCGAAGCGCGCGACCCCGCCAAGATCACGTCGGTAATGCGTGCCCAGCGCGCCCTGGATCGGCAGGGGATAGACGAGATGCCGGAACGGCGCCTTGCCGGAGAGGGCAAAGTAGATGCCCTTGCCATAATGCAGCTTTGGGATATCCGCCTGCGGATAGTCCTCTATCCCTGCTGCCGCTTTTTGCGCGCCAAGCCCTGCGGCGATCACCAGCGCACGGGCGGTCAGGGTCATCTCGTCGGGGCCGGTCCGCACCTCTAACCCGCCATGGGGCAGGGGGCTTGCGCCAAGGAATTCTGTGTTCAGAACGACCTGCCCGCCGGTATCGGCTATCCGCCCCTCCAGCGCCTGCATGTAGGTGTGGCTGTCCATCACCCCGCTTTCAGGGGAGAGGAGTGCGGCGCTTGCCCGCAATTGCGGCTCAAGGCTCCGTGCCTGCCGCCCGCCAAGGGCAACCATGCCCTCAACGCCATTCGCTTCGGCCTGCGCCATGATACCGGCCAGCCGCTCCTCTTCATCCGCCTCGGTCGCCACGACCAGCTTGCCGCATTTGTCGAATGGTACATGATGGGTACGGAGGAAATCATAGAGCATCCGGCGGCCTTCCACACACAGCCGCGCCTTCAGCGAGCCGGTGGGATAATAAAGCCCGCCATGAATGACTTCGGAATTACGCGAGCTGATCCCTTCGCCGATCAGCGGGCCTTTCTCGATGACCAGCACTTCGCGGCCCGCGCGAGCCAGCGCATAGCCGCAAGCAAGGCCTACGGCTCCGGCGCCGACGATCAGGACATCACTATCAAAGCTCATGGCGCCCCTATAGCAGGCTTCGCGTCCCGCATCCGTCTCAGAAAAGCGTCACCTGACTGCGCTCAGAAAACCATTGCAGGGCCTGCGTCCCGGCCAGCGAATTGCCCGCCTGATTGAGCCGCGGCGACCACACCGCGACCGACCCAACCTGCGGGATAATGGCGAGGATGCCGCCGCCCACGCCTGACTTGCCGGGCAGGCCGACGCTGAAGGCAAAATCGCCCGACATGTCGTAATGCCCGCACATCATCATGATCGCGTTCAGCCGGTCCGTCCTTGTCTTGGTCGTCAGCTCCAGCCCCGTTGCGGGGTCGGTCCCGCCATTGGCAAGGAACAGCCCTGCGCGGGCCAGATCCACCGTACTCATCGCAATCGCGCATTGCTGGAAATAGGCCTTGAGCGCGATGGGCACGTCCTCTTTCAGGATGCCAAAGCTCTTCATGAAATAGGCGAGCGCCCGGTTGCGGTCGCCATAGGCTTCTTCTGACTCGGCAACCTTCATATCGATCCGGGGGCCGAGCGAATTGGCGGCTTTCCGGATAAAGGCCAGAAGGCGCGCGATCGCCGTGCTCTCCCCGCAATGCCCGACAATGGAATCGGTGACAACGATGGCCCCGGCATTGATCAGCGGATTGCGCGGCACGCCGTGGTCTTCCTCCAGCTGGACGATGGAGTTGAACGCCGTGCCTGAGGGCTCCCGCCCGACGCGGTCCCACAGCGCCTCGCCTTCAAGCTCCAGCGCAAGGATCAGGGCAAAGACTTTCGAGATCGACTGGATCGAGAAGGGCGTTGACGCCCGGCCGGTCGTGAAGGTCTCGCCGCGCAGATTGACGAAGGCCATGGCAAAGCTCTCGGGGTCCACCGCGGCGAGCGCGGGGATGTAATTTGCGACCTCGCCATGGGTCAAAAGCGGCGCGATATCCGCCCCGATGGAATCGAGCAGGCCCTGCCAGTCAAAATCGTCATAATGATCGATACGCATTCGGCGCCGCTAGCGCGCCTTGCGCGGGCTGGCCAGTGGTGGCGACAGGGGCCGATCCCCGCTAGGCTTGGCGGCAGGAGGAATGCCCATGCTGCGTCTCGTTTGCGCCCTCATCCTGCTTGTCGGCCCGGCCGCCGCGCAGGATTATGTTCCCGGACCTCATCCTGATTGGGAGCATCGCGATCCCGCTGAAATGGGCCTTGATCCGGTGAAACTCCAGGCGGCGATTGACTTTGCCGTCGCGCATGAGACCCGGCATCCGCCCGAACTTGCCGCCGTCGCCGATGTTCGGGATCTGCGCATCACCGTGCCTTTGACCTGGGCACGCGAGGCCTTCTCCTCACCCATCGGCCCGCTGGAGCCGCGCGCGGCCCCCAACGGGATCATCCTGAAAGACGGTTATATCGTGGCTCAATGGGGCGAGGTCGATGAGGTCGATATGACCTTCTCGATCTCCAAAACCTTCCTCTGTCACACGGCAGGGCTCGCCTTTGACCGGGGGTTCCTCGACCCCGACAAGCCGGTCATCGAAAAGGTAACCCCTACGGAGGATTTCGCGCTCCCCCATAATGCGCCGATCACATGGGACATGATGCTGCGTCAGACATCGGGCTGGATCGGCACCTTGTGGGGCAAGCCGTGGTGGGCCGACCGGCCGGGCGAAACAGCAAGCTCGGATTTGATCGAGGGTCCGCCCGAGCCCGGCAGATATTATGAGTATAATGACGTTCGGGTGAACGCGCTCGCTCTCGCGCTCACCCATCTATGGGAGCAATCGCTGCCGGAAGTGCTGGAAGAGGGCGTGATGTCCCCTATCGGCGCCAGCGATAGCTGGCACTGGGAAGGGTATGACAATTCCTGGACGGATGTTTACGGCAACCGGCTGAAGGTCGTATCCGGCGGCGGACATTGGGGCGGCGGCATGTTCATCAATGCCTATGACCTCGCCCGGCTCGGCCTTCTGGGCCTGCGCGAAGGTCAGTGGGGGGAGGAGGTCATCCTCTCAACGGAATGGATTGCGCGGGCGCGCACCCCGACCGGGCCGGAGTCCGGCTATGGCTATATGAACTGGTTCCTCAACACAGATCAGAAACGCTTCCCCGCCGCGCGCGAGGATGCGGTCTCCTATCTCGGGGCCGGTGCCAATATGGTCTACATCGATTACGAACATGACCTCGTTGCCGTCGTCCGCTGGATCGACAGCAAACAACTCGCAGCGTTTGTGGAGTTGCTGCTGGAAGCGGCAGAAGAATAACCCCTCAAAGGCATCCTTCGACATACTGGATCGAGGGGCCGCCGGCGTGGATCGCCATGACCTTGCCGTCATCGCCGATCTCATAGCGGATGCCGCGCGCGGCAGGGTCATCCGTATAGGATTCATCGCCAGACGGGCCATTCGCGCTCCAAGCGGTGATATATTCAGCCGGCGCGTCCTGATATTTATGTGGTGAGATATCTGCGTCCGGATAGGCAGCTTTCACTTTTGCCGCCTCGGCGCCGATCCCGATATTCCATTCACTGACGACATTGCTGTCCTGCATGACGGAAATCCGTGTCACGACATCATTCTCCAGCATAACCAGCATGTCGGTCGGAGCGTTCTCCGGGTGGTACTGATCACAAGCCGCTGGATCCGGCCCGCCAGCAAGTCCCGGCTCGCTGTCTGGCCCCATCGCGGCCGTGATCTCGTCTCGGGTCATGCCGATCTTCAGGACGCCCCAGCCTTCTGGTGTCAGGGGGATGACCTTGCCATTGGCGGGCAACTTCTCAGGTGCAACAGCACTTGTCTCATTTGCCGGTGTGCCGCTCGGGGCCGCCTGTTTATCGCGGGCCGGTTTTTCGATCGGCGCAGCGGCGGGTTCAGAAACCTCCGCCTCTTCATCCTTCCCGCCACAGGCGGCCAGACCAAGAAGAAGCGCAAAAACAGGCAGATGAGCACGGCGCATGGGATATCCTCCGGAAAATCCAGTCTAAGACAACGCCGGAGCGGCGGCTTGGTTGCACGGCATTAATGCCCGTTGGCCTTCATATAGTGGATGGTCTTGATGCCCTCACGGAAAAAATATTCGAGCTTGTCGGCGGTGCGTAACGGGTTCTCACCATCTCGGCTGTGATGCACGATCAGCTGGCCGTAGAATTTCCCGTCATAAAAAGGGCAGTAGACGGATACATCAATCTGATAGTCCCGCGATGAGCCCGAATTGATATCTTTTCGGACCCCATAGAAAAAGACCGTGCTGCCGCCTTTGCTCTTTTCTGTGTCATCAATGTTCCAGTGCCAGTTGCGAAGCGCCTGACCCATCATGAAATCGGCGGCCTCCATACATTCGTCGCGGCTGGTGATCTGGCCAAGGTCGCGCACGGCATATTCGCCTGCGGTGGCGACGCCGTAGATCGAAGAGACCGTAATAACTGACGTCAGAACTGATTTAAGAAACATGGGATCCTGTCATTCGGCTGGGCGGGAAGATTTGTTCAGGCTTCCCGCGAGATGTCAAACTCGACCCCTGATTCTGTCCTATCCCTTCTGGAACCCAGATTGCGTCAGTTTTGGGAACAAGCTAACTCAGTCTGACGGAGCGGCGGCCATCTGTTCGGGTTCTTTGGGGTGGGTGCGGAGAGTCTTCTTCAGACTATATAACGCAGAAGGACGGAAGATGAGAAAAATCCTGTGTTCCCTCACAGCTTTAGGCTTTTTGTCCGGCATCGCCGCAGCGCACCCCTCGGATGGGGAACAGACGACCGCCCATTTCCTTGCCAATGAAGGCGTGATGATCGTCGATGGCGAGACCAAGATCCTTTTTGATCCGCTGTTTCGGCATGATTATGCGAATTACCAGAACCTGCCCGATGACATACGCGCCAAACTGTTTGCTGGCGAGGCGCCCTATGACGGGGTCGACGTCGTCTTCATCAGCCATGCGCATGGGGATCATTTCACTGCTTCCGAAGTCAACGACTATCTCGCGGCCCAGCCGCAAGTGTTGCTCGTCGCGCCGACGCAGGCTGTAGCTATGCTCCGGCAGGGCGCGGGCTGGGAAGCATCTTTCGAGGACCGCATTACGGTCATGGCGCCTGAATATGAAGGCGAGCCGAACAGCTTTGCCCATGTCGTGGTCACCGAAGATGGGGTAGGGTCCACAACGGAAGAGAGCATCACGGCATCTGCCGTTCGCATTCCCCATGCTGGTGGCGCAAGAATGAAAGACGTCGAAAACATCGTCTACCGCGTAACCCTGAATGAGGGCGCGACCGTCATGCATCTGGGAGATGCCGCACCGGAGCGGGAAGCGCATGCACCGCAGACGGATTTCTACCAGAAGATCCGCACCCATATGGCATTCGTGCCAGACTGGTTCTTTGCGGCGTTGGGCGGTGAGGCGACGCGCGAGATGCTCAATGCGGATAAAGCGGTCGGCATCCATGTGCAGGTCGTCGTCCCGCAGGGCCTGATCGAGTCAGGCGAGGATTATTTCTCAAAGCCCGGAGAGACGCGGGCGATCATGTACGGGAACCCCAATTAGGATTTAAGCGAGGTTCCCGATGATCCTGTCCTCCGCGCGCATGGTTCAGGCACCGGCAAGGGGTGCCAGCATATAAAGCCCGCCTGCGATGAAGGATGACGCGGTGCGCAGATGGTTCCACCGTGTCCAGACCTTCAGATAATGATGCCAGTACTCGCACGCCTCGAGCGCTTCGGGCACCATCTGGGCCAGTTTCTCATTCATCGGCACATTGCCGAACATGGTCACACCGAACATACCGATGAGGTAGGTGAGTGACCCTGCGATCACCAGCATCCGCGAAGACCCCTCCAGCTGGTTCCATGAGATGAAGGACAGCCCGCCCATCACCGGGACCAGTCCGAGGGCGGAGAAAAGAAAGATCGTCCTGAACACCCGCCGGTTGATGCGCTGCATTCCTTTGATGCCGGAAGGCTCATCAAGACGCCCCAGCGCGTCCATCACCAGCTCGGAGAAGGTGAGGAACACCCCCGCGACGAGGGCCGCCGTCAGGCCAGTCCCCGTCAGCACGATATCGAGATGATCGAAGTTCATGCCGCCCTCCCGGTTTCGTACTGCGTGGCGACGGTTTCGGCCTCGCGCCCGCGGGACGCGCCGAGTTTCTCCATCCGGGTCTTCCAGGACAGGATTTTCTCCGTGCCCGCCAGTTTGACTGAGCCGAATTGGAGTGCTTTTTTCACCTTGATGCCGCAGAATTCCAGCACCTGCTTTTTAAGAACGCGCAGGCCCGGCTGGCCGTAAAAGACCCGGTCGAGCAGGGGCGGGGTGTCGGACGTAATGACGATGTCCGCCGTCCGGCCCTCGAGCAGCTTGTCCCATTTGACGCCGCGCGCATGGTATTTGAACGCAAACCCCGGCGTCAGGCCGCGGTCGAGCACGGCGCGGGCAAGGCCCGGCATCTGCCCCCACCAATAGGGATGGATGACGACTATGTGATCCGCCCACGCAATATTCTGCTGCCATTGGATCAGGTCCGGCTCCAGCGCGGGCATGTCCTTGCCAAAGCCCTTCATGCGCGGCTCGAACGCCATGTCCCACAGGCCCTGAATGCGAACTTCCGCGCCGGTCCGGCGCGCGCCCGCAGCATAGGCCTCGGCCAGTCCAGTCGACAGGGACGCCTCACGCGGATGCGCCACCCAGATGAAAATGTGGTTTGTCATATCGCCTCTCCTTCGCTTGACACATTGTCAAGTTGACAGGCCGTCAAGTGGCGCTAGATTGACAACATGTCAAGTGATGATCTCAACCCGACCCGAAAAAAAATTCTCGAAGCCACCTGGAAGCTGCTGGAGGCGAACCCGGCACGGGTGGTGCCGATGTCAGAAATCGCCAAAACGTCAGGGATCAGCCGGCAGGCGGTCTATCTGCATTTCCCGACACGGGCGGAGCTGCTGATTGCCGTCACCCGCTATACCGGCGACCAGCTGAAGGTGGATGAGCTGCTGGCCCCCAGCCGCGCGGCGGAAACGGGGGAGGCGCGGCTCGCCGCCTATATCGATTTCTGGGCGACCTTCATTCCGCAGATCTACGGCGTGATGAAAGCGCTCCTCGTCATGCGCGATTCGGATGAGGCGGCGCGCGCGGCGTGGGACGACCGCATGGCGGCTTTCCGCGAAGGGTGCGAGGCGGCGGTGAAATCGCTGAAGAGGGACGGCAGGCTACGCGCCGGTCTCACCGTGCCGGTGGCGACCGACCTTCTCTGGACCTGGATGTCGGTCCGCAACTGGGAGCATCTGACCATCGATTGTGGTTGGCCGCAGGCGCGCTATCGCAAGATGATGCAAGAGACGGCGCGCCAGCTCCTGATCTGCGAAAGCGACTGAGGGGAGTATTTGCGTCGCCGCCGCAGAGCCGCTAATTCCAGACTTTGCCGAGGGGCACCCCGCCGGGGTTGAGAAGCACCCTTTGAACCTGATCCGGCTCACACCGGCGGAGGGACGGAAAATGACGACGACGATCGGGGTGTCACCACCGGAGCCCGTCCGGGAAAAGTTCAGCTCTTACGCGCCCGCTCTGCGGCCGGTCCTGCTCCGGCTGCGCGATCTCATCTTCGCGACCGCCGCTGAAACCCAAGGCGTCGGCCCGCTGACCGAGACCCTCAAATGGGGCGAACCCTCCTATCTGACCGAATCGAGCCGGAGCGGGACGACCCTTCGCCTTGCGCCGTCAAAGGACGGGGAGGGCGCGAGCCTCTTTGTCAATTGCCGCACCACGCTCGTCGATGAATGGCGCACCCGTTACGGGGACGAGCTGACCTTCATCGGCACCCGCGAGCTTCGGCTCGATCCCGCCTCGCCCTTTCCTGAAGAGATCCTGCGGCAATGCATCGGCATGGCCCTGACCTATCACCTAAGAAAGTCCGCCTCATGAACAAGCACACGCCCCAGTCCGAATTTGTCACGCCCGAAGTCACCACCGGCCCCTTGCCCGCCAGCCGCAAGGTCTATGTGAAGTCTGACCGGTTCGAGGATGTCGCCGCGCCCGTGCGCTATATCTCCGTGCACGAAACGGCGAATGAACCGGACCTGCCGGTCTATGATCCGACCGGGCCCTATACGGAGGAAGGCTTTGTCGCCGATGTCGAAAAGGGCCTTGAAAGGAAGCGCACGGCCTGGGTGAAAGAGCGCGGCAATGTCGAGGAATATGACGGCCGCGAAGTGAAACCCGAAGACAATGGCGGCGCGACGGGGAAATATCTCGCGCGGCAATTCCCGACCCATCACAAACCGCTGCGCGGGACGGGCTCCGAACCCATCACCCAGCTTGAATTCGCCCGTGCCGGGATCATCACGAAGGAAATGGAATATATCGCCATCCGCGAGAATATGGGCCGCAAGGCCGCTCTCGAAGAGGCGCGAAAGAATATCGATGAGGGCGAAAGCTTCGGCGCGGAACTGCCCGAATTCGTGACGGCTGAGTTCGTGCGGGACGAGATCGCGCGTGGCCGCGCCGTCATCCCCGCCAATATCAACCACCCCGAGGCCGAACCGATGATCATCGGCCGGAACTTCCTGGTCAAGATCAATGCCAATATCGGCAATTCGGCGGTGACCTCCTCTGTCGAGGAAGAAGTCGACAAGATGGTCTGGGCGACCCGCTGGGGCGCGGACACGGTGATGGACCTCTCGACCGGCCGGAACATCCACAACACCCGCGAATGGATCATCCGCAATAGCCCCGTGCCCATCGGCACCGTGCCGATCTATCAGGCGCTCGAAAAGGTCGGTGGCGTTGCCGAAGACCTCACCTGGGAAGTCTATCGCGACACGCTGATCGAGCAATGCGAGCAAGGGGTCGATTACTTCACCGTCCATGCCGGCGTGCGCCTGCCCTTTATTCATCTGACAGCGGATCGTGTGACAGGCATTGTCTCACGCGGCGGCTCGATCATGGCGAAGTGGTGCCTTGCTCATCACAAGGAGAGCTTCCTCTATACGAAGTTCGAGGAAATCTGCGAGATCATGCGTGCCTATGACGTGACGTTCAGCCTCGGCGATGGCCTGCGTCCGGGTTCCACGGCGGATGCGAATGACCGCGCGCAATTTGCCGAGCTTGAAACCCTCGGGGAGCTGACGAAAATCGCGTGGAAGCACGGCGTGCAGGTGATGATCGAGGGGCCGGGCCATGTCGCCATGCACAAGATCAAGGCCAATATGGACAAGC
This sequence comes from Parvularcula marina, assembly GCF_003399445.1. Classification (NCBI taxonomy): domain Bacteria; kingdom Pseudomonadati; phylum Pseudomonadota; class Alphaproteobacteria; order Parvularculales; family Parvularculaceae; genus Parvularcula; species Parvularcula marina. The sequence goes on along the minus strand of NZ_QUQO01000001.1, from coordinate 1,364,442 downwards.
AGCTTAAAGTGTGCGGCGAGGCGCCCTTCTATACGCTCGGGCCGCTGACGACCGATATCGCACCGGGCTATGATCATATCACTTCCGGCATCGGGGCGGCGATGATCGGCTGGTTCGGCACGGCGATGCTGTGTTATGTGACGCCCAAGGAGCATCTGGGCCTGCCCAACCGTGACGATGTCAAGGTCGGGGTCATCACCTATAAGCTCGCGGCCCATGCGGCGGACCTGGCCAAGGGGCACCCCGCCGCGCGCCTGCGCGATGACGCGCTCTCCCGCGCGCGGTTCGAATTCCGGTGGGAGGACCAGTTCAATCTCGGCCTCGACCCTGAAACCGCGCGGGACTTCCATGATGAGACCCTGCCGAAAGAGGCGCACAAGACGGCGCATTTCTGCTCCATGTGCGGACCGAAATTCTGCTCGATGAAGATCACCCAGGATGTGCGCGACTATGCCGACGGCCTTTCGGACAATGAAAAGGCCGACCTCGAGCGAATGAGCGAGGAAGAACGCCAGAAGGGTATGGCCGAGATGTCAGAGAAATATGCCGAGGTAGGCAATAAGCTCTATGTGGAGAAGGGGTAAGGACGGATATCGTACTATCTTACTATTGGATCTAGGACTGAACCACTTGATAGACCTGTCAGCCTGGCGTGTAACTTAATTGTTTCTTGTTCTGTGAGACTAGAAATGCAATCAGCAGCGAAGCGGGCAGGGTTGGGGTTATTGCCATCTATTGAATAGAGATCGGACAGTCTAAATGGGAGAAATTTGGGGCGCGAGACCTTGGCTTCCGATGAGATTATTTCGAAAAGATCCGCAATAATCTTTTTTTGCCCAAGCTGTTGAGCCATCAAAGATGGGTTGTCAATTATATAGTCTCGAGTAATTGCTTTTAGAACTCTTATTTCGTCATATCTTCTTTGTTCTATTTTGATAACCGGTTTATCGGCGCAGATTTTCTTTTCAGGTAGTGGTTCGGCGGCTTTAATGTAGGTACCAATGAGCCGTGAAGTTAGGCTCCTTAATTTACGTCGTGCTTCGGTACTGCCATCATAAGGGCGCTGCAATTCAGTCTTAAAAGTCCATTCAAAAGTTTCTTTCACAGTTTGCAAAGCAATTCGTAGGCGTTCTTTTGCGTCGCTTGGGGCTCTATGCCAAGAGCGATATGCCCGATCGACTACTCCGGCTCCGTCATTATCAGCGAATATCAGGGACCAAGGAATTGCATTGCATCGGTGAAAGTCTTCTAGATCGTGAACAGAATATGCTATATCGTCAGCATAATCCATCAAGGCGGCTTCAGCTGTTTGCGAATATGTGTGGTTGAATGCAGCCCGCGCAAATCGAAAGTCAGCTTCTTCTGTTTTGTATGCGCCCCATTTTCTTTCGCGATCAGAGTTTTCTTTGTCTCGATGCCAAGGGTATTTGAGTATTGCTGCTAAGGTCGCTCTTGTAAGATCAAGACCGCTTACGTCGAGGAATCGTACTGATAATTTGGTAAGTATACGGAAGGATTGTGCATTGCCTTCGTACCCATCGGTATCGGTTTGCGATACCAGTTCGTTTAATACTTGCTCGCCGATGTGACCGAACGGAGGATGTCCGATATCATGGGCTAATGCGGCTGCTTCGGCTACTTCGGGATTTATTTTGAGGAATCGTGCAGCCGGTTTGCTTCGATTATATTCGGCTATGCGTCGAGCTATTTGTGCGACTTTTAATGAGTGGTGGAGCCGAGTATGAAATATATCCTCGTCACCGACTTTGACAATTTGTGTTATTCCCGCAAGCCTACGAAATGCAGACGAATATAGTATTCTGTCTCTATCTCGTGCAAATTCGCTACGCTGGTCCGGGCCCGAAGCAGAATGTCTCCGGTCTTTTCGCTTATGTATCCCCCAGATGCTTGTGATTACGCGGCCGCTTTATGATTGGGATTGGTCAACACCTTTGGGCCATCAATAATGATCACTTGTTGATCGACACAGCGTTCAATGGATCTTTCGATGTCACGGCGAGTGGCTTTGCATTTGAAGTGGTTGAAAAAATCAGCCTGTTTAACGCCTTGCTCATGTGTTGCGAGAAATTCTAGAATTTCATTCTCAGTCAGCACTTGCATGCTCCCTTGCCCGGCACGAGACGCTCCGCCCATATAGTGGATACTTTAAACGACGTAACGCGAGTTTCTAGAATAGGGCATAGTTGTCCTGATTTGACAAGGTGTGTGATAAAATAGCACATAGAAGGGTAATGGCTGCAGCAACTGCAGAGAACATTACCGTTCATTAGAGGTTAGCTATCGCTTCGCGATAACCGCCCTACACGGTCCTTCCACCCAAGAGTGAAGAGACAGGCGCCAAACACCCCACAGAAGATCAGATGCCCGCCTTCGCGGGCATGAGCGGAGAAATTGGAAACCCGCCCCCCAGAGCCCGTCAGTCGGATGACCTTCCCATGCCAATAATCCGCGCGTTCCGCCCCCTGAGACCTGCGGTCGGAGCCGCGGGATGACGGCGCTCATGAATTCGGGCAACCCATCCCCACGGCCAGCCGGGCAATAAGCCCTTGAAAATACGCGGGAACGCCGACCGGCACCGGTGCGCTCCCAAAACGAATTCGTGGCCAACTGCAAAACGCGCGCATCCGGTGGTCAAATCCATGTAGGGTCCGCCGGAACACACCGGTCACCCGCGCCGAGGATCTGACGTGCGGGGTTTTCTTGTGAAGTGGGACGTGAGGGGAGCAAATATGCATTTGTTGAAGAATACGGGGCGGACACTGGCGGCACTCATCCTTGTGGGCGGTCTGGCTGCCTGCGGCGGCAATGACAGCGCGGATGAAGAAACGACTGTCGAGACCAGAACCGAAAAACCCGCCGAAAAGGCCAGCGCGAAAAAAGCCGAGGCGGAAGTTGACGGACAATTGTTCGCGGCAGTGAATGATGACCGGCGCAGCTGGTATGTCACCCATCTCGAAAGCGACGGCGACTGGCAGAGCGGCAGTTTCTGGCGCGCCATGTCGCTCAAGGACACCTATCAGGTGACACTCTTTGGACTGACGAGCAAAGCCGCAAAGCCCTCCGGCAAGGGCGAGGTGATGATGAGCCTCGTCGTGCAAGGCGAGACCAACAATGTACGCGTCGTCAGTGCCGAGCTGACCTTTTTCGCTGATGGCCTCAGCAAGACGTGGACGTCAGAGAATAGCGGCGGCGCGAAGGTGATGCTCAACCGCTTTATCATCGATGGTGATTATATCGATATTGGCGGCGGTTTTTCCGGGGTTGTCGAGTTGCCAGCCGACAGTACGGCGTCGACAGACCAGCCAGAGACATTTGAGATCAAGGATGGCTCCTTTGCCGTCCGGGTGCGTCAGTTCCAGCGCTAAGGCTGGGGCGACGCGGCTCAACAAAAAACCCCCGCCGGTGAGGGCGGGGGTTCGTGATTTTCTTACTGCGCTACTGCGTCGCGGCCTGAGCGCGCGATTATCGCGCTACCGCTACGCTGCTTGAGCGCGAGAAAGACTTAGGCAAGCTCGATCGTCGAGACGGCCATTTTGCCGCTGCGCTGGTCGCGCTCGGTTTCGAACTTGACTTTCTGGCCTTCGTTGAGCGGGGCAAGGCCCGAACGCTCAAGGGCAGAAGCGTGAACGAAAACGTCGGTCGAACCGTCTTCAGGCTGAATAAAGCCGTAGCCTTTTTGGGTGTTGAAGAACTTTACGGTACCAGTGGTCATGGGATTTCCTTTCGTGACCTCTTGAGAAAGCGACCCGGCACTTCTTGGCCTTGGCCGCCTGGGCAGTCGATATTCTGGGAAGAGGTCTAAAAGTCGGCGCTTGCTGAGAGTCGCGTAGTAGAAATCGTCCGGCAAACACCGATTCCGACGACATGTGCGGACAACGGGGCAAAGTCAAACGAAAATAATTTCATGAAGGAGTACGCAGGTTGTAAGCCATTTTCGGGCGTGTTCTCTTGGAAAACTGGCGAGAAACCTTGTTTTTTTGCAGTTAACGCCCATATTCGACCCATACTTTGTTTAGTGCGCCGAGGCGCATTTGTGGCTTTCCCCGCGGGCAAGCGGGGCGGAAGGAACTTCCCATGACCAGTACATCGAATTCGCCCAACGCCCGGCGCCTCGCCCGTGACGAAGCGGAACGGCTGGTCATGGAAGAGGTCAAAGCCGTTTCCGAGGAGCGTCAGGCGCGCTCGGCGGCTTTGCGCAAGGCGCGGCTGGCCCGCGAAGCCCGTAAGGCCAAGAAAGACTGATCTTCAGCCTTCGAATAAAATCTCATCAAGCGGTGCCCAAGGCCCGCCCATATAGAGCCATAGAGCGATCCCTTCGCCCGTTGCGGTGAACGGGGTGAAGCTGCCCTTTACCGAGCCCAGCGTGCGCTGCGCCCGCCGGCGGGTCACGCGGTTCTGCACAGTCATATGCGGTGCGAAGGGTTTTTTATCCTCGCGGCGCAAATGGGCGCTATATTCATCAGCAATCCGTGCCCTGAGGGCTATGAGATCAGGCGCGTGAAGTTCCAGTGCCACGCCGTTAGCCATCGACATCGGGGCGGTCACCTCAATCGGGAAGGGCGCGATCCCTTTGGTGATCTCGCGGATCCTTTTTGCCACTTCCTCAGGCTCGCGTTCGGGGAGATGACGGAACAGGGTCACATGCGCCGGCGTGCGTGCGGCGGGGTAGTACCGGTCGCGCAGGCGCTGGAATTTCGCCTGGGCTTCCTTGTCGACGATCAGCGTCGCGATGATCGGGCGAAGCTCTGCCATGGGGAGGGGCTTGGCATGAAACCCGCCCGCCCGCTAGGTCTGGCGCATGTCAGAGAATGCGCCAACCCTCCTGCTTCGTGTCACGCCCGGCGCCGCGAGCGCGGGGCTGGCTGGCATCTGGGAGAGCCCGGAAGGGGAGCGCCGTCTGATAGTTCGGGTGACCGCGGCGCCCGAGAAAGGCAAGGCGAACAAAGCGGTCGTCACGCTGATCGCCAAGGAGCTGGGCGTGGCTAAATCCTCCGTCTCGGTCGTTTCGGGCGAGACAGACCGGAACAAGGTCTTGCGCATTGATGCCGAGGGCGCCGGTGATGCCATCGCTAGACTAATGGCCGAGGCCGCTGCGCGCTAACTTACTGTCAGCAGCCCGGCGATGATGTATAATCCGCCTGCGATCAATGCGGCGAACAGCGCATAGGGCAGCTGCGTTCTCACATGAGAAAGGTGCTCGGTTCCTGAAGCTACACTGGCGATCAGGGTCGTGTCGGAAATCGGTGAGCAGTGATCGCCGAAAACTCCGCCGCCCAGCACTGCGGCCAGCGCGAGAGAAGGCGGAATTCCGAGTGCTTGAGCCAGCGGCATCGCGATCGGCACGAGGATGCCGTACGTGCCCCAGCTTGTCCCGGTCATGAAGCTAGTTGCGCCAGCAGCGGCGAACAATATGGCGGGTACGGTGAAACCGGGGAGGGAGCCTGCGGCAATCGAGGAGACGTAATCACCTGTCCCCAGCGCGCGCAAAGAGGCACCGAGCGCGATGGAAAGGAGCAGGACGGTCACCAGTGGCACCATCTCGCCAATGCCCTTGAAGGCTCTGTCCTGCAGCTCGCTGCCTTTCATGGCGCGCTCAGCCAGCAGCATCAGGCCCGAAACGCTGATCGCGAGGGTGATCGCCCAGAGGATCGATTTGGCACCATCGCCCTTGGTCATGCAGCGGCCCAGCTCACCGAAATGACCTGCACTGAACTGCGTCCTCAGCCATTCGGTGGTGCTCGCAACGCCAGCTTCGGCAGCCATACTTCCAGCGCCGGTGATGAACATGAAAAGGAGGGCGCTGCTGACCATGATGAGCAGCGGCAGCCACATATACCGCGCCTTTGTCGGGGAAGGCCCGGCTTCCTCGATCCCGCCTTCGACCCGGGCATCGGCTTTCGCCATGGGGCCGAACACCTTACCGGTGAAGACGGTGAAATAGACGATGGCAATGGTGATGAGGGCGTAGAAATTCCACGGCACGGAGCCAAAGACGATATTGTTGGGGCTGTCGAAATCATAGACCTCGACTAGACCCAGCGCATAAGCGCCCCAGGCATTCAGGATAAGGATCACACTGATCGGGGCGCTCGTTGAGTCGATGATATAGGCGAGGCGCTCCCGCGAAAGGCCGTGAGCGTCGTAAAGCGGGCGGCCGAGCACCCCGGCGCTGAGCAGGCTCACATTTGTTTCGATGAAAATCGCCGAGCCGGTACCCGCCACGGCCAGCTCCGCCCGTCGCCTTGTCCCGGCAAGCCCGCTTGAGATCAGGGCCTTGGCCATCGCCGCGACCCCACCTGAATCGCGCATGAAGGCAATGAGCGCGCCGATCAGCAGGCAGAAAAGGAGGATCTGCGTATTATAGCCGCTCTCGAACACCGCGACTGTCCGGTCGATGGCGCCCAGCGCACCGAGGATGGGGTTGAACCCGTCGATCAGGCTTTCGGACAGGAACAGCGCTGCAATCAGCGCGGCATAAACATTCCGGGCGAATACGGCGATGAGGATGGCCGCCATGGGCGGCACGAGAGTGAGGGCGTCCATCTATAATCCCCGGCAACAGGCTCAAGAGGCGGGAACGTGGCGGAATTTCGCGGCCATGACCAGACCGGCTGTGATGGGGCCTCGGGCCTAGCCATCATGGGCGTTAAGCAGGCGTTCAAGCGTCTCTCGGTCAATCGGCAGGACGGTGCCGTGGCGGCTGCCCTCAGGGAAATTGAGCCTGTCTGATATATCCTCCCAGTGAATGAGGTCGGGTGAGCGGAGGGCCATCATGCGATGCTCCATATACGCATCATAATAAACGTAGAACTGCTCGCCGATCTTCACCGAGGTCGGACCCTCAATCCAGATTCCGTCAGGGGAGATGGGCGGTGAGGCCGGCCCCCATGGCCCCTCGGGGTCGGCGGCGATGGCGATACGGACATTCTTTTCAGGCTCGGGCCGCTTGGTCTCGTCTTTCAGGAACATGATATAGCGTTCCCCGTCGCGCAGGATATTCGCATCGATCGAGACGAACCCGCCATCATAGAAGAGGGCGGTGGGGGAATAGGTCTCGAAATTCTTTGTCTTTGTATAATAGACGCGGTGATTGATCGATTTACCGGTGGTCGAACGGATATCGCCGCGGTCATCGGTCTCAGGGAAACGTCCGGGTACGGCAGACGACCAGAAAATGAGATATTCGCCGTCTTTTTCGTCATAGAAGATTTCAGGCGCCCAGCTGTTCATCACCCCGTCCGTCCCCCGCATGACCGGTAGCTCGGTCTGTTCGGACCAGGTGATCAGGTCATCGGAATGGGCAATGGCGATATTGTCTTCCCACCAGCCGGTGGTCCAGACCATGTGATAGCGGCCATCCCCGCCCAGAATGATGCAGGGGTCGCGCATCAGCCTGCCGCCCACCAGCGGAGGCAGGACCGATGCGCCCTCATTGATATCGTGCCAGTCGAGCCCATCTTCGGACCAGGCAAGATGCAGCCCCGTTTCACCATCATTGCGGAAGGAAGAGAAGAGATAGACCGTGTCACTTTCCGGGGGCTCGTCATAGGCAAGCGCACCGCTTACGGAGGAAATGACAAGGCCGAGGCCAAGGGCGAGTTTAGTGAACATGTTTCCTCCCATTCTCTTCTCACGGATTTATCATTTGAGGGCGGGAAGGAAAAGAAGTCGATGCATAGTGGTGGAGCGCAGATTGCGCCCTGCGGGCGGATTCCGCTAAGCTGTTAGAGAAGAGATCAGCGACGAGCAGAGACAAAGGGCAACAGATGAGCTGGGATGACTATTTCGCGGATGAACGCGAAGCCGCCGCTGCCGAAGAGCGCGGCAAGAAGCGGACGATCACCGTCGGCTGGACGGTGCGGACGCCAAAAAGCAGCGTCATCTGGAGCCCGCCTCAGCCGTTCAGGCGGCAGGAGAGCAAGCCGAGTTCGGCGAAATCCGTGCAGGTTTGTCCGGCTGCGATCGATTTCGACCACCGGCACTTCGTTATTCCGTGCCCCTTTGACCTGACCCTGCAATTTGCCCGTCGACCGACTGGCGAGCTGACGCTAGTTGATGCGGACGGAGAGGGCTCGGCCCTGCGCCAGACCGTGTTGCGCGAGCTCATGGTGCTGCACCCCCCGAATGAATGGCGCGATCCGAACAAACCGCTCCTGCAGATGATCGCGCCTTACGTCTTCGTTGCGGATGATCCCTGCTATGTTGTTCAGTCTCCGCCTTATCTTCAATATTTTCCAACCCCGCGTCCGGGTGTGCAGATAGGCGGGCGCTATCCGGTTCATGTCTGGCCGCGCCCCCTGAGCTGGGGATTTGAATGGCATGACGTGAATGCGCCGCTGACCTTTAAGCGGGGAGAGCCCTGGTTCTACGTCCATTTCGAAACGGAGAACCCGTCCGCGCGCGTCAGGTTGGTTGAACAGGAAATGACGCCGGAACTTGATGAGTATCTCACCTCGATCCTTGATGTATCGAACTATGTGAACAAGACATATTCGCTGTTCGCCGACGCTAAAAGGATGCGCCCTGAGAAACTCGTAAAGCCCAAGTAACAATTGGGAAATGCGGTCCCGAAAAGGGACGGATAGTACCATTTCGAGACCACTCCGCGACCTCAAACTGTTGTGGGGCCGGAGGTGGGTGAACGAGTCACAGTCGGTCGGACATCGGCGTGTGTACTTCGGCACATTTCCGACGGCATAGTCATGCAATGGGTTCAATAAGCACAAAACATCAGTGAACACATAGTATACATGCTATGCCGGGGAGCTTCTGATCTGCCTGAGCTTTGTGACAAAATTGATGTCGTAGCGAAAGTGTTCGAGGAAATGGCGACGTCGTTGAAGGAACGGCAAGGGCGCCTTGAGGAAAAAGAAGCAACGGTTCGTGCTATTCACGAGGCGGTTTCAAGCCCGATCATACATGAAGTCGGCCTACCGAAAGATGGGCATCAGTCATCAGGGCGAGCTGATCAGCCGTGTGCTCGCATCCAGCATGTAAGTGTGAGTGAGAGTGTGTTTGGCAGGCGCGTCAGCCCAGCACGTCCTCATCAACTGGAACCGGTTTGACGCTTTCTAGTTTTGCCGGGATAGTGATCCTGACACTGGCGCCGCCCTTGTCATTATTCTCGATACGAAGATTATAATTCGCGCCATATTGCGATTGCAGGCGTTCCTCGACATTGCGCAGGCCAATGCCTATCGAGCTGCGCGCGGAGCTTTCCTCCATCTCATGAAAGCCGGGCCCTGTGTCGCTGATGCTCAAGGTCAGGTCATCGCCGTCGCATTCGGCGCTGAAGGAGATGACTGTTGGCGACAGGCTTTGGCCGACTGCGTATTTCATCGCATTTTCATAGACCGGCTGGAGCAGGAAGCTTGGGACATTCACATTGAGCGCCTCGTCACTCACATTGAACTCTGTCTGCAGACGGTCGCCAAATCGGGATTTTTCAATCGCCAGATAAAGCTCGATCACTTCGAGCTCATCCCGCAGCGAATGGAGGAGTTCGTCATCATGCTCGAGTGAGGTGCGCAGGAACTCGGCGATCTTCACCAGCATTTCGGTTGCGCTTGTCTGGTCACCCTTGCGGACCAGGTGAGTGACGGAGTTCAGAGCATTGAAGAGAAAATGCGGATTGAGCTGGTATTTCAGCATACGAAGCTTGGCGTCCTTGTACTGGGACTCGGCTTCTAGCCGCTTGAGGGATTCAAGTTGCGCAAGGGTTTGCGCTTCCAGTGCGGCTTTCTGCGCTTCTGTGGCGAGCTGGCGCTGCTCTAGCCATTGCCGGTAATATTTAAGCGCATGATAGCAGAACGACCATGCGCCGAAGATCGTCAGGGAAGCATAAAGCCATCCTCCCCAGTCCGCCGGATTGATGACTTCGCCCGTCAGCGCTGTGAACGTCGTCACCCTCAGGGCAGTCCAGATGATGGAGGCAAGGATGATCGCGGCGCCGTTCAGGATCACCCTTCGGATGATCGGCGCATTCCAGAGCGCAGAGCCTGCCCATCTCAAAGGATAGCTGACAAATAGGCCCAGCACGGATTGAAGGACGGTATGCAGCGCCGGGATCAACTGACCGGGATTGTACCAGATCGTCAGGCTCAGATAGCTGACGAGCGCCATCGCCGACCAACCGCCGATATGGAAGACCCAGAATTGCTGGGTCGATATGCGGGACGATGACAGGCCTGTTTGTTCTGTTTTATTTAGCATATGAGGGTCTCTCTCATCCTATCGACCGCCAGAAGATAGGGTGGGTCAAGAAAAAAAGGGGTGCCGGACTTCAGCGGCCACTCCGGGATGAAACCGCCAGGCAGGGCGAAATGCTAAAGACAGTTACTTGTGATGATGAATTGCCGGCTCTGGAATTGATGGGCCAGATGCTTGCCGAGACAGGCGATGTGGAGATCATGGCGCAATGCCAATCGGTCGAGGAAGCGCTTGATATCATCAATGCTGGCGGGATTGACCTCATCGTCTTTGATATAGAGATGCCGGGCCTTAGCGGGGTTGATGCCTATGACCGCATCACCACGGACAAAAAACCGCTGCTCGTTTTTGCAACTGCGCATCCGGAATATGCGGTCGAAGCCTTCGGGATTGATGCCATTGATTACATCCTGAAACCTTTCGATGCGGAGCGGGTTCGCAAGGCGGTTGAGAAGGCGTTGCGGCTCAGCAAACTGATCGATGCATCTGATGATGCTTCAGAGGTCGAGGTCGCTGAACCGCTGGCCGATGAAATCGCAGGAGTCTTGAAAATCCGGGATGCCGGCCGGGTACACTTCATCGCCTATGGGGATGTCATCTGGATTGAGGCGGCGGGCGACTATTCACTCGTCCATACCCATGACCGGGAAGCAGCCATACGTGTGCCGATCAAGGCGCTCGAATCGAAACTACCGACGGACCAGTTCCTTCGGATTCACCGGTCCACGATTGTCTCTAAATCTCACATTCAGGAGATCCAGAAGCTCCCAAAGGGGGAGGCGCAGATCACCCTGACCAGCGGGGCTGTCGTCAAGGGGAGCCGCAGTTTCCGAGAGGCGATCGAGCGGCTGACAAACGGCGTTTAACCGGCCGATTTCGCTGCTCTGCACAATCCATTTCACCGCATGATCCGGACAGCCTGCCGCAAACTCTATTGTTGTGGCGCGAATGTTTCGGTCAGGTGCCGGCCAAAATTATCAAATAATTCTCTGAGCAGAGTATATTGGGAGGCTTGGTCAGCATGGCTGTCTTGCGGTTTTCTATTGCCATTTTCATCTCCGCGCTGGTGTTGCCGGTCACATCGGTCATGGCCCAGACGGCCCCGTCAGATGAGGAACGGGTCGAGGATCTGCTCTCCCAGATGACGCTGAAGGAGAAGGTCGGGCAGGTCAGCCAGTTCACCGGTTTCTGGGATGTGACAGGGCCGGCTCCGACGGATGAAACGCAGGCCCGCAAAGCCGAATTGCTCAAATCGGGGATCATCGGCTCCATGCTGAATGTTGTCGGTGTGGAAGAAGTTCGCCCGATTCAGGAATATGCGCTGAACTCACGCCTCGGTATCCCGGTCATCTTCGGCCTTGATGTCGTGCACGGACATAAAACCATGTTCCCGATCCCGCTTGCCGAAGCGGCGAGCTGGGATCTCGACATGATCGAGCAGAGTGCGCGTGTGAGTGCGATTGAGGCAGCAGCGCAAGGCCAGACCTGGACCTTTGCCCCGATGGTCGACATCTCGCGTGACCCCCGCTGGGGCCGGGTGATGGAAGGCGCAGGCGAGGATCCCTATCTGGGTTCACGGATCGCCGTTGCCCGGATCCGTGGGTTCCAGGGCGATGATCTGTCTGCCCCCGATACAATCGTTGCGACGCTCAAGCACTTTGCGGGCTATGGATTTGCGGAGTCAGGCAAGGATTATAACACCGTCGATGTTGGCACCGTGACACTTCACAATGTCATCCTGCCCCCCTTCAAGGCCGGGGTTGAGGAGGCCGATGCAAGGACGGTCATGAACGGCTTCAATACGCTCAATGGGCTGCCGGTCACGGGCGATGGCTATTTGCAGCGGGAACTTTTGAAGGGGGAGTGGGGCTTTGACGGCTTTGTCGTCTCCGACTGGGCGTCGGCGCGCGAGATGATTGATCACGGCTACGCCAAGGACCCCGAAGACGCGGCGCTCAAGGCAATGGAAGCCGGCTCGGATATGGACATGGAAAGCTATGTCTATCTCGATCACCTAGAAGATCTCGTGGAGGCCGGTACGCTAGATGTTGCGCTGCTTGATGATGCGGTGCGCCGAATCTTGCGCGTTAAGTTCGAGCTTGGGCTGTTTGATGATCCGTATAAATATCTTGATGCGGATCGTGAGGCTGAACTTCTGCTCTCGCCTGCGCACAGGGAGGCCTCCCTTAAAATGGCGGAGCGGTCGATCGTTCTTCTGAAGAATGACGATGACACTCTACCGATCCGCAAGGGCGAGAAAATCGCCCTGATCGGTACGCTGGCCGCCGATAAGGATTCGCCGCTCGGGAACTGGCGCGCCATGGCGGACGATCATTCCGCCGTATCCGTTGTGGAAGCGTTCGAGGCTGCCGGGCTCGATTTTGTCTATGCCGAAGGAGCCGTGCTGGAGATCGGCGATGCGGCCTTCCCGAATGAGGTTGTCGTCAATCTGACGGACCGCAGCGGGTTCCCTGAAGCCGTTGAGGCTGCGCGCAATGCCGACAAGGTGATCATTGTACTGGGTGAGGATGGGCTGCAATCAGGTGAGGGCCGCAGCCGATCAGAGCTAGGCTTCCCAGGTGTGCAGCAGGAGCTTTTGGAAGCGGTCTATGAGGCCAATCCGGAGACGGTGCTTGTCGTGATGAGTGGCCGGCCGCTGGTTCTGACCTGGGCGGAGGCGCATGTCCCCGCCATCGTGCAGGCGTGGCATCTGGGGCAGGAAAGCGGTCATGCCCTGACCAACGTCCTGACCGGCGCCTATAATCCGAGCGGTAAGCTGCCGATGACCTTCCCGCGGTCAGTTGGTCAGATTCCGATCTATTACAGCCATCTCAACACAGGTCGCCCGGGGCCGCTTACGGATGTTTTCTGGTCGCATTATATCGACGAGAGCAACGCGCCGCTTTGGCCCTTTGGCTATGGCCTCAGCTACACAACGTTTGAATATTCCAACCTGCGGGCACGCAAACGCGGAGACGTGGTGGAGGTTTCTGTTCGTGTGAAGAACACAGGATCACGGGCGGGCGAAGAGGTCGTTCAGCTTTACATTAGAGACATCGCAGCCAGCGTGAGCCGGCCTGTGCGGGAGCTCAAGGATTTCTCGAAGATTGAACTTGCGCCGGGTAAGCGCATGACGTTGACATTCGAGCTTGGTGCGGAAGATCTAGGTTTTTACAACGCAAACGGCTCTTACGTGGTCGAGCCTGGCGACTTTGAAATCTTCGTCGGCGGCTCTTCTGATGCGACGCTGAGCACGTCTTTCGAGTACTGATATCCTGCATGAAAATTCTGGGTGGGCAGCCCTTGAGAGGCTGTCCATTTGCGAATCTGGCGCCGAAATGTTGTGCGCTAACATTATCGTGACTTTCCCATCCACCGCATAATTCGGGCGGCTTATCGCAAAGCGATTGTCCGTTAGCGTTCCCAGGAGAAGGGTATGGCTGAGGAAACATAACCAGAAATCCGGGCGATCAATGAAGTCCAGTCTGAAGAGAACGAGTGTGATCAGCACATTTGCCTGTTGCGCAAGTGTGATGGGGCTGTTCTGTGCAAATCCTTTCGCGGCTGCGAATACGCCGAAATGGGATGTGGTCTGGTCGGATCAATTCGACGGTACCTCGCTCGATCGGACCAAATGGTCGCCGGAAGAATCCTGCTGGGGCGGCGGCAATAATGAACGTCAGTGCTACACGGATCGCCCTGAGAATATTCAGGTCAAGGATGGTGTCCTGCGCCTGATCGCTCGGCCGGAACGTTTCACTGGCCCGCTTTATCCGGAAGAACGCAACACCAAAGGTGAGCGCAAATTCCAGTGGTACACGTCGGGTAAAATCCGGACTCAAGGAATTGCTGACTGGACTTATGGCCGGGTTTCAGCGCGGATGAAACTGCCCGCAGGGCAAGGGACCTGGCCGGCATTCTGGATGATGCCATCGACCAGCGTTTACGGCCGTTGGCCATTGTCAGGCGAAATCGACATCATGGAAGCGGTCAATCTCGAAACGCCTTGCGAGGAATGTGAAGGCGAGATCGAAACACGCACATCTGGCGCCCTCCATTTCGGAGATGTGCCGCCGAACAACACCTATCTGTTCTCGAAGGCTGACGAGAAGGTGCAAACGCCGCCGTCACAGGAATGGAATACCTACAGTATCGAATGGGCCGAAGGCGTCATCCAGTGGTTCGTCAATGACGATCTCTTTATGCGTCTGGAAAGTGACGATTGGCACACGGCAGCTGCGGAAGCAGAAGGCCGTCCGTATGCGCCTTTCGACCAGCCCTTCTATGTCATGCTGAACCTCGCTGTTGGTGGCAATCTGCCGGAGAAATCCAATGGCGCCGGGTTCGACAAGAAATCCTTTCCGGCTGAGCTGCTGGTCGATTGGGTACAGGTGGAGCAGTGCGCAGGCGACCTTGAGACAGGTCGCGCGTGTCTGACGCAGCAAGAATGGAACGGCACACCACAAGGCCCATGGGAGACAATGGCCAGATAGGCGTGCGGACTAAAAGCTTCGAAAAACAAATAAGGGAGGCACTAAATGAGGCAAGATAATACATTCAGAGGGCTGAAGGCATCCATCGTGTTGCTCGGAAGCGTGTCGGCGCTGGCGATTGCCATGCCGGCTTATGCGCAGGACGATGTGTCAGCGGAAGTGACTGACGACGAAGATGTCGTCGTCGCGCGCGGCATTCGTCAAAGCCTTGAGGCATCTTCGGACATCAAACGGAATTCGCGCGGTGTCGTCGATGCGATTACGGCAGAAGACATCGGTAAATTCCCGGACACGAACCTTGCAGAATCGCTGCAGCGGATTTCGGGCGTCTCGATCAGCCGTTCACTTGGTGAAGGCAGCCGGGTCACCGTTCGCGGCTTTGGTCCTGACTTCAACCTGGTCCTGCTTAATGGCCGTCAGATGCCGTCCGCTTATCTCGAAGGCGGCGCGCCGTCCTCACGGAGCTTTGACTTCGGCAATCTGGCATCCGAAGGCATCGCAGGCGTCACGGTTTACAAGACCGGTCGTGCCTCTGTGCCAACTGGCGGTATCGGTTCTACACTGAACATCAAGACGGCCCGTCCGCTCGATGCGCCGGGTATGCGCTATTCGATCGGCGCAAAAGCGGTCTTTGACGATTCTGTTACCTCGATCGGCGACAAGAAAGTGACGCCGGAATATTCGGCCATCTTCTCGAACACTTTTGCTGATGAACGTGTCGGTGTTGCCCTTGCAGGTAGCTTCCAGGAGCGTGAATCCGGCGTGGCTCAGGTCGGGACGACCTCGGGTTGGCGTGGGGCCTATCTTGGTTCTGAGAACAACTGGGGGACGCTGCCTCAACCGCCGGCCGACACCCAGATCACGAACCGTCCGGGACCGAATGATGTTTATTCGGTGCCGCAAAACGTCAACTACCAGCTTGCAAACTACAATCGTGAGCGGATCAATGGTCAGTTGGCTCTGCAATTCCGTCCCGTTGATACGTTCACGGCGACACTCGACTATTTCTACTCGCAAAACAAAATCCAGGCGGAAAAAGCTGACCTGTCGGTCTGGTACAACCATGGCGATACGACCAGCGCATGGGGCGACGGCCCGATCTCCGACATCATCTTCTACAACGAAGATTTCGGCGATGGCGGCTCTGACCTTTCCATGGGCGGGGGACGTGATGGTTCAATCAGCGAGAACCGTTCACTTGGCTTCAATGCCATCTGGGAGCTGACGGATCGTCTTTCGCTTGAGTTCGATGCACACAGTTCGAGCGCAGAATCCGGGCAAGACAGCCCATATGGGACGAGCGCGAGCGTCGGTACGGCGGACTTCCAGCTTCGTACCCAAGGCGTCAATTTCGAGAATGACATCCCTGTTCTGACAGTCGGATTCCAGGATCCATTCACGGATATCGATCCGGCTCGCATGATCGTGACGGGGAACGTCTTCTCGAACAGCTTCATCCGGACAGAAATTGACCAGTACCAACTTACGGCGAGCTATGATTTTGACTCGTCCGTGGTGAAGAGCGTTGATTTCGGTGTTGCCTCGACCACGAACGAAGTTCGGTCGGCTTTTGCAAATGCCCAGCGGGATACTTGGGGCGGTGTTGCAACAGTTGATGCGCTGCCTGATGATATCTTCCGCCGGGTCGATCTGGCCGGAAACTTCGACCAGTTCAGCGGTCACTCCATGACGCAGCAGGACTTCCTGGTCTATGATTTCGACCGTCTGATCCAGCTCCTTGATACCGATCCCTTCGGCAATGTCTGTGGAGGTGATGGTATTTGCCGCTCGGATAACTTCCTGATTGATCGCCGGATCGAAGAAGAAAGCCTCTCCGCTTTCATCGATATCGAAACCGAGTTCTATCTGGGGGAAATGCCGGCGGCTGTGGTTGCAGGTGTGCGGTATGAGCAAACCGATGTGAGTTCACCAGCACAGGTAACGGTGCCGACAGCAACTCAGTGGGTTGCGCCTAATGAATTTGGCCTGATCGGTCTCGACAACCCCAATAATGTTCAGACACAGACATTCTCGGGTGAGTATGATTACTGGCTCCCGGCGATCGACTTCCAGGTCGAGCCTATGGAGAATGTGAAGCTGCGGGCATCCTACAGCCGCACCATGACCCGTCCGGGGTATGGTGACATTGCTGGCGGTTTGTCAGTCGAGCAGATCTTCCGTGTGAATGGCGGGACCGGCACAAATGGCAACACGGCCCTCAAGCCATTCCTGTCTGATAACATCGATCTCTCTGCAGAATGGTACTACAAAGAGGGTTCTTATGTTTCGGCCGGTTTCTTCCGGAAGGAAGTTGAGAACTTCATCGGCTCAGGTGTCATGACTCAAACACCGTTTGATGTTTACACACCTTATCAGGGCCAGCGTTATAACGACGCCGTTGCGGCCCTTGGGACTGATGATGCCGTTCAGGTCCGTCAGTGGATCTTTGAGAATGCTGATCCGTCTACGTTTGAAATCACAGGCACAGACACGAGCGGCAATTTCACCGGCAACATCTTCGGCGTGCCAGGCGAAGATCCGCTTCTGACCTTCGATATTGCGACACCTGTGAACCAAGAGTCAGCGACACTTGATGGTTGGGAATTCGCTGTCCAGCACATCTTTGGTGATACTGGCTTCGGCGCGATTGCGAACTACACAATCGTCAATGGCGATGTCGGCTTTGAGGATGAGCAGGTGCCGTCGAGCGGTGATCCGCAGTTCGCGGTCACGGGTCTCAGCGACTCCTACAACCTCATCGGTTTCTACGACAAAAATGGTCTTCAGGCTCGTCTTGCCTATAACTGGCGTGACAAGCACCTGATCTCCACGACGGGTGTCAGCGGTACTGCGAATAACCCGCAATATGTTGAGGACTACGGACAGCTTGACTTCAACGTCAGCTACGAAGTGCGCGACGGCTGGTCTGTCTTTGTCGAGGGCATCAATGTCACCGATGAAACGTCCCGCGTCGTGGGCCGGACGCCGGCTTACCTCAACTTCGCAACACAGACAGGTGCCCGCTATAACTTCGGGGTCCGGTTCACTCACTAAGGATTGAGACGGGCGGGCGAATCCTCCCCCGGTACCGTCCGTCAAAATTCGAGTGAAAAGAAATACCACGCTCGCGATTTTTCGTGGGCGTGGTATTGTCATTCTGAAGAACAAAAATAGCCAGGAGGCGCCAAAGTGACGGGCGCAATTCGGGAAATTGTCATTGTAGGTGGCGGGACGGCTGGCTGGTTAACGGCCGGGATACTCGCGGCTGATCACCGCGCAGCATCATCAGATGGACTGCGCGTTACACTGATCGAATCGCCGGATATTCCGACGCTTGGCGTGGGTGAGGGCACCTGGCCGAGCCTGAGAGACACGCTGCGCCGGATCGGGATCAGCGAAACTGACTTCCTTCGTCATTGTGACGCGAGCTTTAAACAGGGCTCCAGATTTGACGGCTGGGTCAATGGCAAGACCGATGATATTTACTACCATCCTTTCGATGCCCCGCCGCCTACGGATGATATTGACCCATTGGCATTAGCGTCTGCGGCGCCAGCTGGGACGCCTTTCGCGGAGGCGGTGAGCACGCAAGCAATACTCTGCCAAATGGGACGGGCGCCGAAACAGGCGATGACGCCCGAATACGCAGCTGTTGCGAATTATGCCTATCACCTTGATGCGCCTGCCTTTGCGGCAATGCTGCGTGAGCATTGCCAAACCCGGCTCGGCGTTACACTGATCATTGATACAGTCGATGGTATTGAGCGTGATGAGACGGGGAACATCAGCAGTCTTCAGGCCAGAGAGCATGGCAATATTACGGGTGACCTGTTTGTCGACTGCACGGGTGGCCGTGCGCTCCTGATCGGTGAGGCGATGAGAGCAGAACTGACGGATGTTTCAGATCTTCTCTTCAATGATCGCGCGCTTGCCATCCAAATACCCAATGGGGAGAGCAATAGTCAGATTGCATCGCAAACGACGGCAACGGCCATGCCCTCGGGGTGGGTCTGGGATATCGCCCTGCAGTCGCGCCGCGGCATCGGACATGTCTTCTCATCCTCTCATCAGGATGAGGAAACGGCACGAAATCAGCTATCAGATTATATTGCCAGAACCGCTCCGTGGTCTGACCTGAATGGTGGTGATGCTAGGCTGATCAAGTTCCGATCAGCCTACCGCAAAACACCCTGGGTAGGGAATGTCGTCGCCATTGGCATGTCGCAGGGGTTCGTGGAGCCGCTGGAAGCCTCCGCGATCGTGATGATCGAGCTGTCGGCGACGATGTTAAGCGACACTTTGCCGCCGCGCCGTGAGCTACTGGAAGGCTCCGCCAGGAGGTTCAATGACCGCTTCAGCTATCGTTGGGAGCGGATCGTTGAGTTTCTTAAGCTGCATTATGTGCTCAGTGAGCGTCCTGAACCCTACTGGGCAGCACATCGTGACCCGGCGAACAGCACGGGCCGGCTGAACGATTTACTGGACCGCTGGCGCTTCGAAGTGCCGTCACGCGAAGATTTTCCGCAAGCGCAGGAAATCTTTCCCGCCACGAGTTTCATCTACATCCTTTATGGGATGGGGAAATATCCGGCGGACCGGCCCTTGCGGCGACGCAAGGATGATAAGGAACGGGCCGAGCGGTTCTTCGCGGAAATCGTGACGAAGACACGGAAATTTGCCGAGGGTTTGCCTTCCAACCGCGAATTGCTTGATCATCTGAAATCACACGGATTCCCACGTATCTAGAATATATAGAGGCCAAGAATGACCCAACACGTACAGCTCAACAATGTTGATCATGCGAAAGTCAAGATACGGACGGAACGCAGCAGCGCTCTGGGCGATGACAGAATGTTCGTGCCTGTCTTTCCGCATGAGTTTCGCCATGTGCAGGCGCATTACCCCATTGTCTTCATGAAGGATGCGTCGATTGGCGGGTTTCGGCCAGTCTCCTTATTCGGGCTTGAGGAAGGCCAGAACCTCTTTTTGTCGGAAGAGGGCTGGGATGCGGCCTATCTGCCGCTTGCGGTGCGGATGCAGCCCTTCGTCATCGGGCTGATCCCAGATGGCGAAGGGGGAAAGCGTTTGGAGGTCCATCTCGATAAGGATCATCCGCGCGTGACTGACGCAGAGGGCGAACCCTTGTTCCTCGACCATGGTGGCCATGCGCCTTTCCTTCAGGATGTCACGGCCGTTCTTGAGGAAGTCCATCACGGTGAGCAGAGTGTTGCTGGATTTTGTCGTCTGCTGGATGAGCTGCAATTGATCGAACCCTTTGCGCTCGACGTCACGCTGAATGACGGCACGCAAGGGCGTCTGGCCGGATATTATACAATCCACGAAGAGCGGCTCTATAATCTGAATAAGGATGAGTTGGGACGACTGCAGGAAGCAGGCGCACTCTTGCCAGTCTTCATGGTTGTCGCTTCTCTGACCCATTTTGAAGCATTGGTTCGGCGCCGGAATGATCAATTGGCGAGCGAGTAGGTAGAGCCGCATGAGGATCACCAGCTGATGGAATTGCCAAAGGCCACACCGGTTCGAGAAGTGGAGGCGGATCAGGGCTTTGACCTTGAGGCCGTGTCGGCTTCGCTCGAACCCGTAATCCTCCGGGGCGCCGTCAGCGACTGGCCTGTGGTCAAGGCTGCAAAGACATCTGATACCGCGATGCACGACTATCTTTCGGTCTTCGATCGCGGCGCAAAAGTCCCGGTCTCGGTTGGGTCCCCAGCCAATAAGGGGCGCGTTTTCTATACTGAGGATTTTACTGGCTTCAATGTCGAGCGCGGTACATCCAGCATGACCGAACTCCTCCAGAGAGTGAAGAATCATGGCGGGGCGGAGCATCCCCCATTGATCTATCTTGCATCCGCAGATGTGGATGAATGCCTGCCCGGTTTCCGTGAGCAGAATGATCTTGATTTCGGCCAGTACCGCCCGGTCATCAGTATATGGATCGGGACCCGAACCCGGATTGCAGCGCATAATGATCTGCCGCTCAACATTGCATGTGTCGCGGCGGGGCAGCGCCGCTTTACGCTTTTCCCGCCGGATCAGATCGAGAACCTTTATGTCGGTCCATTTGAGACGACACCGGCCGGCCGACCGATCAGTCTTGTTGATTTTGCTAATCCGGATCTTGATCAATATCCGCGATTTACCGAGGCGATGGCGCATGCACGAATTGCGGATCTCGAACCGGGGGATGCAATATTCATCCCGTCCATGTGGTGGCACCATGTGGAAGCGCTCGGGACGTTCAATATCCTGATGAATTACTGGTGGCGGACCGTGCCAGCCTTTCTGGGGACGCCGCAGGATGTCCTCAATCACGCCATGATGACATTGCGCGACATGCCGCAGGATGAAAAAGAAATCTGGCGGCAGCTGTTTGATTATTATGTCTTCGGCGAGAGCAGTGCGCCGCGCGATCATGTGCCGGAAAATATTCGCGGCATTCTTTCTCCGGTAACGGAAGAATCCGCCCGACAGGTCCGGGCATTTCTTCTGAATCGGCTGAACAGGTAGGGGCAACGAGATGAGTGGAGCGATAAGGAAAATCGTCATCGCTGGCGGCGGGACAGCTGGCTGGATGACGGCGGCAGCGATCGGAAAGGTTCTCGGCGCCAATCTGGATATCACGCTGATCGAATCTGATCAGATCGGCACGGTCGGGGTGGGCGAGGCCACCATCCCGACGCTCCTGACCTATAATCGCCTGCTCGGCATCGACGAAGCCAAGTTCATGAGCGCCGTGGGCGGCACGTTCAAGCTCGGCATCGCTTTTGAGAACTGGACCGATGTGGATCACCGCTACATCCACTCTTTCGGGATCACCGGGAAAGATCACTGGACGGCAGGCTTTCAGCAATTCTGGCGCAAAGGGCGGGAGCTTGGGGTCGCAAAGGAATTCGGCGATTATTGCCTGGAGCTGGTGGCCGCGGAAAAACGCCGTTTTGCGCATTTGCCGAAGCTCGGCCTCAACTACGCCTATCACTTGGATTCATCCGCTTACGCTCAATTCCTGCGTAAGATGGCGGAGGACAATGGTGTTGTCCGCCGGGAAGGGAAGATCGGCGAGGTCCGGAAGAATGAGGCGGGAGATATAAGTTCTCTCATCCTTGATGACGGTACGGTCATTGAGGGGGACTTCTTTGTCGACTGCACGGGGTTCAGGGCCTTGCTCATTGGGGAAGCGCTTGGTGTCGGGTATGAGGATTGGACCCACTGGCTGCCCTGCGATCGGGCGATTGCCGTGCAGACGAAATCGGTCGGCCCGCCTCTTCCTTATACGCGCTCGATTGCGCATTCCGCCGGGTGGCGCTGGCAGATCCCGCTGCAACACCGAACCGGGAACGGCATCGTCTTCAGCAGTCAGTACATGGATGAGGAGGAGGGAAGGGCGTTCCTGCTTTCCCAGATTGAAGGGGAAGTGCTGGCGGAGCCGCGGGTCATTCCCTTCCGCACCGGCACGCGGTCGGCCCATTGGGAACGCAATTGCGTAGCCATCGGACTTTCTAGTGGGTTCATTGAACCGCTTGAATCAACGAGCATTCACCTCATCCAGAGGTCGGTCATGCGTATGCTGCAGATGTTCCCGCAAGGATCTGTGGCCAATGCCGATATTGACGAATTCAATAAGCAGACTTTCTTTGAACTCGAACATATTCGCGATTTCATCATCCTCCACTATCATCTGACCAAGAGGGAGGACACGCCATTCTGGCGCTATTGCCGGGGGATGGATATTCCCGACACGCTCCGTCATCGCATGCAGCTCTTCCGTGAGACGGGCCGGACCTTCCGGGCGAATGACGAGCTTTTCGCCGAGAACTCCTGGACGCAAGTCATGCTGGGGCAGGGTATAATGCCTAAATCTCACCATCCGGTTGCGGATGTCATGTCAGAGGGAGAGGTCCGGAATTTCCTCAGCCATATCGACGAGAATGTGCGCCGTACCGTCGAGACACTTCCGTCCCATGAGGATTATCTCAAATCTTATTGCCCTTCATCGCAGAGCATTCCCGATTAAGGGAATGCCTGTGAATGAAAGGCGATTAGGCGCACCGGAGTTATGACCAGATGAGGCTATCCGCCAATCAAGAGGTCGTTGCCGTCCCCGCCTTCGATGTAGTCGCTGCCGTCGCCACCCATAATGGTGTCATCACCAGCGCCCCCCAGGAGGAAGTCGTCATCGGCTTCGCCATCGAGGAAGTCGTTGCCATTATCCCCCTCCAGACTATCTGAGCCATCACCACCAAGTAAGGAATCGTCGCCGCCCCGGCCCTCAAGGATGTCCGCGCCTGCATTGCCAATAAAGGTATTATTCGCAGCATTGCCGATCAGGGTATCTTCGAAGAGTGTCCCGCCGATGCCTTCAATGCTGATCAGGACATCATTCGCCGCTTCGCCACTCGTCGTGCCGTCAAGCAATGAGACGAGAATTGCGGCATCTGCAAAAAGATAGTCTGCGATGTCAGAGCCACTCCCGCCATCAAGCGTATCGTTCCCAAGCCCCCCATCCAAAACATCATCACCGACATTACCCAGAAGCATGTCAGCGCCGTCTTCACCGAAAAGAAGGTCAGCAGCCCCGTTACCTTCTAGCGTGTCATCTCCAGCGCCGCCGTAGAGCTCATCACTCTCGTCCAGCCCGTAAAGATAGTTCTGCCCGGCATCACCGATAAGCGTATCCTTGCCGACACCGCCTTCGAGATTTTCGACGGATACAAATTGATCGCCTAATGCCGTGGGGCCTAACAGTCCGCCTTCGACGAGAGATACATATACGCCTTCGGTTGTACCAATATAGCTTGCTGTATCGATACCGTCCCCACCATCGATGTAATCGGCATCAAGTCCGCCACGTAAGGTGTCATCGCCATCTTCACCGAACAGCGTGTCGAGACCTTTGCTGCCGAGCAGCAGGTCATTGCCAAGGCCGCCAAGAAGGCTGTCATCCCCATTATTACCATCAAGGGTGTCGCTGCCGTCATCGCCATTCAGCAGGTCATTCCCGAACCAGCCGTCAAAATTATTGGCCTCGGCATTACCGATCAGCGTGTCGTTGTCATTCCCGCCAATGAGGTTTTCGATGGAGATCAGCGTGTCTTCAGCCGCGTCACCACCGGTTGAGAAATCTCTCAGGTCGATGGTAATTGGATCGTCCGCATAAAAATAAATTGCAGTGTCTTGGCCATCGCCGCCATTCAGGGTGTCGGCACCTTCTCCGCTCTCCAGAGAATCGTCACCTTCGCCACCGTCAAGTGAATCGTCGCCGCCTTCGCCAATGAGGAGGTCGTTACCGCCGAAGCCCTCAAGCGTGTTGTCGCCGTCATCACCAATAAGTGTGTCGTCACTCGTATTCATCACCAATACCACCCTTGCGGGGAGCATCTTATAAAATAATACTAAAATCAATCAGTTATACACATGATCGGTGTGCGTCTGACAATTTTGTCAAGTTAACCTAAATGCTTCACCTGTTTTCTGGCGCGTCCAGACGAAAGCTTCACTTAATTGATGTGTCCGTACACCTATGGAGAGGGGAAGCATCCGGGCGCACAATCAGAGAGTATGTGGCCCGTGCGCATAGACTTGATGATGGGTGGTTGGGTGGGGTTTTCTGGATGGTTTAGTACAAGGCGTAAATTGTGTGTCGACGATTTGCTGC
The DNA here is from genome assembly GCF_003399445.1 of Parvularcula marina. Lineage (NCBI taxonomy): Bacteria > Pseudomonadati > Pseudomonadota > Alphaproteobacteria > Parvularculales > Parvularculaceae > Parvularcula > Parvularcula marina. Next base: position 1,340,046 of record NZ_QUQO01000001.1, on the reverse strand, counting down.
ACCTACTCAGATATGGGCGCATCGGTGGAGCAAGGGATCTCTTGCGGATCTTCTCGTCGTTTTGATTCCTCGCGACAAGGCGGGTGTACCGAGAGCCAGAACGAAGTGATTATCACTACGCTAGTATCGCTTAGCGAATTTTTCGAAAGTCAGCTGTAGGGGTCGTCAAACTAACCTATTTATGCGATTTCAAGCTCGCTACGTTTTCGCACTCATGGCCAAATTGATTGGGTTCAGCGCCAGCTTATGATCATCTTCATTTCCGGCATGATCCGATCTGGATCGACGCTTCACCTCAATATGGTGCAGGATATCCTGACGACGGCGAATATATCATTCGATGCTTCTTATGTAGAGACGTTTGAAGATATTAAAGCCGTGTACGAAAAAAAACAGGATAGTACTCGAGTACAAATCCTAAAGTTCCATTTTTTTGATTCTCGTATGAGTGCATTACTCTCAGACCCTGACATACATGCGTTTTATGTATATCGAAACAGTCTCGATATGGCCGCGTCGTTGATACGAAAGACATCGAGCAGTTTTGAGGAACACCTACCGGGCATTAAAAGTGCCATAGAAACAAAGTATCATTTCCTTGCGGAGTCTAATCTGAATGTAAGCCGCTATGAAGACATCTTCATATCAGGCCAGCTGGAATTGGCGAAGATTGCGCGTGTCCTGAAGCTTGAGATTTCGCCGCAAAAGATTGTAGAGTTGGCGGACGATCTCACGCTGGCTGCCCAAAAAGATCGGCTCCAGAAAATGGATTACGTCAAGGTGGAAGTGCCGGGCGATAGCCTGTGGACATCAAATCAGGATGAGGAGGGGACAAAATTCCTTCTGCTGAACCCTGAACGGAATTTACATCACGATCATATCACATCCGATGGGACCCCTGGCCGCTGGATAGATACTTTGGAGCCGGAACAGGCTTCCCGGGTCTTGATGCTGGAATCTGAAGCTGCGTCTAAAAACATATCATCGCTGCAAGCAGCGCATAGAAAAGAACTGTCACAAGCGGCAGGTTCCAGAGCGAAATCGGAGGAGCAGTTAAAGCAATTGTCCACCGAAGTTGATGCGATGCGAGCAAAACTGGAAAGTGCGTACTCGGAGAATACAGAAGTTCGTGCGGATCTTGAAAATGCTCGTTCTGAGAATGAAGCGGTCTGTGAAGAGAATATTAATCTGATAAATGCGCGTGAGGCACTAACTAAACAATTGCAGACTGAAGAACTGAAAATACATGCCTTGGAACGCGACAAGGTAGAACTGAACGCGACACTGACTGAATTAGACCAAAATTATACGCAGTTAGAAACAGATTTCCATGAGGTGACCAAAAAAGCTCAGGAGTTGGAGCTGAATGTAACTTCTGCGGCAAGAAGAATTCTTGCTCTGAAAGAAAGCACCGAGATCAAATCCAATGTGATCAGCAAGTTATTGTCCTCGGTCGAACAAAAAGAGTCGCTGATCAGCAAATTACATACTGAAAACAGCCGTCTCAAAGAGGAAAACGCATCTTCGAGAGCGGAAACGGAAGCTCTCAGAGAATTATTCGAGAAATCAGCTCAGCGAAATGCACAAAGATATGACCATTTGGATGGGGCAGGCTCGAAAGGTCTTATCCATAAATTCAGACGCTTATTACATTCATTCACTATACGGAGACATATTCGTAGAATACGTAATTCTGAGTATTTTAACGGGGAATGGTACCTACAAAAATATCCTGACCTAAAAGCTTCATCTGTTGATCCAGCGGCCCACTATTTCAAATATGGTGGACGAGAAGGCCGTGCAGCTAGCCTGGATTTTTGCTCGCAAAGCTATTTGCTGAAATATCCAGATGTCCGGGTCTCTAATCTGAATCCTCTTCTCCACTACATAAACAGGGGAAAGGAAGAGGGCAGGACGGCATTTCCTGTACGGGAAGCTGCCGGCGATGATCCGGAAGAAAAATAGTACTCAAGTAATCCGGTGCATTAGATATCGATATCTCCCGCGGTTCAATCGGGAGCGGATGTCGCGTGTGTACGAGTAATTAACTCAGCCCCCTGATATTTTCAGTGAGCGTTGTAGATTTCATCTAAAATGGCATGGCGATCAGATTTGCTCAGCTGGCAATAATTTGGGGTGATCTTACCCTTGCCGATCAGCCTCATCACGACATCACTGATCTCAGATGGATCGCAACTGAAATCGAGCTGCTGTGCGGGTTCTACTATCTCGTAGGGCCAGTGTTGTTTTAGCCGAGTACTGATGAGCTGAAGGCAGGGAACTTCGAGATGTTGACCATAGAGCAGGCCGGTGCTGGTCGCGGATACAATCAGATCCGGATTCGTCTCGGCAATAGGGCCGCTGCCGGATGTCGTCAGGTGGACATTCTTCCTGGAGAGGGCTGCTGCAACCAAATTGATGTCGAGCAGATCCAGTTCAGCTTCATTCCGTAGGCGAATGTTGATGTCGCAGTTATCCGGATCGATGTGCTGAATGCCCGCCAGAAAGGCATTAAACAGCGCGATAAAATCATCAAGCATGTGCACCCGGCTTCCCTCGACTTGCGACAGGAACATGACTTCCGGGCGTTCAGCGGCAAGGGCTCGTCGAGCCGGGGGGAGGGGCAAGACTTCGGGCCATCCAACATGGGCTATCCTGGCGTTTGGATAAGCGTGCTGCCATTCGTCCCCATTGGTCGGGGCCAGAACAATGTCAGGCCGCTTCGTCAGAAGAGAGACTTGAGGTAGCCCGTGCGGCACAAAAATAACTTTGCAACGATGTTTAAGGAGCTCGATCAGGTAAGATTCTGGTGCGGAGTGCATGAAAAGTGTCGTGAAAGTCTTCAGCTCGCTTAAATCCAGATGGGAGCTTATGTGATACCGTACCGATACCATCTGGGAGAGCGCATAAGTCTGAATTTTGCGGGATTTCAGCTCCTCAATACATTTCGCTAATGGCGCCGATAATTCATCCGGATACTTATCAGTGAATATGTCATCAAAGGTGAGAAACCTAATTTGAAGCTCTTTTTCTTCCATGTAGGTTTCGACGACGTCACGGCAGGCCTGGTAGTTGGGTGACTGCGAATACTGGAACCCGAGATGATGTACCACATCCGGCACGTCTTCAGGCGTGACAGCGTGAAGGACATCCAGAAGAATCTGGAAATTGTCATACTCACGGATGAAATGTTCCAGTGATGATAGTCTGCTCAATACGGCTGAAGTGGATTTAACATCAGTATAATGAATGAGTTCGAACATCGAGCTTATGAGGAAAGCTTCAATGAAAACTTCTTTTTCGTCAGAAGTGTTCTCGGAAAAGCTTCGTCTGATCTTCTCCTCGGCGATCATGAAATACTCGCAGGAGGAGCCTGCATATTGAATTGAGGTGGCCTCGTATGAAGTGCCGTGGAAGAAATAGCGCTCGCCCATCGTTTTCTGTTCGCGAACGGGTGCGGTGACCAAGAAAAATTCGTATAAGTATTTTACTCTCGGCGGCAGATTCGTGCGGTTAATTTCCTCAATTGTGACTGGAAATTCGTTTAGCCGTTCGTGGATCTCCCAAAAAAAACGTCCGTATGCTTGTCTCGGAATAGCATTTATGTCCACCAGCATGGAGTAGACGCGCAACAGCTCCTTGACATATTCCAGCCGGTATTTTTCCATCTGGTCAGACTGAATGAGGTAGTCACGGATCTGATCAACTGCACGAAAAGCATCGAAATGCCGCATGTTTCCGCTGCGATTGGACATAATTGAACCAATCCGGTCGACGCGGTACATGTAATATACCTCATCGATATGACCGATGCGTTCTGCTTTTATCAGTGTTTCCCAATTGAAGGGTCGGTCCTCGTAGGTCATGCCTTCTGTAAAGGGTGTTACGCGACGCATGAGGGCGCTGCTATAAAGAGCCGTACACGGCGAAATAAATTGCGCGACAGCGGGTTGGTCTTCAAATCTGAAAACCTCAGAGTCCGGCAGAAGAGGGCGCTTCGTGGGGTAGACCTCATTGATGAACCCCAGATTGGATTTTACCAGATCCAGCCGATTTCTCTTGGCATGGGCGTAGAGCTTCTCATACATGCCGGGCTTGATGTAATCGTCACTATCCAGAAAATGGATGTATTCCCCGCGAGCGGCGCGTATGCCGGCGTTTCGCGCTGAGGATAGTCCACCATTTTCCTTCTCGATGATACGTATGCGTTCATCCTGGTCAGCAAATCTCTCCAAAATGGTCTGACTATTGTCCGGTGAGCCATCATTCACGCAGATGACTTCAATGTCTTGAAGGGACTGACTGAGGACGCTCTGTACGCATTCTTCGAGATAATCTTCGACGTTATAAACGGGAATGATGACGGATATTTTCGGACCATGCTCTGTATGGGCACCTGCCGAAAGGGCGCCGCGAACTGGTGTTTTGAGTTCCTTGCGATTGGCTGCCGAAACGACATTCTGTTTAGCAAGCTCGAGATTGTATAATTTATCGAGCAAGACGAGCGACAGGGATTGCAGGAGAAGCGGAGATTCACCTGACCGCATCACCAGATTGGTGACAGCATTCTGATCCAGTGCTGCATCCCGATAAACATATTCGAGGAATGCTGAAACGTCATCATGGGGCAGGAAGGAAAACTGCTCTGTGAGCAGATCCTTGCACTCCTCTTTCCAGATATCGCGGTTATTTGCTGCAACCCCATCGAAAGAGAAATTGACGACCGGCACTTCGGTAAAAACAGTTTTCAGATCCGCCAGGTAAAGCTGTTTAATCCATTTGTAGTCGGAAGAAATTCGAATTTTGTCATCGAATTCACCGACGATTTCATATGCCCGACGGGAGGCAATGAGCGCTTGATGGCAGAAACTCATACCCGAAGTGAGGATGCGGGCGTCAAAATTGCCGATCTTCCAGATATGACTGAATTTATCGTCCTTATCCCACACATTCGCAAAGCCGATTGAGACGTCTGCCGAATGACGCAGGATGTTTTCGATGCTGACCCGAATGCCGTCAGGCTCAAGCCAGTCATCGGAGTTGATAAGGGCGATGAAGTCGCCCTGCGCCAGTCGAATGCCTTTATTCATGGCATCATAAATCCCGCCGTCCGGTTCGGAAATGGCGTAATCTACGTGCGCTTCGTTCGCGCGAATAATGTCGACTGTCCCGTCCGTCGAGCCTCCATCGATGATGATATACTCAATCTCCGGCCAATCCTGACCGATCACGGAATCGATGCATCGCTGGAGAGTGGCTGCATTATTGTAGACAACAGTGATCACTGTCACGAGCGGAGCATCGCTTCGTACAGGAACAGTCCCCGAAATCCTTTTGCCTATTTCAAGGGTGCGGGAACTTGTCATTATCAGCCTGCATCAAGAGTAATATGTTTACGCAATGGGTGGCAGAGAATGTCCGATCAGCTTTGACATCCAGTGAAAAAGATCGAGGAGCCTCATCGGTCCCCGTCAGTTCTCTGCTCCCTACCTGCCTTCGTGAGCGATACGCTCCAGCCGTTCAAGAGCGATCCACGCGCCTTCGCCATTGTTCTTATGACCCTGCCAGATTTCAGGGATAAAGCTTGCTCTCGGAGAGAGCTTTTGCATGAGTTCAATGACTTCCTTCCAATCCGTTTCGCCAGAGAGGATCTGAAGACCTTCTCCATCGACACCTTTTGCGTCCGCGAGATGATAATGCGCCGTATGAGGCGCAACCTTCTCGAGAAACTGTCCGAAAGATTTCTTTGAATGCGTGCAGGCAAGCTTGGAGTGTGAAACATCAAGGCAGACGCGCATCCCGTGGCGCTTACAGAACGCATCTATCTCGTCCCCATCAACGAAGAGATTGTGATAGCTTTGCCCCCCGAAATGCCACGGAAATGGCGGCATGGTCTGAGGAATGATCTCAACCCCACCGCAGTCCAGCTGCGAAAGACTTTCTGCAACCCTGTCATAAAGAGCCGCTCGTTGATCAGGGGGGAGGGCGCCATTTGTTGTGAAACCACCAACATTGGTCACAATTGGCGGCGTCTGGGTGCGAGCAAAATATGTGTTCAGCTCACGTGTCAAATCGATGACCCGTTGCATCTCGCTAATGGAACGCTTGCGGTAGTCCGGGTCAGGACTGCAAAGGTCCAGCGTGTGGTCACCGGAGAATAGCTCCGGTGCGTGAACCACCAAGCCCATATCCAGTGGATCACTGAAGAATTTTCGGAAATCCAGCTCCATATCCTTGTAGCTGAGATGAATTTCCAGAAGGTCCATATTGGACATCGCCGACAGGGACATCAGGTCATGATACCGGACTGGAATGCCCCAGGGATTATCGAAGCTATAGTCCCTAGCCTGAATGCTTTCGCTCTCCAGATCGCTTGGGAAAAAGAAATCCCCAGCCTGTTTGTCGACTGTCAGTACCGCGCCGATCAGTTCACCCTTTCGATTAGGCTGCATGCCTTGTCCGGGGCTTTTTGTGTCGACCATATCAGCCGTAACCGTCGTGCCGGCGGGAATGTCGACAGTCGCGATCAGGCTCTTGGCGAGCACCTCCCTGTTCATCATTTCACCCTGGGAAAGCTCGCGCTCGTTCTCCGAGCCCATGGCTTCCTCGATCTGCCTTATCCCACGGACCATTTCGGCCAGTTCGTCAGGCAACAGGCTGACCTTGTGGTCATTTCCTTCCATGCCGCGATCGGTGGTGAAATGTTTTTCAATGACCCGAGCGCCCAGAGCGACAGCGGCAATCGGCACCTGGATGCCGCGTTCGTGACCCGAATATCCAACAACCCCATGACTGAGCTCCGCAAGGCGCGTCATATAGCGGAGATTCACGTCTTTGTCCGGGGTCGGATAAGTTGAATTGCAATGGAGAAGAACATGAGGGCATCCGGAGTTTTGTAGAAGTTCAATGCCTTTCATGATCTCATTTTCAGATGTCATGCCGGTTGAGCAGAACATCGGTTTGTTGAGAGCGGCTGTTGCAGAAAGCAGGTCGTAATTTGTAAAATCTGCTGATGCGATCTTGAAGCCGGGCATGCCATAACGATCCAGCTTGTGCAGGCATTCCTCGTCCCAGGGTGTACATAATGGCACCAGATTGCGTGCCTGACAGTGGTCGAATGCCCGATAGAGATCTTCGTCACTGAGTTGGAATTTTGCCAGCAGATCGAGCGTATATTGAGCGCCCAGATCTTCTTTGGCGTCAGCTTGCCCTTCGAGCTTGCGATACATGGCTTTCATGTCTCGCATCTGGAATTTTGCGCAATCGACACCGGCTTCTGCTGCCAGATCGATGAGCCTTATCGCATGCTCGAGGCTGCCATTATGGTTATTGCCGATCTCCGCGATCACGAAGGCGGGGTCATCTGCGCTGATGCGCCGATCACCGAGCTGAATTGTCTGTTCACCTGCAATCGCGACAGCCACGACACGGTGGTTAATGTCCAAAAGCGGGACGGCAAGTACTTTGCTGCTCAAAAGCGCAGCGATTTTTTCTCTGGGATCATCAACGAACGCGGAGATGCAGGTGGCATTCATGACCTGCGACACGGGGGTATCAAGATTGATCTGGCTGGCATTCAATAGCCAACGCCGCACGTCACCGTCTGTCAGTGCCCCGCTGAGGTGGCCACTCTCCGTGACCACGAAAACCATCCGATGTTGGTTGAGGCTGATCTTCTGCAAGGCAGAAGCGAGGGTATCTTCATGGAATACGATGTATTGGGAGTAACTCTTTTGTACAATCATGTTCGTCCTCGTCCCCGAAGAAGGGCTTCAGCTTCCAGCCAGTCGTGCGGCTCGTCGATCTCTACTGCTGTCTCTGATGGCATTTCATACACGGCAATTCTGCCCCCCAGACGGCTACCAGTTTGAAGCAGCGTTTCACGCTTCGTGAGATAAAAGGCGCCATTCTCCATCAGGGTTCCGTTGAAGTCCTGTCGCCGGGGGCGGGCTTGCGGATCATAATTGATGGGGCGGAAATCATCAGTCCAGAAGAACCGCTTTTGTCTGACGGCTGTCAGGAGCGAGTCGTATCCGCCTTGGGAGAACATTTCGATCGCGCGATCAAAGTCTGCGGCCGTGACAAGGGGGGACGTCGCCTGAACTGTGCAAATCACATCTGAAGTGACGTTCTCAATGAAGTGCATGAGTACTTCTTCTGTGCTCGTTTCGTCTCCTGCCAGTTGCTCGGGGCGGTCGATGACCATGACGTCGAGGCCCAACCCTTCAACCACTTCTTTGATCAGGGCAGACTCGGTTGAGACATAGACCTTATCCACTTTTTCTGCGGCGCAGGCGGCCTCGAGCGCCCAGGCGCACAACGGCTTGCCCGCGAAATCTTTTATATTCTTGTGCGGAATACTTTTAGAGCCGCCTCGCAATGGTACGATCGCTGTTACCATTCTATCTTCTCTCTGATAATCGGTGTTGCAGTGGCGGATATTTCATAGGCTTGGCATTAAACGTCAAAGATCATGACGTTTGTAATCGTGGCCGTAGGCTTGTGTATTTTCGTCACGGTTATAAGCTTCAAATTGCATGCGGCAGGCTATGGGTTTCCATGTATTTCGCAATGCAGCAAGGTTCTAGATGATGAATCATATAAGGGCCACAATCACTTACTATGCGGGCGATATGAATTGTGCCTACGGCTATCCAAAGCTATACGCTGGCGTGAATGTTGCACTGGGATTTGTCAGAATTGTGATGCGGAGCGATCAATATGTTTGATGATACACTCATCGGTGGCGAGGGTAGTGACACCATCATTGGGGGGCAGGGTGACGATTCTCTGCGCGGTGAAGGCGGTAACGACTCTATTGATGGCGGCATCGGTAATGACATCCTCAATGGGGGGGCTGGTGCCGATACGATTGACGGCGGGGACGGAATAGACCTGCTGGATTTCTCTGAGGCGACCACTGCAGTTGAGGTGCGCCTCTACACCAATAGCGGTGCGTTGAATGATGCCGCTGGGGACACTTATTTCAATATTGAGAATGTTGTTTCCGGCTCGGGAAATGACAAGCTGATCGGTGACACTGCAGCCAACATGCTCGACGGCGGTGAAGGGAACGATTTCTTCAGCGGTCGCGAAGGGAATGATACAATTCTCGGTGGGCTTGGCGCGGATACGATGTTCGGGGATGCCGGAACGGACCTGATTGACTATTCAACGGCCACCGGCTCTGTCGAGGTTCGCCTTTATAATACGCTGGGTTCTTTGAATGAAGCTGCAGGCGATCGGTTCTTCGGAATTGAGAACATCACTACGGGTGATTTCAACGACAAACTCATTGGTGATGGTGTTGGCAATGTTCTCGACGGGGGCGCTGGAAGTGACTTTTTCAGCGGTCGCGAAGGGAATGACACAATTCTCGGTGGGCTTGGCGCGGATACGATGTTCGGGGATGCCGGAACGGACCTGATTGACTATTCAACGGCCACCGGCTCTGTCGAGGTACGCCTTTATAATACGCTAGGTTCTCTAAATGAGGCTGCAGGCGATCGGTTCTTCGGAATTGAGAACATCACCACGGGTGATTTCAACGACAAGCTGATCGGCGACTCGGTTGCCAATGTTCTGGACGGCGGAGATGGAGATGATTTCTTCAGCGGCCGTGAAGGAAATGATACGGTTCTTGGCGGTGCTGGTGCGGACACGGTATTCGGGGATGCTGGAACCGATCTGATCGATTATTCAGACGCAACTGGATCAGTAGAGGTACGGCTCTTTAATACTCGTGGTTCACTGAACGAAGCTGCCGGAGATCGTCTCTTCGGCATCGAAAATGTCACGACAGGTGATTTCAACGATAAGCTGATCGGGGATGCGGTTGCCAATGTCCTGGACGGCGGAGATGGAGATGATTTCTTCAGCGGCCGAGAGGGAAATGACACTATCATTGGTGGTGCCGGTGACGACACGATCTTCGGTGAAGCTGGGGCAGACCTTTTTGTCGTCTCTGCTGGATTTGAAAGTGACGTGATCTTTGACTTTGATGAAGCGGAAGACAGGGTCGATGTCTCAGCTTTCTCTTCTATCTCTGATTTCGACGATCTTGTCGCCATAAGCTCGAGCAATGGGCAAGATCTGACTTTTGATTTTGGTGCTGGAGATGTCCTCACACTGATCAATACGTCGATAAATGATCTGTCGGACGCGAACTTTATTTACGATGTGCCGGCGTAACTAGATCGACACGCGAAATAATGCAGCGCCAGCTAGCTGGGACGATTTTTAATACGCTCCCGGACTACACGTGACATTCAGGCTTCCTCATCTGGCGATGGGGAAGCCTTTTTCTTTGGCGGCTTGCAACCTCATTCGCAGTCCGGTGCTCGCTCGGGCAAGGGATAGGCAATGACGCCGACATTCCAGCTCCAGGCAAGACCAGGTATGGCGCGTCTTCGGCAAGTGACGGCCTCGTGCAAAGCATAGCCGTTCTGCAAATTGACGCGGCCAACGGGGCTGTCTTCAAATGCCATATAGGCACGGTGCTGATCATATTGCTGCCAGTCTGGTGCCTCATCCGCTTGAGGGGCGCCGTCACGGACAAAGCTCGCCCAATAATCGAGCATAGCATCCGATAGTGCCTGTTCCTCTGCGGTGGCAGGAATTTCGGGCCAGTTCGGCGGCACCGATGACATCGTGCCAAAGGCAAACGGCATTTCTGCACCGTGAAATGCATGAAGACCTGCTTCATCGGCAGCTGGATATCCGTGATCGAAGAAATAGAGGAAGGATGGAATGCCGCTATTCGCCTGAGAGGCGACAAGTCTCTCCGCTGTCCATCCGTAAATCGCGTCGCGCGTGGTGGCTTTCATGCTTTCGGGAATGTCGCTTGCCGGATAGAGGTCGAGGAAACGGTCTGCAAACTCGATATACCGCTGACGGATTTCTTCCTCATAGCTCGCGGCATTATCCGGCGCGGGAGGGAGAAGGATCGGCAGGGAGCGGATTTCGCCCTCATTATAGCCGGCTAGGACAGGGATCTGTGCTTGCTGACCTTTGTCAAAGATGTCGACCAACTGTCCGGTCACATATTTCCCGTCGATACTTATCTGTGGGTAATAGCCTGCTTTCGTCGCGCGAAGAGTGATGTCCTCGGCGCTCATGGCTCTGAGTTCTGCGACATTTCCGGCGCCCAACTGGCCTGCGAGCCAGACGCCAGTCGGCTCCGAGGCAGGAATATCCGGAAACGAACTGTTCCGGAGCTCAGGCATCGTCACCATATAGGCGCTCTGTGATATGGCGCGATGGAACAGTTCTTTGGCTTCCGGTGACGCCATGAGATATAGAACGCTCAGCGCACCTGCCGATTCACCGGCAATCGTCACATTGTTCGGGTTACCGCCAAAAGCGCTGATGTTATCTTGCACCCATTCCAATGCCTGGATCTGGTCCATCAGGCCGTAATTACCTGAGATGTTCTCCGGTGATTCAGCGCTCAGCTCAGGGTGCGCCATATAGCCGAGGGCCCCGAGACGGTAATTGATCGATACAAGGATGATCCCTCGGTCTGCATATTCTGCACCATCATACATGGGATCACTCCCGGTGCCGCCGAGAAGAGAGCCGCCATGTATCCAGACCATCACGGGCGCACTGCGCGCATCAGACGGTGCGGTGATATCAAGGAACAAGCAGTCTTCGCTCTGGTTTGGATAGGGCGTGTAGTAGATACTGTGTTCAGGCGCGGAAGGTTGCACACAGGCCGCGCCAGAAGCGCTTGCTTCGTAGACGCCTTCCCAGCGGGGAAGGGGGACGGTCGGGCGCCAGCGCAGATCTCCGATCGGGGCTTGCGCATATGGGATGCCGAGAAAGCGTGCGGTACCGCCAGCTGTCGTCCCGCGAATGTCACCTGCAGGCGCCTCGACGATCATCTCATCGTTGCTAGGTGCCGTCGCCTCGCAGCTACCGAGCAAACATAGAGCAGCACTGAAAAGAGCAATACGGATCATAAGTCATCTCCACTATGGCGCCGCACTGCACCAATTCTCACCACACACATTAGCTTCGCTGACCTCAGCCAGCAATTCCGGCCCGCTTTGTGAGAAGTGGCAGAGGGAGTACGCCAGCGGGTCAGCTACCGGTCCCGGCTTCCTTCGCCTTGCGCTCCTCAAGGTCGGTAATGATCTGCGCGTGTTTTTTGCGGGTCAGGTGGTAGCCGAACAGGAACAGGGGCGCTGTCAGGGCAAATAGCGCAGGGAGCGGGCCGGAAATCAGGGCGAGCCTGTCAAGAATGTCTTGCGGAATACCCTGCCCCGGCTCACGGGCCGAAAGATCCGTCGGGAAATGAATGAGATCGAGGGCGATCCCGGCAATTAATCCGCCAAGGCCGGACGCGGCCTTATAGGCCAGTGTGAGGCCGGAGAAGAAGAGCCCTTCACGCCGGACGCCGAAGAGCCATTCATGTTCATCGGCCGTGTCGGCCAGCATGGACTGGAAGCCCACTCCGCCAATCATGATGGCGGTGCCGACAAGAAGTCCGTTGACGAACAGGATGACGGTTGCCGCAGCCGGATCGAGCGAGAAGGGACCATAAAGCTGAAGCAAAGGCGGCCACATCAGGAAGATCGCGATGGCAAGGAAGGCGGCGATCGAAAGCGTCCGCTTTTCGATATACCTCAAGGCAAAGGCACTGATCGGGCCGCCCAGAAGAGGGCCTAGTGTCGTGCTGAGAAGAACGAGCTGGATCGCACGTGAATCAAGGTTCCAGAAATACCGGCTCGCATGAAGGGCGAGTGAAACGTGTGCAGAGTAGGCGAGGAAATAAGTCAGCACCGTGCCAAAAAGAACAAGGAAAGAGCGGTTGCGGGAAAGTTCCGCCAACTCTCTGATGAAGCCGGAAAGAAAAGGGGTCTCGTCCGGTTTGGCCCCATGCAGCCTTGGTAGGGCACTAAAAACCGCCCTAATCGCAATGACGCCAGCAACCAGCATGACGGCAGCGCATGTCCACGCATAGGGGATATATTTCTCTGCTGCCAAAAGACTGCTTGGGCCTGACATGAAAACACCCAAGCCCATCACCACCCCGAATAAGATGCCGGCATTCTGAAAGGTCAGGCGGTAGGAAACGATGCTCGCGCGCTCAGCGTAATCATCGGTAGCCTCTGCACCGACCGCGGTGAAGGGCAGTACAAAGAATGATAGTGAGAGGCGGAGCGTCACGAGGCAGATGGTGACGAACAGGAATTGTTGCCCCCCGGAGAGAAGTGAGGGAATCGTAAAAAGCAGGCCGAATGCCAGGGCAAATGGCAAAAGGCTTCCGATCATGAAAGGGAGGCGACGGCCCAGGCGAGAGCGTGCTCGATCACTGGCAAGCCCAATAGCCGGGTCGGCGACGGCATCTACCAATAGTGCGATCAGCTTGGCTGTACCGGCCAATGTGCCCGACATACCGCATACGGCAGTCAGGTAGAAAAGGAGGAAAAACCCGAAACCTGCCGCGACGATCCCATCCGCCATCGAGCCGAATCCGTATGCGGCCTTGAAGCGGCGGGTCAGGGGTGTGCTGCGGGCAGAGCTGGAAGCTGCCGGGTGTGTCACTGTCGAATTCATGATCTGCTGTCCACTCCGCAAACAGTTTCTTCCATTACGGCCTGTCTGGATTTGCGATGTCAGTCCGTATCGGGATGAGGATCGAGAGCGGCATAGATGCCGTGCTGATAGACCGGGAGCGCGCGGCGTCCGACGGCACCGCGGCCTGTCGCTATTGTCGAGCCTGAATTTGCTGAGACCGGCACCTGATGCTGGATCATGTAGATCATCACGAGGTCGTTGACCGGGTCTGCCTGCCACCAGGTGCCAAAAATGCCCGGCCATGTGATCGTGCCGGGGGGACCGGATGAATAGGGGTTGTCGATCGGATCTTCAGTAATCGACACACCGAGACCGAAACCCGATTTCTCCCAGAGCGGCATGCCGGCAAAGGGAATATGACGCTGCGATGGCGTCAGCCGGTTGGTCATCATGAGATCGACCGTCTTTAGTTTCAGCAGGCGTACATTATCGACGGCGCCATGACCGAGCAGCATCCGGGCAAAGCGGTGATAATCAGAAGCAGAGGAGATAAGGCCGCCACCGCCCGGCGTATAGTCCGGCGGTGCCTCATACATATCGAGTTCAACTCGGGCGAGACGCCCGGCCTGCTCATCATATCTATAAAGGCTGGCAAGCCGCTCGCGTTTTTCTGCAGGTATCCAGAAATCGGTATCCGTCATGCCAAGAGGCTCAAAGATACGTTCCTTGAGAACCTGACGAAACGGCTTGCCCAGAATGCGTCCGACCAGAAAGCCGAGGACATCCGTTGAATGTCCGTAGTGGAACCGTTCGCCCGGTTGATAGGAAAGAGGGAGGCTGCCAAGCGCTGCCAACCACTCATCAACTGTCTGGCGGTTCATGCCGGGATCACCCAACACGCGGTCATAGGCGCTCTTGATCGGGCCTTCAGAGAAAAATCCGTAGGCGATGCCAGACCGGTGTGTGAAAAGGTCTTCGACCGTGATCTCGCGTTCCGCTGACACGGTATCTTCCAGCGGCCCAGCTGCATTCCTCAGGACACGGGGGTTTGCGAGTTCGGGAAGCCAGCGTGAAACAGGATCATCCAGCGCGATCAGGCCGTCCTCGATCAGCATCAGCGCCGCAACTGACGTCACAGGCTTGGTCATGGAGGCGATACGGAAAAGCGTGTCGGGCCGCATGGGGGTCCGGCTTTCAATATCGCTCCACCCCAATGCGTCTGACTGAACGATCTCACCGGCGCGCGATGTGAGGGTGACGATCCCTGCCAGCTCGCCATCATCGACATAGGCCTGAAGAGCCGGGCCGATTTGGGCGAGCTTTGCGGGATCAAATCCGTGAGCACGGCTGATATCTTCATCCGCCTCGATTGGTGCAGTTCGGCTCATGATCCCGCCGTGCTCAGAAGGATTTTCTGATGTTCAGAGCGATGTAACGTCCAATCGGATTGTATTGCCCGCCGATTCCATCGGTTGCCGGGAAGAAAGGCGGGTCCTGATCAAAGATATTATCGACCTGAAGCAAGAGGGACGCCCCTTGCGTTGCACCGCTATCCGGCAGGCGCCATGAGACGCGAAGATCGGCCGTCGTATACGAATTGGCGTCGTAGGAGCTGACACCCGTCGGGGTCGAGAAATTGTTGGTGATACCTTCGCGATAGTTGACGAAGCCAAAAACCGAGACGGGCCCTGATACTGCGCCAAGCGTAGCGCGTGCCGTACTACGCGGGATGCCCAGTTTCAGGCTATCCGCCACCGGTGCCGCCGGGGATTGCTGGGAGTCGTAATTGAGAATGTAATTCCCCGTTACGTCGGCAAAGACGGAGCCAAAGTCTGTCGTCCAGCGATAGTTCACATTGAAGTCGAGGCCGTCCGTCTCCCGAATGCCGAAATTGTTGAGCCGCAGGTCAAGCAGGTTGCCGATGGCCGGCAATGGACTTGGCAGATTGACCGGAACGGCAATCGACAAGAGGTCTGAAAGTTCGGTCGGCGTCGGATCACGATAGACGATCGAGGCGAAAGTCGGATCCGTGAATACGATGGCTGCTGATGGCGTGCCAATAACCTCCGTATACTCAATGTTATAGTATGTGACGCTGGCATTCAGATCCGGCAGGAAGGACGGAGTGAAATCCGCGCCGAATGAATAGGTTGTGGCTTCCTCAGGCTGAAGGTCGCTATTGCCACCAAGCAGGTAGACCGTGTTGACCTGAGCAAGACCGCGGGTCGGGTCATTGGCGAAAACAGCCGAATTGGCCGCATCAAGATAATAGGCGCCGACCGTTGCGCCGACCTGTCGCATCCCCGGGGCCCGGAAGGACGTACCGTAAGAGCCGCGCAGATTGAGGCTGTCCGTTGGCGTCCAGTTGACGCCAATCTTCGGGTTAGTGGTCGAGCCGAAATCGCTGTAATCGTCATACCGGCCCGACAGGGACACTGAGAGATTTCTGAAGACAGACTCCCCGTCATCTGTGATCGGAATGAAGAGTTCGCCGTAAAGGGATGTGATATCCCGCTCGAGATCCTCGGGGACGGGCGTCGCGCCGACAAATCCCGACTGCTCAAAGGTCTCGCGGCGCGCTTCAGCGCCAATGGCGAATTTCATTTCTCCGCCGGGGAGTTCGCCGAGCGGCCCATCGAGCTTAACGGCCGCAAGCTTGGTCACCTGATCAATATTGACCGTGGTGGACGAGTCAAGAATGGCCGCTACGACCGCAGGGGCGGTCATCGTGCCGAATGGATCGAGCGCCGTGTCGGTCGTCGTGCCGGCGGCTGCGGCGCTCAGCGCTGCGGTATTGATGGACGGAATGAAGGCGTCATTCTCAGCCCAGTTATATGTACCGTAGACGCTCAAATTCAGGTCATGCGGCAGGCTGAAGTCAACGCCGAATGAGGAATTGCCGACCCGTCTTTCATCCGTGTTCAGGAAATGGTCGTCACCGATCAGATTATCGGGGCGGAACTGAACATATTCAACGGTCGCGCCGGAGCCCGGAGGCGCCT
The DNA here is from genome assembly GCF_003399445.1 of Parvularcula marina. NCBI lineage: Bacteria > Pseudomonadati > Pseudomonadota > Alphaproteobacteria > Parvularculales > Parvularculaceae > Parvularcula > Parvularcula marina. The sequence goes on along the minus strand of NZ_QUQO01000001.1, from coordinate 1,323,520 downwards.
GGAAGAAGGGATTGGCGCTTGTGATGAACTGCGCCTGAACGGGCGGAGCGGCGCGAATTTCATCGCGCATGTTCGAAAACAAGATTTCTCCCCAGACGGTTACGTTCTCGCTCAGATCCTGATGGCCGGAGGCAAAAAGGCTGTGAATGCGGGAGTCGGGGACCAGATCGGCCACAGCCCCATTATCACAGTAATTGGTCGTGCCGGGTACTAAGTCAGGTGCTGCGTAGTTCACGGCATAGAAAGTGGAATCCACAAGGACATTCGGGGAGGGACAAGAAGTGCCCCGCGTGTCGATGCCGCCAAAAGGCGTGAAATCCAGGATGCGGTAATCTCTGTCACCGCCGGTGATATTCGAGTTCTCTGCGTACTGATAGGCAGCAAGAACTGAGCCGCCATCCCATTCGCGTCCGATAATGCCGTTGAACGTGAAGGCCTGATATTCATCCGCAACGCCGTAATTCACGGAGACTTCTGCGCCGGAAAAATTCTTTCGCGTGATGAAGTTCACAACGCCAGCAACAGCGTCAGAACCATAAATCGAGGAAGCGCCATCAGCGACGATCTCCACCCGCTCAATCGCAATGCTGGGGATGAAGGGATAATCCGGGTTCGTCTCATTCGCAGCCGCGGCTACCAGACGGTGGCCATTCATCAGCGGCAGGGTCGCACTAGCCGGCAGGCCGCGCATGCCGGGGGCAAAGGAGCCAAAACCGTCAAGGCTAGCTGTTGCGACGGAATTGAAACTGTTGAGCTGCGGCACGGTCGTCAGCAGATCCGCGGTGGTTGCCGCTGAGATCGTCTCGATGCTGTTGCGGTCGACACTGATGAGGTTCGAGCCCGTGGGCGGAACGCCGCGAATGCTGGAGCCGGTGACGACGATGGTGTCGCCGCGCTCTTCGGCCGGTTGGTCTTCAGCGGCGGAAACGGCGGTATCTACATCAGTGGACTGCGCCATGGCGATGCCGGCGAATTGCACGCAGGCCAGGATTGAGCTGCCCGACAGGGCAAATTTCTTCAGTGATTTCAACGTGTTCATCTTGCTTCCCTCCCTCGGCATTTATTTGCCTGTTTGTGAATCGGTACCGCACGAAAGTGGAAGCGGTCAAGTTCATTTATTTAGTGCTAAATAAAATTTAGCCGATTCACGACCGTTGACTGAAAGGGGGCAGCGCCTCATCGTCGGGCCAAATGATTGGTTGGATAGCGTTTTTTGACGGATGCATCCGAACGGGGAAGGCCGGACGTCATGGCATCAACGCCGAAAGTGAAGCGGCGGACTCGCGCTGAACAACGCGCTGCGACCGTAAAACAGATCCTTGATACGAGTGAGGATCTTTTTGCGCAGCTCGGATATTTCGGGGTGACCATCAAGGATGTCGCCGACAAGATGGGCATCCATGCGGCGCTGATCCATTATTACTTCGATGGGAAAAAGGCGCTGTTCGACGCTGTCTTTGACCGACGGGTTGAATTTGCGGTCTCGGTACGGACGGCGGGCCTCGATGCGTATGAAGAGGAAGTGGGGGACAATCCCACCGTCGAGGGAGCTTTACGCGCTTATTATGACGGCGCGTTTGACGTTTACATCAATGAGGAAGATGGCTGGCGAAATTTTGGCCGGATCTTTGCGCAGGTGAACAACGCGCCGGGCTATGGCGCCGAGAAGATGGACGTCTATTTCGATCCGCTCGTCTTGCGGCTGATCGACCTTCTCAAAAAAGCATTGCCCGATGCAGATCCTGAGGATTTGTTCTGGTGTTTCCAGTTCACCTCAGGCGCCTATACGTTGATCCTGTCACGGACGGGCCGGATCGATCGGTTGTCAGGTGGTCTGTGTGCGTCGGATGATTTCGAAGCCGTGAGAGAGCGCTTTGTGACCTTTATGGTGGGCGGCCTTGATGCTGTCTACAATCGCAAGCGAAAGAAAAAGCCAGCCCGCAAGTAAAGGGCTGGCCTTGGCATTTTTAAAGTCTCGGCGTTGAAAAACTAGCTGATCCTTGCCTCACGCAATGCCGCGCGGCGGACTTTGCCGGCCTCATCGCGCAAGGGTTCGCTCGTGAATTCGATCGATTTGGGCATCTTGTATCGCGTCAGCCGGCTCGCGATAAAATCCGTGAGGTCTTCTTCACTAAGCGATGCGTGATCTGCCTTCTGAACGATCGCGTGAACGCACGCTCCCCAATACTCATCCGGCAGGCCGATCACGGCGCTGCTCCTGACGTCAGGATGCGCATCAATCGCGGCTTCGACCTCGGCGGGGTAGATATTCGCGCCACCTGAGATGATGAGGTCATTCCGTCGATCCGAGAGATATAAATAGCCCTCTTCATCGATCGAGCCCAGATCACCCGGCGCTTCCCATTCGCCGATCCGCCGGGGCTCACTCCCCATATAATGATAGGTCGATCCCGGCCCTCCTTCAGGACGGAAAAAGATTTCACCGACTGTGCCTGGCGGGCAGGGCTGACCTTCCGCATCGAGAATTTTCATCTCATAACCGTCCCGGACCCGGCCGACAGACGCTGGATGCTCGAGCCAGTCTGTGCCTGAGATGATGGTCGAACCCGTTCCCTCGGTTGTGCCGTAATACTCCCAGACCCGTTCACTGCCGAGCCAGTCGATCCAGGCTTCTTTCAGCCATGGCGCGCAAGGGGCCGCCATATGCATCATCAGGCGCAAGCTCGGCAGGGTGAAACGCGACAGGACCTCCGGTCCTAAATGCCAGATACGGTGCATCATGGTCGGCACCATGGTGACCCAATTGACCTTGTGCTGTTCAATCAGTTCAAGTGAGCGAAGCGCGTCGAATTTTCCCATCTCGATAATGGTGGCGCCGACAAAAAACCCCATATGGATGCAGTGAAATGGTGCGTTGTGATAAAGTGGTCCGGGGTTGAGGATCACATCATTCGGCTGCTGACAAAGAAATCCCTCATCCGGGTTCCATCTTGACGGCATGGCATCAACGATCACCTTGGGGCGCCCGGTTGAACCACCGCTGGTCATCGCTTTCCAGTGCGGGGAGACGATTTCCGGCAAGTGATCGGTGGAGAAAGCCTCAAGCGCTGACTTGTCACCGTCAAAACTTGGAATGTCAGGTGAGGGTGGCGAGCCAATGAACATCTTTGGCCGGACAATATCGAGAATCGCCTCCATCTCCGGCCGGGCAAGTTTTGCCGAGACGATATTGGGGATCGCGCCGAGCTTCCAGATCGCAAAGGTGCTCTCATAGAAATCCACGCCATTGGGAAGGGCGATGGTGACAAAGTCGCCTTCTTTAACGCCGCGCGATGCAAGAAGCCGTGCGCGCCGGTTTGCTTTCGCGTCGAGCTCTTCGAAGGTGAGGCTCTCATCCGCTGTGATGAGGGCCGCGCGCGAAGGGGTGCGCTGCGCGTGATAGGCAAGGATAGAGCTGAATGCGACGCCGTCGGCCGTCATGATATGTGCCTCCCTTTATCTCCTCTGCCCGGCATCATTGGCTGGCCGGGGAGGTCGCTTGCAATTCAGTTCATTAACTTAGCGCTAAATGAATGAAAAGTGCGATCTTGTAAATTGGGCGCAGTTGGAGGTCGCGGGGAGGGGCCGGACGGGGCCGCCGACCGGCTTGGCGAGCTCATTATGACTGATGCCGTGTGTCCGTGAGTTGTTTCATGGATCAGTATGCGAATCTTTTGGATCCATCAGATATTGCTCTGTCACGGGGTTCATGAGCGTTAGCGGGGGGGGGGGGGGGGCTCCAATAGCGCTGCGCGTTCGTCCTTGGGCGCGAGGGCAGCTAATAAAGTTCTTTCCCGGCGCTGAGGTCTAGAACTTTTCAAGCGTCGAATTGTCATGTATTGTGAACATGACGTCGCATTCACATTGAGCTCATAAACATCGCGATGCTCGGGGGCAGCTGAGTACACAATGCAAAAAGCTTTGAGGAAACAATCGCCTAAGGTGGACAACGCGCTGGATATTCAGGAGCGTCCGCGGTTGTCCGCAAGGGGCGAGGCCACAAGGCAAAAGCTTCTCGAGGGTGCAGAGAAAGCCTTTCGTGAGAAGGGCTATCATGGCGCACGTGTCGCCGACATTGCGGGCAATGCTGGTGTCGCCATCGGTAATTTCTATCGGCATTTCGAGAATAAGAATGTCATCTTCCTCGAAATCCTGAAGCCCTTTTTCCGCGGCTTGCTGGAAGTGACCGGCCGACAGGACGGAGACGAGTCAGTTCTGACGCAGGCGCAGTTGGCAGAGCGGAATGTTCGATACATTACGTACTATACTGAACATCAGCGACTGTTTATCGCCGCATATGAAGCGGCGGCGAGCCCGCAGTCAGATCACTTTTTTCCGACCTGGATTGAATTGCGCGACAGGTTTTTCGCCCGGACTAAAGGGTGGCTGCGGAGCCTGATCAAGAATGGGATATTGCCGGAGTCGACTGATGTTGAATTCATCGGTGAAGCGCTCGGCAATATGAATGAACATTACGTCTATATACGGATTGTTCAATTGGAAAGAATGCCTGATCAACAGGAGATTGAGCTGATGGCCAACTCTCTGGCCAAGCTTTGGTGGCGAGCACTGTTTCTGGAAAGTGACGCCGAAAAATAAAAACAGATCCAGAAAAACATAGGGAGAATACAATGATAAAGAATTCAGGAAAAATACTCTTGATGGGGATGGCTTCGGTCGTGGCCATCATGGCTGCGTCGCAAGCTCAGGAAGGCCAATCTACGACTGATGCATTCCGAGACGTAGTCGTCGTCAAGGGGACTAAAAAGGCGGGCGGTGAAGACCTTCAGGATACGCCTGTAGCGGTCTCGGCTTTTGGCGAAGAACAAATTGACGCCTTGTTCGTCAGGGACATTCAGAGCCTGAGCTTCTCCATGCCGAATGTTCAACTCGAAGATATCGGAACAATTCCGGGCACGGCAAACTTCTCTATCCGTGGTGTCGCGGTCAACAGTTCAATTCCCTCTATCGATCCGGCAGTCGCTCTTGTCTATGATGGTGTGCCACTTGCGATCAACACTGGGGTGATTTTCGATACCTTCGATCTGGAGAGCGTCGAAGTACTTCGTGGTCCGCAAGGAACTCTCTTTGGACGGAATGCGACAGCTGGTGCTGTTGTCATGCAGACATCCTCGCCGAGTGATGAATTCGTCTTCAAAGGCAAGGCCTCGATTGAAACGGGACTCCTCTATCGCGGGAACGCGGTTGTTTCAGGGCCTGTTGTTGAAGGTAAACTCTCAGCGAAGCTTGGAATTCTTTATGAGGATGATGAAGGCTATTTCGAAAATGATGCGCCCATTCTCGGTCTGATCGGGGCGGATGCGCTGCGCCGGGACAATCTAGGCGACCGGACGACGGTCGTCATTCGGCCCGCCTTGCGCTGGACGCCGAGCGAAAACCTCGAATGGACACTGAAATACGAGCATGGCGATATCGAGGGGAGTCCGAACCCAGGTCAGAACCGGGGCCTCAATGGCGAGAACTTTGAGGTTTCGATCAATGATTTTGGTTCGTTTGATTCCAAATGGACGCAAGTCACCAATACGATCAACTGGGATGTCTCTTTCGGTGATGGGACAATCACCAACATTACGGGGTACCGTGATTATGAATCGACATCGCTGGGCGATATCGACTCTTCGCCGGTCACGGTCTTCCACTCCTATGCCCTTGTCGAGCATGAGCAGTTCTCGAACGAATTGCGTTACTCGGGTCGCTTGAACGACCGCGTCGATCTGACGGCGGGCATCTTCTACATGGAGCAGGATCTTCTTTATATTGAAGACCGGGAAATTCCGTCTGCCCCCATCCCGTTCATCGGTGGCGGTGAGCAGGATGTCACGACCTACGGGATTTTTGCGCAAGCCGACATCATGGTGACGGATAAGGTGACCTTCATTCTTGGTGGTCGTTACAGTGACGAAGACAAGGAAGGCAGCATTGAGCGTATTTTTTCGAGCAATGACTGCACGCGCACATCTTGCTCAAATTATGACGTCAATCTCGAAGCAGGTTTGAGTAAGTTCACCCCACGCGTGGGCGTGAGATATCAGCCCAATGAAGATTTGCAGGTCTATGCCAGCTACACCGAAGGTGTCCGGGCAGGGGGTTTCAATTTCCGGAATACATCACCTGTTGCCCCGTTCACACCGTTCTCGGAAGAAACGGCCAAGAGCATGGAATTGGGCGTCAAAGCGCAGCTTTTCGAGAACAGGCTTCGTGTTAACTCGGCGTTGTTCTCAACCGAGTTGTCGGATCTTCAACGGGAAGTGAACCGTGCTGATCCGACCGCAGGCGTGGTGCAGGAGATCCGGAATACCGCCGATGCGACCGTTGAAGGTTTCGAGACGGAATTTGTTGCGACCCTGACAGACAATCTTGTCCTTACCGGGATGATGGGGTTGATCTCGGGTGACTATGACAAGGTCCTGTTTGACATCAGCGGTGACGGTGTTGTCGATGAAAAGGACCTGCGGCTCGATCTGCCAAGGCTTGCCTCCCAGACTTATGGTCTCGGGGCGATTTATGAACAGCCGCTTTCCAACGGCTCGTCGCTTGTTCTTCGGGCTAATTACAATCACCGCTCCAATGTCAAATATACTGACAACAATCTGGGTGTGTTGCCGGAAGTTGATATTGTTGATGCCAGCATCAGCTATCAGCCGGCGGGCGGTGCATGGAAAGTATCCGTCTACGGCAAGAACCTTCTTGACGAGATTACATACGGGAATGACACCCAGTTACCTCCAAACTTCCCCGGCGGCCCTGCATCGGCGTTGCCTGGGACTGGCGCGACATTTTCGCCCATCAACAAGGGTAAGATCATTGGTGCGGAAATTCAGTTCACTTACTGATATCTGAACGTACCAATCTGACGCCGATCCCCGGTGCGCATGCCGGGGGTCGGTTTCATTTTTATAAAATGTATGCGCAACGATTTTTGCGTCCGGTCTTTAGCCGGGAAGGGGAGCCAAGGGTGACAGATTTTCAGTTTCTCACGGTCCCAAAGATTTACATGAAGGCAGGGGCGGCCCGGACGCTCGGTGATTATCTCGCGGCTGAATCATCCGTCTCGTCCATATTTCTGGTAACTGATCGAGGGGTACGAGAAGCGGGACTGCTCGACAATGCGTGTGCCTCTCTTTCTGCTGCCGGGGTCAAGGTCACGATCTGCGATGATGTCGTTGCGGATCCACCAGAACAACTCATGCTCGATATGACGGAAAAGGCACGGAGTGCCGGGTGTGACGGCTATCTTGGGCTAGGCGGTGGGAGCTCTCTGGACGCGGCAAAATTGTTGGCCGTTCTGGCGGAGGGGGAGCAGGATCTGGCGTCGATGTACGGGATTGATCAGATCAGGGGCCGACGAAAGCCGCTCTTCCTTGTGCCGACGACAGCCGGGACGGGCTCCGAGGTGACGCCGATTGCGATCGTCACGACAGGAGAGACGACGAAATCCGGTATTGTGTCGCCGGTACTCTATGCCGATGCCGCCATTCTCGATCCTGAATTGACCATCAGACTGCCGGGGCATGTGACGGCTGCGACGGGGCTTGATGCCATGGTTCATGCGATTGAAGCGTATACGTCACGTCACAAGAAGAACCCGATTTCTGATGCACTAGCGTTAAAAGCGCTCAGCCTGCTGTCAGCGGCGGTTCCTGCCGCCTATGATGACGGCACGGATCTCACCGCTCGGTCTGATGCTCTTCTTGGCTCCATGCTGGCGGGGCAGGCATTTGCCAATGCGCCTGTGGCTGGTGTTCATGCACTGGCCTATCCATTGGGCGGGATATTTCATCTCCCGCATGGCTTATCGAATGCGCTTGTCCTGCCATATGTTCTGGAATTTAATGCGCTATCTGCAAAAGAGCAGTATGCAGAACTATACACACATCTGACCGGGGACGGGCAGGGTGGTGATGAAAGCCGCGCAGGAAAATTCGCGCATTACATGTCTGAATTATGCGAGCGGGTCGGCTTGAGGCAGCAGCTCAGAGATCTTGGCGTTCCTCAGGACCGGCTTTCTGATCTCGCGTCGGATGCGATGAAGCAGACCCGGCTACTCATCAACAACCCCAGAGAAATATCTTATGAGGACGCATTGAGTATCTATGAGCAAGCCTGGTGAACAACGTCCTTCGCGCGAGGAGTTCAGATATATCCATCCGATAGAGACGCGGTGGTCTGACAATGATGTCTACGGACATGTCAATAATGTCGTCTATTATTCCTATTTCGACACGGCGGTGAACGCCTATCTCATTGCGGAGTGTGGTCTTGATATTCATGCGGGCCGGGTGATCGGGCTGGTCGTCGAAACGGGGTGCAGATACTATTCTGCGCTGTCTTATCCAGAAAGGCTCTCCGTCGGCGTCCGTGTCGATCACCTTGGAAATTCGAGTGTCATTTATGAAACGGCGATTTTCCGGGAAGGCGAGAGCCAGGCATCTGCGTCTGGCCGGTTTGTACATGTCTATGTGGATCGTGAGAGCCGGCGCCCCTGTCCGCTCCCCGATGTCATGCGAGCTGGGCTGAAGGCCATCCTGAAGGTCGGGGCGTGATCAGCCTCTCCCCGGCGCATAATTGATCCGAGGAAGGAAGAACGGATCACTTCGAACGGCTAAATGTGTCAGTAGCAATGGGAAAATGATGGTGGACCCGAGCGGAATCGAACCGCTGGCCTCGTCATTGCGAACGACGCGCTCTACCAACTGAGCTACGGGCCCTGAGAGGATCAGGATTTGGGATTTGCCCACCACACTGTCAAGCAGCTTGGGCGCTTACTCGGCGGCCTCGGCAAGGGCTGTCATGTGCCTCCGGGCTTCCTCGACATAATGCGCCGCGCCCATCGCGGCCATCTTGTCTTCCATGCCTTTGAGATTGCGTAGCTTGCGGGCGGGCAGACCGCCCCACATCTCACCGCTCGGCACAGTTTTCTTCGGGCCAAGAAAAGCGCCTGCGGCGAGGAATGCGCCTGTCTGCACGGTTGAGCCATCCAGCATGGTCGCGCCCATGCCGACAAAGCCCTCATCCTCAACGGTGCAGCCATGCAGCATGCATTTGTGCCCGACGAGGACATTCGTGCCGATCAGAACCGGCGTGCCGCCATGGTCGGGAGCGTCGACATGGATGATGGTGCCGTCCTGAATATTGCTTCGTGCACCAACTTTAATGGCATTGGTGTCGCCGCGCAGGACGCAAGCGTACCAGACCGAAGCCTCAGGTCCGATGGTCACATCGCCGATAATGACAGCGCCAGGAGCAATAAAGGCGCTGTCGTCAATTTGCGGGGTCTTGCCTTCGAAGGGAAGGATCAGAGGAGAAGGAGAGGTCATAGCCCTCCCTTATTCCTCTGCGGCATCCTCATTCCACTCATAAATTGCGGTGATGAGACAGCGATCGACCGTGAAAGGATCTGTGTCGTTGCCGCCGAAAATCTCCTCAGAGATATAAAGGGAGTCGCCGCGGGTGATGCAGCCTGACCCGAAGCGGTCATCAAGGCCGACCCGCTGGGCGCGGTCCGCCGACCGGCACGAGCGAGACAGGACAACGAGATATTCGTCGCGGACGCCTTTCTTCAGGATCAGCCCGTCAGGGCCGTCCCATTCGCGGAAGCCGCTGATCGACTGGGCAAAGCAAACGCGATCAACCCTTTCGCCGACGCGCTTGTCCTCAAGGGCTTCTTCGGTTGTCGGTTTGTCCTCGCTAGAGGCTGATGTGCCGCAGGCCATCAGTCCAAGGCTGAGAAGGGCAAGGCTGGCGATCTGGAAACGGGGCATTGGAGCTCTCCCTATTATATAATGTCGATAGGCTATCACTCTGCCGATCTGTGGCAATGGCGCCATGCATGAGAAAAAGACGCATTTTTGGGTCATGCGATTGCGTGACTTTATCACGGCGAATGCTTGTGTTCGCTGAGAAAAGGTGCCAGTTTTTTGCTGGGGACAGTATATCTTTGGGGGATCCCCGCGCGCGGTGGTGAATGGTTGATTTTCTTGAGAGCCTGCCTTTGGCGGTGCTGGCAAGCCTCGTGGCTGCCGGTGTTGCGACGCTCGGGCTGGTCATCGTCAGCATCAATGACGCCTGGGCGATGCGCAATCGTGTGCATTTTGCCGCCTTTGCATCCGGCATTCTGGTCACGACAGCGCTTCTTCTTCTGCCATCCGCTTTCAAGGCCCATCCGAACGCGCCGTTTGTCGCGCTCGCCGGGTATCTGCTGCTTTTCGGGGTCAACGCGCTTTTCCGTCAGGGAAAGGGGCTCATGGTCATTGCGCCGCTCTTTGCCATCGGCATTCACTCATTCCTTGATGGCTTTGAATACGGGATCCTCTTTGACCACGATCCATTCGTAGGCTGGGTCGCCTCCATTGGCCTGATCACGCATGAATTTGCGGAGGCTGTGATCCTCTATGCGGTGCTGCGGACGGGCGGGGCGAATGCGCTTGTCTCATGGCTCGGCGGATTCATCGGCGCGGCGATCACGACACCGCTCGGGGCTGTGGTCTCCCTCGAGGTGCTCGACGGCATGTCGCAGCCTGATTTCGGACTTTTCCTCGCAGCCGCGGCCGGCGCACTTCTTTATGTTGGAGCCACCCATCTGCCGACCCATGTCATTGATGGCATTCGGGCGCGGGTGCTGATCGCCTATCTCTTGGGTGTCCTGCTCGCCTTCGGTCTGTCATTCGGTCATGACCACATAGAAGAGCCGCATGATGCCTCAATGGGTCATGAACAGGATCCGCACGATCACTAAAAGATGAGAGTAGGGTGCGGAAAGAAGGACATCCTTCCCGCACCCCGGATCATGCAGAGGGCCATCTGCACTCACCATCGGCGATTTCCTCGGGGAAACATTGGTGGCGCCCCCATCGGATCGATCAGGGAGGATCGTCGCCGATGGTTGCAACTTTAAGTGGCGTAAGCTTTCCGTCTGATTAACCGTATAATGAAAAGGCGAGGGGTGTCAGACGCTTCGCGCGGCGCTAAAGGCGGCGAATGGACCTCGATCGACATTCAGCTCTGGTGCTTCTCTCTGGCGGGCAGGATTCTGCGACGTGCCTTGGCTGGGCGCTGGCGCGATATGACCGTGTCGAGACTGTCGGCTTCGATTACGGCCAGCGGCACCGCGTGGAACTCGAAGCCCGGCAAAAGGTCCGTGACTGGTATGCTGCGCGGGATGAAGGCGGCAAACTCGGCGAAGATCACACGCTGACGGTCCCGGCTTTTAATGAAATCGGCGCGACAGCGATGACGGCGGAACTCGAAATCGAGACGGGCCGGCGGGGATTACCGACGACCTTTCTGCCAGGTCGCAATGTAGTTTTCCTCGCTTTGTCGGGCGCTTTGGCCGTGCGCCGGGGGATCGGCGATCTTGTCGGCGGGATGTGCCAGACCGATGCGGCGGGGTATCCGGACTGTCGGGACGACACGATCCAGACCTTGGCGCAGGCGCTGGCGCTGGGGATTGATCCTGATCTGAAGGTCGAGACCCCGCTGATGTTCCGCTCAAAGGCAGAGACCTGGGCGCTTGCCAATGAGCTGGGCGGGGACGAGCTGACCGAGATGATCCGGGAGACATCCCACACCTGTTACAAGGGTGACCGGTCTCAGCGTCATGACTGGGGTTATGGCTGCGGGACATGCCCGGCCTGCGTTGAGCGGGCTCGGGGCTATGCCGAATGGCAGGCGGCCAAGTGACCTATAGCGTCAAGGAATGCTACTTCACGTTGCAGGGCGAGGGCGCGCAGACGGGCCGGGCGGCCGTCTTCCTGCGCTTTGCCGGCTGCAATCTGTGGACGGGCCGGGAAGAGGATCGGGCCGCAGCCGTCTGCCGGTTCTGCGATACCGATTTTGTCGGCACAGACGGGCCGGGCGGCGGCAAGTTCCCGACTGCGGCTGCCCTTGCGGCGCATGTCGCAAGCTTTTGGCCGAAAGGCGGGCGGCCTTATGTAGTCTGCACGGGCGGCGAGCCGCTCCTCCAGCTCGACAGCCAGTTGATCGTTGCCTTCCACCAGATCGGCTTCAAAGTCGGGGTTGAGACCAACGGCACGATCCCCGCGCCTGAGGGGCTCGACTGGATCTGCGTCAGCCCGAAAAGCACGGCACCTCTGGTTCAGACCTCCGGGCACGAATTAAAACTCGTCTATCCGCAGGCGGATGCGCAGCCGGAGCAGTTTGCCGGGCTCAGTTTCGAGCATTTCTTCCTTCAGCCCATGGATGGGCCCGACAAGGAAAAGGCGACCGCCGAGACGATCGCCTATTGCCGTTCACATCCGCAATGGCGCCTGTCACTCCAGACACACAAGCTGATCGGCATTCCTTGAGCCTTAGCTCATCAGGTCAGCCAGCTTGCGGGCAAGACGGCTGTAATACTGATTGACCGTCGACCAGATCGGCGCGGGAGGCAGCGTATCGTTGAGGGTCGGATAATCGCCATCAACAGCTGTTGCGAGCACGCGGCCGTTTTCACTGAAGGTCACCATGACTTCTGCCTTGCCGGCATAGACACTCTGTAGGCTGAGGCTGGGCTCTGCGATCATGTCGGCCTGTGTCGGGCGGTTTGCTTCGAGCTTGGTCATCTCAACCTCAAGGGTGAGGATGCCCGGACCACCAGCGCCGACGAGTTCGACGACGCCGCCGAGCGCGGTGCGGACTTCGTCATCAAGGTCTTCTGCCTTGTCGCCAAGGTCATCGAGCGTGATAGGCCGTTTGGTGTCGCTGGGCCCCATCGGGCGGTAGCCGACAAGTTCCTTCAGCTCATCAGATGCCGTGATCGGGGCAATAAAGACCTGATCGTAAGAGGAGAAATCGACTGCCCCCGAGGCATACTCAAAACGGTCAAACCGGGCCGTCGCATCGGGGCCGGTCGACGGTGTGGCGCAGGCGGCCAGTGTCAGGACGGCAGCGCAGGCAAGCAGTTTCAGTTTCATGACATTCCCTCCCAGGGGGTTTGGCTGAACGGGAGGAGTGTGCACACCCCCGTGGGCGAAACGCAAATCATGAAAACTGTTGATCTGAGATCAAGTTTCAGAGCGCGGCTTCGAGCCCCTCACGGGCCAGCCGGTCGGCTTCTTCATTGCCCGGATGTCCTGCGTGACCCTTGACCCATTTCCACGTCACCTGACGCGAGGAGGCGAGGGCATCGAGCATTTCCCAGAGGTCCTGATTCTTGACAGGCTTCTTTGATGCCGTTTTCCAGCCATTGCGCTTCCATGAGTGGACCCAGCTCGTCACCCCGTTCTTTACATAGGTACTGTCCGTATGAAGAGTGAGCGGCGTGCCTTCGGGGAAAGCCTTGAGGGCTTCGATCGCGCCCATCAGCTCCATGCGGTTATTGGTCGTTGCCCGCTCGCCGCCGCTGAGTTTCCGCTCTTGGCCGTTCTCTTGGATGAGGACACCCCATCCGCCTGGACCCGGATTCCCCGAACAAGCACCATCCGTATAAATCTCAATCATGCCGAACCCCTCAGGCGGAAAAGAAGCCCGGGCTTTGCCGGTGTGCGCCCAGAAGCGCAAGCCAGGGTTTGGGATCTTTGACCTGAACAAGACTGCCCGGCACCTGATGGATGAAATCATGTGCGCGGGTGAGGGCAAAGCGCAAGGCTGAGCCGCGCCAGAAGAGAGGCAGCGCTTCTTTTTCTTCACGGCTCAACGGGCGAACCGTTTCATAGCCTTGCATGAGGGCCATGCCGAGATCGGGAGAGGGCGCATCCTCAGCCGTGAAGGCATTCATGGCGATGGCGAGATCGTAGGCAAAGAAATCCGTACACGCGAAATAAAAATCGATAACGCCTGCCGGGCTGTCGCCATCGAACATGACATTATCCGGGAAGAAATCCGCGTGGATCTGGCCGCGCGGCAGCTGGGAAGGCCATGATGCCATCAGGTGCTCTGCTTCGGCCCGCAGATTGCCAAAGAGGCCGAGCTCAATCTTGTTGAGCCCGTCGCCCAGCCCTTTGACCATCAAGGCCCAGTCCGCTGGGCCGAGGTCATTGGCGCGTTCGGGCTCAAATCCATCCGTAGAAAGATGAAACTGTGCGAGCAAAGTGCCTGCCGCGCGGGCCTGCGCGAGATTGGCGCTTTTTTCACTTACGCCCTGCAGGAAGGTGACAATCGCTGCCGGGCGGCCACAGAGCTGGCCGATCATGTCACCATCTTTGAGGTGGATAGGGGCGGGAACGTTCATCCCCTTTTGCCGCAAATGCTCCGTCAGCCCCAGAAAATAGGGCAGGTCCTCTTCGGCAACCCGTTTTTCAAACAGGGTGAGGACGTAACGGCCGTCTTCGGTATCGAGGAAATAATTCGAATTCTCGACCCCCGCCTCGATCCCGTGATGGGCAACTAGCGGCGGCAGGTCATAGCGGGTGAGGAAGTCTTCAAGCTCCTCACGGCTGACATGGGTATAGACGGCCATAACCTCCCCCTCGATCTCTCAGACGAGTTCGCGGGGAAGTTTGAAAGTGACATTCTCGCGGGCCGTTTCGACTTCCTCGATGGTCACATTCATCCGGGAGCGGAATGCCTCGATAAGGCCTTGCACGAGATGTTCCGGCGCAGAAGCCCCGGCAGTGATCGCCACTTTTTGCGGGGCGAGCCGTTCGATCTCTTCCCAGTCGACCACGTCTGCATTCTCAACCAGTACCGCATAGGGGCAACCCGCGCGGCGACCGACATCGACCAGACGTTGTGAGTTGGAGGAAGCCGGTGAGCCGATCACGATCAGCGCATCGGCGTCTTTAGCAATCACCTTGACGGCTTCCTGCCGGTTGGTGGTCGCGTAGCAGATATCATCCTTATGCGGCACATGGATGTCCGGGAAGCGCGCCTTCAAGGCATCGACAATCGCCTGCGTATCATCGACCGACAGCGTGGTCTGGGTAACATAAGCGAGCCCGCCCGAGGGGGGGATAAAGTTTTCAGCGTCCTCGACGGTTTCGATCAGCGTCATCGCCTCTTGCGGCAGCTGGCCCATCGTGCCGATGACTTCCGGGTGACCGGCATGACCGATGAGAAGAACGTGATGGCCATTCGCATGGTGGCGCGCGGTCTCGATATGGACCTTCGAGACAAGCGGGCAGGTCGCATCGAGAAATTTCAGGTTACGGGCCTTTGCTTCTGCTGGCACCGATTTGGGCACACCATGCGCGGAGAAGAGGACCGGGCGGTCATCGGGGCACTCTTCAAGTTCCTCGACAAAGACCGCGCCGAGTTCTCTCAAGCGCGCGACGACCGTTTCATTATGGACGATCTCGTGGCGGACATAGACCGGCGCGCCATAGCGCTCGATGGCCTTCTTGACCATTTCAATGGCGCGGTCGACGCCGGCACAAAAACCGCGCGGCGCGGCCAGACGGAGGGTGACAGAGGGCGCAGCTTCGGGCATCCACCTAACTCTTCCTTACGCCATGGTGAGGCGCGCATCGCTTGCGTGTCCTTTGATACTCCATCATGGTGATTGTCAAAGACGTTCCTGAGGGTCCTGCCATGCGCTGCCTTTCTCTTAGCCTGATTTCCATGACCGCGCTGCTTGCTGGCTGCGGGACACTGGATGACATCCGCACTGCCGACGAGGTCAATGTCGGCTACTGCCCCAACACTTTCGCGCTTGAGGATGCCGCCAGCGTCATCGAATTCGATGGCGAGCCGTCGCTTGAGACGATTGCCTGGTCGGCGGAGATCAAGGATGTCCGTTCAAACTGCCGCTACGTCCGCGACCGTCCGATTGAGGCCGTCGTTGAGGTCGACATGTCTGTGGGCAAGGGTCCGGCAGCTCAAGGCGAGGTCCATGAGGTCAGCTATTTCGTGGCCGTGATGCGCACCAATCGCGAAGTCATCGCCAAGGAAGTCTTCACCAAGCAGGTCCGTATCCGTGGCGATATTGCCTCGATCGATATCACCGAGGATATCAAGAACGTGATCATCCCCCGGCGCGATGAGTCGATCTCCGGCACCAATTTCGAGATCGCGGTGGGCTTCGCCCTGACCCGTGACCAGCTTCTCTATAACCGGCGTGATGACAGCCTGAAATTTCCCGAACTCTGATGACGACACACTCTTTGCTCGACCGCTTGTCCGGAGTGGTGGGCGAGGCCTTTGCCGCAGAAGGCATGGATGCGTCCTATGGGCGCGTTCAGCGCTCTGACCGGCCTGACCTTGCGCCCTTCCAGTGCAATGGCGCGTTGGCTGCCGCCAAGGCTCAGAAGCAGAATCCGCGTGCGCTCGGCGAGGCCGTGGCCAAACGGCTCGAGGCCGATCCGTTGCTTGCGAAAGTCGAACTCGCAGGGCCGGGCTTTCTCAACCTGACCGTCACCGATGAGGCGCTGGGGCAGGCGGCAACCAAGATTGCCGCTGATCCGCAATCGGGCGCCTGGGCGCGGGCCGAAGATGCGCGCGAGAAAGTCATCATCGATTATGGCGGCCCGAATGTCGCCAAGCCCCTCCATGTCGGGCATCTGCGGGCTGCGATCATCGGCGAGGCCATGAAGCGGCTCTTCCGTCTCGCCGGGGACGATGTCCTTGGTGATATCCACTTAGGCGACTGGGGCCTGCAGATGGGCCAGCTCATCACCCAGCTTGAGATCGAACAGCCGGATCTTCCCTATTTCGATGAGGGGAACACCGGGCCTTATCCTTCGGAAAGTCCGGTCACGGTCGATGATCTTGCGCGGCTTTATCCAATCGCCTCTGCCGCCAGCAAAGAAGACGAGGCCTATCGCGCAAAAGCGCAAGCCGCGACCACCGCGCTCCAGCAGGGCCGGCCCGGCTATCGCGCGTTATGGCAGCATTTCGTCGATGTCTCCAAAGCCGCGCTTGAGCGCGACTATGCCGAACTTGGGGTCAGCTTTGATCTCTGGAAGGGCGAAGCGGATGTGCAGGACCGGATCGGCCCGCTGACCGAGCGGCTCGAAAAGGACGGCCTCGTTGTTGAGAGCGAAGGCGCCAAGGTCATTTTCGTTGCCGAAGAAAGTGACAAGAAGAAGCTCAACCCCGTGATGATGGTGAAATCCAACGGCTCGGTCGGCTATCACTCGACCGACATGGCGACCATCGAAGAGCGGGTTGATGAGTTCGGCGCTGAGCGCATCATCTATGTCGTTGATAACCGGCAGTCCCAGCATTTCGAGGAAGTCTTCAGGGCCGCCGCCAAGGCGGGGCTGATTGGGCTCGACCGGCTCGAGCATACAGGCTTCGGCACGATGAACGGGACGGACGGCAAGCCGTTCAAGACGCGCGAAGGGGGCGTTCTGCGCCTGCGCGATCTCATCGACATGGTCGTCTCAGAGGCCGAGGCGCGGATCGCCGAAGGCGAGATGGGCGCGGAGTTCTCTGATGAAGAGCGCGCCGAGATCGCCCGCAAGGTCGGGGTGGCCGCGCTCAAATTCGGGGATCTCTCCAATCCGCGGACCTCGGACTATATCTTTGATCCGAAACGCTTCGTGACGTTTGAAGGCAAGACCGGCCCCTATCTTCTTTATGCCGTTGTCAGAATCCGTTCCGTGCTGGCGCGGGCCGATAGCGATGGCGGCACGGCGGACATCGTTGTCACCGAACAGGCCGAACGCGATCTCGTGCTTGAGCTTGCTGCCTATTCCGAGGCGGTCGAGGGGGCCTATCAGAAACGCATGCCGCATCTCTTGTGCGATCATGCCTTCTCACTGGCGCAGGCGTTCTCGAGATTCTACGCCGCGTGCCGAATCGGAGACGAGGCGGATGTGGAAAAACGCGCATCAAGGCTCCGTCTGGTCCGCGCAGCGGCCGATCAGCTCACAAATGCGCTCACAATTCTTGGGCTGCCAATTCCCGATCGTATGTAAACGACTGGACTCATTGCGGTTTGTCCGTGCGCAGGATTCTGTCACGCGCACGGCTCGTGGAGCATGATGAAGCTATGCTCCTGTAGCTGCGAGCAGATTTATTTTTTCCACATTATCAGTACACGAAATTGCCGCGACGGTTTCGCTCAACTGTAACTGTGGCCAAAAAGTAACGCTCTTTGTGCAGCTGCAGCATGTCACGCTGTTGAGACCATCTTGTCACGGAACTGTTACATTGAGGGCCTAGCGGGCCCGTGGGTAGGTCAGTACCTGAACACTTATTCATCGTTCCAATAGGGGTATATCCATGAGCTTCAAAAGCACGCTTGCTGCGGGTGCAGCCGCGTTCGCGCTTATCGGCGGCTTCGCCGCTGCGCAGGAAACAACCGGCGCCATTCGCGGCACCGTTACCGACGAAGCTGGCGCACCGATCTCCGGCGCGACCGTCGTCATCTCCGATGCTGAAACCGGCTACCGCCGTTCGGTCACGACCGGTGCTTCCGGTGAGTTCACCTTCCGCAGCCTGAGCGTTGGCGGCACATACAGCGTTGCTGTCACGAGCTCTGGCTATCAGGGCGAGCGCGTTGAAGATCTGAGCGTTTCTCTCGGCGATACGACGTCGCTCAGCTTCGACCTTTCTTCTTCCACCGGCGGCGACACGATCGTCGTTGTTGCGACACGCCAGGCTGTTGGCGCTGATCTCGCAGCTGGCCCGAGCGCTGCTTTCGGCCTTGATACGCTGGAAACCGCTCCGGCCATCAACCGTAACCTGACCGACATCCTGCGCCTCGACCCGCGCGTTTATGTCGATGAGAGCCGCGGTGACATCAACGCCGTTCAGTGTGGCGGCAAAAACTCCCGCTTCAACTCGCTGACTGTCGATGGCGTTCGCATGAACGACAATTTCGGCCTGAACGCCAACGGTTACCCGACCGAGCGGATCCCGTTCTCTTACGACGCGATCGAGCAGGTTGCTGTCGAGCTTGCACCGTTTGACGTTCAGTATGGCGGCTTCTCTGCCTGTAACATCAACGCTGTGACCAAGTCCGGTACGAACGACTTCCACGGCTACATCTTTGGCGACTACACCAATGACGGTCTGCGCGCCGACAGCCTCGAAGGCGACGACATCGAGTCCGGCGAATATGACGAGTACCGCTACGGTATCGGCATCGGCGGCCCGATCATTCAGGACAAACTGTTCTTCTTCGCTGCATACGAAAAACTCGACGGTGTGAACCTCTTCGACCGTGGGCCGATCGGCTCTGGTGCAGTCAACGAAGTCAACATCACGCAAGCTGAGATCGACGAGATCCTGCGTATTTCGCGTGACATCTATGGCTACGATCCGGGTGTGATCCCTTCCAGCTTCGACAATGAAGACGAAAAGATCCTCATCAAACTCGACTGGAACGTCACTGATAATCACCGTGCGTCCTTCACCTACAACTGGAACGACGGCTTCAACATCGTTGAGTCCGACGGTGACCTGAACGAGCTTGAATTCTCCAACCACCTCTATGAGCGCGGTTCGGAACTCACTTCTTATGTTGGCTCGCTCTATTCGGATTGGACCGAGAACTTCTCGACTGAAATCCGTGTAGGCTATTCTGAACTCGACAACCGTCAGATCTCTGTCGGTGGTACGGACTTCGGTGAAATCACCATCGAGACCGACGACGTTCACGTTTATCTCGGCGGCGATGACAGCCGTCAGGCCAACAAGCTGAAATACGACACGTTCAACCTTGCGCTCAAAGGCTTCTACGACGCAGGCAACCACAACTTCAGCTTCGGTTACGAAATCGAGTCGCTCGAAGTCTTCAACGTCTTCGTCCAGCACGTTGAAACTGAAATCGACTTCGACGCATTCAGCGGCGCAATGCTTCCGGGGATCTTCGATCCGGCGATCGAGAACTTCGAACTCGGCCTTGCTGACAACATCAACTACAACAACGCGCCTTCCGGTGATCCGGCTGACGCTGCTGCTGATTGGGGTTATTCGATCAACACCGTGTACTTCCAGGACGAGTATGACTTCGGCAATGGCTTCGTTGTCATCGGCGGTCTTCGCTACGACTGGTACACCACGGATGATGCACCGGAAACCAACCCGGATTTCCTTGCAGACTACGGCTTCTCGAATGGTCAGACGCTTGACGGCGAAGGCCTGCTGCAGCCGCGTCTTGGCTTCACCTGGGATATGACGTCGAACGTCGATCTGCGTGGTGGTGTTGGCCTCTATTCGGGCGGTAACCCGAATGTCTGGCTGTCGAACACCTACTCAGCCAACAACGTGCTGCAATTCGGTGCTGATGGTGGTTCCTTCGGTCTCGAGCAAAACGGCGGTCCGTCGATCTTCACCATTCCTTACGGCATGTGCGAAGCTGGCGTTCCGACTGGCCCGGGCTACTGCGTCCCGCAAGCCATGATCGATGCTGTTGCTGCTGGCGCAGGTTCGAACTTCGAGATCAACTATCTTGATCCGGACTTTGAGCTTCCGTCCGAATGGAAATTCGCTCTTGGCGGTACTTTCCTCGTCGACGCACCGGCACTTGGTGGCGAGTACGTCCTTTCTGCTGATGCTCTGTTCACAATGTCCGTGGACAGCGCAGTCTGGATCCGTGGCGATCTCGAGCAGACCGGCACCACGACGGGTCCGGATGGTCGTGAGTACCCGACTTACTCCAGCACGCGTGAAGCTGCTTTTGTGCTGACCAACTCGGATGATGATGCTGACTCGCTTCTTCTTTCGGGCTCGATCGCAAAAGACTACGACTTCGGCCTCGATTGGTCGCTCGGCTATGCCTACTCGGATGCCGAAGACGTTCACCCGATGACTTCGTCGGTCGCGTTCTCGAACTATGTGAACCGTGCATTCGGTGACCCGCAGGACGTCAGCTCTGCAATCTCCGACTACAACACCAAGCACCGCTTCACGGGTCTCGTGAACTACGAGAAGGCTTTCTTCGGTGAAAACCTCACTCAGTTCTCTGCCTTTGGTCAGGTCAGCTCGGGTCGTCCGTACAGCCTCACGATCGATGTCGATCCGAACTCGATCTCTGGCTTCAACCCCTTCCTCGAAGGTCGTCCTTATCTCGCCGCTGGCGCGGAACGTAATGGCGAAGAGGGTTCCTGGTGGGGCAAGATCGACGTCAAAGTCGAGCAGGAGTTCAACGTCTTTGAAGACCACAAGGCTTCTGCCTTCATCGTCATCGACAACTTCACGAACCTCCTGAACGACGAATGGGGCATCCTGCGCGAGCCGGGCTTCCCGTCGATCTGTGCAGTTGACGCGTCGGGCGTTCCGTCCACGCCGTGCGAAAGCCGCCAAGGCGACGCATCGCGCTACGAAATCCGCTTCGGTGCTCGTTACGAGTTCTAATCGGACAAAAATGTAAAGTTGCGTACTGAGTAAAACTTCAGTGGCGTAAGGAAAGGGCGGTCTTCGGGCCGCCCTTTTTGTTTGCGCGCGTACTTAGGAGAATAGGCGCGTCTGGTCGGGCTTGGATAGATTTCGGGCGTGAGGAGAGGAAGTAGAGGTCAGCCGAGGGCCTTGACCGTCCGGTCCGCTTCGGCGCCAAGGCTCATTAAATGATAGAGCGTTGAAACTGGCATGGCATCAGAGATGACCTCACCGTCCGCACCATAGCGGTCGGTATATCCGCCGGGGACGTCGCTTTTCAGATACGTCCCAAAAAGCCTGTTGATCAGAGAGGCGGCTTTGCTGGCAAACGCTGTCTCGCCGCGCCGTGACCGAACCAAGGTGGCCTTGATATATTCCGTCTGCACCCATGTTCGCCGCGCAGGCGGTATGGGCCGAGATGGTTCAAGTGAGACGCAATCGACAAGAAAGCCGCTTTGCGGCTCAAGCCCAAGAGGCTCTGCGGCGGTATAAAGCCGTCTGATAAGCTCGGACATGTCTTCGCCCGTCAGCGCCTCATATTGGTCGAGGAGCCAGCACCATTCCATCATGTGGCCGGGCTCTATCAAATGGCCTTTTTCGGCGGAGAGCTGCCAGTCATCCTGGAAGAACTCCCGCAACACGGTCTGCTCCGTGTCAAGAAAATGCGTTTGGAACAGGGCGAAGACCCGCCGTGCTCTTTCGAGGTTTGCGTCATCCTCCGTCGCTTCGAAGAGCGCCATGAAGGCTTCGAAGAGATGCATATGCGGGTTTTGTCTACGCGGGTCTTGATGCGGGCGACCCTCCAGAAAGCTGCCATCGGGCTGGCCGCACTCCCGGTCGAGAAAACCAAGCGTTGCCTTGGCAACCTGTCGTGAACGGTCATCTCTGAATGCTCTTATCCGCCACGCGCAAGCGAGCAGCACGAAGGCATGATCGTAGGTATCGCGGCGCGGATCGGCGACACTTCCATCCGGGTGAAGACGATGCGCAAAGCCATCAAAACTGGCAGGATCCAGCGGATCCCCGAAGGCCGCTCTGGACAGAAGATAATCAAAGCCGTGATCGGAGAAGGCGCGGGCCTGATCGCTCCAGCCAAGATGGGCGGCATGGGCGTAGACATAAGCCTGCCGCGGCTGTACCCGCACTCGACGGATCTGGTCCTTACGCGGTGCGCCTTGCGGGGTCAGGTCTTCGTAATAGCCGCCTTCGGGGTCGAGTGCAGCATTGGCCCAGAGGGGCAGCGCCGCCTCGACGAGCCAGTCTTTCAGACGAGCGGCTGCGGAGATGAGATCCGTCTCCGCCATACTCCTAGAGCAGATCGTCCCGGCCGGCGGCTTTGAGCGTATCGATGACGCCCTTCACCTCTTGTGCGTGGTCAGCATCGACGACGAGCACCGCATCGCCGGTTGCGATGATGACGACATTCTCAAGTCCGATGGCGGCCACCAGCGGGCCGTCGGAATGGACCAGCGTGTTATGGCAATTGCTGACAATTGCATTGTCCGCCGCGTTATGGCCTTCGGTCGCGCCTTTCAGCTCACGGACGGCATGCCAGGAGCCGATATCGTTCCAGCCCATGCTGACCGGGCCGATGACGGCGGCGCGGTCTGTCCGCTCCATGATCGCATAGTCGATAGAGTCACCCGGCACGGCCGCGAAGGCTTCTGCATCAAGGGCGATCTTGTCTGTCGTCCGCATAGAGGCACGCAGCGCATCGATGCTGGCCCGCAGGATCTCCGGCGCATGGGCCTCAGCTTCCTTGAGAAGGAGGCGAGCCGGGAAGAGGAAGATCCCGGCGTTCCAGCTATAGCGGTCATCTTTGAGATAGGCTTCGGCGGTTTCGCGGTCTGGTTTTTCAACGAATTGTTCGACCGTATACGCCCCAACAGAGAGCGGCTCGCCGCGCAGAATATAGCCGTAGCCTGTTTCCGGGTGCGACGGCGCAATCCCGAATGTGGTCAGATATCCCTGTTCTGCCGCCGCGGCCGCCTTGCGCACCGCATCCCCGAACGCTGCGGGGTCTGCGATATGGTGATCGGCGGGTAGGAGAAGGACGAGGGCGTCTTCATTTTCTTCGGCAGCTAATGACGCCGCAATGATCGCGACGGGCGCTGTATTCCGGCCTTCAGGCTCCAAGACCATTCGGCCCAGCTTGCGAGTCTCACCATCAAAACAGTCCCGCACGAGACTTTCATGCGCCGCGCCACAGATGACCATCGGGTCGGCGAGCTGGATGCCGTCAATCGCTGTCAGCCGGTCAGTGGTCTCGGCCAGCATGGATTTCTCGGACAGGAGCGGCTGGAACTGCTTGGGATGGGCCCGCCGCGAAAGCGGCCAGAGCCTTGTGCCGGTGCCGCCTGCCATGATGACGGGAAAAATCTCGGTCATGTGGTGCCAAATCCGGTTATTGCCGCGAGGG
This sequence comes from Parvularcula marina, assembly GCF_003399445.1. Taxonomy (NCBI): domain Bacteria; kingdom Pseudomonadati; phylum Pseudomonadota; class Alphaproteobacteria; order Parvularculales; family Parvularculaceae; genus Parvularcula; species Parvularcula marina. Next base: position 1,299,879 of record NZ_QUQO01000001.1, on the reverse strand, counting down.
GCGGCGGACGCGTATCGGTTAGGCGATGTCTGGTGCCAAGAAAAGGGGCGCGAGCGCAGAGTTTCCGAATGATTCTGCTGTCTTGCCGCCGAAATTTGCCCGCTGGTTCGATGACCGCGGCTGGCACTTGCGTGCCCATCAGGCAGAGATGCTGGCCCATGCCGAGGCAGGGCGCTCTTGTTTGCTGATCGCGCCGACCGGCGGCGGCAAGACGCTGGCCGGATTCCTGCCCTCGCTGATCGAGCTTGATCGCAGCCCGCAGAATGAACGCTCGCTCCACACGCTCTACATCTCGCCATTGAAGGCGCTGGCTGTCGATATTGCGCGCAACCTTGAGGCGCCGGTCGCGGAGATGGGCCTTGATATCGTGATCGAGGCCCGGACCGGGGATACATCGAGCCATGTCAAACAGCGCCAGCGGGCGCGGCCGCCTGACATGCTGCTGACGACACCGGAGCAGATTTCGCTTCTGCTGGCGCATCCTTCCGCAGACGATCTTTTCGCCGGGCTCAAGACCATCATCATCGATGAGCTTCATGCGATTGCGGGCAAGAAACGTGGCGACCTGCTGGCGCTCTGCCTTGCCCGGCTGCGCAGCATGGTGCCTGCGGTCAGATGCCTTGGCCTCTCTGCGACGGTCGATGACCCCGTGCCGCTGCAGTGCTATCTCGTCGCCCAGCCGAAGGCAGGGGAGGAGGCACGCTCGGCACTGGTCCTCGGCAAGGGCGGGGCAAGACCGGAAGTCCGTGTGCTGACGCCGGGGGACCACATTCCCTGGGCCGGGCATACGGGGCGTCATGCCTTTGCCGGGATCTATGAGGCGATCAAGACGGCGAACACCGCGCTGATTTTCACCAATACGCGCAGCCAAGCGGAAATCTGTTTTGCCGAGCTGTGGCGGATGAATGACGACAATCTCGACATCGCGCTTCATCACGGCAGTCTTGACCGCGAGCAGCGCGAGCGGGTCGAGGCGGCGATGGTGGCGGGGCGCCTGCGCGCGGTCGTCTGTACCGCGACGCTTGATCTCGGGATTGATTGGGGGGCGGTCGATCTTGTCATCTGTATCGGGGCGCCCAAAGGCGCGGCACGGCTGATCCAGCGGATCGGGCGGGCCAATCACCGGATGGATGAGGCGAGCCGGGCGCTTCTCGTTCCCGGCAACCGGTTTGAAGTCCTCGAATGTGTGGCGGCCAAGGAAGCGGTCGAGGCAGGGCTTCTCGATGGCGAGCCCGAACGAGGCGGTGCGCTTGATGTCCTCTGCCAACATATCTGGGGCATGGCCTGCGCCGAGCCGTTTCATCCGGATGCGCTCTATCGCGAGATCAGCTCGGCGGCGCCCTATGCGGAGTTGCCGCGCGAGTTGTTCGATCAGGCGCTCGATTTTGTGGCGACCGGCGGCTATTCGATGCGGGCCTATGATCGTTACCGCCGGATCGTGAAATTGCCAGATGGCAAAATGCGCATCAGGGATCCGAAGACTGCACAGCTTTATCGTCTCAATTCAGGCACCATTGTCGAGCTGCCGGTCTATACCGTCCGTCTTGGGAGGGTCTCGCGCGGCAAGAATGGCCGTCCAGGACGCACCCATCCGGGGCCGAAGCTCGGCACGATTGAGGAATGGTTCATCACCCAGCTCACCCCCGGCGACACGTTTCTTTTTGCCGGAGAAGTCCTGCGGTTCGAAGGCTCAGAGGGGATGGAGGTCTATGTCTCTCGCGCACCAGAGGAGAACCCCCGTATTCCGACATGGGCGGGATCGAAACTGCCAATATCGAGTTTTCTGGCTGGGCGGGTGAGGGAAATGCTGGCCGACCGCGCGCATTGGGGCGCATTGCCTCCGCAGGTCGGCGAGTGGCTCACCCTGCAGGAACAGAAATCATATATTCCGAAACCGGATGAATTTCTGATCGAGACCTTCGAGCGGCGGGGATGGTATTTCCTCGTCTGCTATCCTTTCGACGGACGGATCGCGCATCAGTCACTCGGCACGCTCCTGACCAAGCGGCTCGAACGCGCAGGCATGCAGCCCTTGGGGTTTTGTCCCACAGAATACGCTCTCTCGATCTGGATGCGGCAGGATCCGAGCGGCCTCGATTTCGATGCGCTTTTTGATGAGGACATGCTGGGCGATGACCTCGAAGCCTGGCTCGCCGAAGCCAATCTCATGAAATGGACCTTTCGGAACTGTGCGATCATCGCTGGCATGATAGAACGAAATCATCTGGGCGGGGATAAATCAGGCCGCCAGATCGCCTTCTCGACCTCGCTCATCTATAATGTGCTGCGCGAGCATGAGCCGGATCATATCCTGCTGAAAGCGGCGTGGGCGGATGCCTCAGCCGGATTCCTCGATATCTCCCGGCTGCAATCGCTGCTCCAGCGGGCGAGGGGGCATCTTGTTCACCGCGCGCTCGATCAGGTCTCGCCCCTCGCGGTCCCGGTGATGATGGAGATCAGCCGCGAGACCGTGCCGGGCGGGGCGGGCGAGGCCATCCTCGCCGCCCTTGAACAAGACCTACTCGATGAGATGATGACCGCGCCGTCCTCAGAGTGAGGTAGCTTTCTTCCATGCCGGGCGTTCGGTGATCCGCTTGAAGTAAGCGGTGACTGGTTCCGGCGCCCCATCGAAAATCTTGGCGAATTTTGCGAGCAACAGCATGTAGCCGCAGGAAATATCCGCCGCCGAGAATCCGCTCGGCAGAAGGTAGTCTTGTGTCTCCAGCGGCTTGGCCATCAGCGCGAAACATTTCTTTGCCTCACGTTCGCCCCAGCCAGCCATGGCCTCGATCCGCATTTTCTCGGGCAGGAGCGCGCGGTGCCCCAGCGCCATGGTGACGTAAGGAGCCAAAGTCGCCTCGCCGAAATGATACCACTGGCAATAGGCCGGGTACTCATCACTTTCGGGCTTAGGGCGAAGCTCGTCTTTATATCGTGCAAAGATATAGTCGAGAATGCCGAGGCTCTCGAACATCTCAACATCGCCATCTTTCAGGGCAGGGACTTTCTGTAAGGGGTGAATATTCGGATCCCCCTCCGGCGCCTTTCTTCCGTGATGCAGGCTGACTTCCTCAACTTCATAGGGCAGGCCGAGCTCTTCACAGGCCCAGATGACCCTGACAGAACGCGCAAATTTGGCGTGATAGATGGTGAGCGTCATGGTTCCTCCTCACGGGAAAGTTTTTTCCCCGCTCTCTTATCACGCGGTTGCGCCGGATGGCGACGCAGGCAACAGTCATATCCATGATGCACCAGGCGAATATCTGGAAAGATTTCGAAGCGGTCACGGAAGTGCTGTCAGCACGCCTGCCCATGCTGGCGCTTACGATGGCTGATCCGACCCCGGCACGTCGTCTCGAAGCCGAACGGATGGTGCTGGAGAAAGCCGATGCAGCGGTCGACGGCTTCATTTCTCTCCAAAAATACTGCTTTGATGCGGTCTTTAATGCGTGGAGTACGCCAGCGGGCACCGACCTTGTGCAGGGCGCTTTTGATGCCTGGATGGCCCCCGGCCGTAAGACATTGCGGGACAATGCCGAACGGCTCAGGGGCGAATCAGACCTCTAGAATACAGCCATAGGGTGATTATCCGGCGCGCTGACCGAACAGAATTTTCTGCGCTTCCTTGTCGTCAGCGAGATTGGTTTTCGGCGCTTCCTTGCCAACCGACATGCCGCGCTCGACGCCCGGACGGGTCGCGACACGCTCCAGCCAGTCCTTCATAGCGGGGAATTGGGCAATGTCCTGGGCCTGATTTTCCCAGAGCCGCGCCCAAGGGTAGATCGCCATGTCGGCGATGGAATAGGCGCCGGCGACGAACTCATTCTTCTCAAGCTGTTTGTTGAGAACGCCATAGAGGCGGTTAACTTCATCCTTATACCGCTTTTTGCCGTAGGGGACGTCTTCGGGCGCGTAATTGAGGAAGTGGTGGGCCTGTCCCGCCATGGGGCCGAGCCCGCCCATCTGCCACATCAGCCATTGCTCGATGATCGCCTGCTGGCGCGGTGTCTCACCGGCATAAAGGCCCGTCTTGCGCGCAAGATATTGCAGGATGGCACCGGATTCAAAAAGCGAGAGTGGCTCTCCATCGATCGAGACGGGGTCAACGATGGCGGGCATCTTGTTATTCGGCGCGATCTTCAGGAAGTCGGGCGCGAACTGGTCGCCCTTGCCGATATTGACGTAATGGATCGTGTAAGGAAGATTCATCTCTTCCAGCGCGATTGTGATCTTGTGGCCATTGGGCGTCGGCCAGAAATAAAGCTCGATGGGCTGGGTCATGGGGGTGTCCTCATTGCCTTCAGACGGCTGAGGTAGGGTTCATGATCCGGTCACGCCAGTGCCCAAGCTGCACAGAAGTTTTGCGGTCAGCGGCAGGAATTCTAGGGGGAGCAGGGAACCCTAGCTCTCCGAAAGATCACGCTTGCGGTACGTAATAGTCGAAGGAGACGGCGTCTCCTCGCTATATCCATTTGCGACCTGATCGGTAATATCCATCGACACCACAAGCAGAGCGCGGCGGCCATCTTCGAGCCTAAGAGGGATTTTATCCGTGCTGATCCAGCCTTCTTCCATCCCGTCAGGCGTATAGCGCTCAATAATCCCGGTATAGGCATTGCCGCTGTCTAGGACTTCGAGATCATCGGCATGATATTTGGCCGCCTGTTTAGGGAACAGCTCGTAGGTGTCGGCATTTTCAAGGTCAGTAGGATTGCTGAAGCCCATGGATTGCGCAGCGGCCCTGTTGGCCTTGAGAATCCTGTTCTTGTCATCCTTGAACCAGATCCGTGCCGGGATGTTGTCGAGGATGAGTTGCATCTGCTCATTTGAAAAGCGCAGCATCTCTGCTGTCTTTTTGAGCTTAAAGCCCGAGCTGATGCCAGTCGCCATCAAAGAGATGAGTTCGATGTCATCCTCAGTGAACGGGATTTTGCGCGGCGACTTGCTAGCGAAACTTAAGGTCCCGAAGAGAGCCCCATCAATAAGGAGGGGAACACCGATATAACTGCCGAAGGCATCTGCGGGCAGGGCGGGATGGCAGCTTGCATCATCACCAGAAAGGTCATCTAGAGCCAGAGGTTTGTCAGACGAGATGATTGTTGCACAGAGCGTATCTTTGAGAGGGAGGTTGTCTCCCTTGCGGATGCCCCAAGAATCTCCGACCACGTCAAAGACATGATAGATGTCCCCAGTGATCTGGGAGCAAAAGCCGTTATCACTTTGAAAAATGTCGCGGCCGACCCGTAATATCTCGTGCAAATAACCCTGGAAGTCATCCTGATGCAGGAATGAGATCCTGTTCAGCCGTTGCAGGGCTTGGCGGTACGGATCCTGTTTCAGTGAATTCGGCATGTACACAACGTGAAATGACTTCACCTGAAAGATAAAGTTTTATGGTTATCAAGAAGTTGCGAACTTTCTGGAAGCCTAATTTTTTTTGCCTCTGGCAACGATCCCATCTGAGACGCCTTACTTAGCGACAGTCAGACACTTTTAATTCCCTGCCGATGTTCGTTTATGGGGTGATGCGCTCCTGCTTCGCCGCTTTAGCGCAGTGGTCACTCACCGCTTTCCAGCCGTCCCATAATCTCATCGACGCGTTTGACGACATCCTCGTCCATCTTCAGGACCTCGCCCCATTCGCGGGTCGTCTCGCCTTCCCATTTGTCGGTCGCATCAAGCCCGATCTTCGAGCCGAGCCCTGAGACAGGGGAAGCAAAGTCGAGATAGTCGATGGGGGTGTGCTCGATCACGGTGATGTCGCGTGCCGGGTCCATCTTGGTACTGATCGCCCACCAGACATCTTTCCAGTCACGGGCATTCACATCGTCATCAACGACGATCACCCATTTGGTGTACATGAATTGCCGCAGGTAGGACCATGCGCCCATCATCACCCGCTTGGCATGGCCCGGATAGGCCTTCTTAATCGAGATGACGGCGATCCGGTAGGAGCACCCCTCCGGCGGCAGCCAGAAATCGGTGATCTCCGGGAATTGCTGCTGGAGCAGGGGGATGAAGACCTCGTTCAGGGCTTCTCCGAGGACGGAGGGTTCATCCGGCGGACGACCTGTAAAGGTCGAAAGATAGATCGGCTTCTCGCGCATGGTGATCGCCGAGATGGTGAAGACCGGGAATTTCTCGACCGAATTATAATAGCCCGTGTGATCGCCGTAAGGGCCTTCATCCGCATACTCCTCAAGGCTGACATGGCCTTCAAGGACGATCTCCGCCTCGGCGGGGACTTTCAACGGAATGGTTTTACAGTCGACAAGCTCGGCCTTTTTGCCGCGAAGGAGGCCTGCGAACTGGTATTCCGACAGCGTGTCGGGCACCGGGGTCACGGCGGCGAGAATGGTGCCAGGGTCGGCACCGAGGACGGCGGCGGCGGGCAGGGGCTCTGATTTCTCCTTGCCCCAGCGTTGGTGATGCTGCGCGCCGCCTCTGTGCTTCAGCCAGCGCATGATGGTCTTGTTCTTCGACAATCTCTGCATACGGTAGATACCGAGATTGAAATTGTCTTCGCGCTTGTCGGATGGCCCTTTGGTGACGATCAGCGGCCAGGTGATCAGCGGCGCGGGCTCACCGGGCCAGCAGGTCTGGATCGGCAGCTTGTGAAGATCGACATCATCGCCGGTCAGGACCACTTCCTGACAGGGCGCCTTCTTTGTCGTCGAGGGACGCATCGAGAGCACCTGCTTGGCGAGCGGCAGCATGTCCATCGCGTCTTTGAGCCCTGCGGGCGGCTCAGGCTGGCGCAGGAAAGCGAGTGTCTCGCCAACCTCGCGCAGCTCTTCGCCCGTCGTGCGCTCCTGCCCGCCAAAGGTGACCGCCATCGCGACCCGTTTGACCGTGCCGAAGAGGTTGATCAGCACCGGCATGTCCGAGGGCTCGCCATCATCGCGGACCGGCTTTTCGATCAGGAGGGCAGGGCCGCCGGTCTCCAGCATCCGCCGCTGGAGCTCGGTCATTTCAAGGACGGTCGAGACGGGCTCGGTGATCCGGATCAGCTCGCCAGCTGATTCGAGTTTCTCGATGAAGTCGCGCAGGGATTTATAGGCCATGGCGCTCTATGGCGGGGTTTTGCGTTCGCGGAAAGGCGGCGCGGTGCCGCTTGCAGTATGCGGCGTCCTGACGCAGAATTGCCCGCCTATGGGGTATGATGAGGGGAGCTTTCTCATGAAAAAACTGATGATCGCCGCCGGGAGCATTTTTGCCGTTGCTGGCGCTGCGCAGGCGCAAGACACGGCGGCCGGATTTGCCGCCTATTGCGAAAAGGACGTGAAGTCGCAGGGCTATAATGACCGGCAGGCATTTGGCGGCTGCGCCTGCGGCACCGGCGTCATGGGCGGTGCGCTGACGCAAGCCGAATGGGTTCTTCTTGGCCGGATGCTGCCGGGGATTGAAGATCAGGCCCAGCTTGAACGGATCATGGAAGGCCTCGTTGCCGAGGGTTACACAGTTGAGCAGATTGTCGGCATGCTTCAGGCGATGGACGTGTCCTCACAGAAAATTCCTTACGTCTGCGCCTATTATGAAAATGGCGGTGCCATGGGGACATCGGTCAGCCTCGAGGCAGGGGATCGCTGGGACGACCTCATGACCAATTCTCCGGCTGATGGCGTCGCACTGGCAATTGAGAAAGTCAGGGTCATGATGACGCCAGCCCTCAAGTCCGGACAATAATTAAGCTAATCGTCACAACTTGGCCGAAATCAGCCCCTAGCGGGCTGGTTCGGCGGGGCTTAACTGGAAGCCTTGAGAGTTGCTCTCCGCGTTAAGGAGAGTGAGATGAGCTTGTGGTACTTTCCTTGCCTCAGGGATTGTGATTATATCCGGGCTTAAACCTGTGGAGCGCGTGTGGAACCGTTTGCGGCGAGTTTTCTGGCTTTGATTCACAAGCTGGTCGGCAGCATTCTTGTTCTGTTCGGCATCGTTCTGTTCCCCATGCCTATCCCTGTCGGCTTGATCATGATTGCGTTGGGGCTCGCCATGCTCGCCCCTTATTTCAAGCCAATCCAGAAATTGGTCCGTCACATCCGCCGGAAATCGCCGATGGTGGATCGCAACATGGTCCGCTTCAAGGATCGGTGCCCGAAGGTCATCCGCACGACCATCGAGAAGACCAATCCGCATCTGCATCCTGAGCAGAGCTGAGGCGCGCGTCTCCCCGCGTCGATCTGCGCGGGAAAATCCTCCAAAACCTATTTGATCTTGGCAAAGACCGGCGGTAATCCCCTCGCCAACTATGTCTTACCGCCGTGACATCTTTCACGGCCTCACAACACGAACGGACGAACATGGCCGGCGACGTCAAACACGATTATCACCTCGTAAATCCCAGCCCTTGGCCGCTTGTCGGCGCAGCAACTGCTTGCGTGATGATGCTGGGTCTCATTGTCTGGCGGTATTCCGAGCAACAGCTGTTTGGCATGTCCGGTCCGTGGCTGTTCGTGATCGGCTTTATCGGTGTCCTCTTCACCATGGCCGGCTGGTGGACGGATGTCGCAAAAGAATCGATGCGCGGGGAGAACACCTCCGATGTCGTCCGGATTGGCCTGCGCTACGGCATGGTCCTGTTCATCCTTTCCGAGGTCATGTTCTTTGTTGCGTGGTTCTGGGCGTTCTTCGCCGGTGCACTTTATCCCGAAGCTGCCGATGCGATCCTGCTTGCTGACGGCACGCAGATGCTGAACGCCGAAGGCCTGCCGGCCTATCTGCAGAATGACGCGAAATTCCACGCGCTGGGTGGCGAATGGCCGCCGACGGGTGTTGAGACGCTGAGCCCGTGGGGCCTGCCTTTCGTCAACACCGTGATCCTTCTGCTGTCGGGCACGACTGTCACTTGGGCTCACCATGCTCTGACAGTTGATGACAAAGACGGTTTCGTCTGGGGCATGGTGGCGACCATTGCGCTGGGCGTTGTCTTCAGCATGTTCCAGGTCATCGAATATTATGAGGCGCTGAGCCAGAACCTCTTCGCCTTCAATGGCGGGTCGATCTATGGCTCGACCTTCTTCATGGCGACAGGCTTCCACGGCTTCCACGTTCTGGTCGGCACGCTGTTCCTGATCGTCTGCCTGTTCCGCGGCCTTGCCGGTCAGTTCACCAAGGACCGTCACTTCGGCTTCGAAGCTGCGGCTTGGTACTGGCACTTCGTTGACGTTGTCTGGCTCTTCCTGTTCGCGATGATCTACATCCTCGGCAATCAGGGCATGCTCAGCTAATCAACGGGAAGGACGATATGGCGGACGAGGACGATTATTATCCGCCGGTCTCACCCATGGCTGCCGGAATGGGGGGCAAATGCCCCCGTTGCGGGCAAGGCGCGCTTTATGACGGCTTTCTCAAGCTGAAGACGCATTGTCCGTCCTGCGGGCTCGATTACGCCAAAGCCGATACCGGCGACGGACCGGCCGTGTTCGTCATTTTCATCACCGGTTTCGTCGGCGTGCTCTTCGCCTTCATCCTCAGGTTCATGTTTGGGGCGCCGGCCTGGCTCGTTCTGCTGCTCGCATTCGCGATAACGATCGGGCTGACCTTCATGCTCCTGCGTCCGATGAAGGCGACGCTGGTCGCGCTGCAATACCGTAACAAGGCCGCCGAAGGCCGGGTCGACGAAGAGTGAATCCGCTCCGCCGTCCCGTCCTGACCGCAATGGTTCTGGCCGCCGTGATCGTGCTGGTCTCGCTCGGCACGTGGCAGGTCAAACGCCTTCACTGGAAAGAAGATCTCATCGCGACCGTTGAGGCGCGGATGTCCGCAGAGCCCGTCAGTCTTGCCGAGCTTTTCGAGATGCCGCCCGAGGCCCGCGAATGGCAGGCCGTGCGCTTCCCCGCCGAAGGGCGCGGTGAACGGATCGCGCATGTCTCAGGCAGTTGGGAGGGCACGCCCGGCTATTTCGTCTTCACGCTGGTGCGTCTGCCCGATGGCGGAGAGCTGCCGGTCAATCACGGCTTTGTGCCTTCAGGCGAGAAGGGCGCGGATTACGCCTTTCATCTGCCTGCGGAGATGATCGGCATTTACCGAAAGAGCGAGACGCTGACCGGACTTGCCAAATCGCTGACGCCGGTGCCCGACCGTGACGAGGGGATCTTTTATGCCCGAGACCCCGAAGGGCTGATTTCATGGTTGTTCGGCGACACGCCTCCCGAAGAGGCGTTCTATATCGAGCGCAGCGATAATGCAGGCGCGGGCGAGCGGCCGCTTGGCGGGACTAGCCGTGTTGATTTCCCCAACAATCACCTTGGGTATGCGATGACCTGGTACGGATTGGCCATCGGGCTGATCTTCATCTATGGTCTGATGATGCGGTCGACGACCAGAAAGACGTGACTTTACTCCGCAAGGAGTTTCTTCCCCATGCGGTGATTGCTTTAGTTGCTATACTGAGCATGATGTTGCCGGGTGTCACAAGTTCCGCGCTGCTCGCCGCCTCCGCCTGGTTCTTCCGTTATTTCGACTGGCTGACGCTTGTGGCAACGGGCGGGGCAATCCTCTTCTGCCTTGCCGTGGCGGTGCTGCCGGTCGGCAGGCTGCGCATTGGCGGACGTGAGGCGCGGCCCGAATTCCGCACGGTCACATGGTTTGCGATGCTGTTCGCTGCCGGCATGGGCGCGGGGCTCGTCTTCTGGGGTGCAGCAGAGCCGCTGATTTTCTATCTCAACCCGCCGCCGGGCGGACCGGAGGCCGCAACGCCGGCCGCGCGGTTCGAGGCGCTGGCCCTGACCCAGTTCCACTGGTCGATCCATGCCTGGGCGGTCTATGCGGTGGCAGCGCTCGCGGTGGCGATCAGTGCCGGGCGCAAGGAAGCGCCATTGCCGAGTGCACCGTTCCCGGACCATCGGGTGAAGATGCGGCGGCTGATCGACTGGCTCGCCATTCTCGCCGTGATCTTCGGCATCGTGGCCTCGATCGGGCAGGGCGTCATTCAGATGGGCGCCGGGACCGAGCTGATCAGCGACGGGAAGATCAAGAGCGGGCCAGGTGTGCAGATGGTCCTGCTCCTCATCCTCTCAGCCGTGTTTCTGTTTTCGGCGGCAAGGGGCCTGCGCCGCGGCATTGCTGTCCTGTCGAATATCAATCTCGTCCTCGCGCTGATGCTGGCGGGCTTTGTTTTAGTGATGGGGCCGACAGGCGAGATCATCTCGACCTTTTTCTCCTCGATCAAAGCCTATGGCGAGCGGCTGTTGTCGCTTTCCGTCACGCTGCGGCCCGAAGGCGAGGGGCGGGATTGGACGCGGGCCTGGTCACTGACCTATTTCCTCTGGTGGATCGCCTGGACGCCCTTTGTCGGGGTCTTCATTGCAAGGATCAGCCGGGGACGGTCTTTACGCGAATTTGTCGGCGGCGTGGTGCTGGTACCCGTTGCGGTGACGCTTGTCTGGTTCTCGATTTTCGGCGGTACAGCGCTCAGCCTGACGGCGGCGGGGGCAGATCTGGGGGTCACCAATTTCGACACGGCGCCTGCAGCGACCTATGCACTGCTCGAGTACCTGCCCTTGACGCGCATCGTGCAAGGCATCGCCTTCACGCTGGTCTTTGTCTTCCTGCTGACGAGTGCCGATAGCGGCGCCTATGTGCTGGCCATGTTCTCACGCGGGGCGGCAAGCCCGCCCGTGCCAGAACGGCTCTATTGGGGCGTGATCATATCGGTGTTGACGGCGGGGGCGGTTCTCTCGGCGCAGGGACAGACCGTCACGCGCGCCTTTGCGGTGACGGGCGCGATCCCGCTCACCATTCTTCTGATGGCGCAGGCCATCGCGGTGAGCTGGCAGCATATAAGGGAAGGCCGGATCTTTGATCCGCACAGAAAACCTTCGACCGGCAGAGACGCAGACGCTTCGGCGGGACCCGCCAAATAAAAACCCCGGCGCGAGGGCCGGGGCTTTTTGAATTTCGTGAAGTGGGCTGACAGCTTAGTTCAGCCGGTTGCCAACATCGGCAATCGCCTTGTCGATCAGAGCGCTCTGGGCGCTCGTATCCATCCGGTCTTTGATGATCGAGCTGGCGGCAGCAACCGCAAGGTCCGCCGTCTTGCCGCGAATTTCAGAGATGGCCTGCGCTTCGGCGCGAGCGATGCGCTCCTCGGCAGCCTTGCGGCGGCGAGCGAGTTGCTCGTCCATCTTGGTACGGGCTTCCTGCGCCATGATTTTCGCATCGCGCTTAGCTTGATCGATAATGCCTTCGGCCTCGGCTTCAGCTTCACGCTGGCGCTTCTGGAAGTCAGCCAGCATGCGCTGGGCTTCCTCGCGAAGCGAGCGGGCTTCGTCGAGCTGCTCGCGAACGCCGTCCGCGCGCTTCTTGAACATGCCGCCGACGATCTTCGGCACACCGGCATAAAGCGCGATACCGACGACGATCAGGAACGCAACAAGGACCCAGAGTGACGTGTCTTCAAGAAGGGGCACATCATGGGCGGCTGGGTCATCTTCGTGCTGAACAGCTTCGATCAGCTCTTCGCCGGGATGGTCTCCATGCGTTTCTTGCGCCGGATGCTCTTCTTCGTGCTGAACGAACATAATCAGTCTCCAGCCGGGTTAAGCGGCGTGGTTGAGGGCGGTGTCGATCGCATCATCGGACGGCGTTTCGTCGATGAGCGCGGCAACGAGCGCCTTTGTGGTTTCGCGCGCGGCTTCGAGGACGGCGGCATTGGCCGCTTTTGTCGTGTTCGCGATGCGCTCTTCGGCGGCGGAGAGCTCAGCTTCGAGCTCCTTGTCGGTCTCGGCCTGCAGCTCAGCGATCTCCGCATCGATCTGGGCGCGCGTCTCCGCGGCGATCTGGGCGGCGCGGGCTTTCGCGTCGGCGAGGGACTTTTTGTAGGCTTCTTCTGCTTCTTCCGCCTGGCGCTTGAACTCAGCCGCCTGATCGAAATCATCGGCAATGCGGTTGCGCCGCTCTTCGATGATGCCGCCAAGGCGCGGCAGGAAGACCTTCGCGCAGAGGAAATAGAGAATGAGGAAGGTGATCACGAGCCAGAAGACCTGGCTCGGATAGGTGTCGAATTCCAGCTGCGGGAGGCCGCCACTATTGCCATGGTCTTCGCCGTCTGCCGCAGGCGCAGCAGCCAGCGCGACGCCAGACAGCATCGGCAGTGTCGAGAAGATGATCAGACCGGGACGCATGGCGACTCCCTACAAGAGCAAGAACTGCCCGGGAGGACGCTGATCCTTCAAAGATCAGGCGCCCAGCCCGGGCAGGGCAATCAGAATACGAACAGGATGAGGAGCGAGACGACGAGGCCGAAGAGGCCGGTCGCTTCGGTCAGCGCGAAGGCGATGTAGAAGTCAGAGGTAAGACCGGCTTTAGCTGACGGGTTGCGGAATGCGCCCGACAGGAAGTTACCGAACAGGATGCCCAGACCGATGCCGACACCGGCAAGGGGAAGAACGGCAAGGCCTGCGCCAATCAGTTTTGCTGCTTCTGCTTCCATGATGTTTTCTCCGATTTGAAGCTTTTGCACCGCTATTCGTCAGTGCGTTGAAGGTGATGACTATCCCTAGTGTGACGGATGCAAGGCGTCGTTGAGGTACACGCAGCTCAGGACCGCGAAGACGAAGGCTTGCAGAAACGCCACCAGGAATTCGAGAATGAAGATGCCGACCATGCCGAAGAGCGGGACGATGGCAAGCGCCGTCAGCGCGCCGCCCGCGGCGATCAGGCCCGTCACAAAGCCCGCGAAGACTTTCAGGACCATGTGACCCGCCAGCATGTTGGCGAAAAGACGAACCGAAAGGCTGATCGGGCGCGACAGGAAGGAAATGATCTCAATCGGCGTGATCAGCGGCATCAGCCACCATGGCACACCGGACGGCACGAAGAGCTTGAGGAAGCCAAGGCCGTTCTTCACGAAACCGACGATCAGCACGATGAGGATCGACAGCATCGCCAGCGTGATGGTGACGATGATGTGGCTGGTTGGGGTGAAGACATGCCAGCCATGCGGCGTGCCCGGAATGGTGGGCAACAGGCCGAGGAAATTCGACATGAAGATGAAGACGAAAAGCGTGAAGATATAAGGGAAGAAAGCGCGGCCTTCTTCGCCGACCGCATCGCGCAGCATCTTGGAGATGAATTCATAAAACATCTCACCCATGGACTGCATGCCGCCGGGCACAAGCTGGAGGCGGCGGGTCGCAAGAGTGAAGAAAAGGATCGCGGTGCCGATCCCGATAAACATCCACAGCGTGGAGTTCGTGATCGACAGATCAATCGGGCCGTGGGCGTTCACGGGCAGGGGGATGAGACGCACGATCTCGAATTGCTCGAGCGGTCCTTCCGCCCGGGCCGGGTTCATCAATGGCGTGTTGCGCAGCAGTTGCGCCAGTCCGTCAATCAGTGCTCCGGCCATTGCCGTCCCGTTCCTTATCATTTTCGGCCTGATCGTCCTTCGCGATACGGATCAGTTCGCGGAGTCCCGCGGCAAATCCGAGCGCAAGGCCGAGCATTAAGCCGACAACCCGATTGCCGGCGAGGGTGCCAAGGCCGAAGCCGAGCGCCGTGCCGACAAGTGTGCTCACAACAAATCCGATGCTTGCGTGATAGGCTCGACCCGCCTGTCCTGTCGCGCTTCTGCGCGCCGGGGGCGGGTTCAGGCCCGCCTTTTCGCGACCCTTTTCAATCCTTGCCTCCAGATCCTTGAAGGATTGTTGGCTTGGCTCTGGAGCATCGCTCATAGCGGTAAATCTCGTGAGGAGAACCCTCACGCAACATCGAAATTTGGAGCCGTCTAACGGTGCCTGACTGGGGCGTCAATATAATGTGCTCACAAGGCGTTCAGAGAATTGTGCAGATGCACACAAGCCTCATGCAGTGAAGCGATAGGTTGGGGGAAATGGCCTCAAGTAGCGAAGCGATAGGTCATGAAAGAAGGCCTCATGCAGCGAAGCGATAGGCAACAAAAAAGGCGCGCCGAGGAGGGCGCGCCTTGTGCGTCTTTATGCGCTGGCTGAGGGGCTTAGCCTAAAAAGCCTGCCGCGAAGATCTGTGAAACCATATCCGGAACGGCTGCCGGCAATTTGTGCGCATTGGTCAGAGCCAGATCGACGATCTCGGCCGGGCTCATGCCATTGGCGAGGCAGATGATCACAGCGCCAATGCAAAAGGCGATCATGTTCTCGAACAGGCGGGCGATACGGCGGCGGATCATATTCATGGCTCTAACTCCTCGTTTGGGGCGGAAGAGATGTCCCCCGCCGATAAGATGAGTGTGCCAGAAGGGGACAGTCGCCGATGTGACGGGCGTCACCGTTTCGAACCGTTCGTATGTGGAAAAAGGGTGATTTTTGAGAGTTATTCGACATGAACGACGCTCAAAAATAACAATCGGCCAATATTGACTGTAATATTGGCCGATTGATGTGTGATTATTCCGCCTCGGCGTTTTTCACATATGTGTCGAACCAGTCGACCATCTCGGCGAGGACATGGAGGACAGACTCGCGCCCGCGATAGCCGTGGCTTTCATGGGGCAGCATGACGAGCCGTGCCGTGCCGCCTGTGCCCTTGATCGCTGCGAACATGCGCTCGGACTGTTGCGGGAAGGTGCCCGAATTATTGTCCTTCATGCCGTGGGTCATCAGCATCGGCTCATTGATGAGGTTCGCCGCCATAAAGGGAGAGAGCTTGTAATAGGTCTCCGGCGTGTCCCAGAAAATCCGCCGCTCCGACTGGAAGCCGAAGGGGGTGAGGGTCCGGTTATAGGCGCCCGACCGGGCGATACCGGCCCGGAATATATCCGACCGGGCAAGCAGGTGTGCCGTCATGAAGGCGCCATAGGAATGCCCGCCAACCCCGACGCGGTAGCCATCGCCAAAGCCGCGCCGCACGCTTTCATCAACCGCTGCCTGGGCTGAGGCAACGATCTGTTCGATGAAGGTGTCGTTGACCGTCTCCGGATCGGAGCCGATGACCGGCATCGCTGCGCGATCCATTACCGCATAGCCTTGCGTCAGGAAGAAGAGCTGCGAATAGCCGCCAATCCGGGTGAACCGGTATTTGGAATCGCGGACCTGCCCGGCGGTTCGGGCGTCATTATATTCCCTCGGATAGGCCCAGACGACGACGGGCAGTTTGTCGCCTTCTTCATAGCCGGGCGGCAGATAGAGCGTTGAAGAAAGCTCAACGCCATCCTCGCGCTCATATGTAATGAGTTCGCGGCTGATCCCGGTCAGCTCGGGATGGGGATCGGGAAATTCGGTCAGGAAGGTCATACCATCTTCCTTGTGCAGACGGTAATTTCCGGGATCGGTGGGGCTCTCATAATAGGTGACGAAGGAGGAGGCATCATCGGCGGCAAGGTCGATGACGGTCTCATATTCCTCGCCGGAGTTCCGCCACAGTTCTTCTGTCTCAAAGGAGGCAAGATCAAAGCTGCGCAGGAAGGGACGGGCCCCGTCAGGTGCCGCGCCGCCGCCTGAAAGGAAGATCTTGCCTTCATAGACATGGGCGACACCGAAACCGGCATCATTGAGGACCGTCATCGGATCGCCAGGATCATTATACGCATCCTGATAATTGCGCACTTCGATGACGCGGGCCTCGTTCGAGCCGGTGACATCGAGAAGGGCCGTGCGGATCTCCCGCGTGTCGCGGTCATAATCATAGGCGATGATGTCATCATCCCCCTCAAGCCCGGTGAAGCCGTTATAGCGGTCCTCAAAGACATGAAGTTTTGAGGGCTCGCCCGAGAAAGGGGCGGCAAGGGACATCAGCTGGTCGCGAGTATCAGTCTCAACACGTGGGTCACCGCCATCGAGCGCTTCGGCCCAGATGAGGAGCGCGTCTTCCTCCGGGTGCCAACGGATCGACCGGCGGCCGGTGATGACGCCCTGTACGGGCAGATTATCGGCGAGCGGCTGTTCGGCAATCGTCTGAACGGCCTTACCGTCAAGCGTCCATACCGCCGTGACGGTCGGGAAGCGGTAATACGGCACCTGATAAGAGAAGGGCTCGGCAATCCAGTCCATCAAAAGGTACTTGCCGTCAGGCGATGGGCTGGCACCGGTATAGATGCGGGGCTCGCCGATGACCTTTTTGCCGCGGCCATTGGCCTGCATGACCATGGGCTGGCTCGTCACCAGCCATTTGAAGAGATCCTCGTCATACTGATCTTTGAGGAGGTCCTGATAGGTTCGGGTCTGGGCGTCCTGCCCGCCAACTGCTTCCTGAATGGCTGGGCCCTTTGGCGTGAGGGGCTGTTCGGGTTTGGCCCCGCGGCCTTGGGGGACGGTGAGGATGAGAAGACGCCCATCGGGCAGCCAGCGCGGCTCATGAAAGATCGGGTTGATCCCGCTTTTGAGGACTTCGCGCGCCCGGCCGCTTTCAACGTCGAGCACGTAAAGCGCCATATTGTCGGCGGTCGTATTGGTGAAGGCGACATACCGTCCGTCCGGGGACCAGTTCTGGTCCGCGATATCGGCATTGGCCGGCAGGCTGACAGTCCGGACCTCACCGGTTTCGACATCCTGCAGCTTCAGGCCGACATAATTACGCGGGTTGAAATTGTCGTTCGTTGCCGCATCGAGCCGCAAGCCGGCGAGCCGCTCCATTGGTTTTGCCAGCTCCGAAACGGGCGGCAGGCTTTCGCGTTCGAGCAGCAGCATGGTCTTGCCATTTGGCGAGAGACTGACCGATGGAGCCGGGGCCCGCAGTACGATATCGGTGATCTCCCTGGGCGGCAGGCGGTAGCTTGCGTCATCGGCAGAGGCGGCAGCGATGAGCCCGGCGGTGGTGGCGGCGGCGCTGAACAGCAGTTTTTTCATGATGTCCCGTTCGGTTGACTTGGTTGGAACGGACCTTATCGAAATCCGATAAGGTGGCAAGGTAAGCCGACACGCCATGTTCGGAGCTCAGATTGCGTATGTGGAAAAAATTTGTGGAAATTCGAAATGGCCATTCCCACATGCCGAATTCGTTTTTTCAGCGGAGGGAACTCACATGCTCAAACGTCATTTTGTCTTCGCGCTTTCGGCTGCCGCGCTCACCACGCTTGGCGCCTGCGCAACATCACCGGACAGCTTCGGCGATCAGGTCGCGTCTGTTTCAAAAGAATGGCAGCGCGGCGAGGACAATGTCCGCGACGGCGAGAAACTGATCGAGCGCGGCAAGGACCAGATCCGCAAAGGCGAGAAGCAGGAGAAGCAGGCACAAAAGGACATCCGCAAGATGACCGCCTCGCTGAGCGACGCCAAGGAAGATTTCGCCATGCAGACGGCCCTGACCGGCACCGCCGAGTCAGCAACAGATGCAGAAGCCGAAGCCAAGAAGCTCAAAGCCCTCGAAAAGGCGGTGAAGAAGGCTGAGGATGCGCTCGACAAGGCGCAGAAGGAAGAAAAGCAGGGCCGCGAGAATGTGCGTGACGGTAAGAAGAAGATCTCGCGCGGCGAGGATCTGATCAAAAAAGGCCGCAAGCAGATGAAAGAGGCCGAAGAAGAATATAAGGACATCAATTCCTGATGACCTTCAGGGAGCTGGCTTAGTCTAAAAGACCCAGCTCCCGCTGCATCTTCTTTGTCAGATTGGCGGCGGCTAGCTCATGCGATTTGGCGAGATACGCGCGAAGCGCGTCATCATCGAGGCCGGGCGCTTCGTAATGCTGAATCCATTTCATGCCGCGTGAGGCCAGATGCGGCGCGGGCCTCAAGCCCTTCTGGTCCTTCATGATGTCATAGCTTTGAGGCGTCACTTTGAAGGTCACGCGCAAGGGGCTGTCCTCATCTTCGGGCCGGGCAATGGCAAAGACCTTGGTGCCGACTTTCCAGACATGCGCGCCGCGCCACTGCACAACGTGATGCGTGGCGGGCAGCGTTGCGCAGTAGGCGTTATATTCATCGAGCTTCATGACGGACTGAAAGGCGAGCGGTCGGGGTCGATGCCGCGATCCTTGAGGGCTGAGCGTAAAGGCGTCAGCCGATCCTCATAGCGCGAGGTCGAATCAAGAAAATCGGCACTGATTGGCGAGCGGACCTGCACGGCGCTGGGGGTGAAGACCGTGTGGCTCGATTTCTCCGGCGCAAGGCAGGCTTCGTCAAAGTCGAGGCCGAGCCGGTCAAGCAGGATCGGAATCTCTGCTGACGGATCATGGACCAGCGCCTCGAATTCAAGATGAAGGATTGCGCCGGGCCCCAGAATATCGTCCCACAGGCGCATGGTCTCGATATAAAGGGCGTAGAAATCCGCAATGCCTTCGGGCGTATGCGCCCAGGCCCATTGCCGGGCAATCTGATGACGGAAAAGGGAGAAGCAGGTTTCCAGCGGTCGGCGGTGGACATGCACCATGCGCGCGCCGGGGAATAGGGCGCGGATCAGTCCTGCGGACTGGAAATTGGTCGGCATCTTGTCCGTGAACTGAAGGCCGTCACCGGGCGCTGCCGCAAGATAGGCTTTGCGCAGCCGGTTGAGATTGCGCCCCAGCCATTGCTGTCCTGCCGCAGGCTCCAGCGCACTGGTGGCTTTGCCAACCTCGTAATCAAGCGCTGGCATCATGCGTAGCTCACCGCCCGCCCGCAGGTCGCGATGCGCGGCCAGAGTGCTTTCAATCAGGGTCGTGCCGGAACGCGGCATCCCGATAATGAAGTAAGGGCCTTTTTCATCCGTGGGCGGCGCGAAAGGATAATCCGCAAAAAGCCGGGCGCGAGCGGAGAGGGCATCACGCAGGGCAGCCGGATCATGCGCCCAGCCTTCCGATGCGGCGACCCGGGCTGCCAGTGCATTGCCCTTTTCGTATTCTGTATAGGCGGCGTTAAAATCGCCTGCCTTGTGATAGCTGTTTGCCAGCTCGAAATGCAGCTCCGTCAGATGTTCAGGATGCAGTTTCGGATCGGCACGGACCGCCGCCATGGCGCTGCGTTCGGTATCGGTCAGCTGGCCCTGGCTGAGTTTTGCGAGCCGCGACCAGCCGAGCGGGAAGGCGGGCTCCGTTTCCGTTGCGCGCCGGGCAAGGGCGAGGCCATCCGCGATCCGTCCCTCTGCAATGGCAATATCGCACAGCCCGATCAGCGCCTCATACTGGTTGGGATCGATGCCAATGGCTTTCTCAAGACTGCTCCGGGCACGGTCCAGATCCTGTGCGGTGGCCCAGAGGCGGCCAAGCGCGGTATGGGTACCGGCATCATCAGGCGCGAATTCGGCCATCGGGGCGTAGGCTTCGGCGGCTTCCTGATAACGGGCCTGCTCGAAAAGCGCGTGACTGAGATATTGCCGGGCTTGCGCATTTTTAGGCGACAGCGCGACCCATCGGGCCGCCGCCTGCGCCAGAAGATCCCAGTTCCGCATGGAGATCCCGACCTGACAGGCAAAGTCGAGCACCGGCATCTGCTTTTCCGTCACGCGCCCGATGTCCAGTGCGCGGATCGAGGCGTCGATATCTCCTGCCGCTGCATGGGCGCGGGAGAGAAGGATGCGGTGGCGACCATCCGGATCCCCGGAGGCAATCAGCGATTTGGCAATCGCGATCGCCTCGGGCGGCCGGTTTGCTTTCAAGAAAGCGACAGCGGTGCGTGAAAGGAGGTTGTTCGCGGCGCCGGCATGTTTCTTGGCAAGCTTGCCCGCAAAATAGCCGAGCGTCTCAGGACTGTCCGCCTGCTGAAGAGAAACCACAAAAGGCGTGAAATGCGCAATCGGGTCACTCGCGCCCGAAAGGCCGGCCGCAACCGCTTCCCATTTCTTCCTGAGGTCAGCTTTGGACAGTTTCGCCAATGTGGTGCGCGCTCCCGATCTGATCGAAAGCGCCCCCTAACATGGGATAGCTCAGGCCGCCATGCTTTCGGCCTCGGCAAGATCGACCGAGACGAGCTGGGAGACCCCGCGCTCAATCATTGTCACCCCGAACAGCCGGTCCATCCGTGACATGGTCAACGGGTGGTGGGTGATGGCGATGAAGCGGGTCGAGGTCTCCTTAGCCATGCGGGCAAGCATGGCGCAGAAGCGGTCCGTATTCGCATCATCGAGCGGCGCGTCGATCTCGTCGAGGACGCAGACCGGGGCTGGGTTCGATTTGAAGACGGCAAAGATGAGGGCGGTCGCAGTCAGCGCTTGCTCACCACCTGACATCAGCGACATCTGGGTCAGCTTCTTGCCCGGCGGGCAGGCGAAAATCTCAAGGCCCGCTTCGAGGGGGTCGTCAGAGTCGATCAGGCGCAGCTCGGCCTGACCACCGCCGAACAGCTCCGAGAAGAGCTCGCGGAAATTATTGTTCACCGTGTCGAAGGCATCGAGCAGGCGCTGGCGGCCATCGCGGTTCAGCGAGCCAATGGCGCCGCGCAGCTTGTTGATCGCCGCTTCGCAATCGGCCTTTTCGGTTTCGATCTCCGAGAGGCGCCCGTCGATTTCCTCCATCTCCTGATCCGCACAGAGATTAACCCCGCCCAAGGCTTCGCGTTCGCGTTTCAGCTTGTCGATTTTCTCTTCGAGAACCTCGTGGCTGGGGAGGGGGGCATCTTCCTTGTGCTCGGCAAGGGTAAGGAGGGCTTCGGGCGGTCCTTCATGGATTTCCTGGGCGCGGGCGGCAGCATCTTTGAGGCGCTCGCGGGAGGCTTCGCCTTGCGCTTCGGCGCGGGCCTTGTTCTCGCGGGCAAGCGCCGCGCGTTCATCCGCATCCCGAACAAGTCGTTCGGCTTCGGTCAGCGTGCCCTGTACACCGGCGAGCTCGTCGGCGGCCACGCAGCGGCGGCTCTCGGCTGCGGTGACGGCCTCATAAATGCTGGTCCGGCGCTGCTCCAGCTCGCCGGGGACTTTTTCGGCCCGCTCAATCGAGGCGCCGGTTTCAGCAAGCGTGCGGGCGACCATGTCGATCCGCTCGGCAGCCGTACCCTGACGGCGCATCCAGCCTTCGCGCTGCTCGCTAATCTGTTTAAGGCGAGCGGCACGAGCATCGGCATCGCGGCGCAGCTCGGCACGGACGCCGCGGGCGCGGCCATTGCCGCTGCGGGCCTCTTCGCGGGCATGTCGAGCAGCGGTCACCGTTTGTTCGAGAGCGGAGAGATCGGGCAGCGCATTCATCGCCGCCATCGCTGCTTCATGTTCGGTATTGGCGGCGGCCAGCCGTTCATCGGCATCGGCCTTGCGGGTCAGAAGCGCTTCGCCTTTGGCGGCACGTCGTTCGGCTTCGCCCTTCAGGCGGCCCAACTCACGTTCTAGTTCAGCGGCGCGGGACTGCGCTGTGTTGCGGGCACGTTCGACCTCACGGCGCTCCTCGGCGAGGGCGGTCAGCGCAAGTCGGGCTTCGCCAAGCGCCTTTTCGGCCTCATCGCGGGCGGTGAAGGCCGCTTCGAGTTTGGCCTGCTGTTCCGTAAGCTGACGTTTCTGCTCCAGCCGGGCAGCGGCAGCGGTTTTTGCGCCTGCGCGGGCGACAAAACCGTCCCAGCGCCAAATATCCCCTTCTCGAGAGACAAGGATCTGACCGGGGGTCAAGGCGGCGGCAAGCCGAGCGCCGTCTTCTGCGGCGACGACACCTACGCTCGACAGGCGGCGGGTGAGGACCGGCGCGCCGGTCACAAATTGCGAGAGCGGCGTGGCGCCGGACAGCCCGGACCCGGCAATCGGTTGCGCCCCAAGCGCCGACCAGTGGCGGTCAGCTTCATGATCATCAGAGGCCTCTAAGTCTTCCCCAAGGGCGGCAGCAAGAGCGCCTTCATAGCCTTCTGCGACCTCGATATCCTCAAGCACGCTGCGGCCTTCGGGTTCGGAGGCGGCCAGCACGCGGGTAAGGGTGTCGATCTCGGCCTGAATGGCGTTGAGCGCGGCGCGGGTTTCATCGCGCGGGCCTTGTGCGGCCTCGACAGCTTGCTCTGTCCGCTGACGGTTCTCATCAAGCTGGGCCAGTTTTTCCGAGGCGGAGGCAGCAGCAGTCTGCGCGGCTTCCAGCTCCGTGTTCAGCTCGGTGATGCGGCCGGAGGTGTCAGCCTCGGCCTCGAACTGGGCCAGCTGGTCGCGGACACGGACGATTTCTTCGCGCGCAGCCATAACGACCCGGTCCATACGGGAGAGGGCAGCCTCGGCCGCGTTACGCTCGGCACGCGCATCGGCAAAGGCGCGCTGGGCCTGCTCAAGCCTGCCTTCGGCTTCATCAAGCTGGGCTTGCGCTGCCTCAACCTCACGGTCGGCGGCCTCAAGGCGTTCAGCCTCTGATCCTTCACGCTGGCGGATCTGCTCTTCTTCCGTGGCAAGACTTTCAAGTGCGGCCACAGCATCGGAGTTAAGGTCTTCCTCCCGTGCCAGCTCGCGTTCGAGCCGTTCACGGTCACCCTGAAGGCGTTCGATCTCGGCTTTCGCGCGGTCGAGTTCCTTCTCGAAATTCTCCTGCTCGACTTCGAGCCGGTGAAGGGCGGCGGCAGCTTCGGCCTCACGCTGGCGCAGGGGCTCGATCTGCTCATGCGCCTTCTCGCGGGTCGCATGGGTCGAGGCGGCAAGCTTTGCGGCCTCTTCAAGTTCGATAAGCGCGGCTTTCAGAGATTCGCCAGAATCATCGGCATGCGTCTTTGCCTCGGTCCAGCGGGCATAGGCGAGCAGGGCTTCGGCCTTTTGCAGGTGACCGGCAATGTTCCGGTAGCGGCTTGCCTGACGGGCCTGACGGGCAAGGACACCGCGCTGTTGTTCCAGCTCGCCTGCGACATCTTCCAGCCGTTCAAGGTTCGTGGACGCCGCTTTCAGGCGTAGCTCCGCTTCGTGCCGGCGGACATGCAGCCCGGTGACGCCAGCGGCTTCCTCAAGGAATTTCCGCCGGTTCTCTGGCTTGGCATTGATGAGTTCTGAGACCTGTCCCTGACGGACGAGGGAGGGAGAGTTTGCGCCCGACGCCGCATCAGCAAAAAGGAGCTGCACGTCTTTTGCGCGGACTTCCTTGCCGTTGATGCGATAGGTCGAGGTCGTGCCTTCGGCCTTCTTGGTGATCCGGCGGGTGACTTCCAGCATCGGATGCTCATTATACTGAGCAGGGGCCGAGCGGTTTTCATTGTCGAGATGAAGGCTGACTTCCGCCCATGAGCGGCCGGGACGACCCGGATGCTCGGCGGTGCCGGTCCCGGCAAAGATCACATCTTCCATGCCGCCTGCGCGCAGGGCCTTGGCGGAGGTCGCCCCCATCACCCATCGTAGCGCTTCGAGCAGGTTTGATTTGCCGCAGCCATTCGGGCCGACAATGCCTGTCAGGCCTGGAAGAATGTCGAAATCCGTCGGTTCGACGAATGATTTGAACCCGGTCAGCCGGAGTTTCTGAAAGTCCATGACCCGCCCTTAGCGACTACGCGGCGTCTGTTAACCCTTTGGTTGGAAAGGTTAACAGAAACCTAACGCCCTTCGGTGCGGCGATTCCTTCTGCCGGGGCAAGCGCCGTCTTACTGGGCGCGTTTTGCCAGCTCACTGTCGATCATGGCCATCATGCCCTCTTCAGAGCGGCCCCAATCGACTTCCTTGCCGTCAATCATGAAGGTGGGCGTCTGGCGAACATTGTCGTCTTCCAGCCCGCGCATAACGTTGGCTTTAACCGCCGCTTTCACATCTTCGCGATAAAGACAGGATTGAAGGCCCTCGCGGTCGATACCGGCCTGAGAGGCAATGCTTTCAAGGACTGGACCCGGATTGGGGCCATAGGCCCATTCGCGCTGACGCTCATAAAGCGTGTCGAGCATGGCAAAATAAGCGGGCGCGCCGCGATCGGTCGCTGCACAGCGGGCGAGATAGAAGCCTGCATAAGCCAGGTTCTGCGGGTTGGTCGGGAATTCGCGATATTCAAAGCGGACTTTGCCGGTGTCGATGTACTCTTCCTTGATCTTCGGGAAGACCTGAGAGTGGAACGCCGCACAGGCTGGGCAGGTCGAAGAGGCATATTCAACGATCGTCAGGGGCGCGTCCTCCGCGCCAAGGATCATTGCATCACCAGCCTTGCTACCTTCAGGCGCCGGCACGGATTTGGGTGCATCTTTTTCTTCTGCAGCCTCTGCCATCGCGTCGGTATCGACAGTCGTCTCGGAGTCAAAAACGGCATTTGCGGATGCATCAGGTTCCGCGGTTTCGTCATTTCCGCCGCCACAGGCCGCAAGCGCTAGGGTGGAAAGGCTCAGAAGAGCAAGAAATCGGGTCATGAGTGTTAACCTTTTTGGTCTTGTTGGATCCACGGGGCGGACACTCGCCGAACATGGCCAAAGAGGCAAGTGAGCGTTTTGTTGCGAATCTATCGCTGCCGCCGATTGACGCTCAGCCGGAGCCGGTCGAGCGCCTCATCAAGGGTCTCTGCAGGGCGCTCTGCTTTGGCTGGCGCTTGGCCTCTGGGGACGCCGGGCGCCTGGACTGTTGTCTGTGCGGGCTCCCCGAAATGACGGGTTTTCCAGCGAGGGCCCTTTGATTTCATGCCGGTCTGCTCGATGGCGATTTTCCGGATGCCCTGACGCCCCAGATGCAGTTTGGCGCCGGCGAGGATCTCGGCCTCGGCATATTGGACCCGCATCGCCGCTGCGCCGCTCGAGACGGCAATCACAAGTGTTTCTGCATTTTTCTGGCGACGGATGCGCACCGGGCGGCAGAGTTTTTCGAATTCCGGGCCGACAATCTCGCCCCAATGCTCGATGACAGCGGGGTCGAGGGCGCCGGTCTTGCGGGCGAGTGCGGCGAGCGTCGTCATGACCGGCTTGGCGATGACGGGCGCGGCCCGGCGCGGGGCTCTTGTCTTGACGGGAAGCTCGGACCGAGGTGGGAGCACGTCTTCACCCTTTTAGCGTTTCAGGAGGCCAGTGTGGCGAAGCGCGGCGCGGCCCGCAATGAGATGTTCTCCAGTCGCCTGCTCGACTGGTATGACGCCCATGCGCGCGATCTGCCCTGGCGGGTGGGGCCAAAAGCGAGGGCGGCGGGCGCGCAGCCCGATCCCTACCGCGTCTGGCTCTCCGAGGTGATGCTGCAGCAAACCACCGTGGCGACCGTCACGCCCCGGTTCGAAGCCTTCCTTACTCGCTGGCCGGATGTGGCAGCGCTGGCCGCCGCACCGCTTGAGGATGTGCTGGGGGAGTGGGCCGGGCTTGGCTATTACGCCCGGGCGCGGAACCTTCATGCCTGCGCGAAGGTCGTAGCCGATGAGCTGGGCGGGGTTTTTCCCGATACGGAAGAATGGTTGATCACCCTGCCGGGGATCGGTCCCTATACCGCCGCCGCGATTGCGGCGATCGCCTTCGACCGTACCGCCGTTGTGGTCGACGGGAATATCGATCGAGTGATGGTGCGCATCGAGAATATTGCCCGGCCCATCCGCGAGGCGAAAGCGGAGATCAGGGCGTCAGCCGCTGAGCGGACACCTGATCAGCGGGCGGGGGATTATGCCCAAGGGCTGATGGATCTGGGGGCGGGGGTCTGTCGGCCCCGGAACCCTGACTGTCTTCTTTGTCCGGTAGCGGAATTTTGCGAGGCGCGCGCCGCAGGCGTGCAGGATGAGCTGCCGGTGAAACCCGCAAAAAAGGCGCGGCCGGTCCGCCATGGCGTTGTTTATGTGGGCTTGCGTGAGGATGGGGCGGTGCTGACCGAACGGCGGGCCGCCAAGGGGTTGTTTGGCGGTATGGCGGGCCTGCCCGGCGGGGCGTGGGCAGAAGGAGAGGCCCCTAAAGCCGCGCCGCCCGTCAAAGCCCGCTGGCGGGAAGCAGGGACGGCGGAGCACACGCTGACCCATTTCCACCTGATACTGACGGTGATGACCGCCAAAATAAAAGAGGCCCCGGAGGGCCTCTTCTGGACGGCGGATCTTGAGACCCTGCCGACAGTGTTCAGAAAAGCGGTGAAGATCGCGGCTTAGTTCATTCCCTGACGGATCATTGACCGAAGCGAGTCGATCGGCTGGAGCTTTCCGGCGGCTTCATAGTGCCAGAAGGTCCATCCATTGCAGGAGGGCGCATTCTGGACGCTGGCGCCAACTTTGTGGATCGAGCCTGAGGCGGTGTCGGCGGCAACAGAGCCATCCGCCTTGATCCGCGCGACATGGCGTTTCTTGGGGCAGTAAAGCTTGGTGCCGGGAGAGAGGAGGCCGGATTCGATCAGCTGGCCGAAGGCAATACGTGGCTGCTTGCGCGGGCTGGGAAGCGCGACGGCGTCTTCCTCGCGGAGCGGAGAAACCGCTTTGATGCGCTTTTTGGCGGCAGTGATATAGCCCGCATCCTGATCGATGCCGATAAAGTGACGGCCCAGACGTTTGGCGACGGCGCCTGTCGTGCCGGTCCCAAAGAACGGATCGACGATCAGATCGCCTGGATTGGTCGTGCCCAGAATGATCCGGTGAAGGAGAGCTTCGGGCTTCTGCGTCGGGTGGAGCTTTTTGCCGTCATCCTTCAGCCGCTCACGGCCCGTGCAGAGCGGGAAGGTCCAGTCGCTACGGAGCTGGACGTCGTCATTACCGGCTTTGAGGGAATGATAGTTGAAGGTGGGGCGGGATTTCTGGTCGCGCGCCGCCCAGATCAGGGTCTCATGCGCATTGGTCAGACGCGTGCCCTTGAAATTCGGCATCGGGTTCGTCTTCACCCAGACGACATCATTCTGGATCCAGAAGCCGAGATCCTGAATCGCCGTGCCGAGGCGGAAAATGTTGTGATAGGAACCGATCACCCAGAGCGCGCCATCGGGTTTGAGGATGCGGCGGCATTCGGCGAGCCAGGCGCGGCAGAACTCATCATAGGCTGCAAACGACGAGAACTGGTCCCAGTCATCGGTGACGCCATCGACATGGGTCTGGTTCGGACGGGTAAGGCCGCCTGCGAGTTGCAGATTATAGGGCGGGTCCGCGAAGACGAGATCGGCGCAGGCATCGGGCAGCTTTTTCAGGCGCTCGATGGAGTCGCCTTTCAGGATCACGTCTTTCTTCAGCTCTGTCATCGGGCCCTCACCAGCATCTGTTGAGTGCATAAAGCGCTCATGATGATGAATGATGAGTAAAGATTCGTCCGTTAACGAACTTGAAGAAAGAGTAAAGATCCGTGTTCTGACTCTATGTCAGGCGAAGGCGGGCTCGCCATTCTCCGCGCAGAGCTTTGCAATCGGCGCAAAGGAGCGGCGGTGATGCGGGGTGACACCGCATTTATCGAGCGCATCGCGATGCATGGCCGCACCGCCATAGCCTTTGTTCTTTGCCCAGCCATAGTCGGGAAAGTCATGATCGAGCCCATGCATGATGCGGTCGCGGGTCACCTTCGCGATGATCGAGGCGGCGGCGATGGAGAGCGATTTGGCATCGCCCTTGACCACGGTCACGGTCTCGCAATCGGGGAGGATCGGCGCGTAAAGCCCATCGATAAGAGCGCCTTTGGGGCGGATGGGCAGGGCGGCAACGGCCCGCTGCATGGCGAGGTAGTTCGCCTTGCCGACCCCGATGCGGTCGATTTCTTCAACGCTGCCGACCCCGACACCGACACGGGCGCAGGTCCAGATCGCGCGGGCAAGCTCCTCGCGGCGGGGCTCTGAGAGGGTTTTTGAATCCCTCAGGCCCGTAGGGATGCAGTCGGGATTGAGGATGACGGCGGCGGCCAGCACCGGCCCGGCCCAGGCACCGCGGCCCGCTTCATCGACACCGGCGACGGGCCCCGAAAGCCCCGCGCTCATCTGGTCTTCGATATCATATGTCGGAATGGGCACGGCCATGGCGGGACCATAGACCGATTCCGTTTTTGCCTCAGCCCTTGCCGAAAAGATCGCCTTGCGCATTCGGTTTCACCGGCACGCGGAAGCGGTCGATGCGCATGGGCGGCGGGGTCGTGAAGCCCAGCTTCCGGCAGGCCTTCTGGAAACGGCGGGCGAGAAGCTGATTGATCTCATGGCGCGGGCCGTCGCCGCGCGACCAGTTCACGTCATAGAGCTTGCCGCCATTGATCGCCTTCATGAGATTGAGGACGCGCGGCGCGCGGTCGGGGCAGAAGGTCTCAAGCCATTCCTTGAAGAGAGGCGCGACCTCCAGCGGCAGACGAAGGAGCGTATAGGCGGCATAGCTTGCGCCCTGTTCGGCGGCATGTTCCATCAGCCCTTCTAATTCGTGGTCGGACAATCCGGGGATCATCGGCCCCTGCATGGTGCCGGTCGGGATGCCCGCCTCGGCAAGGGCCTTCATCGCCGCAAAGCGCTTGTCCGGGCGCGGCACGCGCGGCTCCATCGTGCGGGCAAGTTTGGGGTCCATGGTCGTCACCGAGATCATGGCGCGGGCAAGGCCTTTCTCCGCCATCGGCGCAAGGATATCGATGTCGCGGGTGATGAGATCCGACTTGGTGAGGATCGTCACCGGATGATTGAACTCGGCCAGGACTTCGAGGATCTGGCGCATGATACGGAGCTTTCGCTCCGCTGGCTGATAGGGGTCGGTATTGGTGCCCAGCGCAATGGCGTGGGGGTTATAGTGCCGGGACGACAGCTCCCGCCGGAGAAGGGGGGCAGCTTCCGGTTTCACCAGAATCCTGGTTTCGAAATCGAGCCCCGGCGACATCCCCAGATAGGCGTGAGAGGGCCGCGCAAAACAATAGATGCAGCCATGCTCGCAGCCCCGGTATGGGTTGATTGAGCGGTCCATGGGCACATAGGGGCTCGTGATATAGTTGATGATCCTCCGTGTCCGATCAAAAATGATCTCGGTCTTGTGCTCCTCGGGCGGCTCATCCGACCAGCCATCGTCAAAGTCCTCGCGGATTTCCTTTTCGTAGCGGCCGGTCTGGTTTGACCGCGCGCCGCGTCCCCGCCCGGCGGTTGGACGGTTGGGCTGGAAGGGAGGGGACACGGCGCGGGCCATGTCCGGCACCTAGCCCCATGGAACAGAACAAATCAAGAACATTTTATCAGCATTGGCTTGTGTCACTTTCGCGGCGCGGGCTACGAATGAAGGGACATGATTTCTGTCATCATTCCCACGCTCAATGCGGCCCCCGGCCTTGGCGCCACGCTCGAAAGCCTGCTCGAGGCGAACCGGCTCGGCATGATTGCCGAAGTGATTGTCAGCGATGGCGGCTCCTGTGATGAAACCGCACAGATCGCCGAAGCGTCCGGCGCAAAAGTGCTGATCGGCTCGAAAGGGCGGGGTGCGCAATTGATCCGCGGCGCGGAAGCTGCGCGCGGGGACTGGCTCCTTTTTCTTCATGCCGACACAGAGCTCAGCCCCGGCTGGGAGGAGGAGGCGGGCCGCCACATGGCGGGCGCTTTTGACCGCAAGGCGGCCGTCTTCCGGCTGGGTTTTGCGGCCTCAGGCTTCAAGCCACGGCTTGTTGCCTTTGGCGCCAATCTGCGCTCGCGGCTCTTCCGGTTGCCCTATGGCGATCAGGGCCTGTTGATCAGCAGGCGTCATTATGAGCGGCTCGGCGGGTTTGCAGACTTCCCGCTATTCGAGGATCTCGATTTCGTCCGCCGCATCCTGCGTGAGGGTGGGCGGTCTGCCGTCTCACTCCTGCCTGCGGTGGCCATGACCTCCGCAGAGCGCTATGAGCGCGAGGGATATCTGATGCGCGTCTTGCGCAATGCACGGCTCGTCCTCGCCTATCATGCCGGGGTGAGCCCCGAAGAACTGGCGGAGCGATATAATGGGCGCCTACGGAAAAAATCTCGTGCTCATGGCAAAGCCGCCCTTGATGGGGCGGGTGAAGACCCGCCTCAGCCGTGATATCGGCACGGTCGGTGCTGCGCAATTCTATCGCCATGCCGTTGAGCGCCTGCTCCGGCGGCTTCAGGTTCCGCGCGAATGGAATTTACGGCTGGCCGTCAATGCGCGGCCCGAGGACAGCTATCAGTGCTGGCCGCGCGATGTGATCCGTATGCCGCAAGGCGGCGGCTCTCTTGGACAAAGGATGGGCTTCGTTCTCGACAATCTGCCGCCGGGGCCGACGGTCATTATCGGCACGGACAGCCCGCAGATTGAGCCTGAACATATCCGCGAGGCGTTCCACGCGCTGGGGCGGGATGATGCGGTCTTCGGGCCGTCGGATGATGGCGGCTACTGGCTGATCGGGCTCGCCCGGCGGCGTCCGGCGCCAAGGC
The DNA here is from genome assembly GCF_003399445.1 of Parvularcula marina. Classification (NCBI taxonomy): domain Bacteria; kingdom Pseudomonadati; phylum Pseudomonadota; class Alphaproteobacteria; order Parvularculales; family Parvularculaceae; genus Parvularcula; species Parvularcula marina. The sequence goes on along the minus strand of NZ_QUQO01000001.1, from coordinate 1,268,910 downwards.
TTTTTGAAGATGTCGCCTGGTCGACCGACACGGCGCTCGACGACACGATAGCAAGCCTGCCTGAGAGTTTCCGGATCAGTGAGATGTCCGAGCTGATTGATGTCGATAATCGCGACGACCTTGAGGATCTCAATGCTGGCTGGGGGCCGATGCGCTACGGCCCATGGCGGCCTCTTCCCGAACAATCAGACGGCGCGTCATGAGGGCGGCAAAAAGGCCAGCCACGATATAGGCGGCAGGCCCCGCCATGATCACCGTCTGGAACGGGTCTGTGCCGAAGCCGAGAATGAGCACGAGCGAGAGCCCGGCAAAGAGCACCAGATGCCGGATGATCGACAGCGTCATGCCGAGATTGGGATAGCCAAGCGGGTTTGCGACGCCGACCGAGACATGCAGAAAGCCTGCGCCCCAGACGCCCAAGGCGATGAAGGACAGATAATGGTCCGCAAGCCCGACGATCGATGCCTCCCTTGAGAAGAGCCCGGCAAGCTGGGACCCAAAAGCTGTCAGGATCGCGAAGACAACGAGCCCCCAGCCTAGACCAAAGAGCAGCGCCTTGATCTGTGCGGAGCGCAGGCGGTGGGGTTTGCCCGCGCCGATATTCTGGCCGGTGAATGGCCCTATGCCTGAGCTGAGCGCCATGAAAGGAACTAGCATCAGGCTCTCGATCCGTGTGCCTACCGTGTAGGCAGCAACCGCATCCGTACTCGACAAGGTCAAAAGCCTGACGCCGATGGCGGCGGAAAGGGGAGAGACGAGCTGCGCGAAAAAGGCCGGCGCGCCAAAGCGGGTGATCTCGGCGACCGAGCTGCGGAAGATCCCGAAATCATGGCCGGTGAATTCGACCAGCTTCTGGCGCTGCAGATAGACAAAGCTGCAGATGAAGACGACGGCCCGCGCCATGATCGTGGCCCAGGCGGCGCCCGCCATGCCGAGATCCGGGGCGCCCCAGATCCCGAAAACGAGAAAGGGCGAGATGACGGCATTGATGGCCGCGGCCATGATCATCAGGCTGGAGGGGAAGATCGCATCCCCGGTCGCCCTAATCAGGCCATTGAGGACAATCGGCATCATCAGGAAGGGCAGGCCGAGAAACCAGACATTCATGTACTGATGAACGAAGGGCATGAGGCGCTGTGGTGTGCCTAGCCAGCCAAAGACCGTCTCGTCGATCAGGAACATGCCGCCCGTCATCAGGAGCGAGAGGATGCCGGTAAAGATGATCGTATCGGTCGTACGGATCCGCGCGCGGTCAGCATCACCTCGTCCGAGCGAGCGGGAAACGACGGAGGTTGCGCCATTGGCCATGCCGATCGAGACGGCAGACATCGAGAAGATGACCGGGAAACAATAGCCGATGGCAGCAAGCTGATCCGGTCCGAGCCGCCCGATATAGAGCGTATCGACGATGTTGAACGCGATGACGGAGAAAAGCCCGAGGCTGACCGGCCAGCTCAGCGCGAACAGAACCCGGCCCACCGGCCCCGCAAGGAGCCGTTGACGGCGCAATCTGGTTCTGGCCGCGGCACGGGCGGAGTTCATCGGAAGATCCTGTCGGTTTGAAGGAGCTTCCTACATGCGCGCTTTTGCGGAAATTGCAAAAAGGGGACAGGGAACTGCGGGAAGTCGGGATTAGGGTCCGGCTTCCCGCATGTCTGAACGCTTCGGGCGCCTTTACTGGGCGTCGTTCAGCGACCAGTCATAATCATTCCCATTGATCTTCGTCTTGCCTTCTAGGGCATTGAGCTTGTCGCCTGTCGCATACTGACGGATGTGATCGAGGACTTCCGCGTCATTTTTGCCGAAGTCTTTCTTGAACCATTTATAGATCGAGGAGGTGATGATCTTGCCATTCTCGATTCTGATGCCGCGCGGATGAGCGATATAGGCCCGTGCTCCGGCATCGAGGTCTTCATCGAGGGTTTCTGCTTCCCATGCGGATGTTTTGAGGTTCGGACAACCAATCGACGCGCAGTTAAAGGCGTAGTGGACGCGCGGCTCATTGAATTTGGCGCGGACGATATCGTGCTCGATATTGTCGAGGGTGAGTTCCTCACCTTCAACGGTCAGAACCTTCATTTTCCATGGGCCTGAGCTGAATACGCCACTCTTGATGTCGCGGATGGACTCGACGGGGTAGTTTTCGAGAATGATGTCGAGTGTCTTGGCGTTATAGAGATTGGCCCAGAAGGCAATCTGCTCGTCCGCCGTCATCTGGCTGGGGCGTTCGCCTTCGAGCGCGGCGATATAATCCGTCAGCTTCTTTTTGTCCGCGGCGGTGACAGCACCGTAGTCAAAGAGGTTGATGCCGTCTTTTTGCGAGATATAGTCCGCAAGAACCTCATTATACGGCGCATTGATATTTTCTTCGTCCTGCATGGACATCGCCATATCATCAGAGGTCTGGGCGGCGGCACTGAAAGCAGGCCCGCTCGCGCCGATCAAAAGGGCAGCAAGCAGGGCGGTGCGGTAACGGGGCATGAAGTCTCTCCCTTGAGCGTTAGATACGCTCACCTATTCGTTCTCTGCGACAGGAACGTTACGGTAAAGCCGAGAGCGCAGTTGGATCGCAGTTGCGAGCGTCAGTCGTTGTCTGAATCGCCGCCGCCACCGAAGTTTGCGAAGATCTTGTCGATATCCGGGGCCGCATTGCTCCGCTCGTCCTCGTCGGCCTTTTCGGTTTCGGCGGCAGGGGCGAGGCGGGCGCCTTCGTCGATCTTGCCGGCCGCTTCCATGGCTGCGCGTTTCTCAGAAGCCTTGGAGACCGCCATGTCGAGATCGAACTGGCTACACAGGCCGAGCGCGACCGGATCCTGCGGCTCGAGGTTCGAAGAGTTCCAGTGTGACTTGTCACGGATGGCCTGAATCGTGGTCTTTGTCGTGCCCAGCAGTTTGGCGATCTGGCTGTCCGGCACTTCGGGGTGGTTGCGGACGATCCAGGCGATTGCGTTCGGGCGCTCCTGACGGCGCGACAGCGGCGTGTAGCGCGGGGCTTTCTTCTTCGGCGCGGCGACGATCGTTTTCGGCTTCGAGAGCTTCATCCGATAGTCTTCGTCCTTCTCACCCTTTTCGATTTCCTCGCGGGTCAGCTGGTGCTGGCTGATCGGATCGATCCCGCGCACGCCGGCGGCAACATCGCCATCCGCGATGCCTTTGACCTCAAGCGAGTGCAGACCGCAGAAATCCGCGATCTGATCGAAGCTGAGAGCAGTGTTATCGATGAGCCAGACAGCGGTCGCTTTCGGCATCAGGGGACGGTCGGACATGGAGGAGCTCCTCAAATTTTCTTTGCTAACGCGCGTCTGCCCCAATGGTCACGATGCAATAACTCGACGGCCGCGGCCCCCGTCTTCCGGGGACCGGCGTCGCGTCTGCCTCGTCTTGTCGGGGAATAGGCGCGAAACCTTGGCGGGTCACATACGCATCCGCGGCCCGTCCTGCAAGCCATTGCCGCGCCTTGTGTCTCCCGATCAGGTCAGAAGGACGATCTTGCCGATGTGCTCGCCCGCTTCCATCCGTCGATGGGCCTCTACGGCTTCTTCGAGGGGGAAGGCGCGGTCAAAGACGGCCGCGATCTCGCCGCTGACGATCTTGGGCATCACATGCTGGCGGATCTGGTCGGTAAGGCGCGCCTTCTCCTCAATATGCCGTGCCCGCAATGTGGAGCCGGTGAGGGTCAGGCGTTTCTGCATCAGGATCGGGATCGGAATTTTTGCTTCCATGCCCGCCTGAAACGCAATCGAGACGTGCCGTCCTTGCGGCTTCAGCAGCGTCATGTCTTTGGCGACATAGTCCCCGCCGACCATATCAAGAACGACATCTGCGCCGCCTTCGGCGGTCATCAGCTTGGCCCAATCCTCGTTGCGGTAATTGAAGCATTTGACGAAACCGAGCCTCTCCGCGGCGCGGCATTTCTCATCCGACCCCGCCGTGCCGTAGACCGTGGCGCCAAAGGCCTTGGCCATGGAGAGCGCCATGGTGCCGATGCCGGATGTTGCGCCGTGCACGAATAATGTCTCGCCTTCCTTCAGGCGGCCATCCTCAAAGACGTTCGTCCAGACAGTATAGAGCGTCTCGGGCAGCGCTGCGGCCCGTTCAAAGGGCATTTCTTCGGGCAGGGTTAACAGATGCCGGTGGTGAACGACCGCATATTCGGCATATCCGCCCCCGGCGATCAGCGCCATCGCATGCGCGCCAACCTGACCGACAGCCCCGGGGCCGAGCTTCTCGATGACCCCTGCCACTTCAAGGCCGGGCAGGTCGCTGGCGCCGGGAGGAGGGGGATAAACACCTTTCCGCTGAAGAACATCGGGACGATTTACCCCTGCCGCCGCAACTTTCAGCAAAACCTCACCAGGACCGGGTTCGGGGACGGGTCTGTCGATGAGTTTGAGAACCTCAGGTCCGCCAGGTTTTTCAATATGTACTGCACGCATGCTCAGGTCCTTTGGTCACTACTCAACTCTCAGAAACAGAGTTTCAGATTCATTGAAAGAAATTCAGCCTGTTAACGAAAAAGGAAACGCCATCCTCTAGAAAAACGTGGGTGGAGATGAGCAGTTGGTAGCAAAGTAAATGACCACGGCCACGGAAAAACTCCGCCGCATCTTCAATCTGCGTTATGCAATCGCAATCGCATTGCTTGCAGCTGCGGCATGCGCCTCATTCGGGCTCAATTATCGGCTGTCCATGATGGACACGAACCGGGCCATCGCATTTACCCTGATCAGCGCCCAGCAGACCGATTCCCAACGGATCGCGTTTCTGATCACCAGTATCGAGACGTCTGACGATCCGGTCGAGATCGAGAGCTATTTTGAAGAAATGCGGATGACGATTTCCCGCATGCGCAGCAATCACGACATTCTGGTCGGTGCGTCTTCGGAAAGCGCGAGGATCTCTCGGTTCATTGCGCCATTGCATGAAATCTACATGTCCGGCGAGACGCCGTTTGACATCCGTGTGCGGTATTTTCTCGAACAAGCCTCGGATATCTCCCGGCTCGATTACGGAACCGAAGAATGGGCCGCTTCCGCAGGTATGCGCGAAGAGGTCATCACCGCGGCCAAGGATAACATCCTTCAGACCCATGCGTTGATGAGCCTGATCCTTGAGGCGCAAGCCATTCGGATGAACAGTGTCGAGAAGGGGATGGGCATTATTGCGTGGCTTGCAACGCTTGCCCTGATCGCGCTCATTACCTTGCTGATCTTCCGTCCGCTGGTCCGTCACGTCCTTAAAGCCGTGACCGAGATGGAAGACGCCCAGACTGTGGCGAGTGAAGCCGAGCATGCAGCTAATGAAGCGAAAGAAGCCAAAGGGCATTTCTTTCAGGCCGCCTCACATGAGCTGAAAACGCCGCTGAATGCCATTGTCGGCATGACGGATGCGATCAAGGAAAAGGGCGATCTGGGGCTCGATGTTGAGCTTGAGCAAATCATCGCAGCGAGCGACCAGCTTCTCAATCTTCTCAATAATATTCTTGATACGCACAGATTGTCTGATGGCCACCTTGCGCTCGATGAGCGGGACTTTGCGCTGCGTGAGGCCGTTGAGCGTCCGCTGAAGCGCATTATGTCCCTTGCCGAGGCCAAAGGCATTGACTTCAAGGCACATATCGAAATCGACGACGACTGTATTGTAGAAGGTGATGCGCAACGCCTTGAACAGGTTATCACCAACCTTGTTGATAATGCCGTTAAGTTCACGAATGAAGGCGAGGTCACTATCGATGCGAAGATCATCGATGATGACGAAGGTCCGAAGACTGAATTTTCTTTATGCGTAAAAGACACCGGTGTCGGTATTCCTGAAGAAGATCTTGAAACCATCTTCGAGCAGGCGGTTGTTCATACCTCCATGCTGTCACGCAATGGCGGTCTGGGGGTCGGTCTGGCGCTTGTGCGCGCCATTGCCTCAAGCATGGGCGGATCGATCGATGTGACATCGGTTGAAGGCGAAGGCAGTACCTTCACGCTCAGCCTGCCGATGAAGAAATCCGCTGAAAGCATGAAGCCCAAGGCGGAGGCGGCAGTTTCTGAAACATCCGTTGAAGAGACCGAAGAAGATGGGGATGCCGTCGCTACCACTGAAGCTGGCGAGCCGACGACCGAAGAAAAAAAAGAGAAAGCCGAGACGCTACCAGCGGGCGGCTTCGATGTGCTCATTGTTGATGACAATATGGCGAACCGGATGGTCGCCGAGGCGCTCGTCAAACCGCTTGGGGCACGGACGGAAATGGCGGCCGATGGCCGACAGGCCGTCGATGCGGCGAATGAGAAGCAGTTTGACCTCATCCTCATGGATATCTCCATGCCCGTCATGGACGGCGTGAAGGCAACGCAGATGATCCGTCAGAGTGACGGGCCGAACCGCGAAACCCCGATCATCGCGCTGACGGCGCATGTGGGACCGGGGGAATGGTCCGGTCTCGGAGAGGTTGGCTTTAACGACATCCTGAACAAACCTGTTCGTAAGGAAGTCATCCAGCGCTGTGCTGAAAAATGGGTCCGCCGCCGTGATGTCGAAACGGAGAAGGCGGCATGAATTTGCTCCTCCTCGCCGCTGCTGCGCTTCTGACGTCTCCGTCACCGATCAGTTCTCAGGATCAGGTGACGATGGAGGGGTCTTCGACCATCGCGCCCTATGCGCGAGCGATGACACGGCTCTTGCGTCATCCTGAAATGTTGACCGTGGTCCAGAATGGCAGCGGGACCGGCATTGCGCGGCTTTGCAGCGGCAGGCCGCTTTCCCCCCAGATTGCCGCTTCGTCTCGGCCGATCAAGCCCAGAGAGATTGAGCGCTGTGCCGCCAACGGGATTGAGACACTGGTTGAAAAGCCGATCGGCCGCGACGGCATCGTGCTGGCGCAATCGGTCAAAGCAAAAGACCTCGAGCTGACCGTTCGAGATCTCTATCTGGCGACGGCGAATTATATTCCTCGTGCTGAGGATGATTGTGTTCTGGTCAAGAACAACAAGGTCAAATGGAAAGATGTCCGCTCCGACTTGCCGGATCGCGAGATCATTGTGATCGGCCCGCCGCGTAGTTCCGGCACACGGGATGTTTTTCTTGAAAAGGCTGTGGCGGTCGGCGCGCGCAGTTTCCACTGCCTTGCGGCGATCGAGCATTCGAGCCCTGATTATTTTGCCAAGGCAACGAAGATCCGGCTCGACAGTCATTGGGTCGATGGCGGTGAACAGGATGAGGCGGTTGCCCAGACTCTGCGCTATGTCCGCGATGCCATCGGTATATTCGGTTATGCCTATCTTGTTGATGTCAAGGACATCGAGGCGATCCCGCTGGATGGTGTCGAGCCAACCGTTGAGACGATTGCGTCAGGTGAGTATGAGTTAAGCCGCGGATTATATCTCTACGCGGATAAAAGGTCTTTCGAAGGGGATCACCCTGTGGCTGAGATCTACAGGGCATTTGGCAGCTTTGGTGCGATCGGGCCGGGGGGCTTTCTGACCGAGATGGGTCTTGTGACGACTGGCCATGCAAGCCCAGAGATGGAAATCGATACGCGCAAAGGTCGTCCTGCTCCCAAGAAAGCACCAGCCTCCGGGCATGGAGAAGGGCATCACGGCGATGAACATCAGGCAGCGGCATCACATGGGAATGACCATCATGAGACGCCGCCTCTGCCAGCAGCGCGGCTGAATTCGGGCGGACACGGTGAATCTGCAAAAGTGATGGCTGCCTCTCATCATGAACAAGCCAGCCATCATGAAGAAGAAGCTCAGCATGAGACGACCACTCATGAGGAACCGGCCGAGCATCATGAAGAGGCGGGGCATCATGAAACTGAGAGCCACCACTCGCCCTCCGGCCACTAGATGACTCATTCCGGGAAGAGGTCAGATTAGACCTTGGCAAAGCCCCCCGAACGGGGGTTGTGATTTCATCTCATCCGGCGTGCTCTCGCTCCGACGGCGAAAAGCGGAATCCTATTCCGGCTATTCGGTCGAGGCCGGTGCGTCATAATGGGCACCATGGCGCAACCTGCGCCGCACGGGTCTCGCCTGAATTCGCGCTAGAGGGAGTGGAAGGCTACTTCCCGGCGCTTGAAGGGAGAAGAGTTCGCCCGCCGGTTGCTGGCACAGCGGTTGCTGATACCGGCTGTGAAAACAACAGTATACGGGACCGCCTCAGACCGTTATGATACGAGTGAGGGGTCTGGGCAGGACCAAGGGGACGATGAATGACGGTCGTAGGCGCTGATCGGGCTAGTGGAACGGAATATGGCGGCAGGCTGCAGCCATTCGTCCGCTCAAAGGTCTTTACCAATCTTTTCGCACACGGAATGGAACTCGTTGAAGAGACCGCCGGCTATCTCGATAATGGAGGCCGTCAGGCTGCCAAAGAACTGAGCCGTGACGATGCGATGACCTATGCAGGCGTCTCCATGCGCCTGACCACCCGCCTGATGCAGATTGCATCCTGGCTGCTTGTCCTGCGCGCCGTGCGCGACGGTGAGATGACCGAGGACGAGGCTCGCGACGAGAAATACCGTATCGGCCCGGCCGAAAGCGTTGATCGCACGCCACATGATCTTGATGTGCTGCCTGAGCAGCTTGTCGAGCTGATCGGCGAGACGGACACGCTTTACTCGCGGATCCGTCGTCTCGACTGCGATCTCTTCGTGACCGCGTCAGTTGACGACATTGAAGGGGATGCGAAGGGCCGTCTGGCGGCACTTCAACGCGCCTTTACCGAGCAATAAGCCCTTACTCCGCTGCCGTGCGGTAGGGTGTCTCGCCATCTTCGGATTTTTTCCGGCCCAGATGCCGGCGCATCTTTGGCTCCTTGTCGAGGAGCCAGTGATACGCCTTTGAAATCCGTGTGCTGAGCACAGCCGGGGCGGCGAGCATCACCGGCGTGAATAGAAGTGTCAGCAGGGTCGAGAAGCCAAGGCCGTAGACGATGGCTGAGGACAAGAGCACCCACCAGTCGGATGTCTCATTGCCGATGCCGAGCCGGGCCGCGCCGAAATTGATGTCGATTTCGAGCATCATGGGCATTAGCCCGATAATCGTCGTCACCGTCGTCAAGAGGACAGGGCGCAGGCGCTGAGCGGCAGTCCGCACCGCTGCTTCGTGCACGGAGAGGCCCGTCTTGCGCAGGCTGTGGAAGGTGTCGATCAGCACGATATTGTTGTTCACCACAATCCCAGCGAGGGCGACGATGCCGATGCCGGTCATGATCACCGAGATGTACTGACCCGATACCGCCACGCCGAGCAGGACCCCGAAGACGGAGAAGACCACCGCCGTCAGTGTCAGGAAGGCGTGATAGAAATTATTGAACTGCAGAAGCAGGATGACGGCGATCATGAACATCGCCGCGATCATCGCGCCAACAAAGAAGGCCGAGGATTCTTGGGTTTCTTCAGCCGCGCCATGCAGCCGGACCTGAAGCCCTGCGCCGATGGCCCGCTCAAGGAAGCCGCTGTCGAGATATTCCGTGATCGCGGCCGTTGCCTTGTCCTGGGACACTTCAAAGCCGCGGACGGACGTATTGGCATTGGCTTTGACATCAATAACGCGGCGACTGTCGCGCCGTGTGATGCGGTCAACCTGCGGCTGGGGCACCTGCCGGGCGAAATTGGCCAGCGGGACATTACCGCGCGGGGTGGCGATGTTGATATTCGTCAGCCCACCAACTGTGCGTTCATCAGCTGGATAGCGCAAACGGATATCCAGTTCCTCGTCAGAATCATCGGGCCGGTAGGTATCTACGATCAGCCCCTCCGTCCCAAGCTGGATCGCAGCGCCGACATCCGCAACGGAAAGCCCATAGCGGCCGGCTTCTGCACGGTCGATCTCGAGCTGCCATTCAATGCCGGGCAGGGCCTGATTGTCCTCGATATCCATGAAGGTCGGAATGTCCTGACCATTGATGTCGGTCGTGTTGCTTTCAAGAAAATCCCGGATCAGGAGACCGGCGGCCTCGGCTTTCTCAAAATCATCCGCCGTGATTTCGACCTGCACATCCTTGCCGACCATTGGCCCCTGTTCGGGCAGGCGCACCTCGACAATGACGCCGGGGACATTGGTGGTGTTCGCTCGCAAGTCCTCAACGACGTCAAGGCTGTGCTGGCGATCAGCATAGGGGATGAGGTCAAGATTGATGAGGGCGATACTCTCCGCAGGCGTATCATTCTGGCGGCTGATTTCCGGGCCGGTCTGAAGATAGGCATTCTCCACCGCCGAGTGGGAGACGACGCGCGCCTCGATTTCCTGCGTGATCGAAAGGACTTCTTCCTGAGAGAGATTGCCGCGGCCCTGCACGATGACGAGCACCTGCTCTGAATCAACGCGGAGGAACTGCTCCACCTCGACATTGGCGAGGGTGAAAATCTTCTGGCAAAACATGACCGTCAGCAGGCCGAGGACGGCAACGGTGACCGGCTTGCGCGCTAGCCAGTCGACGCTGCGGGCATATTGACCGGTAAAGCCGCGCAGCTTGGTCGGGTCGACATTGTCGAGATCGACCTTGTCGCGGCCTTCGCCCTGACCCTTGATGTTGAATTTGCGTTTGATGGCCTCAGGGATCGCAAAGGCCGAGCCGATAATCGGCAGGAAGATGAGGGCAACGAAAAGCGAAGCGCTCAGCACAAGGATCAGAGTGATCGGAATCCAGCGCAGGAAATAACCCTCAATCGAATTCCAGAACAGGAAGGGGACGAAGGCGGCGAGCGTCGTCGCGGTCGAGGCGACGATCGGCCAGAACATCCGCGTCGAGGCATCAAGGAACGCCTCACGCCGGTCTGCCCCTTCCGCCATGCGGCGGTCCGCCAGCTCGACAATGACGATGGCGCCATCAACCAGCATCCCGACGGCCAGCACCATTGAGAACATGACGAGGTTGTTGAGGGTAAAGCCAAAGAAACCGATCTGGGCAAAGCCGATCAGGAAGGAGGCGGGGATCGCGATGCCGACAAGGACCGCCGAGCGGATGCCCAGAGCTGCCACAACGATGATCATGACAAGGATGATGGCAAGTCCGATGGTCGAGGTCAGGCTCGAAAACATGCCGCTGACATAGCTCGACTGATCGCCGATGAAATCGGTGCGGATCGTCGATGGCCAGCCTTCCGCCATCAGTTCGGTCTCGGTGACGACGGCTTGCGTGACTTCAAGAAGGTTCGCTTCGGTCTGTTTTGAGATATTGATGCCGATGGCCGGCTGGCCATTGAACAGCGCATAACCGGTCGGCTCTTCGAAGGTCCGGCGGATATCGGCGATGTCGCCCAGCGTGATGACACTGTCTTCGTTCGAGCGGATCGGGATTTCACCGATACCGTTCAGATCACGGAAGAGGCCTGGGACTTTGACGCTATAGGCGCCGTCCTCGAACCGCAGGGTACCGGCGGTGACCAGCGCATTGTTGCGGCGGATGGCGTTGCTGATCTCGCCGGGGGTCAGGCCGAAGGTCTCCAGCGTCTCAGCGCGGATCGTGATCTCGACCTGCTCCTCGCGCGAGCCGATCAAATCGGCTTCGAGCACGCCGGGAATGGCGGTCAGCTTGTCTTCAAGCTCCTTGGCTGCACGAAAGAGGGCGCGTTCGGGGGCTTCGCCTGAGAGGATGACGGTGATGACGGGGAAGAGCTGTTGCGCATTGAACTCGGCGACCTGTGGTTCTTCCGCACTCGTTGGATATTTGGTCTTGGCCCGGTCGACAGCTTCGCGCACGTCGGAGACGACCTGATCCATATCGAGGCCGGGTTCGAACTCAAGCGTGATCGCAGCGGCGCCGTCAAAGGCGACGGCATTCATCTCTTCGAGGCCTTCAAGGCTCTGAAGCTCTGTCTCTGTTGGGCGGATCAGCAGGCGCTCGCCATCTTCGGGGGAGACCCCGGGTAGGGGCAGAAGGACTTGCACAAAGGGCAGCGGGATATCCGGGTCCGCCTCACGTGGCGCATGGCGATAGGTGCTCAGCCCGATCAGCGACAGGACGACAAGCGCCAGCATCGCGACTTTGGCGCGCGCAAAGGCCGCCGAGACGAGAGGGTGGTGGCCCGAATTCACTCGCTGGCCTCTTGTGCGAAGGTGACGGTGATCCCGTCACTGACATAATCTTGCCCGCGGACGATCAGGGAGGCCGCTTCATCGAGCCCGGTGACATAGGCGCCGCCTTCGGCCTCGCCGATAATGGTGACGGGCATGAAGCGCACCGTGCCGAGCGGCAGGGTTTCTTCGTCATCTTTGCGGCTCTCGCCGGAGGGAATAACCGTCCGTACACCCAGCACGCCTTCATCGCTGTAGACGAGGGCGTTGCGCGGGATCAGGGTCGAGGCTTTGGTCCCGGCGGTGACGGTTGCGCGGGTTTCAATCCCTTCAGGGATGCCTGAAGCGTCTTCGGCAAGAAGCTCTACACGGAATGTCCGGGTGGCAGGATCAGCCACATCCGAGACGAAGCGAACCTCTGCATCGAATTCGCGTTCGTCGATCAGGCGGACATGCGCCTTGTCCCCAACCGAGATGCGAGCGGCATCGCGGGCGGGCACGCCGCCAGCCATGATCATGCGCGAGAGATTGGCAATGACGGCGCAGGGCGCGCCGACAGAGAGGACATCGCCGGGCTCGGCGATCATCTCCGCAACCAGCCCGTCGAAAGGCGCGGTCACCGAAATATTGCGAAGATCATCTGAGGCGCGGGAGAGGGCGGCTTCGGCCGCATCACGCGCAGCGCGGGCCTGTTTGAGGGCAGTGTCCGAGGCAAAGCCCTCGGCGTGGAGAGTCTGGGCCGCGTCGAAATCGGCCGACGCTTTGGCAAAGGCCGCTTCGGCTTCGGCGCGGGTGGCCTGACGGCTGTCCGCCTCAAGACGGCAAAGGACATCGCCACGCGAGACCTCGGCGCCCTCATCATTGACGATGCGCGCAACCCGGCCCGGCGTTTCGGCCCGGACATAGACCCGCTGGGCGGCTTCAGTCCGGCCGGAAAAGGTGAGGGTTTCGGCTCGCGCTTCGCCCGAGACGTTGCGGACAAGCACTGTAAAGGGCGGGCGCTCGGTCTCAGTTGCGGCTTCGGTTTGCTCCGAGCCGCCGAATATCGTGCCGATCGCGAAGTAAAGAACGACGACGGCCAGGATCACAAAGGCGGAAATGTAAGAGGACGGCAATTGTCGCCGGCTTGTGCTTTCAGTCTGGTCGGTCACTACTCTTCGGGTCCTCTCTGGCCCGGTCAATTCTCAAGCACTGCTCCCTAGCATCAGAGGGTTAATGACCGAATGGCATGAAGCGAATCCGCGTCAAGGCGCCTCAGTCCAGCGCAATCCTTTGCAGATAGGGCCGACACAGCCTTTGACCAGTAATGTGCCGTCCGCTTCGAGCTCAATTTTCGAGGCATAATGTTTGCCGTTTTCGGGATTATAGAGCTTGCCGTCCTTCCAACCCGCATCGGTGCGGACATAGCCGCTGAGGATCATAACTCCTTCGAGGCGGCGGCCACGAAGCTCGGGATCCTTGTTGTGATCGTCGGTGAAGACATTTTCCTGATCGGGATCGATCCAGACGACGCGGCCGCAGGGGCTGCCGTCACCGCAATCATAGATCTCGACGATGGATTTCTCTTCCTGTGTGTACCAGCGCCCGGCGAAATCAATGGCGCTGTCCGCGGGCGCATCATCGGCGCCGATGATGCCTGCCATGAGAGAAAGAAGGAGTGCCGTCATACCGTCCCTGCCATGCCTGTGCTGCCCCGCAGCAAGGATGCGGGAACAGGCCCGCGCGCGCAATGGGCGGGGCCTGTTCTAACTGGATTTAGGTTATGCCGGGGTGCCTATCCGATGGCGGCGTAATGGTTAGCGATGCCGATACTGATCCGGTGATTAAGCTCGCCGACCCGGCGGAACTCCCGGCGCAGATCGCCGCCATTCATCTTCTCGGGCGCTTTGGGCCCGGGATAGGTGGCATATTCGGACAGATTCTCGACGGCGAGCAGGGCCGGGTCCGGGCCTGCTTCATCAAGTGCGCGGGCGACCCCTTCGAAATCAAGCGACAGCACCCGTTCGAGCACTTCACGGCGCGGCAATGTGCCGTCCGCGGAATGGGCCGGCAGGCGCGCGGCGAGAAGGAAGCTGTGCTGAAGGAGGGCGAGGCGCACTGCATGGAGGAGGTCGAGGGACTCATCGGTCTGACCGGAGAGGTTTGCTGCATCAAAGCCCATCTCGGCGAGCGCGCGGCTGAGCTGGATCGCGTCAGACCTCAGCCTTGCGGCAAGCTGGGTGCCGGCAAAATAGCGGCTGTCATCGGCGAGAGTCTCGGCGAGGACCGCGCAGGCATCTTCCAGCTCAGGCTCTTGGCCGGACAGCGGACGTGTCGCCCAGAAGGAGCCCGAATAGATCGAGATATAGGCAAGGAAGATCTTCATGTCCGAGCCTTGACGGGCACGGTTCACCAGCCGCATGATCCGGTCAAAGCGATCTGAGTCCTGACGAAGCTGGTAATAAGCTTCGGGTTCAACCGCGATCGCCTGTCCCAGACCGCCCATGATGTTGGCAAGAAAGCCAAGCTGCTGGAGCATGCCATTATGCGGAATGGCGCGGATGCGGCGCAGTGATGTCTCTTCATCCGCATGCCGGTCAAATTGCCGTTTCGATTTGCGCGAGCCGGTCTGGGGGAGGAGCGGCAGGCCGATCGTCCCCAGCGCAAGGTTATAGGAAGGATCGCGGAACAGCTCTTCCTGCCGGCGTTTGACGGCATGGTAGAAATCGAGGCTGGCGCTGGTGCGCTGATAGAACGGGTCTTCGGCCGTCGGGGTTTCCTCGGCGATACGGATCGCGCGCAGGATCCCTGCAAGCGTGCGGCGGGCGAGGCAGTCATTGGTGAACCAGACATAGCCGTCACCGCCCTGATAGCTCTGCTCATGGGTCAGGTCGATATTCCGGTCCCGGAATTTCGCGCGTGCCCAGGGAGAGAGCGCATAAAGGCAGCGGTCGACAATGCTGTCGGGGTGCGCGCCCCGGCCCATACTGTCGCCATGGGTATCGAAGATGACCGCATCGAGATCGGCGAGGCGGTGCTTGGTCATCGCATCGGCAAGCTGGCCTTGCAGCCGCTCAATGGCGAGGCCAGCGGGCACTTGTCCCATGAACCGTCCGGCATCGGAGAAACCCGTCTCGATGCAGATCCGTCCGCGCTTTCTGGCCTGATCGCGATAGGGGGCCTGCGCAAGCAACACATCAAGGATGCGGCGGCCCCGGTCGAGACTGACCGCGGTTTCAAAAAGCGGGCAGACATCGACATGTGAGGCCACGCCAAAGCGCTTTGCCTGATAGATCGCGGCGAGCACGGTCAGTGGGTTCTCGCATTCGGCAATCAGCAGGCGGATCGGCGCATCAGCATCGATATGCTTGATGATCTGCTTCATGGCGATGAAGAGGCGGGCAGACGCGCCCTGTTCAACCGCCAATGAGCGGAAATTGACCGAGACTTCCTTCACGCCGGCGATCAGGCGGGACATCTCATCGAGGGGACCACGCCCGAAAAGGTCCTGCCCGGAGGAAAGCTCAAGGATCGAGCGGGCGGCGTGGCGCACCTGGGCAGCGTTGAGGCGGAAGTGAATATCACCCATGCCGAGCCGGAAGGTCCGCATCCCGGCGGCGATGGCGGCTGTCTCCAACGCGACATCAGCATCATCCGTACTGGCCGTGATCTCATCCAGCTCGGCGATAACACCTTTGAGCGAGGTCAAATTGTCCTTGTCATCGGTCAGGGCGTTTGCCGCCGTTATCAGCCCTTCGGCGGTCGTCAGGTCTTTTGAGAAAGCCTCGACATGGGCATGCGCGCGAGCGGCAGCCGCAGCCACGGTCTCGGTGATCGAGGCAACGACCGGGCCCAAGGCTTCAAGCTGGTCTTTATAAAGATCGAGCCGGATCGCCTTTTCGTGCACGCGGTGCCGGATGACAGAACCCCAGCCGATATCGGTGCGGCCATCCATGTCGTAGCCGATCCATGTCGCAAGACCGATTGGCGCAGGCGTCAGCTTCTTCCAGTCATCGGGGAATTTTGCACGGCCCTCGGCAAGGACCGCGCGATTAAGGTCATGCACGGCGGCGGCGGCATGGCGCAGGGCGGCTTCGGCCTGCTCATGCTCAAGGCTGAGCGTGATATCCGGGTCGGGAAGCCCTGCGCCTTCGGTGGGTTCGGTATTGTCCGCTGCATGGTCGGCGAGCCGCTCGCGCGTCTTGCGGGCAAGCGCGAAGGTCGGATGGCCGGTGAAAACAAGCGTCTCGTGACGACGCGACCAGAAGGCGGCGAAGGCATCAAAAGAGGTGAGGTCGAAGGAGAGCTGCTTGACGGCGGCGGGCACGGCTTCAGTGCCGGGAATAATCCCGTCCGTAATCAGATAATCCCTCGTGTGACGGCAACGGCCGGCAAAGGCCTCCAGATCAAGATGGTCGACAAGCTGAGCCAGATCATCGAGCCCCAACAGGCCGGCTTCCATGTCACGCGACAGGCGCTGCGACAGCTCGCGCACCGGATTGCGTAACGGGTCCTCGACAATCTGCCCCCGGAGTCTCGTGAGATCCTTGGTCAGGCGTTCGGCCAGAACTGCGCCGGGGCTGGTCTCGGATCGGGTCGGGGCCATACTTGTCCTCTTCAGATGCTCGGATGAGAGCGCTCACATGAAGGGGCAGCGCCCCTGCCGTCAACCGGCAAGGCCACTGCCCCTAAGAGATGATAAAGGGCCTGTTACCAGATCTGAACGCGGTCTTCCCTGGGCAGGTATAACTCATCGTCTTCGGTGACGTCGAAGGCGTCATACCAGACATCCATGTTCCGCACGACACCATTCGTCCGGAATTCCGACGGAGAGTGGGAATCGCTGACGAGGCGGCGTTTGAGCTCATCCTCGCGGTATTTACGTTTCCACACCTGCGCCCAGGCCATGAAGAAGCGCTGATCGCCAGAATAGCCATCAAGGACGGGGGCTTCCTCCCCGCCAAGAGACAGTTTGTAGGCGTCATATGACATGGTGACCCCGCCAAGGTCGCCGATATTCTCACCCATGGTCAGCTCAGGGTTCACAAAGAGCCCTTCGACCGGCGAATAGGTCGCATACTGTGCGCCGAGCTTGGTTGAGCGTTCGGTGAAGCGGGCGGCATCATCGCTCGTCCACCAGTCGCGTTGCAGGCCGGTACCGTCCGCCTTGCGGCCCTGATCGTCAAAGCCGTGGCCGATCTCATGGCCGATCACCGCGCCGATGCCTCCATAATTTACTGCCGGATCCGCATTCGGATCAAAGAACGGCGCCTGCAGGATCGCGGCCGGGAAGACGATCTCGTTCCGGCTGCGGGAATAAAAGGCATTCACGGTCTGCGGCGTCGTGAACCATTCTTCCCTGTCGACCGGCTGGCCGAGATTGGAGATCATGTCCTCATAGCCAAAGCGGCCTGCCCGGATCGAATTGCCATACGCATCGCCGCGCACGACTTCGAGGCCCGAATAATCGGTCCATTTTTCCGGGTAGCCAATCTTGGTATTGAATTTGGCGAGCTTGTCGCGGGCCTCGGCCTTGGTTTCCTCGCCCATCCATTCAAGCTCATCGAGACGGGCGGCAAAGGCGGTTTTGAGATTGTCGACCAGCTCTTCCATCTGCGCCTTTGATTCAGGCGGGAAGTAGCGCTCGACATAGACCTGACCGACGGCCTCGCCCATGGCGTTATTGACGGCTGAGACGCCGCGCTTCCAGCGCTCACGCTGCTGCGGCGTGCCGGAGAGCTCGCGGCCATAAAAGGCAAACTGCACTTCGTCGATCTCGGTCGGCAGAACAGAGGCGTTCGACGACAGCGCATGGATCTTCAGATAGTCCTTCCACACCGCAACCGGTGTATCGGCGAAGATCTTTGCGGCGGCCTGAATGGCGTCGTTCTGGCGCAGGACATAGCTGTCCTGTTCGCCGATCATCATCTTGTCAAAGATCTCTGCCCACGGAAGTTCTGGGACATAGGCCTGGATTTCATCAAGCGTGTAGGGATTATAGGTCAGCTCTGCCTGACGGCTTTTGGACGGCGCCCAGTGCACCTCCGCCAGTTTTTCCTCCAGCGCATAGACGGCAGCGGCCCGGTCGCCCGTATCCTCAACGCCGGTAAAGCCCAGCATCGCATTGAGGAAGTCCATATAGGCGTCGCGTTTGTCCTCGAATTCAGGCTTCAGGTAATAATCCCTGTTTGGCATGCCGAGGCCCGATTGCGACAGATAGGTCACATAGGTCTCAGGGTTCTTGTTATCGACGCCGACATAAAGGCTGATCGGCGTGTTCGAATTATAGTCGATCTCGGCAAAGGCGAGGGCGACATCGTGATGGGTTTCAAGCCCGTCATAGAAATCAAGCTGGCCCTGAATGGGCGCGAGACCCTTTTCATTGATCGCATCGGTGTCGAGATAGCTTGCGTAATAATCGCCGATCTTCTGCTCGATCGAGCCGTCACGCGCATTGGACGCAGCAGCATCCTCGATGATCGATTTTACTCTGGCCTCGGAGCGTTCAAAGAGG
Source organism: Parvularcula marina (assembly GCF_003399445.1). NCBI lineage: Bacteria > Pseudomonadati > Pseudomonadota > Alphaproteobacteria > Parvularculales > Parvularculaceae > Parvularcula > Parvularcula marina. Next base: position 1,250,406 of record NZ_QUQO01000001.1, on the reverse strand, counting down.
ACGGTGAAGGAGCCATAGTTTGAGAACTCGGCAGGGATTTCGAACCGGTCCAGCCAATTGCCGTTCACGTAGCGGAAGAAATCATCCCCCGGATCGACGGCCATATCCATGTCTTCAAGGACGATGCCCCAATCACCGAGTTCGGCCCTGTCGGATGCGACGGTCTCGACCTCAGCAGTCCGGGCAACTTCGGTGGGAGCGGAGGTTTCGGCTACGTCCTCGGCCGGTTCGTTTGAACAGGCGCCAATTGCTAACAGGCCGGCGCTCGCCATGAATAGGTTCTTCATCGATGGTTCCTCTCGGGTTGATAGGAGGCTCCCCCTAATATTCTCGCCGTTCACTTAGGAAAAATCGGGCCGCCTTACCGAATATCGATATGAGCTGATGCTTGTTCAGAAAGCAAGCCCCCTCTAGAGGGCGGCCATGTCCAAAGAAACCGATTCCCCGCGCCTCCGGCTCGCCGTCCAGAAGAAAGGACGGCTGGCAGACGACACGTTCGACCTGCTCGCAAAATGCGGGCTGAAGGTCCGGCATGGCCGCTCGCGCCTGTTCGCGCGGATCGATGAACTGCCGATCGATGTCCTGCTGGTGCGGGATGACGACATCCCCGAACTGGTCGCCAGCGGGGCGGCGGATGCCGGGATCGTCGGCGGCAATGTCTTTGAAGAGGATCGCCTGACCCGCGACGGCGAGGGCGCCGTCATTGCGGATGCGCTCGGCTTCTCGCGGTGCCGCCTTTGCGTCGCGGTTGCGAAGGGTGAGGCCTATGCGGGTCCGGCCTATTTCTCGGGGAAGAAGGTTGCGACCTCCTATCCGGGGCTACTCCAGTCATGGCTCGAAGAGAGTGGCGTGAAGGACGCGCAGATCGTCCTGATGCATGGCGCCCACGAAATCGCGCCCCGGCTCGGGCTCGCCGATGCGATCTGCGACATCGTCTCGACCGGCGCGACGCTTGATACCAATGGGCTCAAAGTGGCGGACACGATCTATCGTTCCGAAGCCCTGCTGATCGCCGCGCCCGGGCTCGATGTGGCGAAGGCGGAAATGCTCGGCGCGCTGAAAGGCCGGATGCGCGGGGCGCTCGCCTCCCAGCACGCCAAATATGTGATGATGAACGCGCCGCGCTCGGCCATCCCGGCGATCACGGCCGTCCTGCCGGGGGCGGATTCACCGACGATCCTGGAGCTGGCAGGCGAGGGCGACATGGTCGCCATCCATTCGGTCTGTAACGAGGATGTCCTGTGGGAGCATCTCGCCGAACTTAAATCCGTCGGCGCGAGTGCGATCCTCGTCCTCGATATCGACAAGATGCTGAACTAGCGGGCTGACGGTAGGGCAAGCGAGAATTCTTCGTTGACCCGCCGCATGCCCAACCCTATAGCGCCTCGCTCGAAGGTCCGCTGCCGTAGCTCAGGGGTAGAGCACTCCCTTGGTAAGGGAGAGGTCGAGAGTTCAAATCTCTCCGGCAGCACCATTTCTCTCATTTTACGCCTCTCTGTACCGCCCGGTTTTTCATCGGCGGGCATCCTGCTAGGCGGCTGCAAAGCGCAAATGTGAGCGCTAGCATCAGGGAGTGAGCGGCATGGCCATCGAAGGCGTCAATCTGATCGGGGGCGAAGCGCGTCAAGGGAAGGGCCCTGAATTCTCAGGCGTTGCCGCGGCGAGCGGCGAGACGCTGGCCCCGGTCTACCGCGAAGCCTGTCCCGGTGATGTCGCCGAAGCCGCCCGCCATGCTGGCGAAGCGTCGCCCGTTTTTGCCGCGCTAAGCCCCGAGGCGCGGGCGAGTTTCCTTGAGACTGTCGCAGACAGGCTGGAGGCGGCGCGGGCGGAAATCGTGCCCCGGGCTATGGCCGAAAGCGCGCTTCCTGAGGCTCGCCTAAATGGCGAGCTAGGCCGGACGATTGGCCAGTTCAGACTGTTCGCCGAAGAGCTACGCAATGGCGAATGTTTCTCTATACGGATCGATCCGGCACTGCCTGACCGGGCGCCGCTGCCGCGCCCGGATATGCGCCTGCGGAAAATCCCGCTGGGGCCCGTCGCCGTCTTCGGCGCGAGCAATTTCCCGCTGGCTTTCTCCGTGGCAGGCGGGGACACAGCCTCCGCGCTGGCGGCGGGATGTCCGGTTATTGCGAAAGCGCATCCCGCTCATCCGGGCACGTCGGAACTGGCGGGTAAGGCGATCAATGAAGCGGTCAGGGTACATGACCTGCCAGCGGGCACTTTCGCGCTGGTTCATGGCGGGGTTGAGATCGGCACGAGCCTTGTGTCGGCCCCTGAAATCAAGGCTGTCGGCTTTACAGGCTCGCAGGCTGGCGGGTTGGCGCTTGCAGAAGTGGCCGCCGCCCGGCCGGACCCCATTCCGGTCTATGCGGAGATGTCGAGCATCAATCCGGTCGTCATCCTGCCTGCCGCGCTCTCCGCGCGTGGTGGAGAGATCGGGGAGGGGCTGGCCGCCTCAACGACGCTCGGGGCCGGGCAGTTCTGCACCAATCCGGGTCTGGTCTTCGTCATCGATGAGGCGGAGGCGGACTATCTGGCTTTCCGCGATGCGGTGGCCGCGGCGATTGGCGGCAATGAAGGCGCCGCCATGCTGACGGCGGGGATCGCGTCTGCCTATCAGGATGGGGTGGCGGCGCTGGCAGGCCATCCGGACGTGAAAGAGCTTGCGCGCGGGGCGGCGGTCAATCCCTGCCAGCCCGCTGCGCTGATGGAGACGACAGCGGCGGCCTTCAGGAATGATATCGCTCTGCACAGGGAAGTTTTCGGCGCTGTCTCACTGATCGTCCGTTGCAGCGGGCTCGCGGATGTGTTCACAGCGCTTGCTGCGATGGAAGGCCAGCTTACCGCGACCCTGCAGATGGAGGATACGGATATGGAGGCGGCGCGCGATCTGTTGCCGCTGCTGGAACGAAAAGCCGGGCGCATCCTCGTCAACGGCTTTCCGACCGGGGTCGAGGTCTGTCACGCCATGGTGCATGGTGGGCCTTATCCGGCGACAACCGATGCGCGGACGACATCGGTAGGCACTCTGGCTATCGACCGCTTCCTGCGGCCGGTCTGCTATCAGAATTTTCCCGAAGGGCTGCTGCCCGAGATGCTACGGGACGCAAATCCCGATGCCCTACCGCGCCGGGTGGACGGCAAGCGGGAAGGGTAGGCCCCGCCCGCAAAGACCGGTCAGCTTGCGCCGGTCCCGAACCCGCCGCCGCGCATTTTCTCTTGGCGGATACGGTCTTTGTCGCGCCGGACGATCTCGCCGATTTCGACATCAAGGCCGATGCTGGAGAAGCGCGGCCAGTCATCATCGCCGATCCAGCGCTTGATCCAGCTATTCTGCACAGAGAACTTCTTGCCGGTTGAGATATAAGTGATCCATCCTGCGATCACGATCGATGCAATCCCGATCCCCAGCTGAAGATTGGTCAGTGCCGGACCCATACGATACATCAGAAACAGGATCGCTCCAGCCTGCGCAAAGAAGACACCAAGCGAGATCAGGTTGCCGATGGCGTCCGACCAGCGGCGGAAAACGCGGATGCGCTGCATCTCCGATTGAAGGAACTTCTCGATATATTCGATCCGCTTGGGGTTCCACATGGCAAGCCGCGTCCACCACCTTGCGCGGTCGGTCCATTCGGCGCCTTGTGAGTTGGCGCCGGAGAATTCTTCTTCCGAGATCGCCTTGTAGAAGCGCGTGAAGTTCTGCCTAAGAACGTTCAGCCTACGCTGGATCTTGGCGTTCAGCGTCTGCGCATTGCCCTGCATCACTTGAGTGAGCTGCTGGTTCAGAAAGGACAGATGCGTCCGTGCGACAGCCATGGCGCCGAACAGGCATCCCAGACTGAGGATGATCTCAAGACTCACAAGGCCAGAAGTGAAAAGACTTCCCTCTGACCCGCCCGACGTTTCCGCCGGACGCGTTTTGATCAAGACCGTCGCGATAAATATCGGCAGGACCAGAAGGATGCTGACCAGTGCCTGCCAGATCCGTTTACGGAAGATGCTGAGCCACTGATTGCGGCGGACGGATATGTGATAGGCGGAGATGAATGCCCGCACATCCATGTCGCGCGGGAATTTCGCCTCGATCATCTCGTCATTGATATCGGCAAACCAGATCCCGTCGACCAGATCCTCGTTTTCGAACCCCGGATAATAGTCGATGCGGAAGTTGAAATATTTGTGCAGCTCCGGATCGTATTTGTGCCGATCCTTGAACATTTCGAGGTCTTCGGGTTCGCGCTCGATATCGGCGTCGTCACTGTATTTCCAGTAATTCGACTGCTGGGAACGGCGCAGGAAGCTCTTGGCCTTCCGCCATCTCTTTGACGAAAGTGGCAGGCGGCTGCCGTCACTCTTTTTCAGGCGGCGCGTGGTCTCTGCCTGGTTCGGGGCGCGGTGAGAGGCGTGATTCTCGGGATCGGGATCGGGCTCATCCGGCCAGTTCCGGCGATCATCATGATCCGCCTCAGGCGGCTGACCTTCTGCGGCGAAACGCTTCAGCGCGGCTTCGGGCGGTTCATTCCTGTTCGGGGGCGGAGAATTTGTCTTTTCACTGTCCATTTGTGCCCCCTTCAAATTGGAGCATAAATTAGCCGCAACATCCTTGAGTTGCTAGAGCTTGTGTTGATGACCAATATCCAAGCCTTCTGTTTTAGGATTTTTTGAGTCCGTATAAAAACGGCAAAGTATTGTTTTGATAGAGACTTTCTGAAACTGCCCAGTGATTTTTCTGCAACGGTCGCGATCTGAAAGCGGCTCTTTGAGCATAGTCATTTCTGTTGCCGGCCAGATGATGTCCCCATGCGAGGAGGAGAATCGCGCGGCATTGCGTAAGGTGAGGGCGATTCGCTATCACATGCCCCTTGGATTTGGTGGTTACGGGAATTCGGCCATGACGGACGAGGACAAGGCGCCAGCACCGGCCCCGAAGGCGCCGACGCGCAAAAAGGAGCCCGCCTCGCGTGAGGACCGTCTCGGCGAAGCGCTCAGGGCAAATCTGCGCCGCCGTAAAGCCGCCGCAAAGGACCGCAAGAAGGACTGAATGGATAAACTAGCAATTATCGGAGGCCGCGAGCTCTATGGTGAGCTTGCCATCTCCGGCGCCAAGAACTCCGCCCTCAAAGTGATGGTGGCAGCCCTTCTCACAGCCGACACGCTGACGCTCGAAAATGTGCCGGACCTGGCAGATGTCCGTCAGCTCATTCAGCTTCTGACCCATCTCGGTGTCGAGGTGGAGCGCGAGGGCTCCACTCTAAGCCTGACAACAGGGGACATCTCTTCGACCGAGGCGCCCTATGACATCGTCCGCAAGATGCGGGCGAGTTTCAACGTGCTCGGACCGATCCTGGCTCGTGAAGGCAAGGCCCGGGTGTCGCTGCCCGGCGGTTGCGCAATCGGCGCGCGCCCTGTCGATCTGCACCTAAAAGCCCTCGAAGCGATGGGCGCCCAGATCGAGCTGGATGAGGGATACGTTATCGCCACGACCCCGAACGGCTTGCGCGGGGCGGAGATCACTTTCCCCTTTGTCTCTGTTGGCGCGACCGAGCATTCAATGATGGCCGCGGCACTGGCGGTTGGCGAGACGGTCCTGATGAATGCGGCGAAAGAGCCGGAGATCATCGACCTTGCCGATTGCCTCATCGCGATGGGTGCCCGGATCGAAGGCGCGGGCACGGAGACGATCCGCATCAAGGGCGTCGCGTCACTTCACGGCGCCACCCATCAGGTCGTGGCCGACCGGATCGAGATGGGCTCCTACGCCATGGCCGTGGGTGCCGCGGGCGGCGAGCTGCTGCTCAAGAACGGAAGGCGGGCGTTGCTCGGCGAGGCGGATGTGATCCTCGAGCAGGCCGGGCTGACCCTGAGTGATGAGGAAGGCGGGCTTCGCGTCACCAAATGGGGCCGCCCGACCGTCGGCACCAATGTCGAGACCGCGCCGTTCCCCGGCTTTCCGACCGATCTTCAGGCGCAATATATGGCGCTGATGTCGCTCGCCGATGGCACTAGCGTCATCTGCGAGAAGATTTTCGAGAACCGATTCATGCATGTGCCCGAGCTGATGCGGCTCGGCGCGGACATCCATATCGACGGGCAATGCGCGACGGTGAAGGGCAAGAAGGTCCTCAAAGGCGCGCCGGTCATGGCGACGGACCTTCGGGCATCGATGTCCTTGATCGTGGCGGGCCTCGCGGCCGAAGGGCAGACCATGGTCTCCCGCCTTTATCACCTCGACCGGGGTTTTGAGCGGCTCGATGAGAAGCTGCAATCAGTCGGCGCGCTGGTCGAGAGGGTGAAAGACGAGGACTGACCTCACTGCCCCCATTCCCCTTGAGGGCGGGACACCCTATGTCCCCTGCCATGAGCACAAAAAACTATATCCCTCTCGCCATGCTGGCTGCCGATGGCGAGGATCTCGAAATCGTCTCCTCAGTCCTGCAGGACGCCGTCGCGAAGATCGGCGACCTAGGCTGGTTCCCGAACCAGCGCCGTTTTGCGTTCGTTGCGAACCGTTTCGTCTGGGAAGACGGCGTCAAGCGGAACCACGGGCCTTTCCTGCGCGTGCGGACGGGCGTCCATTTCGATGATGTGACCCGTGTACGGACGAAATCCGTCAGGCTCGATGCAAAAGAGGCAGTCATCGACATTCTTTCGGTCACCTATGAGGGTGATGAGAATGGCGGAACGATCACGCTCAATCTTGCCGGGGGCGGGGGCATTGCCCTCGATGTCGAGGCGATCAACGGCACGCTGAAAGATATCTCCGATCCGTGGCGGACCGCCAAAAAACCCGATCACGGAGCCGAATGATGGCCCGCCGCCTCGACATGCAGGCGGCAGGGTTCGAGACGGCATTCGCCGAACTCCTGTCCCTCAAACGCGAAAGCTCCCCTGAAGTGGGTGAGACCGTGCGCGGCATCATCGCCGATGTGCAGGCGCGCGGCGATCAGGCGCTCCTTGAGCTGACGGAAAAATTCGACGGTTATCGCCCGGCGAGCCTGCGGCTGTCTGCTGACGAGATTGATGAACTGGCGGCGAAAGCTAATCCGGAGGCGGTGGCGGCGCTGGCACGCGCGGCGGACCGGATCCGCGCCTATCACGCGCTGCAGACACCGCAGAATGAGCGCTGGGAAGATGAAGAGGGCGTCGTCCTCGGCTGGCGCTGGACGCCGCTAGATGCCGTCGGGCTTTACGTGCCCGGCGGGCTCGCTAGCTATCCCTCCAGTGTGCTGATGAATGCCGTTCCGGCGAAGGTTGCAGGCGTTGAGCGCCTTGTGATGGTCGTGCCGACCCCGAAGGGCGAGGCAAACCCGCTGGTCTTCGCAGCGGCAAAGATCGCAGGCGTTACGGAAATCTACCGCGTCGGCGGGGCGCAGGCCGTGGCCGCGCTGGCCTATGGAACAGACAGTATTGTGCCGGTCGACAAGATTGTCGGGCCCGGCAATGCGTGGGTCGCGGCGGCCAAGCGCGAGGTCTTCGGGCAGGTCGGCATCGACTCGATTGCAGGGCCTTCCGAGATCCTTGTGGTGGCAGATGGCGAGAATAATCCCGACTGGATCGCCGCGGACCTTTTAAGCCAGGCCGAACACGACCCAAGCTCACAAAGCGTTCTTATCACGGATGATGCGGCATTTGCGGGCCGGGTCACGGCCTCCATCGAGGCGATGATCGGGAAAAGCCCGCGGACCAAAATCACGCGCGCCGCATGGGACGATAATTCAGCGATTATCCTTGTGCCCTCGCTCGAAGAGGGGATGCCGCTGGTCAACCGGCTGGCACCAGAGCATTTGGAACTCGCGGTCGAGGATCCCGAACTCCTCCTGCCGCTGGTCCGGCACGCAGGGGCGATATTCCTTGGGCGTTATACGCCGGAGGCCGTTGGCGATTATGTGGCGGGTCCGGACCATGTTCTTCCCACCGCCCGGGCGGCGCGGTTCTCATCCGGCCTCTCAACGCTCGATTTCCTCAAACGCACGAGCCTGATTGCCTGCACGAAAGAGGCGGTGCGTGCCATCGGCCCTGACGCCGCCACCCTTGCCGATGAAGAGGGCCTGTGGGCCCATGGCGAGAGCGTGCGGCGGCGGCTTGAGGATGAGCCTCACTAGGCTCTGGCGCTGATGTCCCAGCAGGCGGCGGTAAAACGCACCGTTTCTCCGTCCACGAAGGGCCTGAAGGCTTCATGCATGGCCGCTGTCACAGTTGCTTGCGTTGCCGCATCCAATTGATCGAACATCCGGCCGACAACGCCCAACCTTTTGAAATAGAACTCCAGCTCCGTGGCGGGGAATTCGCACTCGAAATCGAGTGGCGTGAAAGATATCTCCTGCCAGCCGCTTTTCTCGAGGATCGTCCGTACCAGTTCCTCTCGGGCGAAGGCGAACTGGCCGGGCGCGTCCGGGTCAAAGGGCGGCAGGTCAGGGATATAAGGCGCAGCCGCCTTGATGGCGGTCGTCATGAAAGGATTGTCTTCAGGGGAGCGCCACACGACGCATCTGAGGTGACCTTTATTCTTGGTGGCACCGCGAAGATTGGCGAATGCCCGGACGGGGTCATCAAAGAACATGACGCCAAACCGGGAGGTGACCATGTCGAACTGCTCCGCTGGCAGAGGATGAGTTTCGGCATCGGCCCGGATGAACTCAGCGTTCACACTGGCCTCGCGCGCGCGGGCCTCCGCAGCGGCGATCATCCCTTCGGAAATGTCGATGCCTGTGCAGGTGCCGTCGGGCCCAAGCGCGCCCGCGATGGCGAGCGTGGTCGCGCCCGTCCCGCAGCCAACATCAAGCACGGTCTTCGCACCGGCCTTGCGGGCGGCCTCGGCAAGTAGCGTCTCGACGGGCTCAAACATACCGTCGAGGAGGGCCTGCGCGGTGACCCAGGTAAGGGCCGCGCCGCTGTTCCAGTCGTTCTTTCTCGTCTCGGTCTTTTTGGGTTTCTCGGTCATGTGCGTCCTTTGCGGGCTTGCCTATGTGCAGTGTGAGGGACATTCTGCCACTTCAAGCTGACTTGAGGTCAAGAGGTGTCTGCGCTCGATATATCAGAAGTCTCAAAACGGTCGGGCGTGCCTGCCTCTACCCTGCGATATTATGAGGAAAAAGGCCTCATCCGCTCGGTCGGACGGCATGGGCTCAAACGGGTCTTTGATGCGGACATCATCGACCGGCTGTCGCTGATTGCGCTGGGGCAGGCGGCGGGGTTCTCTCTTGATGAAATCGGCCTGATGCTCGCGCCCGAAGGCGCGCCCCAGATCGACCGGCAGGCGCTGCTCGACAAAGCCGAAGAGCTTGAACGAACCATTCGTAAGCTGACGACCATGCGGCGGGGCCTCCTTCATGCCGCCAATTGCGGCGCGCCGAGCCATATGGAATGCCCGACCTTTCTGCGGCTGGTCCGCGCGGCGGGCACCGGGGCCTATAAATCTGCGGCGAAGGAGGGCCGGGGCAAGCTCAAAGCCTAGAACGCTTGCGCGCATTCACGGCTTGTGAAACCTTCTCTGCTGCGTTGCAGCACGCAACGACAGAATGAGAAAGAAAAACCATGTCCGGCGCACGCCATCTTGCGTCCATCCAGATTGACGAGGCGAGCCTCGCCGCGCGCGGGTCGGAAATCGACCATGAGCGCAAAGTCGCGATGCATGACCTGCTCGCTGACAATGCCTTCAACCCGGTCGGGGTGGAGCATGGCGGGCCCTATGCGCTCAGCCTTCTCGAGCGTGACGGTCGTCTGGTCTTTGAAATCCGCTCCGAAGACGGGGAGGGGCTGGCCGCCCATCACCTCTCGATGTCGCCTTTCCGGCGGCTCATCAAAGACTACTTCATGCTGTGTGAGACCTATTACGATGCGATCCGCGCGGCGATGCCCGAGAAACTCGAAACCATCGACATGGCCCGCAGAGCCGTTCACAACGAGGGAACGGAGCTGCTGATCAAGCGGCTTGAAGGAAAAATAGAGCTCGATTTCGAGACGGCGCGGCGGCTTTTCACGCTGATCTGCTCCATCTCCCTACGGGCCGCGAACAGGGGAGATCAGTGATGGCCGGGGCGGGATCGATCCTGTTTGCCTGCAACATGAATTCCGTCCGTTCCCCCATGGCTGAAGCACTCGCGAAAGACATTCTGGGGCCGGAGGTACACATCGAGAGCTGCGGCGTCTTTGCCGGCATTCTCGATCCCTTTGTCGCGCGCGTGCTAGAAGAAGAAGGCATCCCGATCCCCTCGCGTGATCCCCAGACCTTCGCCAAGGTCGAGGTCGACAAGTTCGATCATGTGATCGCCCTGACCCCCGAAGCTGCCGCCGAGGCCCGCCGGGCGGGCGCGAAAGTGACCTATTGGGATACGCCCAATCCAACCGATGTCAGAGGCTCGGACCTTGATGTTCTTGCGGCCTACCGGACCTGCCTTCACGGCTTGCGCGCGAAGATCAAAGAGGCGTTTGGGGAGGGGTGATCCCTAATCCCGCCTTGACGTATCGCCCGGCAGCGCCCAAATGCCACGCCTTCTCGGTAACCAAAGGGATCGCATGGCCAAGGAAGAATTGCTCGAGTTTTCAGGAACGGTGGAGGAACTCCTCCCCAACGCGACCTTTCGCGTGAAGCTTGAGAATGACCATGAGATCATCGCCCACACGGCGGGCAAGATGCGTAAGAACCGCATCCGGGTGCTGGCGGGCGACAAGGTGCTGGTCGAAATGACCCCTTACGACCTCACCAAGGGCCGGATCACCTATCGCTTCAAGTAAGACGGGTGCCGTTGTGACCGGCCCCAGATTTATCCTCGCAAGCGCGTCGCCCCGGCGGCGGCAATTGCTCGAGCAGATCGGGTTTCCGCCCGACGAGATCCTCCCCGCCGATATTGACGAGACCGAAGCGCCCGGCGAGCTGCCGCGCGTGCTGGCGGGCCGTTTGGCCGCAGAGAAAGCGGCCGTGATTGCGGGCGCGCATCCCGGCGCGGTGGTGCTGGGGTCAGACACGGTGGTGGCGGTGGGGCGCCGCATTCTGCCCAAGACGGAAACCCGTGAAGAGGCTGCGGCCTGTCTCGATCTTCTTTCCGGGCGCGCGCACCGGGTCTTCACCGGCATCGCGGTCGCAGGGCCGGGCGAGGGTGTCCTCCGCCAGCGGATCGTTGAAACGCGCGTGAAGGTCAAACAGCTCTCCGCGCAGGAGCGGGCCGCCTATCTCGATTGCGGCGAATGGGCCGGCAAGGCGGGCGGCTACGGTATTCAGGGCGGCTTCTCCGCGTTTATTATTCAGATTGTAGGCAGCTATTCCGCCGTGGTCGGATTGCCGCTTTATGAAACCGCAAATCTTCTCTCGGCGGCGCTGGGGCGGTCTGTGAATTTCGGGAGCTCCAAATGAGCGCCGGTCTCCTGATCGAGGAAACGCCGCTCTCCGTCCGCATCGCGCGTGTGGAGGATGACGAGGTCACCGCCCTGCGGCACTGGTTCCCGGGCCGCGCGGACCCGATGCTGGGCGCGCTCTATCGCGCGAAAGTCACCGATGTCGATAAGCGCCTCGGCGCTGTCTATCTCGATCTTGGGGGCACCAAAGGGTTCTTGCGCAGGAGCGGCCCTCTGCCCGTTGTCGGGCGTACCCTGATCGTTGAGGTCAAGCGCGAGCCGATCGGCACCAAGGGCGCGGATGTCTCGGACAAACCCGTCCTGCGCGGCGCCATGGCAAGCTGGCGCATTGGCGATGAGGAAGAACGGGCCGGCCCGCTGGGGGAAGACACCTTCCCGCCAGAGTTCAAGGCTAAGCTTACCCCGGAAGGGCCTATCGGCCTGATTGATCCTTTCGCGCCTCTGTCCCGCCTGATGCTCGGCCTGCTGACGAGTGAGATCTCCTTCATCGAGGTGACGCGGGCCGACACAAAGTCCCGGCTCGCGGCAGGGATGCCGTCCGATTTCCCGATTGATGTCGGCCCCGCGCGAGGGATCGCCGAATGGCTTGATGCGGCAGAGGAAGAAGCACTGGCGCGCAGCCATGACCTTCCCGGCGGCGGCAGGCTAACGATTGAGGAGACAGAGGCGCTGTTCGCTGTCGATCTCGATCTCGGCTCGCAGGGCGGGCAATCCAAAAAAGGCGCGGGCACGAAACTGCTGGGCGAGGCGCTCTCAACGCTCGGGCGGATTGGCGGCGTCATGGGCCTTGGCGGGCAGGTCATTATCGATGTGCCGCGCGGGGCGATTGCCGCGCCAAAGATCGTCCGTGACCAGATCACACGGGCGCTCAAACCGCTGGGCCGGGTCTCGGTGCCGGCGGTCACGCCAGAAGGGCTGTGCACGATCATCGCCCCGCGGCCACGGCCGTCATTGCGCGAAATCCTGACCGAGCCAGGGACGGACACTTTCCCCGGCCGCCGCTTCTGCGCCGATGTCATCGCCGCAAAGGCGTTCCGCGCGGCTGAACGAGCGCTGGAAGAAAACCGCACGGGCCAGGTGACACTCTTTGTTACACAACGCGCCATAGCGTTGCTTGATGAGGCGGGTAGTCCGATGCACGATCTGACTGCGCGTTTTGGCCCCCGCCTGCGTGTCGAGGCCCTTGGAGACGGAGACCCCCACGGAGACTTCCATGTCAAAGCCTGACCCCAAATGCCCGATCTGCGGCAAGTCGGCCAGCAAGGAAGACTGGCCGTTCTGTTCAGACAGGTGCCGCAAGGTCGATCTCAATCGCTGGCTCTCAGAGGGCTATGCGATCCCCGGCGCTGCGGATGAAAGCGCGCCGACAGAGGAGGACTGACATGTCCGGCGCAAGCAAACCTGTGCTCCTCGTCGTTGATGACGAACCCTCGATCCGTGATCCGCTGGCGGAGTATCTGGGCGGTAATGGCTATGAGATCAAAACGGCGGGCCGTGCCGATGCGGCACGCAGCCTGATCGAAGAGGGGGGCATCGATCTCGTCCTCCTTGATATCATGATGCCGGGCGAGGATGGCCTCAGCCTGTGCCGTGATCTGCGCGCAAAGGGCACGCTGCCCGTGATCCTGCTGACCGCGCGGGCCGAGGATACCGACCGCATTGTCGGGCTTGAAATTGGCGCGGATGATTATGTGACCAAGCCGTTCAATCCGCGCGAGCTCCTAGCAAGGGTGAAGGCGGTCCTGCGCCGCAGCAAGGATAGCCCGAGCGAGCCTCTGACCCCCGGCGGGACGAAATTCCGTATTGAGAGTTTCACGCTTGAGATCGAAGGCCGCCGCCTGCTCGATGCTGCCGGTGAGGAGGTCAAGCTGACCGGCGGGGAATATGAGCTTTTGCTCGCTTTGACGGAACGGACGGGCCGCGTCCTCAATCGAGACCAGTTGCTCGATATCACCCAAGGCCGCTCGGCGCATGTCTTTGACCGCTCGATCGATAACCAGATCAGCCGCCTGCGGAAGAAGATCGAGCCAGATCCCAAGGATCCGACCATCATCAAGACGGTACGGGGCGGGGGCTATGTGCTGGCCGCCAAGGTCACCAAAGAATGATCCGCCGCGCATCTTTTGCGGCCCAGATGGCGGTCGTGCTGGCGATTGCGTTGCTGGCCGCGCAGGCAGTCAATTTCTTCTTTCTGCTCGAAGCACGGGAACGTGTGCGGACGGCTCGTGAGGACACGCAGATCGAACGTTTTGTCGCGGGCGCGGAGAATGATCAGGCATTGCAACGCATCAAAGATCGTCCGCGCCGCCGCCGCGTGCCGGTCAGCGTGACGAATGCGCCGCTCGCCACCCTTGGCGATGTCGACGAAAAACTGACCTTGCGGCTTCAGGAGAAACTACGGGAGGCGGGGTTGAATGCAGACGGCGCCATGGCCGCCCGCATGATGCGGCCGATGCGGGAAGGCGAGGAACTCGCCATCGTTCTCTCTTCCGCAATTGAGGGCGGGCAATGGTTTAATGCCGTCTCGCCGGCGCCGCAGGGCGGCTCGCTCGATGTCAAACCCTTGATCCTGCAGACGGTGCTCATCTATATCGGCCTGATGGCGGCTGTGCTTCTGGTGACGGCAAGGCTGGCGCGTCCGCTCCGCAGGCTGACGGATGCCGCGAACCGGTTCCGGCTCGATAGTCAGGACATTGCCCTGACCGAAGAAGGCCCGAGCGATATCCGTTCCCTGACGGCGGCGTTCGATCAGATGCGCGGGCGCCTGCGCCGGGCCTTCACCGAAAAGGACGCCATGCTGGGCGCGATCGGGCATGATCTGCGCACCCCGCTGACCTCTTTGCGCATCCGGGTCGAGCAGGTCGCGAATGATCAGCTTCGCGAACGGATGATCATTTCGATTGATGAGCTGTCGACCATGCTGGAGGACATCCTCATCCTTGCGCGCGATGGTGCGCCGGGCACGGAGCAGGAAGAGCTCGATCTCTCATCGCTCTGCAGGCAGCTCGCCGATGATATGGGGACGGGTGACAGGAAAGTGTCGTTCGATGACGATACGCCACCACTGATCACGCCAGTTTATCCCGCGCTCCTCAAACGGGCCTTGCGCAACCTCATCCAGAATGGACTTCGCTATGGCGGCGATGTGACCTTGCGCCTCCTGAACGAGGAGAGCGGCATCCTGATCGCGGTCGATGATGACGGACCAGGCGTCCCTGAAGCGCAGCTTGATGCCTTGCGGGAGCCCTTCCGGCGGGGCGAGGGCTCGCGCAATCGTGAGACTGGCGGGGCGGGCCTCGGCCTTGCCATCGCCGATGGCGCGGCACGCGCGCATGGCGGCCAGCTGGAGCTGTCAAACCGGCAAGAAGGCGGCTTTCGGGCGGGCATCAGATTGCCTGCTCACCCATCTCCTCATTGAAGGAGCGGCGTGCTCAGAAATCCTGAATGGGGATCACGGATGATCGGCAATCCGGGCCCGAACCCTTATGCCTCCAGATAACCGCCTTCGGTCAGCCGTTTGACGATGACTTCGGCGGCTTCTGCTGCCGTCATCTCAACCGTGTTTATCGTGATCTCCGCATGGCGCGGCGGCTCATAGGCGCTGTCGATACCGGTGAAGTTCTTGATCTGACCGGCGCGGGCCTTCTTGTAGAGGCCTTTCACATCGCGCTGTTCGGCAACCTCAAGCGGCGTATCGACATAGACCTCGATGAACTCACCTTCGCCCATGAGGGAGCGGGCCATCTGGCGTTCGTCCCGGAACGGAGAAATGAAGGCGGAAAGCACGATGAGGCCCGCATCGACCATCAGCTTGGCGGTCTCGGCCACCCGGCGGATGTTCTCAACGCGGTCGGCATCGGTGAAGCCGAGATCCTTGTTGAGCCCGTGCCGGACATTGTCCCCATCCAGAATATAGGTATGGCGCCCAAGGTCGTGCAGTTTCTTCTCAACGAGGTTGGCAATGGTCGATTTGCCAGCGCCCGAAAGCCCAGTGAACCAGAGCAGAGCCGGTTTCTGGTGCTTCATGCCTGCGCGTTCAGCCTTGCCGACTTCGAGGTCCTGCCAGACGACGTTTTCCGCGCGGCGCAGTGAGTGATCGATCATCCCGGCGCCGACCGTCGAATTGGTCTGGCGGTCGATGATGATGAAACTGCCGGTCTGGCGGTTCTCCTGATACGGATCGAAGGCGACCGGATGGGAGAGGTTGAACTTGCAGACACCGATCTCGTTGAGGCTGAGCGTCTTGCCGGGGCGTTCTTCCAGCGTGTTCACATCGATCTTGTTCCGCAGATCGGTGACGACGCCATTGACCAGCCGGTTGGCGGTCTTGATGACATATTGCCGGCCAGGCAGCAGGGCTTCATCCGCCATCCAGATGACGTGTGCGGAGAGCTGGTCTGTCTGATGCGCCGGATGATCCTTGCCGCAGATGATGTCACCGCGGGAGATATCGATCTCATCATTGAGGGTGATCGTGACGGCTTCGCGCTTTTCGGCGCGCTGCTTTTCATCATCGCCCATGACGACGATTGATTTCACCGTCGAGCGTCGGCCCGACGGGATCGCGATGATCGGATCGCCGACTTCAATATGCCCGCTTGCGACGGTGCCGGAGAAACCGCGGAAATCGAGGTTCGGGCGGTTCACCCACTGGACCGGCAGGCGGAACGGCGCATCCGTATCCGAACCGATATCAAGCTCCTCAAGATAGGTGAGGAGCGGTGGGCCGTCATAATAGGGGGTCTTGTCAGAGGCTTCGGTGACATTGTCGCCACCGAGCGCACTCATCGGCACACAGAGGATGCTCTCAAAGCCGAGCTTTTCAGCAAACTTGCGGTACTCGGCCGTGATCTCGTTGAAGCGCTCTTCGGAATAATCGACGAGGTCCATCTTGTTCACGGCAAGGACGACATGGCGGATGCCGACGAGCGAACAGATGAAGCTGTGGCGCCGTGTCTGGGTCATCAGGCCCGCACGGGCATCAACCAGCAGGACGGCAAGGTCCGCCGTCGAGGCGCCCGTTGCCATGTTGCGGGTATATTGCTCATGACCCGGCGTATCGGCGACGATGAATTTGCGTTTCTCGGTCGAGAAGAAGCGGTAGGCGACATCGATCGTGATGCCCTGTTCCCGCTCGGCGGCGAGGCCGTCAACGAGAAGGGCGAAGTCGATATCCTGCCCTTGCGTGCCGGATTTCTTTGAATCCGCCTCAAGTGCGGCGACCTGATCCTCATAGAGCATCTTGGAATCATAGAGCAGGCGGCCGATCAGGGTCGACTTGCCGTCATCCACCGAGCCGCAGGTGATGAAGCGCATCAGGGATTTGTTCTCGTGCCGCGTCAGATAGGCGACGACATCCTGTTCGATCAGGGCGGTGTCCTTAGAGCTCATGGACATCTTAGAAATACCCTTCCTGCTTTTTCTTCTCCATGGAGGCGGCCTGGTCATGGTCGATGACCCGGCCCTGACGCTCTGAACTCGTCGCCAGCAGCGTCTCCTGGATGATGTCGGGGAGTGTCGCCGCGCGGCTCTCGACCGCACCGGTCAGCGGGTAGCAACCGAGCGTCCGGAAGCGCACCCACTTCATCTCGGGCTCACGGCCCTCAAGCGGGATGCGGTCATCGTCAACAAGGATCAGTGTACCATCAATATCGACGACCGGGCGTTCGGCCGCGAAATAGAGCGACGGGATCTCGATGTTCTCGCGGTAGATATATTGCCAGATATCAAGCTCGGTCCAGTTGGACAGCGGGAAGACACGGATCGACTCGCCCTTGTGAATGCGCGTGTTGTAGAGCGACCAGAGCTCCGGGCGTTGGTTCTTCGGATCCCAGCGGTGACCCGGCGCGCGGAAGGAGAAGATGCGTTCCTTGGCGCGGGATTTCTCCTCATCACGGCGCGCGCCGCCAAAGGCGGCATCAAAACCGTATTTGTCGAGGGCCTGTTTAAGCCCTTGGGTCTTCATCACGTCGGTGTGATAGGCGCTGCCATGGGTGAAGGGGCCAACGCCTTCCTTCACGCCATCCTCATTGATGTGCACGACGAGATCGAGGCCGAGCTTTTTCGCTGTCTCATCCCGGAACTTGATCATCTCCCGGAATTTCCACGTCGTATCGACATGCATGAAGGGGAAGGGCGGGACCGACGGATAGAAGGCTTTGAGCGCCAGATGCAGCATCACCGATGAGTCCTTGCCCACCGAATAGAGCATGACCGGATTGTCGCATTCGGCGGCTACTTCCCGCATGATATGAATACTTTCGGCCTCTAGCCGGTCGAGATGGGTGAGTGACATCCGCCCTTAATCCTCTCCTGCCGTCCCATATTGATACTGTGGGGCAGCGTTCGCACATGCACAACTTCCGGCGCATAGGCCGGGGCGTCTTGCCTATCAAGGGCATAGCCGGGAAATGGCAACCCCTGTTAGGGAAAGACAGCAACTGGAATTTCTGATGAGGCATCTCGCAATTCTAATGCCGGTTCTGATGGCCGGGTTATCAGTCGCGACAGCGCAGCCTCTTTCGGTCGCGGTCGAGGAGGGGCTGGCCAGTAATCCGGCGCTGGCCGCGGACACGGCCCGGCTTGAAGCGGCGCGCGAAGCCATCGTGCAGGCGCGGGCGCAAGGCCTGCCCAATGTCGAGATCATGGGCAGCTCAACTTACTCCGAAGGCAGCTTTGACCCCGGTGATGAGGCCGAGGCGGCGATTGCTTCGGTCTTCAGCTCGCCGATGGGCGATGGCGGCATGGATGAGATGGGCCCTGACCTTGCGGACAGTTTCGGTCCCGGCGACGGGCGGGTCTCCAATCAGGCGCAGATTGCTGTCACCCAGCCTATCTTCACCGGTTTTCAGATCCTCAACGGCATCCGTGAAGCGCAAGCGAGTGTCGAGGCAGCATCCGCCCGACTGGACTGCGTGCGGCAGGGCTATGCTTACCAGATCGCCGATGCCTATCTGCGGGTCGTCTCGGCGGAGGCGGAAATCCGCGCGGTCGAGAAAAGCGTTCAGTCCCTGATGCAGGCGCATCGCGCGACGGAAGTTTCCTTTGAGGCCGGGCAGTCGACCCGGACGGATGTCGCGCTCGCCCAGTCGCGGCTCGCCGCTGTTCGCGCGCAGCTTGCCGGCGCGCAGGCCGATGCCATTGCTGCGCGTCAGGCTTTCGCTGTTGTCGGTGGTGACGGGATCCAGAATTTTGTCCTGCCCGAGACGGGCGCCGCCGTACCGGCAAGCGTTGATGAGGCGATGAGCATCGCGGTGAGAGAGCATCCAGAACTTGCTGCGGCCGCCCTTGACCGGGATGCCGCGCAGGCCGCGGTCAAAGGGGCAAGGGGCAGCCGCGCCCCCAAGGTCCAGCTTCGCGGCGCTTACTCCTATGCCGAAGGGCAGTTCTTTGAAGGCGATCGCTCCAGTAACGCTTCGATCGCTGCAGAGGTGCAGGTGCCGCTTTTTGAAGGCGGAGCGATCAGTTCACGGATTAGGCAGGCGCGGGCCGAGGATCGGGCCGCCCGCTTTGCCGAGACCGATACGCTGCGCCGGGTGACCGCCGACATCCAGACAGCGATGGCAGGCTATCAGGCCTCCCTTCGGGCAGCCGAGGCCGCAAGTGCCCGGCTGGAAGCAGCAGAGCTTGCCTGGCGGGGCGTGCAGCTTGAGCGTGAAGTCGGCCAGCGTTCCGTGCTCGACGTATTGCGCGTGGAGGAAGACCTCCTCGCCGCGCAGGTCGGCGATGTGAATGCGAAAGCCCAGGTCATCCGCGCCAGCTGGCAGGTCGCATTTGCGACCGGCACGTTGGCGGCAGAATAGGGCTTACTCGCCTCCGTCAGGCCTGAGAGAAACGCCGGTAATCTCTTCGAGCATTTCTGCGGCAACGCCCGGTTTGGGCCGGTGCGGCAGGCCGGGGACGATTTCTACATGCGCATCTGACCCCAGCTCTTCGAGCGTGACCGCCAGAAGCTCCGTTGCGCCTTCGAGGTAGAACGTATCCTCACCGCCCGCATAGATGCGGATCTTGCCCTCGAGCGCCGGGCCGATCGTGTCCCATTCTTCTTGGATTTTCAGGTTGATGTCGTAGGGCTTCCAGTCCTCAACAACATCTGTGAAAACCTCACCCGTCTTGGGGTCAAAGATCCGCTGCGGCAGGCCGTCCTGATCCTGATGGCTGAACACGGCTTCGAAAGAGCGGATCTGCCCGCCCGGCCCGTAGATCGTCTCGGCATTGACGAAATCCTCGTAGAACAGGATGGCTTCGCCATTCTGCCGGGCGAGCGGGCGCGGGTGTCCTTGCTCGTCCGTGAACATGTTGCTGCCTTCGGCATAAAGATCGATCTGCTGGAAATCTCGGAAATCGACCGGGTCAGGGACAAAGGACCAGACCCCCGCAAAGGCTTCGGGGTATTCGACCTGCAGCCAGAGTGACGACCAGCCCCCCGAAGAGATGCCGGTGACATAGCGCTCGTCCGGTCCGGCGCCGTGATAGGTCGCATCGATATAGGGTGCCAGTTCGCTCACGAACATTTCGCCCCATGGGCCGGTATTCACTGAATCGGCGAAAACCGAATGGCCCCAATAATTGAGCGCATTCGGCACAATGAGGATCATCTCATCGAGCGCCGGGGCGAACTCGTCGCGCACGAGGAACGAAAGTGCGGTGTGATCGCTGCCAAAGCCGCCGATGTAATAGAGCACCGGCCATGTCTCTTCACTGTCGGCGGACCAGTCCTTGGGCAGACGGATAGAGACATCGACCGCATAGTCCTCGCCATGAAATGCCGAGAGGAGGTTCGAGGGGAGGTTGATGACGCTGACCTGATCGGGGGCGTCAAAAGCCTCTTCCTCGACCACCTTTGAAAGGCTGAGATCGAGGTCGAATGTGCCGTCTTCGGCGACAACCAGTTCGGTGGGCTCGCTGTAGAGATCGCCTGCACCACGCCCGGCATCGGGGGAGGTGGGGCTGAGCCGGATATAGGCCTGCGCCTGATAGGTGCCGGGCTCAAGATCGCCCAGCGATCCGGGATGGGCAGCATCATCCGTATCCAGACTGACCGGCTTGCTGCCGGACCAGTTCTCGACGTCTTCAATCACCGTCAGGGGCGGGTTGAACCAGCGGCTCTGCAGGCGCGGCTCACGAGAGGCATCAGCAGAGACCGTGACATAGACCCGGCCCGTATAGGGTGCGGTGAGGAGATCCCCAGCGGCGGTCACATCGATATGGCTTTTGGCGGGGGCGTCAGATGCGCGCTCGGCACAGCCGGCAAGGGCGATAACGGCTCCTGAAATCATCAGGAACGAGGTGACGTGGCGCATACAATCTCTCTCCAGAAACACCCGGCGGGGATCCGCCAAAAACAGAGAGGACTATATGAATGCCCGTCCGGAGGGGCAAATGCCGTCCGGGTCCACGGATTTCTCCTTCTTATCCGAAAGAGATACGCTGGTTTCAATGATCAGAAGTCTGAATGAATTGACGGATTTTCTGAAGACGGCGTGTCTGATTCCGGCTTCTCGCTGCCGGTCTTGAGCATCTGAAGGATCTCATCTTTGAGATGAGACCTGCGGACTTTCATCTCTTCGAGATATTGATGCGATGTCGGCTCAATATCGGATTCTGCCCGATGAACGTATCGGTTCAGTGTGTGATAGGCCTCAGTCAAACGCTGGAAATGCGCATCTCCCTTGTTCATTTTCTGAATAAGGGGCGCGTATTCCGGAAATTCTTCTGAAAGTTCAAATGGCGTATGAGACATGCCCAATCCGTCTTCAAAAGAGTCGTGAACCGGACGGTTAGCTGAAAAAGAGACGAGGCGCTTTGACGCAGATCAAATTGGCCGTCGAAAAAGCATTAACCTTAGCGTTTCTGCATTTTCCCATCCGCTCCCGATATATTCCTGATGAGAAGAACCCGAACTCTCAGACGGTAGCCTTAAGCATCGTATAGATTTCGTCTTTCAGCCTGACGCGGCGCGTTTTCATCTCTTCCAGATGGTCATCAGAAGTCGGCTCGACGTCCGTTTCGGCGCGATGAATGTCACGGTTAAGGCTGTGATATTCCTCCGAGAGCTTCTGGAAATGAAGATCGCCGGTTTTCAGCCGGTGGAGGGTGTCGGTGAATTCAGGAAATTCCTCGGACAGCTCATGTGGCGTGTGGGTCATCTGGGCACCTTCCTACTGTTTATCTGACTGCACCCTTATGAGGGAGGAAGAGCCAGCGATTTGAGAAAGATCAAAGCGCAGCGTAGAAGGAAGAAACCTGTTTGAGGGGCGTGCGACAGCGGCGGGGACGGTTGTGACGGAAAATCAGACGCAGGAGGAAAAGGCCGGGGAAGAAGATCTCCCTGCTGATGGCGTCGAGTCTCAGATTGACGACTTGAGTCCCAAGACACGCTCCCAAATCGTGCAGGATTTTATCAGGAGCAGGGTTGTCCGGTGGAGTGCAGCCGGCGTTGCCTTTGTGGGGGCAGTGTCTTTCTTCGGCAATTTTGCGACGATCGTCAGCATGTTCCAGCCGTCTACGGCATCCTCAAAACAGGTCGAGGACTTGCAGAGCGAGCTTGCCGCCCAGCGTCTGATGATCGCGCAATTACTTGAACAAACGGCGCCTTCAGACCCTGCCGAGTTATCGCCCTCACGTGTGGCGGAGCGGCGAGACGCAGCGATGCGCGTTGCGAATGCTGATCCTGCTGCGGCACAGGCAATCGCAAATGGAGATTTCAGAACGGGCTTTAGGGCGCTGCAGGCGCGAGCCGATGACCTCTCCGCGGATGCCGCCATTGCGTGGCGTGACCTTGGGGCGTTGGCTTATGACCGTGATCCTGCGATCGCGCTTGAGGCTTATCAACAGGCCGCTCGGATTGACCCCGGACATTATGAAACCTGGATAGCGCTGAGTGCACTTGAATATGAGCAAAACGGCGATGTGAGGGCTGCGAAAGCAGCGGCCGCCTCGGCGGCTGATGTGGCCGACGACCTTGATAAAAGGCTGACGGCATTGAGTGAGCTTGCTTTCCTTGAATTTGAGGCTGGAGAGCTGGAGCTTGCAAGACAGCGCTTCCAGCAGATCCTCCAGATTGTCCGTCCTCTGAATGAAGCGGAGCCGGGTAATGATGAATACCTTTTGATATTGGCGGATACCCTGGAAGGACTGGCCGATGTTGAGGCGATGCTGGGAGACCCGAATGCGGCTCGCACCTCTCATGAGGAAGTGTTGGTCCTGCGGCGGCAAAGACTGGCCGCTCAACCTGATGAGCCTGCGCGCCGCCGGGATCTGTCTAGCGCACTGGAAAGTGCTGGAGAGCTGGCGTTAGAGGCGGGAGATTTTCCGCGGGCGGAAGCTCTGTTTGCCGAAAGCCTAGCGATTGATCGTCAGTTGGCGACCAATGAGCCGGACAGTCTGCGCGCGCAGCGAAATCTGGCTGTGTCGCTTGAGATGTATGGTGACGTCCTGATGGAACTAGAGCGCCCGGCAGAGGCGTTGAGCCATTATCGGGAAAGCCTTCAGATCTCCCGTCTGCTGATGGCGAGCCATCCGCTGAACGCTCAGTTCCGGGAGGATGTGGCGTTCTCGCTTGCGCAGACCGGCGGGGCGTATCGAGCCGTTGGCAATGATCAGGCAGCCAAGGCGACCTTCATTGAGATGTTGGCGATCATGCGGGGGCTTGCGGGTGAACAGGAGACAGTTCTCCGCGGTGAGTTATTGCTCGCTGAAGCGCTGGCGCGGACAGCGGACGGGACGGGCGATGATGCCTATGCCGAGGAGGCCCGCGGCATTATCGACAGACTGAAGGCGGAGGGTCGCTATTCGCCGGAAGTCCGGGCCCTGATGGCTGATGCGGAGGCGATTTTATATCCCGCCCCTTGAGGCGGTCAGCGATGATCGCAGATCAGCTGAAAGCTTGATGTCCCTTCGGGCGGGGCAATAATTTTCGTGACGACGCCATATTTCAGGAGTTCTTCCGTACTCAGCCAATACATGTCATCGAATTTGGCAACGCGCAGCGTGTACCAGTAGAATTCCTCATCCATGCCGATCTTTTTGAAGTAATCTAGGAAAACCTTGTGGCCCGGGTGATCGCGGGGCAATTCGCTGGAGGGCGTCGGATCATCATCATCCTGCCACGCATGCACGCCGATGCAGGCGCCTTCCTCGATAACGCGCTCCTTGCCAGCGAGGAAGAAATCGACACCGCCCGACGCGATCATGCCTGAGGCGGGCACATAAGTCGTCAGGCCATGTTCATGGACCATGATCGAGGCCTTAATATTGGCTTCATCATCATCCGAGCCCGGTACATTGGTCATGACGATTTTCTTGAGGCCGGGATTGTCCTTGAGCAGCTTTTCGATGATCGCAGGTGTCGGCTCGCCAAGTTCACCTTGCGCATAAGCCGTGTCACCTTCGACCGGGAAAGTGGCGAACTGGATATCCTGGGCTGCGGCGGGCAGCGCGAAGGCGATGAAAGTGCCAGTCAGCAGGCCGATGACTTTCCGTCCAGATCGTGCGCGCATGCTTTTGTCCTTCTTGTGGTGAGGGCTATCCCGTTATTTCAGCTCGACCAGTGTGTCCCGATGCTCAGCGACCGCACGGGCGACGCCAAGGCGTGCGGAGGCTTCGATCAGACCGGCATCGCAAGGGGTGATGGAGAATCGTGTCGGCACGGCATTGAGGGCATCCTCAATCGAGCCTTTGCGGATGCGGCCTTTGCAGCTTTCCGGCCATTCCGTCGGGATATGATCCGTATAGCGGATATTGATGATCGTCACGGGGATATCGAGCCGGGCTTTCGCCTGCTCCCAGACGATCTGCCAATAGGCATCGGCTCGTTGGTTGGTGATGCTGACGACACGGCCGGGGTCACTGGTCCACAGCCGTAAATCCCGATTGGCAAGATTGCGTTCGAGCGAATCCTGCTTGCCCGCATCAAAGGAGAAGATGACGGCGCGTTTGGGCGGCGCAGGCGTTTGGGTATTAAGCAGCAGGATCTCCTGCAGCGTCTCAACGCCCTTGTTCTCGAGGATGCCGCCATCGCCGAGATGCCAGTATTGCGTTTGCGTCTCGCCGCAGGCGGGCGGCACTTCGATGGCGACCGGCCCCAGAGCGGGCGGGAAGGCGGCAGAAGAGGCAACAGCCAGCGCGATAGGGAAATCGTCCGGCGTCGGATAAGCGCAAGCCGAGGTGCTGAAATTGCGAGAGCGGAGCGTGTCCTTGCTCAAGGGCAGGTCAGTCTGTCCGCCATTGGCAATCGGCCGGTTGGAGAAGACAAAACGCCGCCCGTCATCATAGCTCGCCGCATTGATCAGGAGGACGCGCGAGGAGGGCAAATCGCCAAAGGTCTTCTCATCAAGATATTTCGTATCGAAAGCATTCTGCAGGGAGGAGATGCGGCGCGTCGGGCTGAGGAACCGGTTGGGTTTGGTGATCTGCCCCCATTCCATCGGCCAGAAATAATTCTCGCGCATCGTCGCCTTGTAGGCATCAAAATAGGCGCGGGTGCAGGGAACATCGCGGGGGCCGCAGGCTTCCGGTGGGCGCGTCGCAAGATAGGAGGCCGCCATCGACCCGCCCGACACGCTGGAGATATGGGTGACTTCTTCGAGGAGGCCCGCTTCGTTCAGCGCTTCGGCCCCGGCGGCAGCAAAATAAGCCGCGCGGCTGCCCCCGCCGGAGAAGGCAAGGCCGACAAATTGGTCGTGTGAAACTATCTCCGTGGTCGGAGCGGCAGTCTCATCCGGCTCCCACACATAATGGATGCGGTCCGGCATGAAGGCGACACAGCCCGAAAGGGCAAGGCCGAGCCCCGCCATTGCGCCCATGCGTCCGAACAGACTTTTTCTCGTCGTCCCCATAGATCCCCCATCCAGCGACGGTGGAGCCTAGCATCTGGGCAGGATTTCGCCACTCGCAAACGCAAGTGGCGAGGAATGCTGATTCCGTCAGGGTTTCGGGGGAGACATCAGCTCCGGCCAGTTACCCAGCGCGCTATCGGGCAAGGTGCGGTCAAAGCGGAACTCTACCGGGCCGTCGGAATTGCCGAGGCTCAAACCCTCGTAAAGGACCGTCGCGACACCGCCGAGTGTCTTCTCGGTCTTCGGCGCGATCCCTTTGACCGTCCATCTCTCGAACGTGCCGGGTTTGCTTTTCTTGCCGAAGACATGGCGTGCCGGCTTGTCGAGCCCCGCGCCAGCCAATTCGATCATGACAGGTGTCTTCAGCTCTTTCAGCGGCGTGAACATCCATTCCTCTTCAAACGGCGAGCCGGGCTCAAATGGCGTCTGGATGCGGCGGGTCAAAAGGAAATCAGGATGGATGAGCCGACAGCGCAGCTCTCGGGCTCCGGCATCTTCAAGGCACCGGCAAAGCGGCACGCTATCCGGGATCGGTAGTGTTTGCGGGCCGTCATTGGTGATGACAGTGCAGCGATCATCGTCCGCGCCGCCTCTCGCGCCCGTGGCCATCAGGGTGCGGAACGGCAGGTCCAGCGGTACATCCGCATCTGGCCCGAAAAAGGTCTTGTTGGAAATCCAGCCCGGTGGATTGGGGCGGGCATCAAAGAATAGTCCGCCGCCAGAATAGGTTTCGCCGGCAGGCGCGCGGGCGAGGCCACAAGTGCCGCTGGTGTTCGTCAGGACGAGGGCCAGCCTCGCTCCCGCCCTCACGGGCAGGTCTGTTGGGAGATGAATGCGGACAAAATCGTCTGGCGGCGGGGGCACTTCATCGGCATTTACGATAGCCCGGCGCTGGGCAATGCCATTGGGTTCACCAGTAGCCGTCTGCCCCTGGATCTCAACGGTAAGCTGGCCATCGCTGCAACCGACGGGGATTTCGATGGCGGTCAGGCCGCCGGTCACACCGACGGTAAAAGTCTGCGCCAGTTTCTGCTCTGAGCTACCGCCAATCGCTTGCGGGGGAAGGGCCGTATCGAACAGGGGTTGCTCCTGATCGACCGTCTGGGCGTGAACACAACTAAACGCGGCGGCCAAGGCGGCCAGCCATCCAATGACAGGTTTCACAGGTCTCTCTCCAACAGGGGCCCCCCGGCGCCCAGCATCTTCCGTAACGCATTTAACGCATCACGCGAAGCTTTGGTTGCAGCATGGGGGTCTGACGCATTGCTCCGGCCGCCCCTCGCGCCTAACTCTTCCCCATGAGCAAGACCCTGCCCGAAGACCTTGGATTTTCCGAAGCCGTTGTCTCCTATCATGACCGGATGGAGGGGCAGTGGGCGCCGCATAGGCCCGCCCGCCCGGACAAGCTCGAAGGCGGCAAGCGGCTCGAGGTCGTCTCGGATTACGAGCCGGCGGGCGACCAGCCGGCGGCGATCGCTGAACTCGTTGAAGGCATCAAAGAGCAGGAGCACGATCAGGTGCTGCTCGGGGTCACGGGGTCGGGCAAGACCTTCACCATGGCCAAGATCATCGAAGCGATGCAGCGGCCCGCGCTGATCCTTGCGCATAACAAGACGCTCGCCGCGCAGCTCTATGGTGAGTTCAAGAGCTTCTTTCCGAATAATGCGGTCGAGTATTTCGTATCCTATTACGACTACTACCAACCCGAAGCCTATGTTCCGCGCACGGATACCTATATCGAGAAAGAATCCACGATCAATGAGCAGATCGACCGGATGCGCCACTCGGCCACCCGGGCGCTGCTCGAACGCGATGATGTAATCATCGTTGCGTCGGTGTCCTGTATTTACGGTATCGGCTCGGTTGAGACCTATACGGAGATGACCTTCACCCTAGAGAAAGGGCAGGAGATTGAGCGCCAGCAATTGCTCGCGGACCTCGTGGCGCTTCAATATAAGCGCAATGATGTTGCTTTCGCGCGGGGCTGTTTCCGGGCACGGGGCGATGTCATCGAGATCTTCCCGGCGCACCTCGAGGATGTCGCCTGGCGGGTCAGCATGTTCGGTGACGAGGTTGAGGCGATCACGGAATTTGATCCGCTGACGGGACAAAAGATCGCAGAACTCGACCAGATCAAGATGTATGCGAACTCTCACTATGTGACGCCGCGCCCGACGATCCGCCGCGCGCTGGAGGGGATCAAGAAGGAGCTGGCCGAAACTCTGCCGGTTCTGGAGGCCGAAGGCCGGCTGATCGAGGCGCAGCGCCTGCGCGAACGGGTGACGTTTGATCTTGAGATGCTGGAGGCGACAGGGGTCTGCAACGGCATCGAGAACTACTCCCGCTATCTAACAGGCCGGAAGCCGGGTCATCCGCCCCCGACGCTTTTTGAATATCTGCCGGAGAATGCGCTGGTCTTCTGCGACGAAAGCCATGTGACGATCCCGCAGATCGGCGCCATGTTCAAAGGTGACTTTGCGCGAAAAAGGACGTTGGCGGAATATGGCTTCCGCCTGCCGAGCTGCATGGATAACCGGCCGCTCAAATTCGAGGAATGGGACGCGATGCGGCCCCAGACGGTGCATGTCTCCGCCACGCCGGGGCCGTGGGAGCTGGACCGCACGGGCGGTGTTTTCGTTGAGCAGGTGATCCGTCCGACGGGGCTTGTCGATCCGCCGGTCGAAATCCGGCCCGTCTCCAAGGGACAGATCAATCAGGTCGATGACGTCATTGATGAGTGCAAGAAGGTCGCGGCCAAAGGCGGTCGGGTGCTCGTCACGACCCTGACGAAAAAGATGGCCGAGGACTTGACCGAATATATGCATGAGCAGGGCGTCCGCGTTCGCTACATGCACTCGGACATTGACACGATTGAACGCATCGAGATCATCCGTGACTTGCGTCTCGGCACCTTCGATGTGCTGATCGGCATCAACCTGTTGCGCGAAGGGCTCGACATCCCGGAATGCGAGCTGGTGGCGATTCTCGATGCCGATAAGGAAGGCTTCCTGCGCTCAGAAACATCACTGGTTCAGACGATCGGCCGGGCAGCGCGGAACGTCGATGGCCGTGTCATTCTTTATGCGGATGGCATGACGGGGTCGATGGAGCGGGCGCTCGCCGAAACCTCACGCCGCCGCGAGAAACAGCTCGCCCATAATGAGGAGCATGGCATCACGCCGAGAACGGTGAAGGCGAAGATCGCTGAAATCACCGACAGCGATGATGAGGCGCTGAAAGCGGCCGCCGGGACGACCTTCAGTTCGCAAAGACTGACCGGCGCGGGCGGCATGGCCGAGGAGGCTACGAAATTCGAGCATGGCGACAATATGAAAACCCATATTGCTGCGCTTGAAAAACAGATGCGCGAGGCCGCGGCCAATCTCGAATTCGAGGACGCGGCGCGTATCCGTGATGAGATCCGCAAGCTCGAGGAACTCGATCTGGAGACGCGGTAAGAGCTTGACGTCAGCGCTGCGCAATGTATCGTTTATCGATAATTGTGAGGTCGCTATGTTCCGCAAATTCCTGCCCTTCATGCTCGCCCTCGGTCTGGGGATCGGGTCCGCCACTGCTGACGAGGATCCGGTTCTGGAGGCCATGGCAAGACTGGCGCCGCTCGAAGGGGAGTTCGTCATCACCGGCGTCCGGCATACGCCTGATGGCCCGATTGAATTGCGCAAAGCGACGAGCACTTCTCATTTCGTGCTGAATGGCCGGGTTCTGGAAGAAGAACGGACGTCGGATCTTGGTCTGGAAGAGCTGATCACCCTCAAGACCCAAATGAGCTATGATCAGTACAGACAGCTATATCGCGTGGCTGTCGTCGATGACACCTGGGGGCTGATGGACATCTATGAGGGGCGTTTCACCGAACCTGAAATGCTTGAGGTCACCAATCTGCGCAGCGACACCCACTTCCCACTCGGTGATGATCAGAAGATGCATTTTCGTCTGCGTTGGGACCTTGGTGCTCCCAAGACATTCACGGTCGATTACTCGCTCGACCAGGGTGAGAGCTGGGCAATCTATTTCGAAGAAGTCATGACGCCATCGGAATAAGAACCGGCCTTGCTGTCCTACTGCCGCAAGGCCGGGAAAAATCAGTATTGTCGGCAGACTTCCGTGCCGAGGCGGTCATCGGCGTCGGTGTCGCAATATTTGGCATCGGGCTCTTTCTTCGCTTCTTTCTCTCCCTCTTCGGGCGGCGTGACGCAGGCCGTAGCCGAAAGGACAAGAAGGGCGGCAAGAAGAATACGCTGTACCATGATGAAACTCCTTTTCGAGTTCGGCGGCGTTAAGAGAGGGGCCGCATGACGGCTGCAATCTATCATTCGTCTTGCGACCTGTCAGGCGCCGAGCGCAGCAGAGATTGACCTTCCCGCACGGCGCGCGCATGGCGGGTGGATGTTGGAAATCCTGCTGATCATCTCGCCGATCTTTATTATTATTGGCACCGGCTTTGCCGCGGTCCGGACGGGCGTGATCCCGATCGCCGCGATTGACGGGATGATGAAAGTTATCCTGACCTTCGGTTTTCCCTGTCTTCTTTTCAGCAAGATATCCCGTCTGGACCTGGCCGCGGCGTTCGATCCGGCGCTGTTCGTATCATTCTATACCGGTGCACTCAGCTGTTTCGTGCTCGGCATGCTGGGCGCTCGGCTGATCTTCAACCGTCCCTGGACGGATAGTGTCGTAATTGGTTTTGCCGCGCTTTTTACCAATTGCCTGATGCTGGGGGTGCCGATCACGGCACGAGCTTTCGGCCCCGACACGCTCGGCCCGAATTTCGCAATCATCTCCATTCACTCACCGATCTGCTTCCTGGTCGGGATCACGGCAATGGAGCTGGCCAAGGCGGATGGGCAGTTCTCTGCGGCATCGCTGAAACTCATTACGCGAGAGGTCGTACGCAACCCGTTGATGATCGGGCTGGCTGCGGCCTTTATCGTCAATCTGTCCGGGCTGACCGTCCCGTCGCCAATCATGGACAGCGTCGATATGCTGGCAGAAGCAGCGTTGCCTGCGGCCATTTTCGGATTAGGCGGCGTGCTGACAAAGTGCGAACCCAAGCGGGCCTTCGGCGAGGCCGCCATGGTCGCCGGTCTCTCACTGATCATTCATCCGCTGATTGTCATTGGGCTCGCGACAGGGCCGATGCATCTGCCGCTTGAGGTCACGCAATCGGCCGTCCTGACGGCGGCGATGCCATCAGGGCTCATCGCATTTGTCTTTGCGCAGCTTTACGGAAGGGCCACCGGCGCGGCGGCCAGTGCAGTGATGTTTGCAACCGTCGGGTCGTTGATCACCGCGCCGATCTGGATCCTCATCTTACGCCAATTGGGGAGTTGAGCCAGTCTTCTTCCTAGCCTTGAAGTTGCACATTGCAGAGGCTAGACAAGAGTTCTGGGGCAATAGTTGGGTGGGAAATTCCAATGTATTCGATCTTCGCGACCAGCGCCATGGTATCGCTGAACCAATTCCGTGCGCTCAAACGCCGTCAGGAAGCTCTCGATAATGCGTTTCTAGAAGACCCCGATTATGCGGAGGTCGTTGGCTTCAAAGGCGTGATACAAGGGGGCGAGAGCCCGTACGTCGCAGCCAATGCCGCATCTGGTGAAAGCGTCTCGATGGGCACCATGATCGCGGGTCTGGTCATCCTGATGCTGATCGAATTTGTCGCGCAGTTTCTTGCGATCTGGTTCTTTGGCTGGTTGTTGATGAAAGTGGTGGGGGTACCCTTCGCCTATTTCGGCGGCGGGGTAATCTTCTTGCTCTTCCTGCTGGGCTGGTTCGTCAATATGCCGAATATTCTCAATCGCTTGGAGGCACAGAAGCGACAATTTACAGGCGAGGGGCTGACGCCACAGGAAAAAAATGACGTCAAAAAGCAGTTTTTCCTCGGCTACGTGATCAATCTTCTGATCACAGTCATCGTGCTTCTTTTGGTGGCGAAGATCGTTGGGGTACCAACGACCCTTCCTGGTGGTGAACCGCTGCCGATCCCGAACCTTGATACTGAGCAGTTGGCAACAGCACTCGTGATTGGGTTTTTCGGTCAGCTCGGGGCCCAGTTTTTTGGTGGCGCAAAGCCGACAAAGGCACCTTACGCTTCCGTCCTGATGAAAAGACTCTGAGTTTTTCGCTGGATCACGAACGCCTCGTTTGACCGTTTCTCGATCTTGATGAGGCAAGGGAAGGGGGGCTTCTGGGAGAAAGCCGCCCTTTTTTCATGTGTTCATGAATGCCGGAGGCGTCAGTCGCGGCAGATTTTCACCGGATCACGCGGCGTGTTGACGAGCGCATCTTCGGTACAGGTGAGCCCCTCAGGGTCTTCGGTTTCAGCCGTTTTCTTCTCTTCGGGCGGCGTCGTACAGGCGCCAAGCAATAGAGCGGCGAATGTCGTGAAGATGAGACGGCGTGTCATGCGGGCTTCCTCCGGAATTGGGCAGCAACAAGTTTAAGCCGCCGGTGTTGCCGGCGGCTCTGACTTCCTACCATTCGAGGGGAGGCATGACAGACCGGGATGCAGTCAGATGACAGTCATCCCGGCAAATCGTGTCTTAGCGGCAGACCTTGGTGCCCATGCGGGAGCCCATGTCGCGTTCGACGGTGCAATGCGTGCCATCATCGTCTTTTTCAGTCTCGCCTTCTTCCGGCGTCGTGGCGCAGGCAGCGGCGGTAAGAACAAAAATGGCCATAAGGGCGAGACGCTTGAACACAGGCATTGATCCTTTTGGAAGTGGAATGACGAGAAAGTGATTTCGAAGCTGCTGGAAGTAAGGCTTTGAATTCCCGTCATGTTTCGATGGGGCATGAGCGCATATTTTCGCGCAGATGACCACCTTTATTTTGCAACTGCGAAAAATAATCAGGTTGCGGGAGTTCGCTCTATTCAGACGATGACTGGAGCGCCTTGCAGGCATCGGCAAAGGCACGGAAGTTTTCATCGACGGGCGGCAGATGGAGCAGCTGACGGTTCTTTTCCCGGCGCAAGGCGTATTCAGCCTTTTGGCCGGTGATGATCGCATTGAAGAGGTTTGCGGCTGGTTCGCGTCCCACCGGTGCGATGGCGTCAAGTTGCGTCCAGCGATCAGCCCTTCCGGTCAGCACTTTCTCATCATCCAGGAACAGGAAAAACCGGACATTCGGCACGTTACGTTTTTGTGTGCCGTGAACGACATTGTGCATCGGCATCGGCTTCTCGGCGATCCGTACACGATAGGAAGACTGGTCACACATAAAGAGGACGCCGGGGACGTCTTCCCTGACCGTAAAAACGGTGGGGATGGGCTCGCTCTTCCCGCGCTTTCCATTGATGGTCAGCTCAAAGGAGACAGCGCCAATTTCCCAGCCGTCCTGAGGCGGTGAGCCGGGTTCCTGGGCTATCGTGGAACTGGCGGCGATGAGGCCCAATAATGAAATCAGCATTCAATTTCTCCTGTCCTGACTAGAACAGTCGAGAGGGGCGGGGTCAATCTTGCCCGCCGCCGCAAACTTATCCCCGCACCTCGCGCCTGACTTATCTTGAACGCTGAAACGAGCCTTCTCCGGAGACGTCATGGACAACTCGACCCGACTTTCTTTCCCTTACGTGATGGAAGCCCAGGCGCAAAAGCATGTCACGGTCAATGAAACGATCCGGTCTCTTGATGCGTTGGTGCATTTATCTGTCAGCTCCCGGACGGTCAGCGAAGAGCCTGAAGAACCTGCTCAAGGCGAGGGGTATATCCTGCCGTCTGGCAAAACGGGCGAAAGCTGGTCTGGTCTTGCTGATGATGTAATCGCTGTCTGGCAGGATAATGCCTGGCGGGAATATCCCGCGATTGAAGGCATCACGGCCTATGTCGCTGACGAAGGGCGGCACATTGTCTGGGACGGCTCTGAATGGGGTGCTTTCGGAAGTGAAGAGGCGGCCCGCTTCGGGATCAATACGGGGCCGGATGATACCAATCGGCTGGCCGTGAAGACTGATGCTGTCCTCTTCTCCCATGATGACGTTACGCCGGGGACGGGGGACATGCGTCAGTCGATCAACAAGGCGAGTGCGAGTGATACGGCCTCACTTGTCTTTCAGACTGGGGCGTCGGGCCGTGTCGAGATCGGCCTGACGGGCTCGGACGATCTGACCATTCGGGTCAGTGCGGACGGCGAGACATTTGTTGATGCGATCCTGATTGATCACGAGACGGGGGAAGTCAGCTTTCCCAACTCGACAGGCATTGGCGGGCCTTCTGCGCCTGCATGGGTGCCCGCAGGTGCGAGTTTTGCAATCTCTGCAGAGGAAGCGGCGGTCTGGACCGAAGCGACGGGCCCTATTTCAAACCTCTTGTCACCCGAGGATGCTGAATTCAGTGCTGGGAGCAATCCGCTTATTCTTCTCGACACAGGCAAACCGGCTGCCGCGGCCACAGGCGCGCCGAGACGATCCTATGATGTAGCAGAGGGAGCATGGGGATATGTGATCGAGGCGGAGACGCCCGCGCTGCCGAATGGCGCACCCACGCCTCCAGCGTTGCTAGGACTTGATCTGACTTTTGATTTTGTCGTTGATACGGTGCTTGGCAGTGATGGCAATACAGGCGTGCCGGCTGCGCCTCTGGCGACGCTTTCAGAACTATCAAGCCGACTAGGAAGCCTTGCCACGAGTGCATCCGTCAATGTACGGATCAAGCAGGGCGACTATGTGGATGATCCACTGCTGGTTTATTCCATCGATACCAATACGATCACATTAGTGTTTGAGCCGGGGACAACACTTCGCTCAACCTTCACCGGTGTTGGGTCGACGCAAGCATTCGATATGACGGACGGCACCGTTATCCTATATGGGAACGGGCTTCATATCCGTGATTGGCAAGGCCTCGACGAAATCGCTTCGGATGATTTCCAGAGCTCATCAAATGGTCTTGCCGTGCACGGATCAGGTGATCTGACCGTGCATGATGTCAAGGTGTCCAACTGCGGCGATGGCCTGACGGCACATGCTGACGGCAGACTGGAAGCCTATAGATGCTGGGTTGAAGACTGTCACAAATACGCAGCTGTCCACGTCAATGACAGCACGTCCTATCACGAAGATTGCACCTTCATCGGCGGCGAAGGACATGGCGGTGAGGATGTCAGAGCGCCCGCAGGTATTATTGGCGGGTTCGAAGGCTCGCTGGGGGGTCATGAATTCTTCCGTTGCCGGATTCTGCCGAGTCCCAGCGGGGCAGTCAACGATGTTGGCGGCGGCGCAATTGCCGTCTTCGATCAATGCCAGTTCGGGACGTTAACGGACTATGTTAAGCTCACAGCCGCGGAGGTGACGGATAGTTTTGTGCACTTCTATGCCCAAATGAACACATTCGAGGGCGTCATGACCCGATGCTATGGAAAGGGAAGTGTGAGGTTGCGGCAGGGGGCGAGTGCCGTGCCCGTTTTCGAGAATTGTGTCTTCACCGGTCCTGCCGCAGGGGTCAGCACCAGCTTCCTGTTCGCCAATTACGATCCCGGGGGCTTCAGTGAGCTGACGATCGATGACTGCATTTTTACAGGCTACACGAAAGCTATAGATCTCGATGAAAGCTTTTCAGTTGGCTATTGGCAGGCCTCTGGATCGGCGATCACCTCATCGACTTTCTTTGGCAATACCAGCGATCTGGGAACGGCCGGCGCAGCAGAGGTCGGCACGACAATCACCGATCCGCTTTATACGGACCCGTCATTGGGCAGTCATTCTGCGTCGCTCGATATGGCGGACTATGCCGCTGGTAGCGGCACAGATGGCTTTGCCTCAGGTGCGGCTGTGACGACCGGCCCGGCGCAATCACCCGCAGATGATGTGTGGAGCTATGAGGATTTATCCGCCCTCGGCCTGCTCGACGGCCAGACGGTCCGCTTCACCGCGACGGATGACAGCGTAACGAATGTGATTCTGTCGGGCGGGAGTCTGACGATCCCGCCCGGCGCCTGGAAGGAAATCTACGGACCGGCTTAGGCGGGGACGAATTTCAGCGCCACGCCATTATTGCAATAGCGCAGCCCCGTCGGGCGAGGGCCGTCCTTGAAGACATGGCCCTGATGCCCGCCGCAACGCGAGCAATGATATTCCGTGCGCGGGACAACCAGCTTGAAGTCGCGCTTGGTTTCAAGCGCGCCGGGGAGGTGGTCGTAAAAGCTCGGCCAGCCCGTGCCTGATTCGAACTTGGTCTCAGACGCAAAAAGCGGCAGCTCGCACCCTGCGCAAACGAATGTGCCCTCGCGTTTCTCATCATTAAGAGGAGAGGTGCCGGCACGCTCGGTGCCTTCCTTGCGCAGGACACGGAATTCTTCTTCGCTCAACCGCTCGCGCCACTCAGCTTCGGTGAGGTTCGCCCAGTCGATATTGCTGTCATCGGTTATCATGGAATCCTCCTTTGCCTCGCGCGCATCTCCAGAAGTGCAGGCCGCGCCGATCAGCGCCGCCGACCCCAGAAGCATGGTCCGTCGTGTCATCGCAAAATGCATCACTCATCTCCTTATCGCGCCGATGGCCGCAAGGGCCCATCCCGCCAGCATCAGGATGCCGCCGATCGGGGTGATGGCCCCGAGGATCGACGGCGCTCCAAGAGCGAGAGCATAAAGCGAGGCCCCAAAGACGGTGCAGCCGAGGGCGAGGCACCATCCGCCGGTGACAAACAGGCCCTTTTGTCCCGACACCCCGACGGCAAAGGCCGCCACGGCATGGGTCAGAAGGTAGAACGTCCCGGTCTGCCACCAGTCCGCCGCCTTTTCGGTGAGCTGGCCATCAAGGGCATGGGCGCCGAAAGCGCCAGCCGCGACGGCCAGAAATCCGAGGAGGGCAGCGGCGAAGGTGAGGGTCTTGCTCATGGCTCTACACCTGCCTGTTCGGGCGGGCGCGCTCAAGGTTACGCGTCATGCGGCAAAAAGGGGCAGGGTCAGGAGGATCCCGGTCAGGACATTCGATTTAAAGAGCTTCAGGCAAAGCGCCGGGTCCTCGATATCAAGTTTGCGGATCTGCCAGATGAAATGGAGCGCTGCGGGCAGAAGGAAGGGGAGCCCGTGAAGGGCGTCTTCTGCGATAAGGGCGAAGGCAAAAAGAACGAGGGTCAGCCCGAAAAAGGCGGCGATGGCGGTGGCGGAATGCTGACCCAGACGCCGGGCGGAGGATTTGACCCCGACCAGCGCGTCATCCTCCCGGTCCTGATGGGCGTAGATCGTGTCATAGCCGAGCGTCCAGAAAATGCCGGCGGCATAGATCATCATCGCACTGACGGGAATCGTCCCGGCAAGGGTCGCGGCCCCGACCAGCACGCCCCAGTTAAAGGTCAGCCCGAGCCAGGCCTGCGGCCACCAGGTGATCCGCTTCATGAAGGGGTAGCCCGCGACAAGGATCAGCGAGCAGAGCCCTGTAATGATCGCGGGCAGGCCAAGCTGGAGGAGGACGGCAAGACCGATCAGGCAGAGAAGAACGAGAAGCACCCAAGCGGCGGCGGGTTTAATCCGGCCGCTGGCGAGGGGCCGGGCGGCGGTGCGCTCGACCTGCCGGTCGATGTCGCGGTCGATAATGTCATTATAGATGCAGCCCGCCGAGCGCATGACGAAACTGCCGACGAGGAAGAGAAACCAGAAACCGAACATCTCATGGGCCGGTGTCGGGTTGGGCCGCGCGACCAGCGATCCCCAGAAGCAGGGGATGAGAAGGAGCCAGACCCCGACTGGGCGGTCAGCACGCATGAGGCGCAGATAGGGCTGGATCGGGCGGGGCAGCCTGTCGACGAAGGTCGGCACGGCGTCAGGCGTTTTGGTGTCGGTCTCGCTCATGGGCTTGACCGGTAGCAGGGGTTGGGGGTGAGATAAAAGAAAAAGGCCCCTACAGAAACAATGCGTAGGGCGGATGGCAATGCCATCCGCCACTTTGGGCGATGTGTAACTGGCGGAGCGCCTTCGGCGTTCCGCCCTACCATGATGAGGGACTTACCCCTTCTGGCTTTCGATCCACTGATCGACGCGCTTTTCGAGCAGGTTCATCGGCAGACCGCCGCCGCCAAGAACGGTGTCGTGGAAGCCCTTGATGTCGAAATCATCGCCAAGCTCTGCTTCGGCCTTGGCGCGGATTTCGAGGATCTTCAGCATACCAATCTTGTAGGAGGTCGCCTGACCCGGCCAGACGATATAGCGCCGGACCTCTGAGACGATCTGCTGGGTCGCAGCCGGGGAATTGTCACGGAAATAGGCGATGGCCTCTTCCTCGGTCCATTCCTTGTGGTGGACGCCCGTATCGACGACGAGCCGGATAGCCCGCCAGATCTCGGTCGTCAGCCGGCCGAAATCTGAATAGGGGTCTTCATAGGCGCCCATCTCCTTGGCGAGGAGTTCGGAGTAGAGGGCCCAGCCTTCGGCATAGGCGTTGAAGAAAGACTGCGTCCGGAAGGTCGGCACGCTGGTCAGTTCCTGCGCGATCGAAATCTGCATGTGGTGGCCCGGATTGCCCTCGTGATAGGCGATCACCTCCAGCTGCGGGATCGGCATCGAGCTCATATCCGAGAGGTGGGCGTAATATACGCCCGGGCGCGAGCCATCCGGCGTGCCCGGATAATAATGCTGGGCAGCGCCATCCTGTTCGCGGAAAGCTTCGACCCGTTTTACGACGAGATCAGCTTTCGGGAGCAGGCCGAAATACTCAGGCAGCTTATCATTGATGAATGCGAGGTGCTCATCGGCGGCGTCGATATAGGCCTGACGGCCTTCATCCGTGTTCGGGAAATAGAATTGTTCATCGTCGCGGACAAAGGCGAAGAACTCCTGCAGCGTGCCTTCAAAGCCGACCTGCTCCTTGATGGCTTCCATCTCGGCGCGGATGCGGGCGACTTCCGACAGGCCGATCTCATGGACTTCGTCCGCCGTCAGATCAGTTGTCGTCGCAAAGGCGAGCCGCTCGGCATAGAATTCGCGGCCATTCTCGAACTGCCAGAAGCCGGTCGCGACTTCGGGGCTGTTCTCAAGATCGCCTTCAGCAAAGGCGATGAGACGGTCATAGGCGGGTTTGACGTCCTCGAGGAGGGCGGTGCGGGCCGCTGCGCGGAATTCCTCCGCCTCCGCCTCATCAATGACGCCGGCTTCGAGGAGGCCTGCCAGTTTCTGGTTGGCGGCAGCATAGAGCGGGGTTTCGCCTTCGCCCTCGAACGGCGCGCCGCTTGAGAGCGCTTTTGACTGCTCAATCACGGCTTCATAGGCCCAGCTCGGCGGGTGGATGCCTTCGGCGGCGCTTAGCTCGGCCCGGTCGATGAGCTGGTTGAGGGCGCGCCCGA
The DNA here is from genome assembly GCF_003399445.1 of Parvularcula marina. Lineage (NCBI taxonomy): Bacteria > Pseudomonadati > Pseudomonadota > Alphaproteobacteria > Parvularculales > Parvularculaceae > Parvularcula > Parvularcula marina. The sequence goes on along the minus strand of NZ_QUQO01000001.1, from coordinate 1,211,918 downwards.
GTTCCGAAAGCCGCGAGACGTAATCGGCCATGTCCTGCTCGGTCTCGACCGAATGGAAATTGATGATGACATTCGGCAGCGAGCTTTGCGGCCCCTGCATCTGGGAGAAGACATAGCCCATGCGCCGGAAGGGCAGGGCGTCTTCTGCGCGTTTGAGCTCATAGATCCAGATGTCATAGGAGGTCTGCGCCTCGGGGCTCAGCTTGTTGTAGTCGAAATTCGCTTTCAGATCGGCGACGGTCTGGCGGCGCCATTCGAGCTGTTCGTCCTCGGCAGCTTCGGAAACATCGTCGATCTTGCCGTAATCTTCGTCCTTGATGCCAAGGGAGGCCTTGGTGATCGGCGAGAACTCCAGCTGCTCCAGCCAGCGATCCTCGAACCATTCATTGAGCCGGGCGGATTCCGCTTCGATCTCAGCTTTTGTGTAGGAGACCTCTTTGCTGGTCTCGGTCTTGCCGGTCTCCGCCGGCGTTTTGTCGCCGCTACAGGCGACAAGAGCCGTCGTGCCGAGAAGTGTAAGCAGAAATGCGCGCATGAATTTATCCCTCATTCCGGTGATCGCTAGATCCAAGATAGTCTTATCGAATTTCGATGCAAGGTATCCTTGAGACACCCTGTAGCATGATCTGCGCTGGACATTCACGGGCGACATCACGAAAAGGCCCGCCACAAGACAATCTCCTAACGCGACGGATATTCCATGGCCGACCGTAAACCCGCCCGACAGCAGCCCGACAGTTTCGCCTGGACCGAAGAGAACAAAGCCTGGTGCGAGACGCAGATCGCCAAATTCCCTGAAGGGCGTCAGGCCTCTGCCGTCATTCCGTTCCTGTGGCGTGCGCAAAAGCAGGAAGGCTGGGTCTCGATCCCGGCGATGGAGGCGATCGCCTCGCAACTCGGCATGCCCTATATCCGGGTCTATGAGGTCGCGACCTTTTACACGATGTTCAATCTGCGGCCGGTCGGCACCTATTTCGTCCAGCTCTGCGGGACGACCCCCTGCATGCTGCGCGGGGCAGAGGATCTGGCGGCAGTCTGCGAAAAGGTCATCGGCCCGCAGAACACGGTCAATGAGAGCGGCAATCTCTCTTGGCTCGAAGTCGAATGCCTTGGCGCCTGCTGCAACGCGCCGATGGCCCAGATCAATGACTATTACTACGAAGATCTGACCCCGGAGAAACTCGAGGAGATCCTCGGCAAGCTCGATCGCGGGGAATATGTCGAGCCGGGTGTGTTCAATCCGGGCCGTCACACCTCCGATCCTGAGGGCGACAATACCTCGCTGACCGAGGCGTCGCTTTATGATGGATCGGCGGCGAAGAAGATCGGCAAGCTGCCCAATTCCGAGCCCGCAGAAGCCGGCTGAGCCATGGTGACGAAGCCTCCGACGCTGGAGGAACTCACCGCCTATCGAGACCGCTTCATGGCCGGGTTTCCGACGCCGACCTCGGCGCAGTTCCTCGGCTTTGATGTTGTCGAGATCGATGTCGAGGCCGGCACGGCGACCATCGATTTTCTGGCAACGGACCGTATGCTGAACCCTGCGCAAAAAGTGCAGGGCGGCATCCTGACCGCGATGATGGACGATACGATGGGCCCGCTGATGCATATCATGTCAGCCGGGCGCATGATGCCGTCGACCACGGACATTCACACCCAGTTCCACCGCCCGGGCCTGCCCGGACCGATGCGGTGCACGGCAAGGATCACGCGGATGGGGGCGACCCTGTGCACGTCCTCGGCGGAGCTTTTCAATGACAAGGGAAAGCTGCTGGCAAGCGCGATCCAGACCGCAATGATGCTGCCTTTCAGCCCGCCGCAAAAGTGACAGAAGGTCATGACCGGCCTAGACTGGCTGGTATGAAAACCTTTCTCTCCCTGCTGACCGCCCTGATCGCCGCTTTTTCCTTGGCCGCAGCGGAGCCTGCGCCCCGGCGCATTGCGCTCACCTATGATGACGGGCCACGTGAGGATGGGCGGGTCTTTACCGGCGATGAGCGGGCAACAGCGCTGATCGCGGCGCTCAAGGGCGTTGAGGCAGGACCCGTCGCATTTTTCGTGACGACGGACGGGTTTGATCAATTGCCGGGCGGCAAGGCGCGGATGGAGCGCTATGCGGCGGCAGGGCACCTCATTGGCAATCATTCCCATACGCATCAATGGGCGCACAGAGTTTCTGCTGAGGACTATCTTGCCGATATCGACGAGGCGATTGTCCGGCTGGAGGGGTTTGAGAACTGGCGGCCCTGGTATCGCTATCCCTATCTTGATGAAGGGCGGGAGATTGAAAAGCGGGATGTCATTGCAGCGGGGCTGGCGGAGAGAGGGCTCAGCAATGGCTATGTCACCATCGATAACTATGACTGGTATATCGACAGCCAGATGCAAAAGGCCCTGAAAGAGGGCCGCGAGGTCGATTTCGAAAAGCTCGGCCAGCTTTATACGGATATGTTACTGGGTGCAGCGGATTTCTTCGATGAGGCGGCGGTAGACACGCTCGGCCGGTCGCCCATTCATGTGCTCCTTCTTCATGAAAATGACATTGCCGCGCTCTATGCGGATGATCTTGTGACCGCGCTGCGCGAAGCTGGCTGGGAGATCGTCAGCCCCGATGAGGCCTTTGCCGATTCCATCGCGCAGATGATCCCCGAGACGCTTTTCACCGGGCAGGGGCGGGTGGCTGCGCTGGCCGCCGATAATGGCCGCAGCCCGCGCACTTTTGACTATTGGGCATCAGATGAAGCCCGCATCGATTCGGAGATCGAGGCGCGCGGCATTTTTGGAGAAGTGACCGATGAGTGATCAGCAGCAGGACGATACAAAATTCTTCATGTGGTATGGCCTGATCGAGGGAACAGCACTCATTCTGGCGGTTGCCTGGTGGTATTTCGGGCACCGGAATTTCAGCTATCTCGTCTTCTCAGTGGTCCTAATCGCGTTGATCGGGTCGACTTATCTTCTGCCTAAGGTGCTGACCCGGGCGAAGAGAAATAGTGACGAAAATTCAGGTGATTAACCAAGTCTGACTGGAACCTTTCCAAGACTACACGTGTAGTCTAATTCGTTTCCCGTTATCGATATCCAGTAAGTGAGGGATCGTACCGCACAGAGTACGACCGGGCAGATATCGGGGAGCCGAACAGGTGAAATTGTTGAATTCGACAGCGTGCGCCGTGTGCGCCGCAATGATGGCGCTCGCGCCAGCATATGCCGCTCAGGACGCAGGCCAGCTGACCTATGAGGAAGATGGTAAGCAGATCTTCCTGCCGGAATATTTTGATCGGTATGCCCCGCAAACAGCGCGGGACATGATCTTCAATGTGCCGGGCTTTCAGGTTCGTTCAGCAGATCAGAAGCGCGGGTTGGGGCAGGGCGGCACCAATGTGCTGATCAATGGCTCGCGGGTGTCTGGCAAATCAACAGATCCGCTTGATGTTCTCTCCCGGACATCGCGCGAGGCGGTCGTCCGTATCGAGATTCTCGACGGCGCAACGCTGGGGATCTCAGGGCTATCCGGACCGGTTGCGAATGTCGTTCTGAACACGACCAAAACGACGGGCAATTTCGAATGGCGCCCGCAATTCCGTAAAGGCCTTGCGACCCGCTGGACCAATGGCTCGGTCTCTGTCTCCGGGACGGCGAAGGGCGTCTCTTATACGCTCGGTTTTGAGAATGATGCCTTCCGCAATGGCGCATGGGGACCAGAGCTTGTGACGGGTCCGAACGGGGAGATCCTTGAAACCCGTTACGATGACGTCCAGCCCTATGGGGAGAATCCGGAAGTCACGCTGAGCCTGGGTCACAAGGATGCCGCCGGCCGCGAAGCCAATTTCAATGCCAGCTTTGCGCTTTTCGATTTTGAGTTCTCCGAGATTTCTCGCCGGTCCCCGACCGATCCGATGATCCCTGACAGCTATCGTGTCATTGATGATTATGAGGATGAGTGGAACACGGAGATCAGCGGCGATTACGCCTTTGATGCCTTTGGCGGGCGGATGAAGCTGATCGGCTTTCAGTATCTCGAACACAGCCCCTTCAAATCTGAAGGCCGCCTGCATGACGAGAACGGATTTGTCTATTCTGAACGGTTCGAGCGGACGGTCGATGAGGGGGAGAGTATCCTCCGTATCGAGCAGAACTGGCCGATGGGCGAGGGCAAGTCTTTCGAGCTTGGCGCAGAAGCTGTCTATAATTTCAACGAAGCTGAATCCGCTTTCTTTGACATTGCTGAAGACGGCACCGAAATGGAATTCGATGTTCCGGGCGGGAACACCAAGATCGAAGAGCGCCGCGGCGAAATCTCCGGGACCTATAATTTCCCGCTGGGCAAGAAACTCGACATTCAGGCCTCGCTGGCCATGGAATATTCCGAGCTCGAACAGACCGGCGATAATGGCAATAAGCGGTCCTTCACACGGCCCAAGGGCTTTGTCTCCGCGACCTATGACTGGTCAGAGAATGTTGAGCTGCGTGCGCGGGTCGACCGCCGTGTCGGTCAGCTCGATTTCTTTGCCTTTGCCAGCTCTGTCGATCTTCAGGACGGCAATGACCGGGCCGGGAACACCGACCTCTCACCCCAGCAATCCTGGTTCTATGAGGCGGCGATCGAAAAGACGTTTAAGGACGAAAGTCAGGTGACGCTGTCCTTCCAGTATGAAGACATTGAGGACATCGTCCAGCGTATCCCGATTGCCGTCACTGATCCGATGACGATGGATACGGTGATGAGCGAAGGCTTTGGCAATGTTCCCGAGGCCACGCGCTGGCGGATTGAGCTGCAGGGGACCCAGATGCTCGAGAAGATGGGCGTCAAGGGCGGCCAGTTCGACTACCGCGTTTTCTATCGAGAAAGCGAAATTGCCGATCCGTTCTCAGGGGCCCTTCGCCGCCTGAATGACGAGACAAAATGGTTCTACCGCTTTGAATACCGGCACGACATACCGGATACGGATTATGCCTGGGGCATGTCGATCGAGGATTTTGAAAATTCAGAAGCCTTCTTTGGCACTCAGGTTAGCCTTTATGACCAGAGCGCCCCGACATGTGAGATTTATGCAGAGCACAAGGATTTCTTTGGCATGAATGCGCAAATCTATGTGTTCAACATTCTGAACTACACGGAAGATTTCCGCCGCGACGTCTATGATGGCCAGCGGCCGGATGGTGAGTTCCTGTTCCGTGAGGCGCGCGAATTTGCCTTCAATCCGATTGTCGGGATCAATTTCTCGAAGACGTTCTAGCGTTACGGGGTGCGTCCTGCCCATTGGGGGAGGGAGGCGCCCAACTCGGTGGCCTGACGGTCCCAACCCCAAATGAGGCCGCTCCCGTGCAAGGGCGGCCTCAATCTTTTTGCGGGGCCCCAGCTGGTTTCCTCGATCTTCTCATCAAGATCGTCCGTAGACGATGACATGGGGAAGGTCTGTATCTCCGGTGCCGGATAGGATGCGAGGAGTTCTGCCGTCCGGGCGAGGGAGAACCGGGCGGAATGAACGCTGCCTGAAAGGGATTTTCGGAGCGCGACCATGGCGGCGGCGGCCATCAGATAGCCTGTGGCAAAATCGAGGGCCTGACAGGGCAGGGGGTGAGGTTTATCCGTGCTCGCCCAATTCATGCCCTGATCGGCGATACCCGAAGACATCTGCACAAGGCTGTCAAAACCGCGCCGTCCCGCCCAGGGCCCGGTCCAGCCATAGGCATCGAGTGTAATCTCGATCAGGCCGGGGGAAAGCAATCGCCGGCGCGAGGCATCGAGACCTAGCGCCTCCAGCGCGCCCGGCCGGTAGCCGTGAACAAGGATGTCTGCTTGCGAGAGCAGGTCTTCGAGAATCTCGCGCCCCTGCGGGGTTTTGAGGTCGAGATGGGCGCAGCGTTTGCCCAGCGTCACTTCGGGAATGACATTGGCCTCATCCCAGCCGGGCGGATCGATGCGCAGGACTTCCGCGCCATAGCCGGCAAGGGTGCGGGTTGCGACGGGCCCTGCGAGGACGCGAGTGAGGTCGAGTATGCGCAGTCCCTTCAGCGGGCGGTCTGCTGTGCCTTCCCATTGTCTGGGGGCGGATTGAACCGGATCACTCCAACCGATCAGCGGTTCGGCGGCGACGGCCATGCCTTGCGGATTGGCCTGCCATTCGGCGCGGGAATGCATGGCGGCAGCGACGCCACCTTGGGCCACGATGGCGGCTTCAAGATCATCCTTCTGCCATTCACGGACGGCAGGCGCGGTGCTGTCACGGGTCGGCTCGGTGCCAAGAACGCGCAAAGCTGCCTGCCGGTGATGGGGGAGGTTCGTGTGAAGACGAATCCACCCGTCGATTGTCTCATAATCCCCTGCCATGGGATCCCAGACGGGCGGCAGCTCCCAGCCCTGCGGATGGATCGAGAAGCCAAACCAGAGGGAGGCGAGCCGCCGGTCAACGGTGACTGGCGCGGGCTCTCGCGTCAGGCCCATTTCCATCATCAGGCCAGCAAGCGCCGTCCCGATCGCGGCAAAGGAATGAACGGCCAGATCCGTCACCGCATAGCAGGAGGGCAATTGCCCGCTGCCGGTGACCCGCGGCGATATCTCCAGCCCTAAGGCGTCGCTGATCTCTCTCATCCGGGCTGACTAGCACAGCGCGTCGGTGTGACGACAACTGGGCACCGCATCGCAGACTCGTCACGGCCGGGGGGCTTCGATAGGCTGAAGGAGAGGAAGAAGGAGCGCGCCATGAAACCTCTTGCGATGATCGCTGCGATCTTGTTGCTCACCGGGATGGGGCATGCCGAGCCGGATGAGATGCCGGCGAGCCGCGACGTGATTGAGGGCTTTGTGGCAGCGTATAATGCCAAGGATCTCGACGGCATGATGGCTCTCGCCCATCCCGATATCGAATGGATCGCGGTCGATGGATCAGAGAGCGAGGTCTTTTCCGCAGGGACAGCGGCGCTGGCAGAAGAGATGACGGGGCATTTCGTCTCCGCCACTTTTCCGCATGGTGAGCTTTCAAACTGGTCGGTCAATGACGACTTCGTTGCTGTCACGGAAACCGCGAGCTGGACAGGCGCCGATGGCGAGGAAAAAGAGCAGTCCTCCATCGCGGTCTATCAGCTCGACGAGGGGCTGATCCGACGGGTCTGGTATTATCCCTCACGCTAGGATTTGCGGCGCTCGCCCGAATATCGCATGGTCCGGCAAAAATGAGGATTGCCTCCATGATCAGACTTGCCGCCATCACCACCGCCCTGATGCTGGGCGCCGCCGCAACTGCCCAGACCGCGCCGCCTTCGGAGGTCATGAAGCTTTATGACATCGCCGAGGCGCCATCGGCGGACCGGATTTATGCCGACATTGAAAAGCTGGTGAGTTTCGGCACGCGGCACACGGCGTCAGAAACAGAGAGCGACACGCGCGGCATCGGCGCGGCCCGGCGCTGGATTTTCGCCGAGTTCGAGAAGATTTCAGATGAATGCGGCGGCTGCCTTGAGGTGATCTATGTCGGGGACACGGTCTCCGGCGAGACGCGCATCCCAGATCCGGTCGAGGTCGTCTCGGTGCTCGCGATCCAGCGCGGCAAGCGCGACCCGAACCGCATGGTCATGATGTCGGGCGATATCGACAGCCGGGTAACGGACGCCATGAACGCAACGTCCGACAGTCCGGGGGCGAATGATAATGCCAGCGGCATGGCGGGGACGATTGAAGCCGCACGCATCCTCTCAAAATATGAGTTCGATGGGACGATCATTTATGCCGGCCTTGCGGGTGAAGAGCAGGGGCTGTTTGGCGGCAAGATCGTTGCGCAACATGCGCTCGATGAGGGCTGGCAGATCAAGGCCGTCCTCAACAATGACATGATCTCGAATATCTCCGGCATTGATGGGGTTACGGATAATACGGTGGCACGGGTATTCTCAGAGGGCACGCGGGCAGTCGAGACGCCCGAAGAAGCACGCGCCCGCCGCTTTACCGGTGGCGAAGTCGACAGCCCGTCGCGGAACCTTGCGCGCTATATTGACCGCATGGCGGATCAGTATCTGACCAATCTCGATGTCATGATGATCTACCGTCTCGACCGGTTCGGGCGGGGTGGGCATCACCGGCCCTTCAATGCAGTTGGCATTCCGGGCGTGCGGATCATGGAAACCCATGAGCATTATGACCGTCAGCATCAGGACCTTCGGACAGAGGAGGGCCGTGAATATGGCGATACGCTCGATGGAGTCGATGCGGGATATGCCGCCAAGCTGACGGCGCTCAACATGGTGACGCTTGCCGGGATCGCTGGCGCGCCGCCATTCCCTGCCAATGTCAAAGCCGAAGGGGCGGTCCAGCCCTCCGCCAAGCTCACCTGGGAGCATGGCGGAGACAAAAAGGCGATGAAGAACCTTGCCGGATACCGGGTTTACTGGCGTGAGACGACAGCGCCGCAATGGACGAATTCCCGTTTCGTCGGGAATGTCACAGTGTGGGATTTCACGAACATCGTGATCGACAATTACTATTTCGGTGTCTCTGCTGTCGCAAAGGACGGCTCTGAAACGCCAGTTGTCTTCCCCGGCGCAGCGGGCGCGTTTTGACCCCTGGTGAATGGGGATTACTGACGTTCAAGTATAGATGACTGCGCGCGTTCGTAATGCAGTTAAAAGGGCTATTGGTCCGCGCGCCGATGGCTAACATCTGGTTATAATTGCGACATTCTGACGCAACCATAGGGTGGCATAAACTGCTCTTGCCCGTACTGGTAGTGGTACGCGATGTGAAGGCGAAATAGCTTTTATGTATATCGATAAATCCAAATAATAGCATATAAGTGCCGGCAGTTCAGAGCGTTGACGCAGGGCTGCTGCCACTGGCGGCGATATTGAGTCGCAGTCACAAACTAAGGTAGAGAAATAATATTAGACACACAAATAGGTTGTGTCACAAAGTGTGATTGAATATCAAAGCAGTAGATTCCATCGACCAAAAATGTGCAGTGCACACAAATATAGTCTCTGATTCTAATTAATAGTCGATTCAATTCGACTCTGCATGACTCCAAACAAGGCATATATTTGTCATAATCAGAGTCAAGATTTTGGATTATTGCATGATGTATATATATATCTGGGAGGTGGAGTGTGGTTTATACTATGTCAAAGCGTATCATGCGCTTCCGTTTGTGTGTTGGTGTGAGTGCAATATCCGCATTATTCTATAATAATCCGGCTAGTGCTCAAATAGCGCCAGGTGATGCTGTAAGTGTATGTTCCGGTGTTTCTCTCAGTAGAAGTACCATAACGGATGTCATCACACCTATTATAGAAGGGATTGTCGCGCCGACAGAAAATACGGTCAACAATGCTTTGGGGATTATAGAGATTATCCCAATTGTTGGTGCGACGATTCCGGATTTATCGATTGATACGACGACGTTGCTATCTGACGCCGCAGCAGGCGGGAATATCTCTTTGCAGGTTGTTGCTCTCGACGGCGATCTCGTTGGGCCGGCTGACATGTGCGCGGCAACAGCTGATGCATTCCAACTGGACACCGAAGGCGGCATCTCCATTGGTGGCAACCAGATTACCGGACTTGGGACGGGAGGCGAGGCGGCTATTGCGGGCGAGGCAGACTCGATCGCTTTCGGGAATAACGCCGTCACGGATGCGACCGCGACCCAGTCGATTGCGCTCGGGACAGATGCGAATGTTGCAGCTAATGCCGTTGGGAGTCTTGCGCTAGGCGCTGGGGCATCGGTCGATGCTGCGAACTCTGCCGCCCTTGGGCAGAACTCAATCGCGCTTCGGGGAGGGACAGCCAGCTATACCGCCATCGGTGTAACAGGCGCTCAAAGCTCAGTCGGTGAAGTCTCCATTGGCAGTGCGGGTGCGGCCCGACAGCTTACTAATCTCGCAGCTGGGTCTGCGGATACCGATGCCGTCAATGTCGCGCAGCTCACAGGCGTCGCATCAGCTCTGGATATCAGCATTGATACCCTGGGGACGGATATTGCAGCCCATCTGGGCGGCGGGGCGTCTTACGACGGGCTGACGGCCCAGATTTCTGCGCCTTCCTATACGGTCAACGGCGTAGGCTATAATACCGTAGGCGGAGCGATTGCTGCGCTCAATGCTGCGGCTGGCGGGACGCCAACGGGCGATCTGGGCCCGGTTGGTGTCTCTGTTGCGGCACTCATCGGGGGCGGCGTATCGTTCAACCCGGTGAGCCAACAGGTGGACGGACCCTTCACCGTGGATGGAACATCCTACACCACAATCGAAGCAGCGATCGATGGGGAGACCGCCAATAGCGTTCAGTATGATGACGGCAGCTTCGGTACGGTCACCCTGGCCGGGGCAGGGGGAACGCGCCTGACCAACCTTATTGACGGTTCCCTGTCAGCAGCATCAAGCGATGCTGTCACGGGTGCGCAGCTGTTTGCCACCAACCAGGCGGTTACCTTCAACACAACAGCGATCAATAATCTGCAGCAGCAGTTCAACAACTTCACGGCCAGCGGCGGCACGGGAGCTGTCGTCTACGCGGATCCTGCTACGCCCGATCAGCCTAATGATGGAACGCAGACAGATAATGTCACCTTTGTCGGGGCTTCTGGCGGAGCTGTTGTCGTCAGCAATGTGGCGGACGGAGACGTCAGTGAGGGATCAACACAGGCCGTCAATGGCGGCCAGCTATGGCAGACCAATCAGAATGTCGCCTCAGCACAGGCAACGGCTGATCAGGCGCTCGTTCTTTCTGCAAATTCCGTCCAGTATGATGCGGGAGGGCAGGCTGTGACTTTTGGTCCGGGAGGCGATCCTGTTCGGCTGCAGAATGTCGCAAGAGGCGTTGCGCCGACGGATGCGGTCAATGTCGAGCAGCTCAATGAGGGGCTGAACGATGCAGTGGCTCAGTCGATGGCGTATACGGACCAGCAGATTGAGAACATTAATCTCAGTTTCGATGCGCTCGAGCGGCATTCAAATGCTGGCACCGCCAGTGCGTTGGCCGCAGCTGGCCTGCCTCAGGCAAATGAGCGAGGCAAGAGCATGCTCGCGCTCGGCGTCGGTCTCTATGAAAACCAACACGGGGTCGCGTTCGGCTTCTCACGGGCTTTTGCTGAAGGTCATGCCTTGCTGAAAGTCGGGGCCAACTACAATTCAGCGAACAATCTCGGCGCTTCGGCAGGGGTTGGTTGGCAATTCTGACCCCATAGCCCCAAGCGGAGAAGTGGGGGAGGTGGGCCGGAAATTCCCGTGCCGATTGAGGATGGCTGACCTCTCCTGCAACTTCGCTGGGCCTTCGCGATGAAGGCTCACTTCTAATCCCGCTGCATACGCGATTGTCTGTAGACGTCCTCTGGCATCTGGGTCGGCTCCAACCCGTAAAGATGGTCGCAGGTTTCGACCTCTGCAAAGGTTCGGGCGACCTGGCGGTAGTCCATCTGGCCGTCAGGCAGCTGGAAAGTGCTCAGTTTTTCCATCGCCTTGGCGTCGAGTGCGGCGATGATTTCCTGATCCGTCTTTGATGGATCAAGTAGTTTGATGAACCGGGCGGCATGGATGCCGCGCTGCTGGAAGTAGCCTGCCGCCTGCGGGTTCGTCTGGTAGATACCGCGCAATGCTGCATAGGACGACGAACATTCCGCATGCGATGGATTAGGATTGGCAAGCTTGCTTGGCTCAATCCGCGCGCCCATCTCGAATTTCGCGTCACAGGCGGCGACATCCTTCCAGAAGGCGTTCTGGGCCGCATTGTCCTGCCCCTCGACGGCGGCGGGCAGTTTGCCTTCCCATAGGGTGGCCTTGTCTGCATTCACTTCGCTCATCGGGATGTTGGCAAAAGCGCTTTGCACATCCACGCGCTGCTCAAGCTGGGACTGGCGCAGGCTGAAATTGATCGTGGCGCCATTGTTCCACAGCATGGCGACAGGGGACTGCTTCACGGCCTGAGTTTTCGCACCGCCGTCATATGTCCGATAACAGGCGACAATTTCCGCTGCCGGGATGTCACGCATGCGGTCCTGACGAGAGACGATCTCCTTTGCGCGATCGCTTTTCGGGGTGATGACCGGGGTCATGCCGAAAACTCTGTCGCAATGAGCGAGCTGCGCCATCATGCCGTTGATCGTCGGCCTGTTTGTCTGAATGAGCGCGAGGCGGAGCCGTTGGGACTCATTCTGGCTGGTGAATTCGGCAGACGCCATGCTGGCAAAACCTAGAAATTCACTGGCCTTTGCGGCGCGTTGGTCGAATTGGGCTTCGCCCAGATGGTCCCAGTCCTCGGCACCCAGCAGTCGCAGGCTGTCGATATTATCCTGAGCGGCGAAATAGAGCGGGTAGCAGGTCGCGGCATCCCCATAATCGGGTTCAGTGGCTTGCGCGCTCATCACACCGATGCTGACTGCCGCCAGTCCCGCCAACAGACCCTTCAACGACCTGCTCATAATGTTCTCCCCTGTCCCAATCAGGTGAGAGAATAAGCCCAATTCGGGCCTTGTGGACAAGTTCGCGCGCCTGTGCCGCCTTGCCCGTCACGCCGTTTCCGCCTAACCGTCGCGGCCAATCGACAATTCTGATGACCGGACCCTTCGATGCTCCAGGATAAAGACCGCATTTTCACCAATCTCTATGGCCTTCAGGACCCTTTCCTTGAAGGCGCGAAAAAGCGCGGCGCATGGAATGCGACCAAGGACATGCTCGATATGGGCCCAGACTGGATCATCGGGCAGATCAAGGATTCAGGGCTTCGCGGCCGGGGCGGGGCGGGCTTCCCGACGGGTCTCAAATGGTCCTTCATGCCCAAAGAAGTGAAGGACCGGCCGCATTACCTCGTCGTCAATGCCGACGAGTCTGAGCCCGGCACCTGTAAGGACCGCGAGATCATGCGGCATGATCCGCATCTCTTCATCGAAGGGTGCCTGATCGCCAGCTTCGCGATGAAGGCGAATGCCTGCTACATCTATATCCGCGGCGAATATATCTTCGAGCGCGAGCAGCTCCAGAAAGCCATCGACGAAGCCTATGAGGCGAAGTTGATCGGGCCGGGCAATATTCATGGCTGGGATTTCGACCTTTATCTTTCCCATGGCGCCGGCGCCTATATCTGCGGCGAGGAAACGGCCCTTCTTGAAAGCCTTGAAGGCAAGAAAGGCCAGCCGCGCCTGAAACCGCCGTTCCCGGCGGGCGCGGGGCTTTATGGCTGTCCGACCACGGTCAATAATGTGGAATCGATCGCTGTTGTTGGCACGATCCTTCGCCGCGGGGCCGACTGGTTCAAGGGCTTTGGTCGCGAGAATAATGCGGGCACGAAGCTTTTCTGTATCTCAGGTCACGTGAACAAGCCCTGCAATGTCGAAGAGGAGATGTCGATCTCGCTCAAAGACCTGCTGGAAACCCATTGCGGCGGCGTGAAGGGTGGCTGGGATAATCTCAAAGCGGTGATCCCCGGCGGATCGTCCGTGCGCTGTCTGCCTAAAGACATCTGCGATGATGTGCTGATGGATTTCGATGCCCTGCGTGAGCATCAGTCGGGCCTTGGCACCGCCGCCGTTATCGTCATGGATAAATCGACCGACATGGTCAAAGCAATTGCCCGGATTGCCTATTTCTACAAGCACGAATCCTGCGGTCAGTGTACGCCCTGCCGCGAGGGGACAGGCTGGATGTGGCGGGTTCTCACCCGCATGGCCAAGGGCGATGCGGAGATGTGGGAGATCGACAAGCTGCTCGATGTGGCAGGGCAAATCGAAGGGCACACGATCTGTGCGCTCGGCGATGCCGCGGCCTGGCCGATTCAGGGCCTGATCCAGCATTTCCGCCATGAGATCGAAGACAAGATCACGGCCTATCGCGCGAACAAGCCGCATGTGGCGGTGATGGCGGCGGAATAGACGCTGCACTCTTGTGCTGCGGCCTCTTCATTCTCTTTATCTATGGAATCGCGGTTCTGTTGATTTACTTCATCCTGCCGGTAGCAACCCGGTGGGATCTCAAAGCTGCGCGGTTCGCATAGACCGCGAAGGCTGATCGCCAGCCGACTCGCGTGGGCGCACTGCGTGCCAAACGCCGCGCGGACTCCAATTCAGAAATCAATGTGACCGGCATGAATCCTCGCCGATTAATGCGCAGAATGGCTATTCTGTGCCCGTTAGTCGCGAAAACGCGCCAATAATACGTGCAAAAATGCCACAATATTGTGCGTTACAGCATCACTTAGCAAAAAATGCTTTACGAGTGTGCAGTGCGGCATTTAGCTTTTGCTGGATTCGGCCGGGGGACCGGCGGGGCGGGAAATTTCGCCGGAACAAGCAAGGAGCGGTAAAATGAAGCAGGGTTTGCGGGCTGTCGTGGCGCTTGGCGCCATCGTGGCATCAGTAACGGGCGTTCAGGCCCAGGAGGCGGAAGTCAGCGCGAATGTCGCGCTCACGACCAACTATGTCTATCGCGGGATCACCCAGACGGATGACGGACCTGCCATTCAGGGCGGGTTCGATGTCTCCTATGGCGGCTGGTATGGCGGCACCTGGGCATCGAGCGTCGATTTCGGCGACGACACCACGATGGAGATCGACTTCTATGGTGGTTATGCGGGCAGCATCACCGAGACGATTTCCTATGATGTGGGCGCAATCTACTACGCCTATCCGGACTCCCCGGATATCGGCGGCGGCCAGCAGGATTTCTATGAAATCTATGGCGGCCTGTCGAAATCGTTCGGCGGCGTCCTCGATGCTGGCATCTCGGTTGCCTATTCGCCGGAATTCTACGGCGAGACCGGTGAGTCTCTCTATTATCTCGGCTCGCTCAGCTATGCGGCCGGCGAGAACGTCTCTGTCGACTTCACTTATGGTGTCAGCAGCTTCGAAGAGAATATGAACCAGGATTATCAGGACTATAGCGCTGGTGCGACATACTCCTGTCCGAAGACGGGTCTTGATCTTGGCCTGACTTACTACGGCACGACGGCCCTCATGGATAATACGTCCACGCTGGTCTTTTCGGTCGGCAAAAGCATGTAACTCGATTACGGAGACTGCATGACGCAGTCTCCGTTCCTACTCTCCCGCGCCGATGCAGAAGATGCCCTAGCCCTCTCCGATATCGGCCGGGAGACGTTCACCGAAAAATTCGGTCATCTTTATACCCCTGAAAATCTGGAAGCCTTCCTCAGCGAGTTTCACTCGCCTGAATGGTACGCCCACGCTCTATCAGAGCGCGATGTTGCGATCTGGGTGATCCGCAATGGCGACGGGCCGCTGGCAGGCTACGGCGTTGCTGGTCCCAACACATTACCGGTCGAAGATCCGGGCTCTTTGGACGGAGAGGTCAAGCGGATCTATGTCCGCGGGGGCCATCAGGGGCAGGGGCTAGGTTCACGATTGCACCGCGCCATGCTCGCCTGGTTGGAGGGGAGGGGACATGATCCGCTCTATGTTGGTGTCTATTCCGATAATGACGGTGCACAGAAACTCTATCGTCGCTTTGGCTTCGAGAAATGCGGCGAGTACACATTTCTTGTCGGCGCTCATGAGGATCATGAATTTATCTTCCGCCGTGAGGGACGGGCAGGTCCGAAGATCGTCACAGAGCTGACGAACGAAAGCGCAGCTGCTTCTCTCGATGTGATCCGTGCCGCTTTCGGGCAGGAGGACGAAGCGGACCTCGTCTCCCGTCTTCGTGCCGATGATGACATGCTGTTCGAAGCTGTAGCGATTGAGGGCGGACAGGTCGCCGGGCATGTCGCGCTTTCCCGCCTGCCGCTTGAGACGCTGAACGGTGAGATCATGGCGGCGTCACTGGCGCCGGTCTCGGTGCGGCCTGATGCACAGTCGAAAGGCCTCGGCATGATCCTGTGCGAGGCGGCGCTGAGCTGGTGGCAGGGGCAAGGCGCCGGTGTGACGGTCGTTCTCGGGCATCCCGCCTATTATCCGAGGTTCGGATTTTCCGCCGCGGCGGCGCGGGCACACCTTCAATCCCCCTTTGCCGAAGTGGGCGATGCCTTCATGCTTTCGGATCCGAACGGTCAACTCACAGGCATTAGTGGGGCAAAGCTTCATTACGCCCCTGCCTTCGGGATTTGAGGTCTGTTACTCTTCGGTACATAGATGTAACACTCAAGTTACATAGGCCCGGCAGTGTGAAGCCGTGGCCAAGGGAGGAACCGAAATGCCCACTAGAAATCGCGTCTCACTACTTCTTCTTGGCCTGGCGACAGGCATGGTCTCCGCCTGTGCAGCCAGCGGCGAAGCGGCTTCCTCACAAATGCCCGCCGCTTCGTCGCTACCTGCCGCAACCGAGTGGCGCGATGTCGATGCCGCGATTGAGGCGGCGCCGTTTGAGAATATCCGCGTCATCATCGGCACGACGGACGGCATTTTCTACGAATATGAGAAAGGCAATCTGCCCCGTGATGAGGCGTATTTCATCGCCTCGGCGAGCAAGATGCTGACCGGGCTGACCTTCACCCGCCTCGTAGAAGAAGGGGTGATGTCATGGGATGATCAGCCGCAGGATTATCTCGACTGGTGGACGAAAGATCCGGCGGATCCCCGCTCGGACGTCACGCTCAGCCAGCTTCTCGCCTTCACCTCCGGGTTTAATGATGGCGCGGAGTCGCGCGGATGCATCCGTGACCGGAAGAGTTCGGTCGATGCCTGCGCCATGGAGTTCTATAATAAGGGACAGGGCACAGCGCCGGGTGAAGCCTTTTTCTATGGCCCGGCTCATATGCAGATTGCCGCCGCCATGGCCGAACAGGCAACGGGCAAAGCCTATCACCAGCTGTTCCGCGAAACTGTCGCCCGGCCTGCCGGGTTGAGCGCCAAGACGCAATTCATCGCACCGAGCCCGCAAAACGCGCGTGCCTCCGGTGGGGCCAGGTCAACGGCGGAAGATACAGCGCGCCTTCTTCAATCGATCCTTGAAGGGAAGATTGTCACGGATCTTGATGACTGGACGAAGGACCGCACGGCGGATGCGCGGTTTGAAGTGCGGCCGGTGACCGCCGGGACGGAAGGGCTCGACTGGCACTATGCGCATGGCATGTGGGTTGAATGTGATGGGACGTTTACGGAGAGCTGTGCCCAAACTCCGATCGTCTCAAGCCCCGGCGCATTCGGCTGGACTCCTTGGATCGACATGGGGCGCGGCTATTATGGTGTCATTGCCATTCAGGAACGCCCTAAGGGCGGTCTGCGCCCAGCAACAGAGAGCGTGAAGCTCGAGCAGGCGATCCAGCCCCTGATCGAGCGGAAGCTCGACGCGGCCCGCTAATCACAACTTGGCGATCATCTCCTCCGTCCCTAGATGGAGGAGATGACTGACGATAAACATTTCCTCCTGACTTATGAGCTGTCGAGCGATTATCTTGATCGTCGTGGCGGCTATCGGGCTGAACATCTCGGCCTCGCGCAGCTCTACGCTTCCGATGGGAGGCTCGTGCTAGGGGGAGCCCTGGTCGACCCTGCGGATAAGGCAGTTCTGATCTTCAAATGCCCTGATGACAGTGATGTACGGGCTTTTGTTCAGGCAGATCCTTACGTCACCAACGGTCTTGTGACCTCCTGGTCGATCCGCGAGTGGATGACGGTGGTCGGCGATGAGGCCGCCTGGTCTGTGATAGTTTAACGCCAATTTGCCAGTAAGCCCCTTTTAGGCGTATTCTAGCCCCCTGTTTTGCGGGGGTGAGGCCGTGAAGAGCTTTATTGGACGGATACGAGCATCCCTGATCATCGGGGGATTGGCTTTCCTCGTGCCGTTCGGTGCGGAGTTTTTCGGCATCGATAATGATCCTGTATCTTTGCCGGCGGCGGCAGATGATGTGGCCACGGATCAAGTCGAGAAACCTGCCACTCGCGAGACTGTGCCTGAGACGACGAGCAAACCGGAAGTCATCAAGACGCCGGTGCCGCAGCCCTCTGGGGATCCCTTTGAATGCGGCCGGGCATCCTACTATGCGGATTCTCTCGCCGGGAACGGGACTTCAAGCGGCGAGCCCTATGATCCGCTGAAATATACAGCCGCTCACAAGACGCTGCCCTTCGGCACAAAAATACGTGTTGTGCGGACGGATGATAATCGCTCCGTCAATGTCGTCGTCAATGACCGGGGGCCGTTCACGCCCGGCAGGATCACGGATATTTCGCGCGTCGCGGCAGAGGATATCGGCCTTGTCATTGACGGTACGACAGAAGTCTGCATCTACATCAGATAATTCTTTGCTTGTTGAGAGGTCTCCGGGAGGAGATGATGCTCGATGAATTGTTTGATGATGTTGATGTGCCGCGATGATGTCTGACACCAAGCCCCTTTCCCGGCTGTTCAGTAATGCCCCTGACACGGTTGGCTTTCGCCGCCTGCGCAAACGTCTGGCGCGGCAGGCAGAAGAAGCGATCAACCGCTACGGCATGACGGCCGGAGAGGCGCGGCCGCGCTGGCTGGTCTGCCTGTCAGGCGGGAAGGACTCGTATGCGCTTCTGACGGTGCTTCTCGACCTGATCGCGCAGGGGCGGTTATCGGCGGATCTGGTCGCCTGCAATCTCGATCAGGGCCAGCCGGGTTTCCCCAAACATGTCCTGCCGGACTATCTTGATGCGCTCGACATCAAACTCCGTATCGAGACGAAAGACACATATTCCACCGTTATTGAGAAGACACCGGAGGGAGCAACCCTCTGTTCGCTCTGCTCGCGTCTGCGGCGGGGGCATCTCTATCGCGTGGCGCAGGAGGAGGGGTGTTCGGCCATCGTGCTTGGCCATCACCGTGATGATATCCTTGAGACCTTCTTCCTCAATCTCTTTTTTGGCGGTCGCTTAGAGGCGATGCCGCCCAAGCTCCTGAATGATGAAGGCGATCTTCTCACCTTGCGCCCGCTGGCGCTGGCCGGGGAGGAGGATATCGCTCAGTTTGCGCGCGCCATGGCCTATCCGATCATTCCGTGTACGCTGTGTGGTTCACAGGATGGGCTGCAGCGCCAGCAGGTCAAAGAGATGCTGGCCCGGTGGGAAGAGCGCCATCCGGGACGCAAAGAGACGATCTTCAGGGCGCTTACCACTACCCGTCCGGGGCATCTGCTTGATCCCGAACTGTTCGATTTTGCCGGGCTCAGGCCGGGTGGGGCATGATGAAGATCACTGAAGGCGGGCTTGATCATCCGGCGGTAAAAGCGCTGCTCATCTTTCACATTGAAGAGGCCCGGCGGAACTCGCCGCCCGACATGGTTTTTGCCCTGCCCGAAGAAGGCTTGCGTCAGCCTGGTGTCCGCTTCTTCAGCGTCTGGGAAGGGGAGATGCTCCTCGGCATTGGCGCGGTTAAAAAGCTCAGTGAAGATCATGCCGAGATCAAGTCGATGCGCTCGGCGCCTGATCAACTCCGCCGCGGTGTCGCCCGGATGATTCTTGCGCATCTTCTTGAGATTGCGACTGATGATGGCGCTACGCGGATCAGTCTTGAGACTGGCCGGACGGCGCCCTTTCATGCCGCGCACGCGCTTTATCGCAAGTTCGGGTTTGTCGAATGTCCACCCTTTGGCGAGTATGAGGACAACGGCTTCAGCATGTGCATGACGAAAGAGCTCTGATCAGAGCTTACGTCTTTGGCGGCAGGCCGAGCACATCCGTCAGCGCCTTGATATATTCCTTGAACGCCTTCTCGCCTTCATCGGTGAGACGCACGGTCGTCAGGGGTTTTCGGTCGGCGATCCGCTTATCAACGGAGATATAACCTGCATCCTCCAGCTTCCTGATCTGCACGGACAGATTGCCCTGAGAGGCGGACAGCGCCTCTTTCAGCTCACTGAAGGAAGCGGCATCAGCATTGATCAGATAGGCCATGATGCCCATACGCAGACGACCGTGGATAATGTCGTCAATCTTTTCGATGCTTGAGTCGGCCACGTTTACGCGCTGGCCTCCTCAGTCCGGCTGATCCGCATGAACGCATAGCCCGGAAACGCCATTAGGACGAAGAGCGCAATGGTCAGGACAAGGAGGTAATGCTGCGGCATCTCTGTGAAGAGGCTGGCAACGACGGCTGAGACGAGCCAACCAGCCGCGACAAATCCCATCCACCAGCGCCGCCGCATGACGGCGGCGGCATACCAGACGGCCCCTTGCAGGGCGCAGACGCTGACCGGGTAGAAGAGCCAAAGCGTGTAATCCTCCCGACGGAAGGCCGCGAGCGCAAAGACCGCGACCAGCGCGAAATTGGCAAGGCCCGCCCCGCCGAAAACGCTGCTGATGGCACGGGTGGTGAAGCCCGTGCCATAGCCTTTGACCTTGTTCGTGCGAGAAACGACGACACAGATCACAAGGAAAATGACCGTCGGCAGGATGCCGATGGCCAGATGGAGGAGGGGGGGATATTCGAGCGGCGTCACCATGCCGATCCAGGAGATCAGGCATTGTGCGCCGTAGAGAATGCCGGCCCAGCCATAAAGGACGCCTGCGGCATGAAGCGAGGGCTTCCGGTCGGCGACGATCGAGCTGAGATAAGCAAGATCGTCGCGGGCCTGATCAATCGAAGGGGCGTCCTGCGAGACTTCGTTTTCCGCCGTCATGATGATGCTTCCTTCTTCTTTCTCGGGCCGTTGAGCAGATTACCGATGATCGTGTGCCGGACCATGATCTGATAGCTCAGCAGCATGACTGGGATCGAGGTACCCAGGATGAAGGCGTATTTTGCATATGCCGGCCAGCTCCAGTCCAGCATCCAGACCTGCATCGCCATGATGATCGGCAGGTGGATGAGATAGAGCCAATAGGATGAGTCGGCGATATAGCGCGCGACCGGCCCACGGCGATTGAAGAAGCGAAGGGCAAGACCGATGAAGCCAAAGGTCCAGAACCAGATGGCGAGTGCATAGAGCCCTGTGTAGATGAGCTTGTCATTCCCATCGAGCTGGGGGCTCGTGCGCTCCATGCCGTGCAGGATGTAAAGCGCGCCAACCGTGAGCGCGAGCGCGACTGCCAGATAAGGCAGATAGAGCTTTGAAAGCCGGATCAGCCCGTGATTTTCGCGCTGGAGCACCCAGCCGAGCCAGAAGGCCAGACCATAAGTCACAAGCGCCGGGGTATTCGGCACAAAGCCGATGTCAGGGGTTGGGACCCCAAACCACTCGACCCACCCTTCATGCATAAACAGGCTCGCTGCCACGGGGAGAGAGAGCAGGAGCACGAGGAGGGGCGAGCCGAGCAGTTTGGAGATCAGGCTACTGACAGACTGCCGAAGCGTCCCATTGCGATCGAGGAGCGCCAGCGGCAGGCGCGCGACCAGCATCACGACATAGAAGACGAGCAGCAGGTAGAGGAACCACAGATGGGTCAGCGGGAAGGTCTCAGCCGTCAGTGGCGGCGGGGGCGGCAGCTGATCCATCGGGATGCCATATTGCTTGCTGAAGCCCCAGCCCATTGCCGTGCCCATGGCGACGAGGAGCGGGAACCAGAAGGCGACCATCGGAAGGGCGATCCGCTTGAGGCGGCTGCGGATGAAATATCCTGCACCCCGGCGGTGATAGACCATATGGCCGAAATAGCCGGCCATCAGAAAGAATGTCGTCATGCGGAACATGTGAAGCCAGTAGCCGGTCCAGGCGATGCCTTCGGCGCGCTGGCTGTCCATGACGACCCAGACCTGCTGGCCCGGATAGAAACTGAGCCCGGCGTGAAAGGCGATGCCCATGATCAGGGCGAGCCCGCGGACAAGATCGAGTGCGTGAATGCGTGACGTGGTGGAGGACATGCCTCTCCCCTCCCGTGGTTGAGTGTGTGCCGGCTCTATGTGGGTGAACCAGTTCATGAAGTAAACTAGTTCATCAAAACTTTTTTGAGGAAGTGAGGAAATCCGGGCGGTTGAAAGGGGTGGGAGAGGGGTTTTCAGGCGGGTTTTGGGGTGGAGGAGGAGTTTAAAGCCCTTCCTTCCCTCCGCTCATGCCCGCGCAGGCGGGCATCTGGTTTTGAGTGATGAGCTCTGGGTTCTGTCTTTTCGCTTATCGAAGATGAGAGATCGGTGCCTTCGAGGCAGATCCCCGCCGGAGTTTAGCCCGGACCTGATCCGGGCCGGGGATGTGCGGGCGGAGAGAGGGGCGCTCTGGCTCCTTCATTCCTCGTCCCGGACCATGAGATGAGTGGGCTTTGGAGCATTCCCGCTAAAAGCCGCGCCCCGCGTCACTGGGGCCCTTCCATCCGGCGCGATTTGGCGTAAACGGGCCGGAATCCATCGTAATCAAGCTGACAGTTCTTCATGACCGATCTCCGCACCATCAAAGTCAATGGCGAAGAAATTGACGTCGATCCGGCGCTCACCCTGCTGCAGGCCTGTGAGGCCGCGGGCGAGGAAATCCCCCGCTTCTGCTATCACGAGCGCCTCTCGATCGCGGGCAATTGCCGGATGTGCCTGATCGAAGTGAAGGGCGGGCCGCCCAAACCCGTGGCTTCGTGCGCGCAGAATGTGCGCGATCTGCGGCCCGGCCCGGACGGCCAGCCGCCCGAGCTCTTCACCAACACGCCGATGGTCAAGAAGGCCCGCGAAGGGGTGATGGAGTTTCTCCTCATCAACCACCCGCTCGACTGCCCGATCTGCGATCAGGGCGGCGAATGTGACCTGCAGGATCAGGCGATCACCTATGGCCGGGGCACGTCGCGCTTCGAAGAGAACAAGCGCGCGGTCGATGAGAAATATATGGGCCCGCTGATCAAGACGATCATGACCCGCTGCATCCAGTGCACCCGCTGTGTGCGCTTTGCGACCGAAGTTGCGGGCGTCAGCGATCTTGGTCTCGTCAATCGCGGTGAGGATGCGCAGATCACGACCTATCTTGAAAAAGCGGTCGAGACGGAGCTTGCCGGGAACCTGATCGATGTCTGCCCGGTCGGTGCGCTGACCTCGAAACCCTATGCCTTTAATGCGCGGCCCTGGGAGCTGAAGAAAACCGAGACCATCGATGTGATGGATGCGCTCGGCAGCCATATCCGCGTCGATGCGCGGGCCCGCGAAGTCTTGCGGATCCTTCCGCGTATTCATGACGACATCAATGAAGAGTGGATCGGCGACAAGTCGCGCTTCATCTGGGACGGCCTGCGCCGCCAGCGGCTCGACACGCCCTATATCCGCGAAGACGGCAAGCTGCGCCCCGCAAGCTGGAGCGAAGCCTTCGAAGCGATCCGTGCAAAGATCGACGGGACGGCGCCTGAGAAAATCGGCGCGCTGGTTGGCGACCTTGTCTCCGCAGAGGCGATCAAGGCGCTCAAAGACCTGACCGATGCCTTGGGTGTTGTGAACCGCGATTGCCGTCAGGACGGCTCGGCGCTGGGCGTTCTGCCTGATGGCACGCGCGCACCACGCGGCTCTTATGTCTTTGGCTCGACCATTGCCGGGATCGACGAAGCGGACATGATCCTGCTGGTCGGCACCAATCCGCGGATCGAAGCACCGGTTCTCAATGCCCGTATCCGGAAGAATTTCCTCGACAAGATGGGCCTTGAAATCGGCGTGATCGGTGAGGCGACGGACCTGACCTATGACTATGCCTATCTGGGCGCTGATCCGTCCGTGATCGGTAATATGGATCAGGACTTCTTTGACAAGCTTTGCAAGGCTGAAAAGCCGATGATCATTGTCGGCCAGGGCGCGCTGCGCGATGGCGGGGCCGCGTACAAAGCGGTGCTCGATATGGCGTCCCGTGTTGGGGCAATCGGCGACGAATGGAACGGGCTCAATATCCTTCACACCGCGGCGAGCCGGGTGGCGGCACTCGATCTTGGCTTCGTGCCGGGCGAGGGCGGCAAGTCCTTTGGCGGCATTATCGATGCAGTCGAGGCCGGTGACATCGAGATCGTCTATAATCTCGGCGCGGATGAGTTTGACACATCGCGGCTTGAGAATGCCTTTGTGATCTATCAGGGCCATCATGGCGATGCAGGCGCGCGGGTTGCCGATGTCATCCTGCCGGGGGCGGCCTACACCGAGGAATCCGGTATCTTCACCAATACCGAAGGCCGCGTGCAGATGGCGATGCGCGCCTATTTCCCCTTCGGCGAAGCGCGTGAGAACTGGGCGATCCTGCGGGCGCTCAGCCAGGTCATTGGCAAGACGCTGCCCTATGATGACCTCTTCACGCTGCGTCAGGCGCTGATCGAGGATAACGAGATTTTCGGCTCCATCGGCACGGTCGAGATGGCCGACGCGCCGTCTGCGGATCTTTATGCAAGCGTGAGCGGCGATCCAGTCTTCACACCGGGGCTCGATGGCTATTGGCTGACCAACCCGGTCGCTCGGGCGAGCAAGACAATGGCTGAATGTGCCGCGATGTTTGCGGCGGCGCCCAAAATGCTGGCTGCGGAATAATATCAACGTGCCCGGGGTGACGTTTTCCGTCTGTCCCGGCCCGGTCATTCCTGTTGGCTCTTGCGTTGACTCAGCGAGCAGCTTTGTCCATGGCGGGCACCAATATGCGTGCTGGGAAACAGGCGAGGGGCCGGACCTCCTCCTGATCCATGGCTTTCCGACATCTAGCTGGGACTGGGCGGCCCTTTGGGGGCCGCTCTCATGGCATTTCCGTCTTCATGCGATGGATATGCTCGGCTTCGGGCTCTCCGATAAGCCGCGCGGCCACCGCTATCTGATCGCCGACCAGGCTGAGGCGTATGCCGCACTGCTGCGGGCGCGGGGCGTGCATGAAGTGCATCTCCTCGTTCATGATTATGGGTGTACGGTCGGTCAGGAGCTGCTGGCACGCGCAGCTGAAGGCTCGCTCGAGGGCATCACGATCAAAAGCATCGTCTTCCTCAATGGCGGGCTTTTCCCCCATGCGCACCGGCCACGGCCGATCCAGAAACTGATGGCAGGGCCGCTGGGGCCCTTGATCGCGCGGTTCATGTCGCGACGGTCCTTTGGCAAAAGCTTCTCGGCGATCTTCGGGCCGGATACACAGCCCACGGATGAAGAGCTTGATGCTTACTGGTCGCTGATCTGCACAGAAGACGGCGTGAAGGTTATCCCGGCGCTCCTTGATTACATGGCGCAGCGGCGCGCGAATGAGGCGCGCTGGACGGACCCGATCAAGACACCTGCCGTGCCCATGCGGCTCATCAACGGGCTCGAGGATCCTGTCTCCGGCCGGCATCTGCTCGAGGAATTTGCGCGACTAATCCCGGATGCGGATGTCGTGCCGCTCGAAGGCGTGGGGCATTACCCGCAGGTCGAAGCGCCGCGAGAGGTCTTCCGGGCGGTGATGGATTTTCACCGTACACTCTAGGTGTCAGAACCATTTCTTGTGGCGGAACCACCATAGTTGGATGAGGCCGAGGGCGGTCAACACGCTTGCAAATATCCAGAAAGCCGCTGCGTTCTCGGTCCCCGGCATCCCGCCAATATTGATGCCGAAAAGCCCTGTCAGGAAGCCCAGGGGCAGGAAGATGGCGGTCACAACCGACAGAACCATCAGCCTTGCGTTCATTTCCTCAGCACGCTGGTCCGTCAGCTGATCTTTCAGAATGGTACAGCGTTCGCGCACAGCATCAAGTTCCTCGACCATGCGCATAACTCGGTCGGTGGCCTCGCGCAGGCTGGCTTGTGTCCGGTCATCGATCATGTCGCTTGCAGAAAAGGCAAGCGTGTTCAGCGCATCACGCTGGGGCGCAATATACCGCCTGAGGATGATCGCCTTGCGGCGAATGGTGGCAAGATCACTGCGTGAGATGTTTTCTTCATCCAGCGTATGGGTCTCAAATTCATCGACAGTGTCGGAGAGGTCGGTGATGACCGGATCCATCTTGGAGGTCAGCCCCGCAGCCAGCCGCGAGAGAAAGTTGGCGGTTGAATGGGGGGAGGCGTTCCGGTCAACCTGCTCATGAATGGCAACGATAGCCATCAGCTTCCGGATACGGACAGAAACGATCAGGCGCTCCGTGACCCACAGGCGGATCGAGACCATGTCCTCATGCTTGCTCTCCGGGTTGAGGTTCACTCCGCGGAGGTTCACGAGAAACCCGTCCTTGTGCTGCGCACATCGCGGGCGCGTGTCCTCCAGCGTCAGAGAAGTCGCAACAACGTCATCCGCCTCATGCTCTATCCATGGCACGATTTCCGGACAGGCAAGGTTGAGGTGGATCCAGCGATAGGCCGCGCCATCCGCCGCAGTGGCTATAAGTCCTTCGCGCTCGACCGGCGAAGAGGTGCCGTCGGGAAAGATGTCATAGGCGTAGAGGACAGCCTTTTCGGGCAGGGTCGGAAGGTCAGGGGCAGGCTGTATCATAGGAGCGGTCAGGGTTACGAAAATGATTCGTCCCTGCCTAACCCTGTTCGCGCGCCCCGTCATGCCGCCATTCGGCGGGGCCCAGCATGGCAACTTTCATCTCGCAGCGCGGTGAAAACCCCAGTTTTTCATAGAGGGACGTAGCGGCCTGATTATCCGCATAAGCATGAAGGAAGGCTGTCTCACCGCGTGCCGCGATCCGCGCGGCGACGATGGTGGAAAGATGAGCGGCATAGCCGCGGCCCCTGAAATCAGGATGGGTGCAGACGCCGCTGACCTCCGTAAAACCGGGCAGTTTCATCCGCTCACCCGCCATGGCAGCGAGACGGCCATCGATGCGGATACCGATGAAACCGCCAAATTCATGGGTGCGCATTTCAAACGGGCCGGGTTCGGTCAGTTTAGCGAGCGCAACCATCTCTGCGGCGTCCGTGGCCCCGAGGGGAAGGATGTCGTCTCTTGGTTCCGGTGCCGGCACAGGGTCGTGCGCGACCATCTGCAGGCCGGTTGCGCGGCGCAGCACCTGCATATGGCGCGGCACAGTGATACCCTTCCGATCAAGGATGATAATGGAAGCGTCGGGCAGACAGAGACGTCCCAGCGCATCAGCGTCGTCCGGATCTTCAATTGCAGCAAGCGGGCTAATCTGGGGCAGATAGCGGCGGGCCTTCCCATGGGCGAGAGCGAGATGGGCCTGGCGGGTGGCGAGCGCGGACCAGATTGGCCGATCAAGGAGTGTGTCGGTCATCTTGCTTTCGCCTCCTTCTTCGCGGTCAGGTGATCGCGCAGTGGCAGGGCGTCGAGGCGGTCTTCGATCTCTGCAAGCTGGCGGAGGAGGGGGCCTTTTAGATCCGTACACAGCTCGGTCACCGCCGCTTCGATGACGGGCCAGAGATGCGTGTCCGCCCGCCGGGCGAAATTGGCGCCTTCGGCGGTCAGGTGAACCTCGCGCCGCCGCTGGTCCTCCGTGCTTCGCCTGATCTCGACCAGCTCCTGTTCGGTGAGAAGGCCGACCGTGCGGGTGACGGCCGGCTGGCTGATGCCGAGCGTGCCGACCAGCTCGCCGATCGAGAGAGGGCCGAGCCGGTGGAGCGCGACAATGACCGGGCACTGATTGGGCTGGATCGTCAGGTCCGCCTCATCGATCATGCCCAAAGTCTCACCCTGCAGCCGCTCGCCCAAGCGCTTGAGCCGTGTGCCAAGGCATAAGAGCCCGAGATCCCGAATGATGTCGTCCGACATGGATGCTCCCTCAATCACACATGTTATATAACATGTTATGTAATAGAGGGGAAGACGCAGGCTCCTTGCACAGGCAAGGGAGAAAGCGGCCTGCGGGCCAGTGACTTAGGACGGCGTTCGGCGCCTCCGCGCGTCAGCCTTCCGTCATGGTCGCATCGGGATTGAGCGCCATCGTCCGGCCAGTCTCGGCGGAACGATAGATCGCCTCGATCAGCCGCGTATCACGCAGGCCCATCTCGCCGGGTGTGAGGATTTCAGTCCCCTCCATCACCGACAGGCCGAAATGATCGAGCATGGCGGCGAACTGGATCGAAGGATTACCCGGCGTCAGGGTCTCGGTCGAGCGGCCCTTGCGCAGCATCATTTCGTGCCCGCCATACCCTGTTGCCGGCTCCATAGTTAGAAAGCCCGTCTGTCCACGGACGGTCACCATATTTGCGCCCGCCCCATCATAGGAAGTTGAATGTTGGGAGGTGGCACCGGAGGGAAAGATCATCTGGCTCGCCGTATGAGCGAATATCTCGGCAAAACGCGGGTCATTTGCTGGCTGCTGCGTGCTGGCGCTGATCCGCACGGGCATCTCGCCGGAGAGATAAAGCCCGGCCTGGATGCCGTAGAGGCCGTAATCTTCAAGCGGCCCGCCGCCAGCCAGCGCGCGATTGTGCCGCCAGTTCGTTGCCGGGGTCGAAGGGCCGGAGCGGTAATGATGCGCGGTACGGATCACACGCAAGGGGCCGAGGGCCTCTTCGCGCATCAGCTCCATGGCTTTGAGGTTATAGGGCTCAAAATGACAGCGATAGCCGATCATCAGTTTGCGGTCTGCTGCCTTGCCCGCCGCAATCATGTCCTCGCATTCCGCAGATGTGAGTGCCATTGGCTTTTCGCAGATGACATGCTTGCCCGCGGTGAAGGCTTTGAGCACAAACTCTGTGTGAAGACCGGTCGGCAGGATGACATAGACAGCGTCGATCCGGTCATCGCCCGCGATCTCTTCATAACTGTCATAGGAATAGATCGCGTCTTCGGGCAGGCCATAGGCCGCGGCGACCGTGGCGGCTTTCTCCGCATTGCCCGAGACGACGGCCGCGAGGTGGCAATGATCGGCCTCCGCAATGCGCGGCATTATCTGGTTCAGCGCGTAACCGCCGAGCCCGACAATGGCGAGGCCGATGCTCTGTCCTTTGGGGGCAGGCGGCGGGGAGGCGGGCAGCCGGACCCCGCGCGGCATGGGCTGGCCCTCGGCTTTAGGCGGGGCGCTGGCTGCGATATTTCGGGCAGTGGCAGGGCCGTAGAGGAACGGCGCGGCGGCGATCCCGCTGGCGGCGGCCCCTAGTAGATGGCGGCGCGAAGGCGTGTACTGTGTCATGGACGGCCCTTTGTTAGCGTTCACATAGGGCAGCATATTCGAAGACCGCGCGCCTGTCAGGGGCGGGGCGGGGAGGAAATACAGTCATGCTGGGAGGCATCGAAGCAGGGGGCACGAAATTTATCTGTGCCGTTGCGGACCGGACGGACGGCCCGCTGGAAAAATGCGTCATTCCAACGACGAGTCCGGATGAGACGCTGAAGGCGGTACGGGAATTTTTCCGGGGGCACGGAGTGCTTGATGCGCTTGGGATTGCAAGTTTCGGACCTGTAGATATCGATCCGTCTTCACCGCAATTTGGAGAGATGTTGAAAACACCCAAGCCCGGCTGGACGGGGGTGAGTTATCTCGATGCATTTGAGGGGCTTGATTGCCCCATTGATCTTGATACGGATGTGAATGGTGCGGGGCTTGCCGAATGGCGTCACGGGGCGGGGCAGGGGTGCCGCACGCTCGCTTATGTGACGGTCGGCACAGGTATCGGTACAGGTGTGCTGCGGGATGGACAATCTTTGAATGGTGCAGGGCATTATGAAATGGGCCATATTCGTCCGGTCAGGGACGGTGAGCGCGATCCGTTCGAAGGCGCGTGCCCGTTCCATGGGGATTGTCTTGAGGGGCTGGCGTCGGGGCCTGCGATCAAGGCGCGATGGGGGATGGGGCTAAATGAAATGGCCGACCCTGGCCCGGCGATTGAGCTGATCGGCGGATATCTGGCGCAGCTCGCTCTGACTCTCACACTGACACACCGGCCCGACCGGATCCTTTTCGGCGGCGGGGTGATGAAGACGCCGGGCCTGATTGATGTCATCCGTGAGCAGATGGAAAGCCTTCTGGCTGGCTATGTCTCCATTCCGTCGGTCCGTGATTATATCGCGGCGCCGTCTTTGGGGGATGATGCGGGGATCACTGGCGCTCTTTGCCTTGCGGCCTCGGTCTTGCCCGGGGCGGAGGCGGGGCCTAGACATGCGGGCAAGTGACGCAAGAGGTGCCGGACGACACCGGCTACCTTCCGCGCCCAAATGAGGGAGAGCCCAATGCCGAAAACCTTTCTGGCCCTGATGGCCGCCACGACCGCCCTGACGGCGTCTGCTTTTGCGCAAGCCGAAAGCCCGCTGCCGCCGAAAGTTGAGGCGGATGCGAAGAAGCTGATCGAGAAAGCGCTCGCGGACGATCAAGGATATAGAACGGTCGAAGAACTGACGACCAAGGTCGGGGCGCGGCTCGCAGGGTCCGAGGCGGAAGCGCGGGCACGTGACTGGGCTGTTGATCACCTCAAATCCCTCGGTTTCAAGAATGTTCGTATCGAGACTTTCGAGATCCCATATTGGGCGCGCGAGAAGGAAGCCGCTGCAATCGTTTCTCCTTTTCCGCAAGAGTTGGAGATTACGGGTCTCGGTGGGTCAGTCGCCACGCCTGAAGGCGGTGTGACAGGTGAGGTCGTCCGTTTTGAGACGATGACCGAGCTGAAAAATTATCCTGAAGGGGACACGTTGGCGGGCAAGATCGTCTTTGTCGATGAGCCCATGGTGCGCACGCAAGATGGCTCGGGCTACGGTGTCGCCGTTGCTAAACGCTCCGGAGCTGCCAATGAAGCCGGCAAGCGCGGCGCGAAGGCGGCCCTGATCCGCAGTGTGGGGACGGATCACCACCGCTTCCCGCATACAGGCCTGATGTCTTATGAAAAGGATGTCACGAAAGTGCCGACGGCGGCGCTGTCTGCGCCTGATTCTGACCAGCTGGCACGCGCCCTGGAGATGAGTGACGGACCGGTGACGGTTTTATTCGAGCTATCGGTTCAGACTCGCGAGAAAGCACCCTCAGGCAATGTGATCGCGGAAATACCGGGGCGGACGGACGAAATTGTCCTGATTGGCGCGCATCTCGATAGCTGGGATCTTGGCACGGGCGCCGTTGATGATGGTGCAGGTGTCGGCATCGTTGTCGGGGCGGGCAAGCTGATGCTCGACAAGCGTAAAAAACCGGAGCGGACGATCCGTATCGTGCTGTTCGGTTCAGAAGAAGTCGGCCTGCTGGGTGCGTTTGAATATGCGCGGGCGCATGCGGCGGAACTCGACAAGCATGTAATGGGCGCGGAAAGCGATTTCGGCGCCGGCAAGATTTATCAGTTCCAGACACGCTATGGTGAAAGCCAGCTCGACAAGGCGGCGGCCATGGCGCGCGTACTCGAGCCGCTTGGCATTGCGCGCGGTGACAATATGGCGGGCGGTGGTCCGGACGTGATCCCGCTGCGGATCGCTGGCGTCCCGGTCACGTCACTTCGCCAGAATGGCTGGGACTATTTCGATCTTCACCACACGCCCGATGACACGCTGGACAAGATCGACCCTGATGAACTTGCCCAGAATGTCGCGGCCTATGCCGCCTTTACGTGGATGGCGGCGAATATGCCGGGGCCGTTCCGTGAGCCGCCTGCTGAGGAAGCGGCGCCGACGGAAGATGTCGCCGACGGCGCGCAATAGGCTGGGCCGGTTTTAACCTTGCTCAGCAAGCTGGCTGAGCAGGGCGCGAAGCTCTGTTGAGAGGGCTTCATCCGTAAGCCGATCTTCTGATTTGTCAAAATGGTCGTGGAAACTGGGCACGGACAAGGCCCCCACGACCGTTGCGCCGAAATGCGGCATGGCGGCGGTGGCCTGCTCCAGCACCGATTTTGCGCCTCTGCCGCCTGGTGAAGTCGAGAGAAGAAGGACAGGCTTGTCCTGATAAACTTTCCCTTCGAGCCGGGATGCCCAGTCAAAGATATTCTTATAGGCCGCCGAATAGCTGCCATTGTGCTCCGCAAAGGCGATGATAACGGCATCCGCTTCTGCGACCTTCCGGCGGAAACTGACCGCCTGCTCCGGAATACCGTCTGCCTTTTCCCGATCCTCACTATAGATCGGCATTTCAAAGTCATTGAGGTCGAGCAGATCTCCACCCGCATCGGGTGAGATCTCTTCGGTCAGCAGGCTGAGGGCATGGCTGGCCAGCTGTTTGTTGATCGAGGCCGAGCTGTTGCTGGCGGCAAAGGCGATGATGTTCATGGTCGTTCCCGTTTGAATTCTGACCTTCATCTAGGAATCTTTCGAACACTCGTCGCCCACTTCGCCGGCATGATACTATTGCACAGAGCGCAACAAACCAGACCAAATTGCAGGGCTTCTACTCGGATTTGTTCGCGAATATTGCGTAGAAGACAAGAGCGAAGAGGAAATTGACCGCCACGCAAATGCCGAGCTGGGCGCCGATTTCGCCGCCTTCGATGGCGGTCCACAATGCCTGCATCTGCCAATAGCTGCCTATCGGCATGAAGATCCATTCGGCGGGTGGGCCGATGAACCGGGTCAGGATCGGCAGGATCGCAACAAGGCTCAGAACACGGACCATAGCCAGCGCGGTCACCCGGCCGGGCGCGATGGCCACAACGGCGAGGGTGGCCATCGGCACCATGCTGGCGCCGGCAGCGGCAATCACGAAGATCGTGCCGAGCGGCAGCGGCGCCATGCCGGCAATCGGATAAGCAAGAGTGGTGACGGCAATCGAGAACAGGATCGGCAGGATCAGCCGCGCGATCATATAGGTGCTGAAGGCAACCGGCATGACCCGGATGCTGGGCAGGACATGGTCCTCACGCTCCTCCACAAGAAGAAGTCCGTAGACGCTGCCAACGAGGGAGGAGCTGAGCCCGATATAGATTGACATCAGGACCGGGTGGATCTGACCGAGGGCCGTCTCAAGAAAACCGCGGAGGCCTTCAATATCCGTATAGCCCTGTTTGGCGACAAGGTCTTCGAGCATGGCCACATTCGGTACTGTCAGGCGGAAAACGACCGCCATCAGGAGCGGTGTGAAGGTGAGTAGGAGCAGGAGGCTATTGCGCGAAATGCTGCGCAAATCCGAGGCGATCAGGGAGCGGAAAAACTGGAGCGGCGGTCCGGCCATGGCTCACTCCACCGCTGTCAGCCGCATGCGCGCAAGGCTGCGCAATGCGAGTGAGCCGGCGATCAGCGTCCAGATGGCCGAACCCGCAAGCCCGAAAAGAAGAGTGCCGGGCTCCGTCGAGCCGAAGGCCGCGCTGATCAGCCGGTGGGCCGGGGCCATGGGATGCCAGAGCAGCCATTGGGGATCGACCCCGCGCAAGGTGAGGAAGGCGGGCAGGCTGAGGAACAGGACCCATAAGGTCATGGGCAGGATGAATTCATGCAGCGCCGTGAATGGCGACACGCCTGTCACCCCGAAAAGGACCGACGGGATCGCGAGTGACAAAAGCCCGATGATGAGGAGACCCATATCAATCGAGCTGCCAAAAGCGATCGAGAAGAGAACGAACATCTCCGTGCCTGCGAGAACCGACAGAACCAATGTGCGAGCGAGAAGCAGGGTCAATGGCCGGACGGGCATGACCCCGAGGCTGGTCAATATGCCTTCATTCCGCTCGCTGAGG
This sequence comes from Parvularcula marina, assembly GCF_003399445.1. Taxonomy (NCBI): domain Bacteria; kingdom Pseudomonadati; phylum Pseudomonadota; class Alphaproteobacteria; order Parvularculales; family Parvularculaceae; genus Parvularcula; species Parvularcula marina. The sequence goes on along the minus strand of NZ_QUQO01000001.1, from coordinate 1,178,654 downwards.
AACATGATGCTGACCGATAGGAATGGCGTCATGATCCCCAGAATGAGGACGATCGCCGCCAGCGGCATCGCAACTGAACTCATGGCCGTGAAATGAAGCCGTGAGGCGGCGAGCGCGAGCAGGCCAAGAATGATCACCGTGGTGACGATATATCCCGTGCGGTAAAGGATCCGCAGATCATGCCGGACAGCCTGCGCAAAGACTTTCATGACGTCCGCCCCGCAAGCTTGATGAAGACATCATCCAGCGTCGGCTCCAGCGTGTGCAGGGTCTCGATATGGGCATTGTGCAGAAGATGCGTGAAGCGCTCATTCGTATCGAGACCGTCGAGATCGAAAATCTCCGTCCCCGGCTGCCCCTCCAGCACATAGCTGACCTCGACCTTCCGTTCGCCATGGGCAAGCCGCAAAGTCCTTGGCGCATCAAGTGCGGCCAGCTTTCCATGAACAAGAAGGCCGACGCGGTCGCATAGCGCCTCGGCAACGGCCATGTCATGGGTCGTCAGGAAGACGGTTGCGCCTTCATCCCGACGACGGGCGATCAGATCACGGATCGCTCTTGCATTGGCGGGATCAAGCCCTGCGGTCGGCTCGTCAAGGAACAAAAGCTCGGGGTTGTTGAGGAGGGAGCGCGCGACATTCAGCCGGATCTGCATGCCTTTGGAGAACTGCTCGACACGTTGGTTTGCCGCATGGCCAAGGCCGACTTCCTCCAGCAACTGCATTGGGTCGGCGGTGGGGCCGGAGAAGAATCCGGCGAAGAAGCGCAGGTTTTCAAGCGCGGTCAGCTTGGCGTAATTGCTGGGGAATTCGAAACAGACGCCGATCTTCTGGAAATAGGCGCGGCCCCATGAGGAGAGCGGGCGGCCCATCACCTCGATGGTGCCCGAGTAGCCCTTGAGGAGTTTGAGGAGGATCTTCTGCGTCGTTGTCTTGCCGGCGCCGCTGGGCCCCAGAAAGCCGAAAATCTCGCCTTTCGCGATCTCGAAAGAGAGGCCGTCAATTGCGGGCGGCTGGCTGCCATAGGCAAAGCCGACATCTTCAACCCTGATCATCGGTTCACGCTGGTCCCGGCCTTGCCGGTGCCCCTCTGAAACCGCCCATTCGGGCAAGGGACATGTAGGCGCGAGCGGCGGGTTTGTCACCTTGGGGAGTGGGCGCTCCTCGCATAGCGGTTATGCGTCGGCTGAGCGAAGGATTACTCCGTGCGCAGGATTTTCTCCATCTTCTTGCCGCGGGCCAGCTCATCGATCAGCTTGTCGAGATAGCGGAGCTCCTGCATCAGCGGATCCTCGATCTCCTCGACCCTGATGCCGCAGACGACGCCTTTGATCAGCTTACGCGAGGGGTTGAGGGCGGGCGCTTCGGCAAAGAAGTGCTCAAAGTCGGTGCCGTCTTTGAGCACTTTGGCAAGCCCCTTTTCGTCATAGCCCGTCAGCCAACGGATGATCTCGTGGACTTCCGCCTTGGTGCGTCCCTTTTTCTCCGCCTTGGTGATGTAATGCGGATAGACGCTGGCGAAGCTGGTCGTGAAAATGCGGTGCTTGGTCATGGGGAGAGTTTAGGCGCGGAGCGCAGGGATGCCAATGCGAGGCGCTTATCCTATTCGTCCTTGCCCGCAATGGCGCGGCAGAACGGTGCGTTCTTCTCGGCGGCGCAGAGCGTGGGCGCACCATTCTCTCGCCAGTAGGGAAGAAAACCGAGACGTTCGGTGATCCTCGCAAAGCGTTCCGTCTGCCGCGTTTCGGTCATGAAGGGATCAAAGAGGACGACTGAATTATAGAACTGCCCGGTCTCGGCCTTTCGCTCGGCAATATCGAGCGCGCGGTTCGTCTCGCCCAGATGCTCGAGCATGATATAGGCAAGCCAGGGCGGAAGATTGTCCGCTGAAGCCGTCACGATGTCGGCGGCAAGGGCCTCTCGATCCGCACTGCTTGCCTCTTCACTCATTTGTGCAAAGCGGCGGAAGAGGGGCTTGGGTGCATTGAACGGCATTTCATCCGTCCACGCTGCAAGGGCGTCTCGGTCATCGCGTTTGAGAAAGGCGAGCCATTTGCCCGTCCAGACGATGGGGGAGTGAAGGCCGAGATCGAACCAGATCTCATCAAGCATCGCTTCGCCTTCATCGAGCCCACCATTGTGCAGCGTGTTCATCGCGGTTTCGAGCCGGATCGGCGGGGCGTTCGGATCAAGAGCGCGTGCCTTTGCGAGGAGGAGATCGACCTGCTCGAACATGCCAAGCTCGCGGTAATGCCCCGCATACCAGAGGAGCACGGTCGGATTGTCCGGGTCCGCCGCCAGCGCTTCTTCATAGATCCGTTCAGATTCGGCCCAGTCGCCATGCCGCTGGGCAAATGTCACCATCAGGCTACGCGGCTCGGCAAGTCTCGGGTTCAGGGAAAGGGCGCGATTGGCTGCCAGGGTTGCTTCATCTTCCGCGCGCCGGTTGGAAATGTCGTCCGAATAGGTCGGAAGGGTCGCCCAGGCCGAGGCAAGCGCGGCCCAGCCTTCGGCGAATTCGGGATCCTGCTCGACAGCCTTTGACAAGAGGCTGATCGCCCTGCGGTTAGGCTCTTCTCCGCGCTGCTGCCAGAGGGCACGGCCGCGCTCATAAAGGTCGGCGGCCTCTGGGTCCCTGGTGAAACCGTCGGCCGAAGGGGCGGGCTCCCTGCTGAGCGTCACTACAGCGAAGATGACAGCGGCGAGGCCTGCGAGGAGGGCGAGGACCAGACGCGACCGTAGCCAGCCGAAACGCAGCCCTTGTTGAGAAGACGGCGCGGCTTCCTCCACTCCGGGCGCCGCTGTCCGCGACGCCAGCCAGTGGTCGAGTTCCGCCGGATAGGCAAAAACGGTGCTGCGGCTTTCATGGGCCTGACGATGGACCGGCAGGTCTTCTTCGGCGCCCCAGCGCCGGGCCGTGCGCTCGCCGCAGCCAAGATGCGCGGCGATTCGTTTCCAGCCGACGAGGCGGCCGGCGGCGGAGGGCGGGGTCGTCTCGGTCAAAATCTCGTCCTTCATCACCGGCCCCCGATATAGCAAAGCCGGCCCCAGCGGCCAATTGCGGCCATGAGCGGTTTTCCAAGGCATAGCCTTGCTTGCCGCCTTCGCACTCCTCGCGCGGCAGGGAATGAAGGGGCGGTCGTTTAAACCGGAGGCCCTCCCGTGACGCTGCCATTTCCTCGCGCCCATTTCTATGTCGCCGCGTTCTTCGTGGTGACGATCATCGCCTTTCACCCCAGCTATTTCTCGGCGCTGCGCGAAGCGCCCGCCGCGCATCATTTTCACGGGATCACCGCAACGTTGTGGATCGTGCTGCTGGTGACCCAGAGCTGGTCGATCCATCATCGGTCGTGGCGCGTTCATGCCTGGTCGGGGCGGGCGAGCCTCCTGCTGGTGCCGTTGTTTGTTGCCGCCGGGCTGCTGGTCACGAAGATCACGCTGCTCAGCCCGTCGCCCTTCACGCCGATGTTCGGCATCCCGCTCGCGGTCGCGGACCTTGCCGCCTCGATCGGTTTTCCGTTTCTCTATTTTCTGGGTCTAAGGAACCGGCGGTTCCCTGACCGACATGCCCGTTACATGCTCTCGACGGTCTTCTTGTTGGTCGGCCCGTCTATTGCGCGCCTGTTTGCGAATTTCGTCCCCGGTTTCTGGATCCGCTCGCCGGAGGAGCTCTACAAATTCGGCTGGTCGGTTGATCTCAGCTTTGGTCTCGCCTGTCTTTTCATCATTATCCTGATGGTTCGGGACGGCGGGGCCGGCAAGCCGGTCATTCCCTTTGGCGTGGGGCTGGGCGCGACGCTCGCCATGTTCCTTGGCTACAAGGTTCTCGGCGATGCGGCGTTCTGGGTTGAGGGCCTGTCGCAGGACTTTGCGGCCCTATCGGACAGCGTGATCGTGACAGCAGGCCTTCTGATCGGCGGGCTGGCGGGCTGGCTCGGCTGGACCTTCCCCGCAGGCCAAAAGGCGAAGCGGGAAGGGGATGAGGTGACGGTTTGATGGTTTGTCGCTTTCCTTCCGCTCATGCCTGCAAAGGCGGCATCTGGTCTCGGTTGAAGAGGGAGCATCAGAGATCCCGCGGTCATGCCGCGGGATGAGCGGGAGGAAGGAGTGCGTCCAGCGACGAACCCTTCAAAACTCACCGTCCCCTGCGTCACCTGCCCACTTCCCCTCCGGCTCCAACCTCGCTAGACGCGCGCACTATGATCGATCTTGTGCACCGCGACTGGTCCCACCCCATCTGGGCGACCATTCTGACCGCCCTGCAGACCCTCGGCCTGATGGTCGTCCTGCTGGTGAGCCTCGCTTTCCTGCTGCTGTTTGACCGCAAGGTCTGGGCGGCTGTGCAGATGCGTAAAGGCCCCAATGTCGTGGGCGCCTTCGGCCTGCTTCAGTCTTTCGCGGACTTCTTCAAATTCGTGCTCAAGGAAATCGTCGTGCCCGCGGGCGCCGACAAGACGGTGTTCCTGGTCGCGCCCTTCATCACCTTCGTGCTCGCCTTTATTGGCTGGGCCGTCGTGCCGGTGGGGCAGGGGCTTGTCGTCGCCGATATCAATGTCGGCATTCTCTATCTTTTCGCAGTCTCTTCGCTGGGTGTGTACGGCATCATCATGGGCGGCTGGGCGTCGAACTCGAAATATCCGTTCCTCGGTTCCCTGCGGTCCGCCGCGCAGATGGTGTCTTATGAAGTCTCGCTCGGCTTCATCATCATCTCGGTGCTGCTGCTTGTCGGTTCGATGAACCTGACCGATATCGTCAATTCACAGGACCGTGGGCTCGGCCTTCTGAACTGGCATTTCATTCCGCTCTTCCCGCTCTTTGTGATGTTCTTCATCTCGGCGCTGGCGGAGACCAACAGGCCGCCCTTTGACCTGCCGGAAGCCGAATCAGAGCTCGTGGCGGGCTATCAGGTCGAATATTCCTCAACGCCGTATCTCCTCTTCATGATCGGTGAGTATCTCAACATCGTCCTGATGTGCTCAATGCTGACGATCCTGTTCTTTGGCGGCTGGCATTCGCCGATCCCCGGCCTGCCGGCCTTCCTCGGCCCGCTGTGGTTCGGCCTCAAGGTCGTATTCTTCTTCTTCCTGTTTGCGATGGTGAAGGCCATCGTGCCGCGCTATCGCTACGACCAGCTGATGCGCATTGGCTGGAAGATCTTCCTGCCGACATCGATTGTGTATCTGGTCATTATGGCCGGCCTGATGCTTTATCTGCCGGGGCTGGCTGACTGGTTCCAGAGCTGGAGGGGGTAAGTCATGGCCCGTATTGCCCAGGCGCTGAAAGGCGCGATGCTGACGGATTTTCTCGGGGCGTTCTTCCTCGGGATGAAATATTACTTCCGGCCGAAAAAGACGATCAACTACCCGTTCGAGCGCGGGCCGATCTCGCCGCGCTTCCGCGGGGAGCATGCACTGCGCCGCTATCCCAATGGGGAAGAGCGCTGCATTGCCTGCAAGCTCTGTGAAGCGGTCTGCCCGGCGCAGGCGATCACGATCGAGGCGGAGGAACGCGCCGACGGTTCGCGCCGTACGACCCGCTATGACATCGACATGACCAAATGCATCTATTGCGGCTTTTGCCAAGAAAGCTGCCCGGTCGATGCGATCGTCGAAGGGCCGAACTTCCAGTTCGCGACCGAGACCCGCGAAGAGCTGTTCTATGACAAGGACCGGCTGCTCGCGAATGGGGATCGCTGGGAGCGCCTGCTCGCCAAGAATATCGAGCTCGACGCGCCGTACCGGTAAGCCGGATTTCGGGGCAGGGGCGCGCGCATGAATCCGGTTGAGATCATCGCGGCCCTGCTCGGCGTCATCAATGTCAGTCTCATCGTTCGCCGCAGCGTGTGGAACTATCCGTTCGGCATCGCGATGGTGTGTCTTTACGCCTTCGTCTTTTACGAGGCGCGGCTTTATTCGGACATGCTGCTGCAGGGCTTTTTCCTCATTGTGCAGATTTATGGCTGGTGGAACTGGGCGCGGGCCGATGAGGTGCGCGGCGGGGTCGCGGTCTCGTGGCTGTCATGGCCGGGGCGGGCGGCATGGATTGCGGGTGCGGCCATATTCAGTGTGTCGCTTGGCTGGGCCATGGCGCGCTATACCGATGCGGCGGCGCCCTTCGCCGATTCGACGATTGCCGGGTTCAGTATTGCGGCGCAGTTCCTCATGGCCTTTCGCCGGATCGAGAACTGGGTCTTGTGGATCGCGGTCGATGTGCTGGCCGTGGGGCTCTTCATTTCGCGCGAGCTTTACGTGACGGCTGGTCTTTATGCGGTGTTTCTCGTGCTCGCGACGGCGGGGCTGATCGGCTGGATGCGGACCCATCGCCGGGCGGCGGGCGCGGCGTGACCCGGGGCTTTGTCCTTGGCAAGTTCATGCCGCCCCATGCGGGGCATATGGAGCTTTGCGAGACGGCGGCGGCGTCATGCGATGAGCTGACGGTGCTTGTCTGCTGGCTGCCGGATGATCCGATCCCCGGCGAGATGCGCCTTTCATGGATGAAGGAGCTGTTCCCGAGGGCGCGGGTCATCGGGCATGACGCCGTGGTTCCTCAGTTGCCGGAGGATGATCCCGATTTCTGGGAGATATGGAAGGGCATCGTGAAGACCGCGCACCCTGAGCAGATCGATTATGTTTTTGCGGGCGAGCTTTATGGCCAGCGCTTGGCGCAAGAGGTGGGGGCCAAATTCATTCCCGTCGGTGGACGGATCATGGGGGAGGATCAGTCTGGGCTAGGCGGTGTGTCGGCGAGTGCTATTCGCAATGATCCGCTGGGGCAGTGGCAATGGCTGCCGGGGCCAGTGCGCAAGTCGGCCTGCCAGACGATCTGTCTTCATGGGGTGGAGAGTACCGGCAAGACGATGCTGGGCGAAAAGCTGTCCCGGCATTTCGGCACCAGCGTCGTGCCGGAATATGGCAGGATCTATTGCGAGCTGAACGGTACGGAGCTGACGAGCGATGAGCTGCTGCATATCGGCGCCACGCAGGCGGCGATGACGGCGGCTGCCGCGCCGTGGGGCAGCGGCAGGCTGATCATCGATACCGATGCGCTGATGACCGCCGCCTGGCATGAGATGATGCTAGGGGAAGGGCGGGCAGAGTTGACCCAATTTCCGCCTGCGGATCTTTATCTCCTCCTCGACCCGGATGTGCCATGGGTCGATGACGGCACCCGCATCTATGGCGAGGATGAAACGCGCCAGCGTTTTGCGAAGATTGCGGAGGATGTGCTGATCCGCGCCGGTGTGCCTTACCAGAAGATCTCAGGGACATCCTGGGCCGCACGCGAAGAGGCTGCAATCAAAGCCATCGAGGACATGCCGCCGCACCGGCCGTGGGGGTAGGGCGCAAAGGCGCGCTCAGCTTTCGTCGCTGACACCCTGCTGCACCCCATTGCGCCAGACGCCCGGTGTCGTTGCGCAGACGGCCTCGGCAATCGTGCCGTCGGGAAAATCTCGGCACCACTGGCGTCGGCGCTCATAGCTGGAGGGCATCCGCTCCAGCACAGCGATCTGAGCGAGGGTCGCCTGCATCAATACATTCGGCATCATCACTTCATGGCGCGCGGCGAACTCAACCCGCCACACCATGTCGCGCGGGCTGGGGAAAGGATCGAGCCGGTAGGCTTCGATCAGCGAGGCGAGGGCTTCGCGGTCCGGCCCGTCATTGAAACTGACGGCAGCTTGCGCCCGCCGCTGCCATGCATCTGCCGAATCGGGCGCAATGGTCGTTTCAGCGCGCGCCGACAGGAGCGCGTTCTCTGATTCGCCGGCCTCTAGCGCGGCCAGCGTATAATGAGCGTAATAGGCGGGCCCGCGTCCCGAATCGGGTTTTTTATCCACAGACAGCCCGGCCAGCGCCGGTCCTGCCTTCCACGCGCCCAGAAAAGACAAGGCAGCGCCTAGGCCGAAGAGGGCTGTCGTGAACTTCCGCAGGAGCCTTGCGTTATCTTTTGTGTGACTATTTCGCATCAGCCGCTTCTAGACCGACTCAGCTTTACGTCCCTTTAAGCACGCTGAATTTAGCGTCTGGGGGTAGCGTTTGGAGGTAGCGCCATGGCCAGCCCAGTGCGTCAAAACGAATTTATCCCGGTGGGGGACCTTCCCGAAGCAGAGGCTCAGTCTGCTCGCGAAGCGCGTGTTCATCCGATTTCAGCCGCAAGCGTCCCGCTCTCGATCGATGATCGGGTGCCGCTCGTCTCGCCAGCGCGCCGGATGCAGCAGACACTGGGCCGGGAATTTGCGCAGGCCGAGCTCGACGGTGAGCCCTGGTCCAAACGCCGGATGATTGCCTTTGTGGCGATGACCTGCGGCGCGTTCTGGCTGTGCGTCTATTTCGCGGTCGCCGCTCTGATCGGATAAGAGGGGCTACCGCCCCTTCATCCACTCCCGCAGGTCGCCTGCAAGGCCCTCGCGTGCGAGCGCGTAGGCGACATTGGCTTTGACGAAGCCGAGCTTCGAGCCGCAATCATGGCTCTCCCCCTCATAGCGATAGGCATAGAAAGGCTGTTTCTCCATCAGCTCGGCCATGGCGTCGGTGAGCTGGATTTCGCCGCCAGCGCCCTTGCCGGTATTGGCGAGGATCGGGAAAATATCCGCCTGCAGAATATAGCGCCCGGTGATCGAGAGGTTCGAGGGAGCGTCCGCAACGGCCGGTTTCTCGACCATGCCGGACATCTCAATCGTGCGGCCTGAAACTTCGCCCTTCGGCGCGATGATGCCGTAGCTGCTGACTTCATTCTGCGGGACTTCCTCGACCGCGATGATGTTCGAGCCGGGCTCGTACGACTCAACCATCTGCTTGAGGCAGCCCGGCTGGCCCTGGATGATGACGTCCGGCAGCAGGATCGCGAAAGGGTCATTGCCGATGATGTCGCGCGCGCACCAGATCGCATGGCCGAGGCCCTTGGGCGCCTGCTGGCGGGTGAAGGAGGCAGCACCTGCGGGCAGCAGGCTGGTCATCGTCTCCTCATAGATCTCGGTCTTGTTCTTGGCCTGAAGCGCGTCTTCGAGCTCGACCGCATGGTCGAAATAATCCTCGATCGCGCCCTTGCCGCGCCCGGTCACGAAAACGATGTGCTCGATCCCGGCTTCGCGAGCCTCATCAACGACATAGTGGATAAGCGGGCGGTCAACGACAGTCAGCAATTCCTTGGGGATCGACTTGGTCGCGGGCAGGACGCGTGTGCCGTGACCGGCGACGGGAATGACGGCTTTGCGGATGGCGGACATGGTTAAGCTCCCAAGGTGGGCCAAAGGCCGGATGTTTTGATATCCGATAGCGCCCAGCGCGGGCGGGAACAAGAGACGGACCCGTAACGCTGCGGTTTGAAGCGACGGAGCCCCGCAAAGATTCGTATACGATGGCAGCGCATTTGGTCGGATATTCTTAAGACTCCCTGCCAATGTCTGAACGTCGGCTTCATCGTGATTTAACTGTAATGGTGCAGAACCTCTCTCGTGCAGCGAGGTGGTTCGTTCCTAATGACATCCAGTTTTCAGTCCGTATGCCGTCTATGTGGTGGTAAGCATCTTAGCCCGGCGTTCACGCTGGATACCCAGAATGCCTGGGTCTATTGCGGTGACAATAAAGGCGAGAATGGCTGCGGCCTGCTGCAGCGGGCAACCGTGGGAACAGAGGAGCTGGGCAGCTCTTCGCTGAACCTTTCGTGGACGGAGCAATATCGCCTGCGTGATGTTGTGGGCAGCGTCCTTGAAATGATCTCAACGCGTGAGGGGCACGCGCTGGATCTGGGGTGTGGGGATGGGGATCTTCTGTCGGCTTATCCGCGCTGGGTTGCGCCGGTGGGGCTCGATGAACGGCTTGAATGGGCAGGGCCGACCGATTGGGGCACCGGCATTGCCGCTGACCTGCTTGATGAAGAATGCCAGGCCCGGCTGCTCGAAGAGGCGCCGGACGGCTATGACGTTATCACGGCGATCGGCTATCTTGAAACGCAGAATGATCCGAGGGCGGTGTTTGAAGCTGCGCGCGGGCTTCTGGTCGAAGACGGGGTTTTCGTCATCGAGACGCCTTATGCGGCACTCGCTTTGACGCGGACGCTGGCCAGCCCCTTCCATGCCGATGCCAATGCGATTTATTCCCTCGCGCAGCTTGAAAAGCTGGCACGCGGGGCGGGGTTCCGGATTATCCGGGGGACAATGACGGAGCGGGCCGCCGGCTCAATCCGCCTCTTTATGGTGCATGAGGATTACCGTGGTCATGATTACGAGCCCTGGCTCGATCATCTGGCCCGGCTCTGGGATGAGGAATGCTCGCTGGCCCTGACCGGCCGTCAGGCCGTGGGGGCCTATTCGATGCGGCTAGCTGCGCGCCACCGCGAGATTGCGTCGATGCGTGACGCCATGATCCGCGCCGATGAACATGCCTATGTTCTGGGCACGGATGCGCCGGTCTTTGCGACGCTCAGCGCAGCTGATTTTGGTTATGATGTGATCAGTGCCCATATCGGTGCCGTACCGCGTGAGGGCTTCCCGGAAGTCATCACCGAGGACATGGCGCAGGATGTGCCGGCCGATGTGCTGATCGCGCCAGCATGGCGCCGCCGCGAAACGCTGGAGCGCTGGTATGATCAGATCATGGCAGGGATGCGGGTTGTCTTCTTCGAGCCCGAGCTGACGGTCGTGACGCGAGAGAATTACGCCGCCGAGCTTGGGCGGGCGCTCGCCGTCACGGACGGGCCGGGCAGTGTCGAGACGTTGCGCGCGGCGCTGGCCGCGATGCGCGGCGGACGGGGGCCGGGCCTCCGCGTTGTCAGCCAGACGGGCTGACGCTCAACTTCGATCCGACATTTGATGAGGACCAGCTAGCTGGCTGGTTCCTCCGGGATCCCGGTTGCGACCAAAGCGCGGGTGATCTCGGTCCTGAGACGGGCATTGTCGAACGGGAAGGCCTGGAAGAATTCGGCGCAGCTGAGATCCGGTTTTCGTGAGAGCGCGCTGGCAAGCCAACGAGCGGCGCTTTCTCTGTCACCGTTCATTTCATGGGCGACAACCGCGATGGCGGCGATCAGGGCATGGGCGCCCGGGGCGCTGGCGGCGGCATCGGCCAGATTTGCGCCTTGAGCGTAATCCCCCTCGATAATCCGTGTGAAGGCTTTCACCCCGAGCATGGCATAGCGGAACGGGTCAAGCGGGCTGAGCGAGACCGATTGCTCGAGCCAGCCTATACCGCCAAGGACATTATCCTCGACCCAGTGGGCCCGGCCCATCGAGAAATTCGCAAACGGATCGAGCGGGTCATGTTCGAGCCCCTGCTCGGCATGTTTGCGTGCAAGAAGCGCGGATTGCCGACGGTCGGGCACATAGCGCAGGAAGGCATTCTGGAAATGCGCGGATGAGAGTCCCGCATGGGCCCGTGCGAAATCTGGTTCGAGAATGACCGCCCGCTCAAACAGGTCAAGTGCTCTGGCGTTGTGGATTTCGGTGAACCGATAAAGATTTTGGAGCCCCAGATGATAGGCCGACCACGCATCAAGGCTGTCAGGAGATTTGAGCCGCGCGGCCTGTGCTTCATTTGCGGAAATCTGGATTTCGAGGGCCGCAACGATACGTGAGCTGATTTCTTCTCTAACGGTGTGAACATCTTCGATCCGGGCGTCATACCGCTCACCCCAGAGGGCAGTGCCGCTTTCGGTCTCCGCCAGATCGACGGTGACGGAGATGTTCGATCCCTGAACTTCGACCGCGCCAGAGACGCAATAGCGGACGCCGAGTAACCGCCGATTTCGGCAAGGTCGGGATCGGCCGAGCGGAGGCGGAAGGAGGAGCCGCGCGCGATGACCTTGAGCCAGCGAAGGCGGGAGAGGGAGGAAATCAGCTCATAGGGAATGGCGTCCGAGATCCCGGCATAGGGGCCCATCACGCCGATCTGACGGAATGGCAGGACAGCAATTGACGGCTTGGCAGAGGGCGTCTCGACCGGTGCGGGCTCTATCTCGGGTTCGGCGGTGATTTCGGCCTTCACCGCAGGCGGATCAAGTTCGCCCACAAAGCGGAAGCCCATTCCGTGCACGGTGCGGATCAGCTTTTGCGCCTTGCCATCATCGCCGAGCGCCTTGCGCGCGGATTTGATGCGGCTGGTTATGGCGGATTCAGAGACGATGCGGCCATTCCAGATGGTCTCGATGATCTCATCCTTCGAAACCATCCGGTGGCGGTTTTCGACCAGAAGGACGATCAGCGCAAAGACCTGCGGCTCGATGGGCACAGCCGCACCCTCCCGGCGCAGCTCCACTGCATCAATATCCAGCTCGAATATGCCAAAGGAATGGATCATCGCGCCAAGTATAGCGCAATTCAGGCAATCTCCACCAACTCTCCATGCCTCCTTCAGGATTGGCCCCCTCCCGAACGCTAGTGGTGTTGCAGATGCCGCGGCGCTGTCTGCCGAGGCCAGCAAAAAGGAAGATACCATGCCTCTTGTGACGATTGACGTGATCGAAGACGTTTTCACCCCGGCCCAAAAAGAAGACATGATCCAGCGCGTGACCGACGCGATGGTCGCCGTCGAGGGCGAGAATATGCGCCAGGTCACCTGGGTCCGGATCAACGAAGTGAAGGGCAATGACTGGGCCATCGGAGGCAATCTGCTGAATGCTACGGCCGTTCATGCTCTGGCCGCAGGCAAAGCTGCCTGACGCAGCTCGGCCATCCTCTTTTCGCAGCCGGTGCGTTTCTGCATTGCTTGCGAACGGGGATGGCCGCCCCCCTTCAGGAGAGAGACCTCATGTCCAAAACATTCGTCTTCGGCTATAGCCTGTTATCCTATGCGATCGGTGTTGGTACACTGATCTATCTGATCCTCTTTATCGCCGATCTTTATGTCCCGGTGACGATCAACACCGCCTCCGGGCTGGCCCCGCAATGGGCTGCCCCAGCCGCAATATTTCTCAATCTGGCTCTGATCTTGATCTGGGGGAGCCAGCACAGTTTCATGGCCAGCTCGATCTTTAAAGCCGTCTGGACAAGGATCGTACCGCCCGCGATTGAGCGCAGTACCTATCTGTTATTTGTGGCTCTGATGACGGCGGTGCTGGTCCTATTCTGGCGTCCGGTCGGCGGGGTCTTGTGGGATTTATCGGGCACGCCCTGGGGGCAAATCCTGACCGGGAGTTATTTCTTCGGATGGGGAATCGTTCTTTTCTCCTCCTTCCTGATCAACCATTTCCAGCTTTTCGGGCTCCAGCAGGCTTATCAGATGGTGCGGCAGGTGCAGCCGAAGGGCGAGATCTTCCGTACACCATTGCTCTACAGGCTGGTGCGTCATCCGATGATGACGGGTGTCCTGATCGCGCTGTGGTCAGTGCCGGTCCTGACGGTCAGCCGTCTCATCTTCAATCTGGCGATGACGGTCTATGTGCTGGTCGGCATCTATTTTGAGGAGCGGACGCTGGTGAAGGAACTGGGTGAGGCATACCGGGCCTATCAGCGGTCAACGCCGCGGGTCGTGCCAGGGGTTTACTAGGCGGACCTCGCCTTCGCGCAAAAGGCGATCCCCCGGGGGGTCGTCAGTTTCCTCATCTGGTGGTAACGCGCATCTAAGAAGGGGGTGGTGAAGGAGCTTTCATGCGGATCGCATTTCTGGGGGACATTATGGGCCGGACAGGTCGCGAGGCCGTGATCGGCCAGCTGCCGGAGTTGCGGCGCTCTCTCGGGCTCGATTTCATCATCATCAATGCGGAGAACGCGGCCGGCGGGTTCGGCATCACGCGCGGCATCGCCGAAGACCTCTTCGATGCGGGGGCGGACTGCCTGACGACCGGCAACCATGCCTTTGACCAGCGCGATGAGATCCCCTTTTTCGATCAGGAGACGCGGCTTCTTCGGCCCGCCAATTATCCGGCCTCGAACCCCGGGCGCGGGGCGGGGCTATATACCTCGCGCGATGGGCGTCAGGTGCTGGTGATCCAGGTGCATGGCCAGCGCTTCATGAACCCCGTCGATGACATGGTGCCCGCGATCGAGCGCGAGCTTGAAGGGGTGAAGCTGGGCCGCGAGGCGGATGCCATTGTGGTGGATGTCCATGCCGAGGCATCAAGCGAGAAATACTCCGTAGGCCACTATCTTGATGGCCGGGTGTCACTGGTCTGCGGCTCGCACACCCATGTGCCGACCGCCGATGTGCAGGTCCTGCCGGCGGGCACCGCCTATCAGACCGATGCCGGGATGTGCGGCGATTACGACAGCGTGATTGGCATGGACAAGACCGTGCCGATTGAACAGCTCGTGACCAAGATGCGCTCCGCGCGGATGCAGCCAGCGGCGGGTCCGGCGACGATTTGCGGCATTGTGGTGGACACGGATGATAAGACGGGTCTTTCAACCGGGGCCTGGGCATTGCGGGTTGGTGGGCGGCTGGCTGAAACCTTGCCGCCAGCACGGGCAGGGGATCAATGATCCTAGTTGATGCCGATGCCTGCCCGGTCAAGGAAGAAATCTACAAGGTCGCCTTCCGCTATCAGGTGCCGGTCAAGCTTGTCGCAAATGCCTATCTGCGTCTTCCGCAACATGCGCTGATCACCATCGAGGTCGTCAGTGACGGTTTTGATGCCGCCGATGACCGGATCGTCGAGTTAGTCACCCCCAAAGATATCGTCATCACGGCGGATATCCTGCTGGCGGACCGGTGCCTGAAAGCAGGTGCCGCAGCGGTACTGGCGCCCAATGGAAAGCCGTTCACGGAGGATTCCATCGGCGGCGCGATTGCCACACGCGCAGTGATGGCGGATTTGCGCGGCGGCGGCGATCAGATCGGCGGCCCGCCGCCATTTCAGAAAAAGGACCGCTCGCGGTTCCTCTCAACGCTCGATGAGACGGTCACGCGAGTGTTGCGGCAAGGTTGAGATAAACTTCATCTTATCAGGGCATAATGACCCCAACGTTTCCGGCGTATTGGAAACAGGGGCAAGATGTGGACAGACAGCAATTTCCAGCCCGGCAGTCACTGCCGGATGAAGCAGTTTCGGATAGGGCTCACATAAACCGAAGGGACATGCTGAAACTGGGCGCCGCGGCGCTCGGGACAGGGGCATTCCTGACGGGGTGTGCGTCAGATTTTGGGACATCGCCGTCCTATCTGACCGCGGTGCTGGAGCAGAAAAATCACAACACGGTCTATCACTGGGTTGATATCGTCCTGCAGCAGACGCGGGACCAGCGCGTTGCGCCGCCGCGCGCTGCCTATAATTACGCCGCGCCGATGGTTGCGGGCTTTCTGGCCGCCAATGCCATTATCGGTCGGTATGAGGAGCCTTTCGGCATCGGCAGGGGACCCAAAGGCGCCGATCCGGAAGCGGCTTACGGGGCCGCCTTTGCTGCCGCGGCGGCTGAGAATTTCCAGCAGCCCTTCATCTTTGAACGCAAAACATTCCTGAACAGGATCCCCGATGGGGCAGCCAAGACGCTCGGCGCCGAATGGGGGCGCCGCGTTGGGCTTGAAATCGTTCGTATGCGAACCCGCGATGGCGCGGAGCCCAATAAGGTAGACTATTATCTGGGCCGGTATCCGCGTCGTGACGATCAGGTGAACTGGGATCCGACGAGTGCCGCCTATGGCGTTCAGACGGGGCCGAGAATCTCAAGCTATGGCCGAGGCCTTTATCCGGGCTTCGGTCATATCAAGCCCTGGACACTGCGCCACACCGGCCAGTTCCGGCCCGAGCCCTTTTATGATCCGGCTAGCCCCGAATTTGCCGAGGACTATGATCTCATCAGGCAGATTGGCGGGGCAAAGAGTACAATGCGTACGGAGGATCAATCTGAAATCGCGCTTTTCTGGGAAGATGGCCCGTGGGGTATTACGCCGCCAGGCCACTTCCTTTTCATCGCCGTTCAGGTGCTTCAGTCGCGCGGGTTTGATTTCCTCGATACGGCAAGGGCGTTCGCGCTTCTGGGCATGACGCAATGCGATGCGGCCATCAATTCCTGGGACAGCAAATATCACCATGACATTCTGCGGCCCTCGACAGCGATCCGCACCCGGTCGGCCGCATTCGGTAATCCTGATAAACGGATCGTGGAGGATGCTGGCTGGGAAAGTTTCATCCCGACACCAAATTTCCCGTCCTACACTTCCGGGCACTCGACCTTCGGGGCGGCCGGGACGGAAATGACCGCGCTGCTCCTGGGCACGGACAATGTCACCTTTTCCCATGAATCCCCCGATCAGGTCGGCTGGCCCCAGATTGTCGGTGCACGCCGGACATGGACCAGCCTGTCGCAGGCCGCCGAGGAGAACGGGTGGAGCCGGCTTTATGGCGGGGTGCATTGGCGGCTGGACCATACCGCCGCGATGAAGGCGGGCCGCCAGATCGCGCAGCAGGCATTTGAAACCATGTTCCAGAGGAAAGTCTGAGCGATGCGTCATTTCATCAGACTGCTTGCGGGCGGCCTTGCCGCAACCTGCGCCAGTGCCGCCCTCGCAGCCTCCGCCATGACCCAGGATTTCCGCCTGAATGGGGAGCGGCTTTCCTCCTTTGAGGAGCCCCTTGCCGCTCAGTTCGGCGATATCACCTTCAGCCTGAACGGGTTGATCGACGGCGCGCTTGATGCCGATCTCAATAATTCGAGGAAAGATGATCTCGACGGCAGGCTGACCGCGAATTTCGAGATGAGCGCGGTGACGCAATTGCCGATCCGGTGGAATGTCGGGCTTGCCTATTTTGGGCAATATGAAACCATCTTCGATGAAGATAGCTATACGGATAATATTGCCGGGTTCATCAGCGGATCATGGGGAACGATTGTCGGCGGCGAAGTCGCGGATATCGTTCAGGAAGAGACGCGGCGGCTTCGCGGGGCCGGGAATGCCCGTCTCGCCTTTGATGGTCCACTCGGCGGCTTGGATGACTGGGGCGGCGGATATGTCGGACAGTTCGGCCCCTCGCGGCTGAGTACGATTATTGATGAGAATGGTGATGTTGATTTTGGCTGGGTCTGGGCGCGGCCGGTTGGCGTTGCGGGCTACCGCTATGGCCTGCGATACACCAATGGTGATTTCCGCTCCGATGACGGGGTGACTGTCTTTGAGACGGACTCTGTGACCGGTACATTCGAGCACAGCTATGGTCGTCGCAATATCAGTATTGGTCTTGGTGCAGAACGCCTTGAGGCCCTCGGGGTTGAGGCGGACCGGTGGTACTCATCGGCGGGCTGGCAGTATCAGTTCGGAAATATCGTCCTGTCCGCCGAAGGGCATTACGGCGAGATCGAGGGGGAAGAAGAGGCGTCGGGCGCTCTTGGCGCGCAATATTTCCTCGCCCGCGGCCTGTCGGCGAACCTTGGCATCAATTACAGCGAAGCCGTGGTCACACTCGAGACTATCCCGCTGCTCAACCGGGATGAATTGCAGGCACTTTTGTCCCTGCGATACGGATACTGACCGACGGCGAGTATGCGCGGCGGAGGTGATCAGATCGGCGGCCCGCCGCCTTTTCAGAAAAAGGATCGCTCCCGGTTCCTCTCAATGCTCGATGAGATGGTCACGCGGGTGAAGAGAGCGGGGTGAAGGCGTTTTGCCTTTCATTCATTGTGTCCTATGCGCCGCAGCAGGTCTATTAAGACCACGGCTCATTACTATTTGAGAAGCCCTATTAATTCGTCAGCGATCTCATCGATCGCTTTTAAAGAAGTATTGAGGGCCACTTTATCCGCGAGCATGGGGCTATACTGTGCAACCTCATCTTTCGATACTTTATGCCATATTGGCAGAACGCGTGTTTCGCCAGTGACTTCGAGGGCTGTCAGCCCATCTAGCTCTTTGTTTGGCCACTCCTTACGAAAGAAGCTCTCGGATAAAATGACAACGCCAAAGCGAGAACTCGCCAATCCTTGATCAATGTTGCGGCGTAAACTGTCACCGATTTTCAGGGAGAATTCATCATACCAGACACGTGCGCCTTTATCGCGTAATGCTTCTGCAAGTTCGCGGACAAACCCATCTTTGTCTTCGCTTGCATGTGATATGAAGAAGTCATATTCATCAGTGTTATGATCATATCTCTTTTGGGTTTGTGCTGAGCGGCTTAGTACCTCGCTCTTGATCCGCCGCTCGTGAGCCTCACGTTCGCGAATAAGCCTTTTTTGCTCGTCTGCGATCTTTTTGCGCGCTTTCTCGTCGTCTCGCGCCTGATGTTGTTGGTAACGAGTCAAGTCGCTTGTCTTCTGAGCTATCCGCCCGGCGATACTGCTGCGTTTTTTCTGAATGGACGCCATATCCTTAGATGCGCGCTCAAGCTCTTTCATTTTGGTCTGTGCCGTGGATGGACTTTTTGTTCGGCTGGCTGCTTCTTGGGCGCGGTTTGCTTTGGCGAGCAAGTTGGCTTCCTTTTCCGCTTCGCGCGCATCGGCTTGTCGGAGGGTTGCGATCTCTTTGGTAAGGCGCGTTATGTTCGACTGGTTGATGGTGCTCATGAAGCCATCTCGTTAGTTTGGCGTGACCTTTTTAAGTCCCTGTGCCACTGTATTTGGCACTCCATTATATCTCCCCACTTCAAAATGTCTCGGAAGCAACACACGCAAGAGCTCGGATTTAGGAGAGCATTCCGGGAAGCTTAGGAAGTGTTGCACGATACGTCTATGCGCGGCCAATCTATAATCTTGCGACAAGCCTTCCATCACACTTCCCTCTTCAGTACCAATACGGAAATTGAAGATGTTAGCTAATCAGTAGTGATGGGAGAATTTTCTGTCAGCCGCCGTGATAGTTCATGCTCCCCCCTCACTCCCCCTTTATATCCCCGCTGCGGCCTTTCTTCAGTAAGCCCCGTTTTTTCTTGTCATCGAGCCGGCGGCGGACCGACGCCTTTGTCGGTTTGGTGGCGATCCGCGTTTTCGGG
The DNA here is from genome assembly GCF_003399445.1 of Parvularcula marina. Classification (NCBI taxonomy): domain Bacteria; kingdom Pseudomonadati; phylum Pseudomonadota; class Alphaproteobacteria; order Parvularculales; family Parvularculaceae; genus Parvularcula; species Parvularcula marina. The sequence continues at coordinate 1,159,803 of NZ_QUQO01000001.1, read as the reverse complement.
CGGGGGAGGGCGGCACGGATGAGGGCGGCCAGCTTGCGCCGGGCCTCGTCGCGATTGACGCCCTGACGGCGATGGGTCGATGCCTCGATCAGGATGTCGCCGTCTTTTGTCAGCCGGGAGCCCGCCATACGGCGCAGACGGAGCTTTGCGTCCTCCGGGATTGAGGTATTTGCGCTCAACCGAAACCGCAGCTGCACCGCCGTCTCGACCTTGTTGACATTCTGCCCGCCGGGGCCGGAGGCGCGGGCGAAAGCCTCCTCCAGCTCATTTTCGTCGATCAGCAGCGTGTCGGTAATCCTCATGATGGGGGCCGCTTCCCCCGCAAAGGGCAGAAGGGTCAAGTTCGGAGATAGGCGGGGGCCGCATTCCTCCCTACATAGGCCGTCATGGACCGTTTCGATGATATGCGCGTCTTTCAGACGATCGCCCGCACCGCCTCCATCACCGCGACCGCCGCGGAGTTCGATGTTGCCCCTTCCGCTGTCAGCCGCCGCCTCAAGGCGCTGGAGGAGCGGTTAGGCGTTCAGCTCGTTCACCGGACGACGCGGACCCTGACCCTGACGCCAGCGGGGGAAACCTACCTTGCCGGCACGAATGACATTCTGGATTCGGTCGAGCATCTCGAAGGCGGTTTGCAGATCGGGGCGGGGACGCTGACCGGCCGGATCCGGCTGTCCGCGCCATTCTCATTCGCGCTGACCGCGCTGCCGGATGTCCTCAAAGGCTTTGTCGATGAAAACCCAGGTGTGGAGCTGGATCTGCAACTCACCGATTCCCGGGTCGATCTGGTCGGGGAAGGTTTTGATCTTGCGCTCCGGATTGGAGAGCTGAGCGATTCCTCGCTGATCGCCAAACGGCTCTGCCCGGTGACGATGGCGGTGGCGGGTCCGCCCTCATTGATTGAACAGCATGGGCCTTTCGAGAAACCAGCGGATTTCGCGGGCGCGCCGTCGGTCGTTTATACCAATGTCCCCAACAGCCATATCTGGACCTTCGGGGATGGTGAGACGGTGACCACGCGCCCGGTCTTCCGGGTCAATAATGGCGAGATGCTGCGCGAGATGTCAGTCCGGGGGCTCGGCTTTGTCCGCGAGCCGCGCTTTATCCTCGCGCCCGCGATCGAGGCGGGCCAGCTCATTGAAATCCTGCCCGAGACTGACTGGGGGGTGAGCCGGCTTCATGCTGTTTATCCGCCCATGGCGCATATGCCGGTACGGCTTCGGACCTTCATTGATTACCTCGCCGGGGCGCTCAAATGCTGATGCTTGCCCACCGGGATTGAGGCGTCTAGACCGCCGCGATCTTGACAGTCTTATCAATGAGTTTCGGAGGACGCCGTGGCAGGCCATTCAAAATGGGCGAATATCCAACACCGTAAGGGGCGGCAGGACGCGAAGCGTTCGAAGATCTTCTCCAAGCTCGCCAAAGAGATCACGGTGGCTGCCAAAATGGGCGCGCCGGACCCTGACATGAACCCGCGCCTGCGCCTCGCCGTGAACAACGCGAAGTCGCAATCCGTACCGAAAGACGTGATCCAGCGCGCGATCAACAAGGCCGCCGATGCGGGCGGCGAGAACTATGAAGAGATCCGCTATGAGGGCCGGGGGCCTGAGGGTGTCGGCGTCATTGTCGAGGCGCTGACCGACAACCGGAACCGCACGGCCTCTGAAGTGCGTTCGACTTTCACCAAGAATGGCGGCTCGCTGGGGGAAACGGGCTCTGTCTCTTTCGGTTTCGACCGGGTCGGCAAGATCGAATACAAGGCCGAGATCGGCTCGGAAGATGACGTCATGGAAGCTGGCATCGAAGCCGGCGCCGATGATGTTGAAAGCTCAGAAGACGGGCACACCATCTACACCGCGCTTGAAGATCTCGGCGATGTTGCTGCTGCGCTCGAAGCGAAATTCGGTGAGGCAGAGAATACCGCGCCGTCCTGGCGGCCGCAGATGATGGTGCCGGTTTCTGATGACAAGGCCGAGACCATGATGAAACTGTTCGATGCGCTTGATGATCTAGACGACGTCCAGAATGTCTATGCGAATTTCGAGATCAGTGATGAAGCCATGGAAAAGCTGGCTGGCTGACGCCCAGTAAAACCAAGCCCTATATAGAAAGACACCGCGCTACCGAGCGCGGTGTCCGAGTAATGGGGTATTATGGTTCAACGGACCGAGCGTTGTTCGCTCTTGTTGGGATTGGGCCGTTTCGTCCCTGGCCGCTTCTGACGAGTGGCTCTTCCCCATCTCTATTTCATAGTCACTGAACTGACACAAGAGAAATAGTTGCTGCGGCGCAGCATGATTGCTTCGAGCAAATATAGCCTTTTCAGGTTCTTGCCGTCGTCACCGGCAGCCGGTAGAGGCGCGCGAATATTCAATTTATCTCAACGCAAGGCGCACGAGTTCCCCTATGAAACTGAACGGTAATGAAATTCGTCCGGGTAATGTTATTCAGCACCAGGACTCTTTGTGGAAGGCCGTCAAGGTCGACGCGGTCAAGCCGGGCAAGGGGCCAGCCTATGCGCAGGTCGAACTGAAAAACCTGATCGACGGGCGCAAGCTGAATGAGCGCTTCCGTTCATCTGAAACAGTTGAGCGTGTCCGCCTTGAGCAGAAAGACTTCAGCTATCTTTATGCAGAGGGCGAACAGCACGTCTTCATGGACACAGAGACCTATGACCAGGTGAGCATCCCTGCGGATCTTCTCGGGGACCAGGCCGCTTTCCTGCAGGACGGCATGAATGTCACGGTCGAGAGTTTCGAGGGCCGCCCGATCGGGGTCAGCCTGCCGGAACAGGTCGTGCTGGAAATTGCCGAGACCGAGCCGACGGTCAAAGGTCAGACGGCTTCAAGCTCCTACAAGCCGGCTGTGCTTGAGAATGGCCTGCGTGTGATGGTGCCGCCGCATATCAGCGGCAACGTGAAGATCGTCGTCAATACCGAGACGCTCGAATATGTGAAGCGGGCGGACTAAACCGCCAGACGCTCTTCCTCGCCTTCCGCGCGGGGAAGAGGAGCGGGCTTGCCGATATAATAGCCCTGCAGATAATCGACGCCGAGCGCTTTCAAGAGCTGGGCGTCATTTTCGTCATCGACCCATTCAGCGACGGTCTTCATCCCGAAATTACGGGCAAGGTCGAGCAGGGTACGGACGAAGAGCTGGTTCTCGCGCGACGTCGAGACACCCGACACGAACGAGCCGTCAATCTTCAGGACATCGATGTCGAGTGCCTTGAGGTTACGGAACGAGGTGTAGCCCGCGCCGAAATCATCGATCGCGAATTTACAGCCGAAGGATTTGATGGCGGCAACGAATTCTCTTGAGGATTCGATGGCATCGACCATCTGGGTCTCGGTCAGCTCGATGGTGAGCCGATCACAAACCCGAGCATTTGCGCGCAGGTGGGAGAGGTAGCCCTCTGCCCAGACCGGATCGCGCACTGTCTCCCAGGACAGGTTCACATTGAGGGCAATATCCGGGTTTTGCGCCAGATCCTTTGTCGCCAGCTCAAGCACGCGGCGATCCAGCAAATGTACAAGGCCAAGACGCTCGGCCGCCGGAATGAATGACGGGGCTGGAACTTCCGATCCATTCTCATCACGCATGCGGATGAGGCACTCATATTTCGTCACTTCGCTGGTGATGTCTGTAACGATCGGCTGATAGGCCAGATAGATCCGGCGGTCGTTCAGGGCCCGCAGGATGACGTCAGACATCTCGTTATTCTTGCGGCGCTGGCTGGCAAGATCCGTGTCCTCACGGAAAAGCTGGAAGCTCGATGCGCCCTGACGGCGGGCCTGATCGAAAGCAGCTTCTGCGCAAGAGAGCGCCTGCGCTGCCGAGCCAGACTCTTTGGTCAGATAGGTTGCTCCGATACATACCGAGACGCCAATGCCGCCGGCTTGTGTGAGAACGATGCTCTCCCTCATGGCATTCATGATGTTGCGCGCGGTTTTCAGAACCGTGTCCGGCGACCCCTCATGAACGAGGATGCCGAATTTGGTTCCGGCGACACGGCCAAAAATGCCGCCATTGCCAAGCGCACGGTCAATCCGCTGCGCGACTTCGACAATCACCTGATCGGCAACGTCGATGCCGAAATCGTTGTTGATCGTGCCGACATCGTCGATGCCCGCAAAGAAGAGGGCGTCGTGCCGCGTGCCGGTTTTGACACCGCGCATTGTCTCTTCGAGAATTTCGATGAACCGCATACGGTTCAACTGGCCGGTCAGCTCGTCGTATGAAGCAAGATAGCTGAGGTTTTTCTCGCGGCGCTTTTGCTCATCGATCCGGCGGACCATGGCAATCAGCTTGTCGGTGCCGCCATGCGGCAGCCAGGTGCCGCGCTCCTCGACCCAAGGACCCTCGGCCTCATCACCGAGCGCGTATTCAATCGTGTAGGCGCTTTTCTCCGCGCGGGCCGTTTCAACGGCGCGCTCACGCTGGACGAGGTGTTCATCGCCAAGCATGGAGAGCAGCTCGGACATGCCGGGAGCGCTAACATTCTCTTCGAAACCGAAAACCGAACGGGCCGCGCTGAGATCTGCCCAGGCAAGATCGCCTGTCGACGGATCATATTCAAACATGGTCTGGCCGGTCGCTTCGAGGGCGAGACCGACTGTCTCGCTGGCAAAATGTGTCTGCGCAGTCATCCGCTGTTCTTATCCTGTGGCCCATCCCGCGCCGGAAACGGCACGAGTTATCCCCAGCACCATAGGGACAGGGCGTAAAGGAACGCTGAATTACTGACGTTTTTCAGCCGCCTGTCCGGAAACCGAACAGGCCAGCTGAGAGGAATTGCGCTAGGCGGCGACGCCGAAGTCGCGGCGAGAGGCTTTCGTCGTGATGATGAAGCCAGCCATGAAGTCGAGGAAGGTCATCGCCATATAGATGAAGAAGACCGAGTTCCCGAAGCTCGAGACCATGACGAACAGCAGCACATTGGCGACCATAAGGATCGCGGAGAGGAAGTGGTTGACGATGCTGTCCGTCCCGGTGCTCGTCGCGCGAAGCAGCTCGATGAACAAAAGCAGCATTGAGAAAATGATGAAGGCATCGCCAAAGGTGACCAGCCAGTCATTGCCGGCCGGCATCGCCAAGGTGAACAGCTCCTGCGTCGTCCACAAGGTTTCCCCATCAAGGACATTGGCAACAGCGTAAATAATCAGGCTGAGCGCCAGCAACGGTATCATGGAGAACATGGACGACTTTCCTCGCTGAAGTTCCTCGTCATCGTATCCCAGACCTGGAATCGGTGCTACCCGCGGATTTGCCATAGAATTTCCCCCTATAACTCTTCGATCTCATGCGGGTGCCGGGACCGTGCGATAAGCCACGATACGCCAAAAAGATCCCGGACGGCCACTGCTGCGCGACCAAAATTCGTATATTTTGACTGACCGTGTTCTCTGGGCCGATGAGCGACCGACACAAATTCGGTCAAAAAGCCCTCTCGGACCATGAGAGCCGGGATGTAGCGGTGCAGGTGATCGAAATAGGGCAGGCGTAAAAAAGCCTGTCGCCAGAAGACTTTAAGCCCGCAGCCCGTGTCGTTCGCTTCGTCTTTGAGGACCCATTTTCGGATCTGGTTGGCATATTTGGAAGCGCGCTTTTTGGCCGCGCTGTCCTGACGCTTCTGGCGCTCGCCACCGACCATAGCGAGGAGCTGGGGCGCGTCTGGACGGGTCAGGATGTCGAAAAGCTTTGGAATATCGCCCGGCACATTTTGACCATCGCCATCGAGTGTCGCGATGATCGGCGCCTTGGCGGCCAAAATGCCTGTGCGGACCGCACGGCTCTGGCCTGAATTCTTTGCGTGGCAAAGGACGCGCAATTGAGGGATCTCGTCCTTGAGGGATTTGAGGACAGCCCTGGTTCCGTCAGTCGAGGCATCATCGACCATGATGATTTCAAATGACCGGCCAGCCAGCGCTTCGGCGATCTCGCGCACAAGGATCTCGGCGCCGCCTTCTTCATTATACATTGGCGCGACAACCGACAGCTCGATCGCATCGTCACTGGATCTGTCGAAGGCAAAGATAGAGGCAGGCGTATTTGACATGGCGGGCTCTAGAGCACGCTCCATTCAATGATGCCAGTCCGGGTCCACGTGAAATGATCCTTTTGCCACATCTTTTGCGCGGCCCTCGCCATTGTGGGCGGGAATGGCTAGGGAGGCCGGACCTGAGGCGTAGGATGACGAACGAATGATCATCAGCGGGTCGCGCAAGGCCCCCAGCGGTGGGCACATCGTTCTGATCGCGCTGTTTGCGCTGGTCGCGGGCCTGTCTGGCCTGATGACCGTGCCGCCGCTCGACCGCGATGAAAGCCGCTTCGTTCAGGCCACGACACAGATGATCGAGACTGGCGATTATGTCCGCATCCGTTTTCAGGATGAGGAGCGCAATAAAAAGCCTGTCGGAATTTACTGGCTGCAGGCGGGCTCGGTCCTGACTTTTGCCGATGTCGAGGACCGGCCGCTCTGGGCTTACCGGTTGCCGAGCCTGCTCGGCGCGATGCTCGCCTCGATCTTCACTTATATAGCGGGCTGCGCGCTCTTCGGGCGAAGGCCGGGACTTGCCGCGGGGCTGCTTTTGGCCGCCGCGCCCGTCGTGATGGGGGAGGCGTCAATCGCCAAGACCGATGCAGTCCTCCTCGCATGCGTCTGCGGAATGCAGGCGGCACTGGCCTGGATGCTGACAAGTGAGATGGGCAAGGCGCAGTATAGGATCGCGCTCGGATTTTGGGCAGCGATGGGCGCAGGTATCCTGATCAAGGGTCCAATTGCGCCGGCGGTGGCGCTCTTCACGCTGGCCGGGATCGCAATCTTCCAGCTTGAGCGAAAAGACTGGTGGGCCTTCATCCGGCATCTCAAGCCGGTGTCGGGTGTGCTCCTCCTGCTGGCGATGATTGCGCCCTGGGCGATTGCCATTGGCATTGCGACCGAGGGGCGATTCTTCGCCGAGGCGGTCGGGATCGACATGCTGAGCAAGGTTTCCGAGCCGCAGGAAAGCCATGCCGCCCCGGCGGGCGCGCATTTCCTTCTCTTCTGGGGGATGTTCTGGCCGGCGGCTCTGTTCATTCTTGCTGCAGGGCGTCATGCGGGCGAACGGTGGAAGGAGGGGCCGTTCTTTTTCTGCTTTGCGTGGCTGGTGCCGATGTGGCTCCTGTTCGAAATCTCGCAAACCAAGCTGCCGCATTACCCGATGGTGCTTTACCCGGCGCTGGCGCTGATCTGCGGGCAGCTGATCGCGACCGTGCCGGAGGTAAAATACCGTGGACTGAGGGCTGCGGGCGCGGTGATCTATGCGATCATCGGGCTCGGCTCGGTGGCAGCGATCCTCATCCTTGCCAATCATTTCTCCACGGCGGGGCTGACGATCTGGCACTATCTGGGGGCGGCACTGATCTGCGTTGTCTGTCTCGGCGCGAGCGTGCTCGCCATCATCAAGCGGAGCGGCCCGGCACTGGCCGCCGCCATCGCCGCCAGCGCCCTGTTTGCGTGGGGGACTTTCGAAGGCGTGCTGCCGACCCTCGACCGGCTCGCCATGACACCCGCACTGGCCAAAATGCTCGATGCGCATGAGGCCCATCCGCTCAAGGATAATACAGGGCCCATCGCGCTGGTTGGCTATTCCGAACCTTCGGCCGTCTTCACGCTCGGGACACAGACGAAACTGCTGCGCCCCAAAGAGGGCGCCTTGTGGCTGACCACTGCCCCCAACCGCGCCATCGTCGTTGAAGAACGGGACGAGCTTGCCTTCCTTTCCTCTTTCCCCGAAGGCCGGATGCCCGTTCGCATCGCGAGCATTGAAGGCTTCAACTATTCGAAAAACCGGAACATCCGGCTCACTCTTTTCCGTCTGTCTGCCCCATGATCGAGAATATCCGTAAAGCCCTTGCCGTCATGGAAGACAGGCCGACCCTGACCGTGCTCATCGCTGTCGGTGCGGTCACATTCCTGCGCCTTGTCTTGTTGTTTCTCTACCAGACGAGCCTTGGACCTGATGAGGCACAATACTGGTTCTGGGGGCAGGAGCTCGACTGGGGCTATTACTCAAAGCCGCCGGTGATCGCCTGGTCGATTGCCCTGACGACAGGGCTTTTCGGCGATCATGTCTGGGCCGTCCGGTTCCTCAGCCCCCTGATGATCGGCGCCATGGCGCTCTGTCTCTACGGGGTGGGGCGCAAGCTCTATGGTGACCGGGTCGCGATCTGGGCCGCGATGCTCTGGCTCTTCCTGCCTGCGATCATGCTGGGCAGCACGATGATTACAACCGATGTGCCGCTGCTCCTCTGCTGGAGTGCAGCTCTCTTCTGCCTCGTCGGTCTGGCCGAGACACCGAAGGAGCAGGGCACATGGTGGGCGGTTGGTCTTGGTGCGGCGATCGGGATGGGGTTCCTTTCCAAATATGCGATGATCTATTTCCCGCTAGGCTGGGTCATCGCGCTGGTGCTCTCGCCCTATGCAAGACGGACCTTCCGTCCGGGGAAGATCGCGCTGGCGCTGCTCGTGGCGGCAGTGATCTTCGCGCCCAATATCTGGTGGAATTTTGCGAACGGGCTTCAGACCCTCAGCCACACGGCAGATAACGCCAATTGGTCAGGGCAACTCGCCCATCCCGACGAGCTGCTTGATTTTGTAGCCGGGCAATTCGGGGTGGCTGGCCCGATCATTTTTGGCGCGTTCCTGTTCGGGCTTTTCACCCTGCGTCGGCGGCTGCTCCTCGATGGCAAGGGGCGGGATCTCTTCCTTCTCTCCTTTATTCTGCCTCCGCTGATCATCATCTGTGTGCAGGCGTTCCTGTCACGCGCCCATGCCAACTGGGCGATGGCAGCCTATCCTGCGATGACGGTGCTGCTGCCGGCATGGTTCCTGCGCCGCGAGGGCGGCAAAGGCGTTTGGGTCTTACGCAGCTCGCTCGGCCTTCATGTGGTGATCGGGCTTTTCTTCACTGCCGTGCTTCTCAATTTCAGTCTCGCAGATGCGATGGGCATGTCAAAATCCGTCAAGCGCCTGCGTGGCTGGGAGCAACAAGGGGCAGAGCTTCTTCAAAGCGTGCAGGGTTATGATGCGGTGATCACGGATGAACGGGAGTTTGCCGCGCACCTCAACTGGGAATGGCGCGGCAAGGACCACCCGCCGATGATGGTCGCGGACCTCAATAATCGCCCGGACAACACTTACGAATATGTCTTTGCTTTTGAGCCGAAGACGGACGGAAACTACATCCTCCTGCGGCCATGGGCTGTCGGCTTCTGCTGGTATGTGGGGCGTTTCGAAACAATCGATCTGGTCGGAACGAATTTCATCGACCTGCATGATGAACGCCGGGGCCGTCCGGAGCGGACAATCGAGCTTTTCGAAGTGACGGGATATGACCCTGACTCCCTCGGCGGGTGTCACGGCCGAAGCTAGAGAGCGGCCTGCCGCTTGACGAACCCGGCATAATCCTCAGGCGTATCAATACCGGGGGCGGCCTCCCGGACCACACCGCAGGCAATGCGGTGGCCATGCTCAAGGATGCGCAATTGCTCGAGGCTTTCGGTCTGCTCTAGCGGTGTGCGGGAAAGGGTGGGGAAGGCCTGAAGGCTCTCTTTGGTGAAGGCGTAGAGCCCCAGATGCAGGAAGGGCCGTGCCTCGCCCGACCGAGGGTAGGGGATGAGACTGCGCGAGAAATAAAGCGCCGAGCGGACCCCTGAATCATCTGGCGCCGAAAGGACAGCTTTCACCGCATTAGGCCCTGCTGGGTCTGTATCCTCCGGGAACGGACAGACAAGAGTTGAGGTAAAGGCCGGGCGTGTTGAGGTTTGCGCCGCTGCGTGGGTTTCAATGAGGAGGGATATGACCTCCGGGTCAATCTCCGGCTCATCGCCCTGCACATTGACGATAATCTCTGCATCATGACCGCGCGCGGCTTCGGCGACCCGGTCCGTACCGCTTTGATGGGCGGGGTCAGTCATCACGGCATTGCCGCCAAAGGCGTTCACAGCCTCGATGATCCGCTCATCATCGGTCGCAACGACGACCTCTACGCCATTGACTTTCATCGCCTGCTCAACCGTATGCTGAATGAGCGGTTTGCCGGTTTCGGCGAGCAATGGCTTGCCGGGCAAGCGGCTTGATGCATAGCGGGCGGGAATAACGATCAGGGCGCGGGTCATGCGGGGTGTCCATCGTTGGGAAGATAGCGACCGAGCAGGGCGCCTGCGACGATACCGGCGGCAAGTCCTCCCAAATTGGCGATAAGGTCGAGGCTGTCCGTCTCCCGCTCGCTGATAAAGCCTTGCCCGAACTCCATCAGCGTACCGAAGAGAAAAGTCGCAACGAATACGGCGAAAATTCCGCGCGCGCTCTGGGCAAAGCCGATGGCCGCTGTCACCGCGAGGGCGCCATAGGCGGTGAAATGCGCCAGCTTGTCGCCCATTTCAGGATGCCCGAAGATCAAATCCATGACCCAGCCGAACATGTCAGTGGCGCCGTCGAGATCTTCGGTTTCCGGTGTCAGGCTGAGAATGGTGATGAGCACGGCGAAACTGACCGCCATCACTCGGGCAATCGAACGCAATGAGATTCTCACTGGGGCGCGAGGCCTCCGTCCTTCTTCTCCCATTCGATCGCTGTACGCACGATCTGGTCGATATCGTCATAGCGCGGGCTCCAGCCGAGCACGCTGCGGATCGCAGCCGTATCGGCGATCAGGATCGGTGGATCGCCCGGACGGCGGGGGCTGGCCATGGTGTCGAGTTTCTCACCCGAGACGCGCTGGACCGCTTCGATCACATCGCGCACGGACACTCCCTCGCCATAGCCGCAATTGAGGATGACCGGATCGCCGCCGCGCACAAGGTGATCAAGCGCCGCCGCATGGGCCTCGGCCATGTCGCTGACATGGATATAGTCGCGGATCGCCGTGCCGTCCGGCGTGTCGTAATCATCGCCATAAATCTTGAGCGGCTCATCAAGGATGCCGGTTGCAATCTGGGCGGCGGCCTTGATCAGATGGCGCGGATGGCCCGCTTCCCCGGCGCGCAGCTTGGGGTCGGCGCCGGCCACGTTGAAGTAACGCAGGATCGCGGTCGACAGACAGGCGGGGCGGCAGGAATCGGTGACGATCCGCTCAGCCATCGCCATCGCCGCGCCATAGGGCGAGATCGAATTGAGCGGGGTCTCTTCGCGGATCGGCATCCGGTCAGGCACGCCGTATACGGAGGCGGTCGATGAAAATACCACATGCTCGCAGCGAGCGTTGGACGCCGCGCGCAGCATGGTGAGGGTCGCGACCAGCGTGCGCTCATATTCCTTGAGCGGGTCGATCAGCGAAGCGGGGATCGTGCCGTCGCCGGCAAAATGGATGATCCCTGTGATCCGGTGCTCGGAGAATTTCGCAGAGAGAGTTGCCGAATCATCCAGCGCGACAGTCTCCAGCGTTACCTTTCCGGCGAGCGCAGGCGGCAGCTCACCCTCGGCGGCAAAGCCGATGGCATCCTCACCCCGATCCATCAGACACAGGAGCATATGCGTGCCTAGATATCCCGTGGCGCCTGTCACCGCGATGGTCATGGTCTACACCTTTGGAAACTGGGAACCTTGTAGCGGTTTTCGGTACTAAACTGAATAGCGGGGCGTCAAATGCCCTATAGCAACACCGTGCCAATTTGCGGCACGCCCCAAGCAGTGTAGGAACACCGGCTGATGATGAGCGCCGTGCCACAAACAGATATGCCCGAGGAAAGCCCCCTGCTGGTGGCGATCGGGGATATCCATGGCCGCGCGGACCTTCTTGCCAAGCTGTTGCGGCGCTTAGAGAAAAAGTTGCGCGACGAGCCCTACCGGCTGGTGTTTCTTGGTGACTATGTCGACCGGGGCGCAGAGAGCCGCGAGGTTCTGAACATGCTGCTCGGGCTTCAGGATCGCTACCCGGATACGGTCTTCCTGCGCGGCAATCACGAACAGGCGATGCTCGATTTTCTGGCCGCGCCTGAAGACACTGCTGAATGGCTCGAATGGGGCGGAGCCGAGACCCTGATGAGCTATGGGATCAAGGCGCGGGCGGCGGAAGATCTGGTCTCGCTGCAGGAAGAATTCGCGAATGTGCTGCCAGACAGCCATTTCAATTTCCTGATGTCGCTGCCGCTTTATGAGGAGATAGGGCCTTATCTCTTCGTCCACGCAGGGATTGATCCACACCGGCCGATCGAGGAGCAGTCCGAGCGCGATTTTCTGTGGATCCGCGAGCCGTTTTTGCAGGCCGAGGAGCATCATTTCTCCGGCCCCGTCATCGTGCATGGCCACACGCCGGTGAAGAAGGCTGAAAACCTCCCCTGGCGGATCAATCTTGATACGGGCGCCTTCTGGTCGTCCCGGCTGACAGCGGCAATTCTCGATGGTGAAAAGCGCCGTTTCGTGACGACCTGAGGCAAAGGTCATGCGCCTTGAAGACCGGATAGCAAAGACCGACTGGGCGGCGGCGTCCACCGCGCTTGATGAGCGGGGGATGGCGAAGCTCCCCGGCCTTCTGACAGCTGAGGAATGCGCGGGCCTTAAGCCCCTGTTTGAAGAGCGGGAGATGTTCCGCTCAAGGATCGACATGGCGCGCTACAGCTATGGGGAGGGCGTCTATCAGTATTTTGCGAGCCCCTTGCCCGAGGTCGTCGCGAGATTGCGGTCCGCGCTTTATCCGCCGCTGGGCCTGATCGCGAATGAATGGGCGGAACGGTTCGGTGAGGACCCCGCATGGCCAGAAGATCATGTCGAGCTGCTGGATCGCTGCCGGGCGGCAGGCCAGACGAAACCGACACCGCTGATGCTCAAATATAAATCCGGCGATTATAACTGCCTGCATCAGGATCTTTATGGCGAAGTTCATTTTCCGCTTCAGGCCGTCATCATGCTGAGCGATCCTGAGAAGGATTTCTCAGGCGGCGAGTTTGTGCTGGTCGAGAACCGGCCGCGCCTACAATCGCGCGCCTATGTCGTGCGGCTCGGGCAGGGGGATTGCGCGATTTTCCCCGTGAGGGAAAAACCGCGGGCAACAAAGCGCGGCTGGTCAAAAAGCCAGCTTCGGCATGGGGTGAGCATCGTCGAAGATGGCGAGCGCATGACGCTCGGCATCATCTTCCACGATGCAGCCTGAGGGGCCGGGTCAGTTGATGATCTGGAGCCCGTCATTGACGCGCGGATCGTAAGGGCGCGGCGTCCAGTTGCGGACACGGCCATCGACCGCTTCGATCTGCTTGCTGCTGAGTTTTGCGGCGATACTGGCGGCATCCCCTTTGGCGACGGGGTCACCCTGACGCGCAGCGATCGAATACCAGAAATAGGATTCCTCACCATTGCGCAGCTCTGTCGGCAGATAGCCATCCGTGCTCGGATCGTAGAGGTAGCCAAGGTTATACATGCTGTCGATCACGCCAAGATCGGCGGCGCGGCTGAACCAATCGAGGGCTTCCTCGAAATTCTGGCCGTCGAAATTGGGGTCAATGGCAAGGCTGCCAAGGCGATGCATGGCGGCGGCATTGCCGCTGAGCGCGGCTTCGGTGAACCAGGTCTTGGCGCTGCGCAGATCCTGCTCCGTGCCCTGACCGGTGAAGTAAAGCTCGCCGAGGCGGTAACGGGCAGGAACATTGCCATAGATCGCCGCTTCGCGGATCTTGTTGAATCCGTCGGCAAATTCATCCGGCGTCGTTGCATTGGCGAGCGCCTGCTTGCCTTGCGTATAAAGGACGGCGCCATCAGGGGGCGGGGCGGAGAGTGAGGCATCGCCGCCATTTGCCGAAGGTTCGGAGACGGCATTGGCAGAGCCCGTCTCAACGGCCGGTACATCCGTGTCCCCACCGCCGCGGGTCATCAGGTAACCGCCGACGAGAATAGCGCCAAGCAGCACAACACCGAGAAGAACGACAAGCGGCAGGCCCACTTTCGGATTCTGGCCATTTTCGTCGACTGCCTCATGCGGCAGCGCCGTATCATCGATGATCGTGGTTTCTTCAGGCGAGGCTTCATCGATCAGCTCAAGCCGACCCTGTTCGTCGCGCTCACGGGCAAGGCGTTCATGCCGGGCGCGGGCCGCGGCGATGATTTTCTCGCGCGCGGTCATCGGTTTGTGATCTGCCGTTTCCTCCGGGAAGAGATCATCCTCTGTCCGTCCGGCGGTCAGGGGCGTATCGTCAAAATCATCTTCAGGTTCAGCAGCCAGCGTGTCGGGGCCGAAGATCGAATCGAACTCATCGCCTTCATCATCGGCAGGGGAGCCCAGTGCTTCCTGATCGGCTTCATCGAGCGCGGCCATGGCATCGCTCGCTGATGTGGCAGGCGACGGGGCGATATCTGCCTCGGCTTCGCCCATCCGCGAGATCATGTCCTCATAAGATGCCTGCAGCGAGGCGACTTTTTCCTCAGCCTCCCGCGCAACTTCGTTCCAGCGCTCGGCTTCTTCGTTCTCCGAGGCATCAAGCCCGGCAGCCATCAGCTCTTCGCGCAGGGCGTCGAGCTCAGCCGAGACATCGGCGATGCCGTCAGCGGAGCGGCGTTCGGCGGCTTCGATCTTCTCGGTGAGGGAGGAGACCATATTCTCAACGGCTGAGATCTGGTCGCCGGACCGTTTGATCTCATTGCCGAGCAATTGCAGCTTCTTGCCGGTACGCTCCACGAATTCGGCATCGGTCGAACCAGCGGCTTCTTTCGCCTCGAGGAGGACCGCCTTGGCGGTGCGTTCAGTGTGGTCAAGCTGGCCGCCGATCGCGGTCAGCGCGTCATTGACCTCTTCAAAGCCAGCGGTGACCCGCTCATCGAGAATATCGACACGGCCTTCGAGCCGTGTGACGGCATGCTCATTCGCCTCGACGCGGGAGATTGCCTCCGAACGGGTCGATTCGAACTGCTCGACCATCTGGCTGAGGGCCTGCTCCAGCCGTTTGAGGCTGTCGATGCGCTGCTTCTCGGCGTCGCTTTCTTCAAGCCGTTCTACCCGATCGATAATGTCGCTCGGCGCACCGGCCTTGCGCTCCCGCTCCAGCCGTTTGAGGCGTTCAAAGACGGTTTCGACGGCGAGGTTCAGGCCGCTGGCCGCGGCGCGAGATTGTTCTTCAGAGCGGCGGACCTGCTCCTGCGTTGTTTGCAGGCGTTCATTGAGGCGGTTGAGGCTATCGACGACCGTGCGGATCTGCTCGGCGCTGACGCCGCTTGCCTGCGGGATTTCCAGGCCGCCTGTGCCGCCACCCGGCTCACCATCGACGTCATCCTGACCCACTTTCTGGATCATGGTGTTCATCCACTCGCCGAGAGTCATCCCGGCCTTGCGAGCGGCTTCCTTGGCGACGACGCGTGCTTCAGGATCGATCCCCTTCACGCTCCATGGCACATTCGATTTCACAGGTGCCTCTTGGCGGTTCGGCATGGCGTATTTGCCCCCAAACTTACAGCAAAAGAAATGGCTAAGCTGCTTCGTATGGGAGGTGAAGGGCCGGTATTAACAAAAACCTAACCTCGGTTAACGCATCTTTCCACATCTTGCTGCATGGGAGTGGAGAGGGGCCTTTACCGCTGGTGTGGCCTCGATTAGACAGTGGAGAGATTGACTGCAGAAGCGGCTTTCAATGCCGGGCTTCGCGGTCTTCATAAGGATAAGCCAAGGGAGCCCCCGATGCCGATTTACGACGCCCCGACCCGTGACATGCAGTTCCTGCTGCATGACTGTTTCGACCTGCAGAAATATTCAAACCTGCCGGGCTTTGCTGATGCGACGCCCGACGTGATCGATGCCTTCCTCGAAGAGTCGGGCAAATGGCACCGCGATGTGCTGACCCCGCTCAACCGCGTCGGCGATCAGGAAGGATGCGTCCGGCATGATGACGGCTCGGTGACGACACCGACCGGATTCAAGGATGCCTATCAGCAGTTCTGCGAGAACGGCTTTGGCACGATCGCGATGGACCCCGAATATGGCGGGCAGGGCCTGCCGCTGGCGCTGCAATATGCCGTCTCGGAAATGACCAGTGCATCGAACCAGGCCTTCGCGATGTATCCGGGCCTGTCAGGCGGTGCTTGGCGCGCGATCTATCAGAACGGATCAGATGAGCAGAAGCAGACCTATCTGCCCAAAATGACGACCGGCGAATGGACCGGCACGATGAACCTGACCGAGCCGCAATGCGGGACGGATCTGGGGCTGATCCGGTCGAAAGCCGTGCCGCAGGATGATGGCACCTACAAGATCTCCGGCCAGAAGATCTGGATCTCGGCCGGTGAGCACGACATGTCCGAGAACATCATCCACCTCGTCCTTGCCCGGATCGAAGGTGCGCCTGACGGCATCAAGGGCATCTCGCTCTTTATCGTGCCGAAATTCGTTCTCGATGCGGATGGCAATCCGGGCGAGCGGAACGGTGTTTCCTGCGGCGGCCTCGAAGAGAAAATGGGCATTCACGGCAACGCGACCTGCGTCATGAATTATGACGAAGCGACGGGCTATCTCATCGGTGAAGAGAACAAGGGCATGCGCGCCATGTTCGTGATGATGAACGAAGCCCGGCTTGGCGTCGGCATGCAGGGGCTGGCGGCCGCCGAAGTTGCCAACCAGAATGCTGCCGCCTTTGCCCGTGACCGTCTGCAGTCGCGTTCGCTGACCGGCCCGAAAGCGCCCGAGCAGCCGGCCGACCCGATCATCGTGCACCCTGATGTGCGCCGTATGCTGATGGATAGCCGTGCCTTCGTTGAAGGCGCGCGAGCGCTGACCTACTGGACGGCGATCCATTCGGATCTTGCGGACAAGGCCGAAGACGAAGGCACGCGCCAGAAATCGGATGATTACATGGCGCTGCTGACGCCGATCATCAAAGCCTATCAGACCCATAAGGGGTTTGAGGCGACTTGCGATGCGATGCAGGTCTTCGGCGGTTCCGGCTATACGGAAGAATGGGGCATGTCCCAATTCCTGCGCGATACCAAGATCGCCATGATCTATGAGGGCACCAACGGCATTCAGGCGCTCGACCTTGTCGGTCGTAAGCTGATGGCCGATGGCGGGCGCTACTGGCAGACCTTCCTTAAAGAGGTCACCGAGTGGTGTGCGGACAATAAGGGCACATCGGATGTGCTCGACGGCTATATCGGCCAGATCGAGGCGACCAAGGGCGAGCTACAGGAAGCGATCCAGTGGCTGGCGGCTAACGGGATGCAGAACCCGAATAATGCAGGGGCGGGGTCACACGACTTCCTGCACCTATTCGGGCTCGTCGCCATGGGCTATATGTGGGGCATGATGACGAAAACCGCGCTGGAGAAAGCCGGCGGGGATGATCCTTATTACGATAACAAGCTGATCACGGCGCAGTACTTCTTCTCGCGTCTGCTGCCGATGTCGACGACGCATCTGGTGCGGGTGAAAGCTGGCGCTGAAGCAATGATGGCCCTGCCGGCAGAAGCTTTCTAAGTGGCGGGCTCGTCCGCTTGGAATTGAAATCGCCTGAATAAAAAGACCCCCCGCGTCGGCGAAGGCGCGAGGGGTCTTCGGGGCACACGGATCAGGGTTAGTCCATGTGAACCGTACTCGGATCATCCCGGTGGTCCATGAAGTAGTCTTTTTCCTCATCAGTCAGATCAGGGTGGCGCAAGACGAAGCGTTCGAGCTCGTCTGACATGTAGCGCTCCTTGCCGCCGGAGGCGCAGACGGCCTTGACGACCTGGCCTGTGTCCTCGACGCGGCCGGTCAAGACGGTGGGGGCGTCACTATCTTCAATGTGATCGATGCAGTCCTCGCTGATCTCGCCCATGGTCTCACCGACGGCGCCCATCTTCTCTCCCCATTCGCCCATGGCTTCGCCGAAGGCTTCCATCTCCTCGCCGAAGTCCTCCATCTCTTTTTCAAATTCTTCCATGGAGCGCTCGAACTTCTCCATGGATTTCTCAAAAGCCTCATCGTCGCCGCCGCGAGTAGGGGGCTCGGGTGGCTTAGGCGCTTTTTTCTTGGCTTTGCGTTTTTCGTGATGGGGTTTTGGCGGCTTGGGGAGCTCCGCAAACGGATCACTCAGGAAGACCATCTCGATTTCGTTCTCGTGAACGGCACTCGAGGTGCTGATGAAATGGAAGTTGGAGCCGCTGCCGGTGGTCACGACATGGTGACTGCTGGAGGCGTGCTGTTCACTTGCATCGGCGTCACTGCCGGATATCAGGCTGATGAGGCCAAAGGCCATCGGGGCCAGCACGCTGGGCACCAGCGGAAGAGGGCGCATTCGAAACATGGGGATCTCCTTCCCGTTTGTCCGGGGACAAAATGACTACGCTTGTAGTCAATCAATGATTACAAGCGTAGTCAAGTGGAGATCTGGTAACAGATCAGCCCATCGGGCCGGTCACGAGGAAGGCGTTGAGCTTGTTGCCGTCAGGATCACGGAAATAGGCGGCGTAGAAGCCTTCGCCGCGCGGACCGGGGGCGCCTTCGTCGGTGCCGCCATTGGCGAGCGCTGCCTCATAGATCCGCTTGACCTGATCTTCGTCTTTCGCCTGCAGCGCGACCATGGTGCCATTGCCAACCGTTGCGGCTTCGCCATTGAAGGGCTTGGTCGCGGCGACACCCGGGGCGCCGCCCATCTCCCCCCAAGCGATGAAGGTGTCATTGTCCATCATTCGGCCGACGCCCATCTCCTTGGCGATGGCGTCATAGAATTTCGCTGATTTCTCGCGGTCATTCGTGCCGAAAGTCACATATCCGATCATTGGATATCTCCCATTAAAGTGATGGAACAATATATGAACATTTGGGCGGCGTCCAGCTATTGCCCACAAAAAAAGCCCCGCTTCTCAGCGGGGCTTTTCGATAGAGATTTTCGTCCGGCTTAGCCCTGGATCGGAGTCAGCTGGATTTCGACCCGGCGGTTCTGCTGACGGCCGTGATCGGTTTCGTTCCCGGCAATCGGCTGGGTTTCGCCATAGCCAAGGGCGCGGATGCGCGGCACGGCAACGCCTTGAGCGACGAGGTAGTTGCCGACGCTTTCGGCGCGGGAGATCGAGAGATCAAGGTTGTACTGGTCGGCGCCGACATTGTCCGTGTGCCCTTCAACAAGGACATTCGTCTTGTTGTATTTGGCAAGGACTTTCGAGACCGAGTTCAGGGTCGCGTAGAATTCCGGGCGAACGTCCGATTGTGCCGTTGCAAAGGTGATGTTGCCCGGCATGATCAGGCGAATGTTGTCGCCGTTCCGTTGAACGCGAACACCAGTCGAGGCGAGCTCCTGACGGAGTTCGGCTTCCTGACGGTCCATATAATTGCCGATACCGCCACCGATGGCCGCACCAACGGCTGCGCCGGCGAGAGCTGCTTCGTCATCCCCGGCGATCGCGCCGATGACACCGCCAGCAAGGGCGCCAAGGCCGGCACCTTTCGCAGTGTTGGACACTTTCTGTTCGCCGGTATAGGGATCAGTCGTCGTGCAAGCACTAAGGGCGAGCGGTGAAGCGAGCGCCATAAGGCCAATAGCAAGCTTTTTCATGAGTAAATTCCTTCGTTTCTGCCGCCCCCCGCGCGGCGGACGCAGGTTAGATATTTGCCGGGGCAGGTGGTCCCATTCAAGCGGGTTTTCCAGCCACCAAAAGTTACAACGCGCTCACTGCGTGAGAAGTTCCAATTAAGGCTTTCAAATGACTGAACAATCTGAATCGAAAGAATCGGAAAATAGCGGCGAGCGTATCGCCAAAGTGCTTGCTCGGGCCGGTGTCGCCTCTCGCCGCGATTCGGAAAAGCTGATCACTCAAGGGCGGGTCACGGTCGATGGGAAAACGCTCGACACCCCGGCCTTCAAGGTTCTGCCCGGTCAGGACATCCGCGTCGATGGCGAACGGATCGGCAAGGCAGAGCCCGTGCGGCTGTGGCGTTATCACAAGCCTGACAATCTCGTCTCGACGCATAAGGATCCACAAGGGCGGGCGACGGTGTTCGAGGCGCTGCCCGCCGGGATGCCGCGGGTGATCTCGGTTGGGCGGCTTGATCTGACGACGGAAGGATTGCTGCTTCTCACCACCGATGGCGGCCTTGCGCGTCTTCTTGAGCTGCCTTCGACAGGGTGGAAGCGCCGCTACCGCGTGCGGGCCTATGGCCGGACGAATGAGCGGGCGCTGGAGGCACTCAAAGACGGGGTCGAAATCGACGGCGTCCAGTATGGGCCGGTTGAGGCGAAACTCGACAAGCAGCAGGGCGGGAACAGCTGGCTGACGATCGCGATCAGTGAAGGGAAGAACCGCGAGGTCCGCGCGATTTGCCGTCATCTGGGGCTGACCGTGAACAGGCTGATCCGCACCTCATACGGACCGTTCCAGCTTGGCGCACTCAAGCTCGGTGAGATCGAGGAAGTGCCGCGCAAGCAGCTTATCGAACAGCTCGGCCCGAAAAAGGCGAAAGAGGTAGGGCTCGCCTGATGCGCATTGTCGGCGGGGAATTCCGGGGGCGGTCGATTGTGGCGCCGAAAGGCATGGCGACACGGCCGACGACCGACCGGACGCGCGAGAGCCTGTTCAATATCCTGACGCATAAGGAAGGTTTCGAGCTTGAAGGCGCGCGGGTCATTGATCTATTCGCCGGCTCCGGCGCGCTGGGGTTCGAGGCGGTCTCACGCGGGGCGGAGTTCTGCCTGTTCGTTGAGACAGCGGCCGCCGCACGCGGTGCGATCCGCGATAATCAGGAGGCGCTGGGCCTCACCGGCAAGACGCGTATTCACCGCCGCTCGGCGACCCATCTGGGGGAGAAGCCGTCTGGCATGGGCGCGCCTTTCACGCTCGCCTTCCTTGATGCACCTTACGGGCAGGGCCTGATCGAACCGGCACTGGTAGCGCTTCGTGACGGGCACTGGCTGTCCTCCAGGGCGCTCTGCGTTGTTGAGCAGGGCAAGGGAGAGGATGCACCCTCCGCTGACGGATTTACCCTCGATGATGAACGCGCTTTTGGCGACAGCGTGATCCGGTTTCTGAAATTAAATTGAGGAAGCCGAATATTCGCTCATGCCCGTGCAAACGGGCATCTGCTCATTCATGTAAATGTCAGGGTGTTGTCGCTCTCTCAGAGAGTAACGGCGTTGATCATAAGGCAGATCCCCGCCATTGCAGGGATTAGCGTGCTGAGAGAATGCAATTCGCATCACCCCTTCTCGAACACCACTACCATATTATTGGCCGGGACGTGCTCGGCAGCAATGAGGTGAAAGGCGTGATTATGCGCGAGTGGCAGGATCTGAGCTTCGAGGTCACGCACGCCCCATTCGGGATCTCGGCGTTTGAGGTCAGCATCGAATGCCCGGTTACTTTCTGCCATTTCGCCGTTGATAGAGTATGGTCCGTAGAAGAATAATCTCTCGCCTGGTTTGAGCAGGGCTGCTGCCCCTCGGAAAAGACCCTCAGTCGCATTGAAATGGGTGATATGCGTCATGTTGATTGACACCATGCCATCAATATTGCCGATGTCAGGAGAGTCCCACCAACCATATTCGGTCACATCGATGCTGAATGGCAGATGGAGACGCCCGCCAGATATATCCTCTCCATACGCCGTAATACTAACGCGAGAGTTTTCGTCCGGATCTGAAGGTTGCCAGATGAGGTCGGGCAAGGCTTTCGTCAGATAAGCTCCGTGTTCACCTGTGCCAGAGGCGATTTCAAGAATGAGACCATTCGTCGGCATATGCTTTCTGAAGGCTTCCAGAATAACATCGCGGTTTCTGGCCACAGATGGGGAGGTCAATTTCGCGCCATGCGCCATACGCTCCTCAAGCGCGATCTGCTTTCCATTGGAGCCGCTGTGATGTTCATGAGTCATAACATTTATTCCTTGTCTGGCTGCCGATAGCAGTTTTTTTCGTTGCTGGCGGTAGTGTAGAGCAGCGCTGAACGACGCCAGTCGTCAGGAAAAATAAGGAAGACAAAAATGAGCTTGCCACTCTCTCAGCTTGCAAAGAGCACAACTGGTCGCACATTCGGGTCACTTATCAACATCCTGACAAAGGCTGAAGCCTACGCAGCTGAGCGCGGCACAGACGAGGCAGTTCTGCTCGGCTGGCGGCTTGCGCCGGACATGTTTCCGATGAGCCGTCAGATCCAGATTGCGAGTGATATTTCTGCTCGAGGAATGGCACGGCTGGCTGGCGTCGAGATCCCAAGCAAGGATGACACGGAGAAGAGCTTTGCGGACCTGCGCGAGCGTGCGTCCTGGGCATCGGCATATATCAAGGATCTTGACGATGCGTCGATTGATGCTGACCCAGATGGCACAGTGACTTTCCCGGTCGGCCGTGACGGTGAAACCATGACTCTGCCGAGACAGGCTTATCTGTGCCATTTTATACTTCCCAACCTCTATTTCCACGCATCCACAGCCTATGGATTGTTGCGGTCATGCGGGGTGCCGCTTGGAAAAAGGGACTTCCTCGGCGGTTGAATATTACCGGCGCTACAAAATTATTGAGCAGTATGTGGTATTATTGGTTATCCAATATTAAGCTTAATAAAGAGAGTTTTATTAAATAGACTAAAAGCAGCCGTTCTTTACCGGCTATTACCCTTTCTTTGAGATTATCCCCGCGGGTTATGTTCTGTGGTGGAGTCGACCGTGTATTGGTCACTGGGAAAAATTTGGGATGAGAGACGTGCGAATGTCACGTTGATGGCTGCTGTCGTCGCGGTTCCATTGTTCGGTCTCGTATTCAGTGCGGTCGATTTTGCCCGATATTCTTCAGCGCAATCGCAACTCCGTACTGTTCTCTCCGACGGTATAGAGCGCGCCCGATTGCTCGGCGGGCAGGACCTGATCACGGCAGCGGTTCAGACCTATGTCGTCTCGAATATCGACGGCCACATCTCGCCAGAAAGTGTCGAGATCATCGTGCCAGACGCTGTCTTCGACGAAGCAGAGGGCGGTGTTGTTGCCCGTGCACGGATGAAAACACAATTCCTGCGGTATATCGGCATTGAATCGCTTGAGCTGAGCGAGACGGTCCCGGCTCATTTCGCGCCGGACCTCCTGATCGACATCACGATTTCCGCGCTGCCGACATCAGGCAGCGTTTCCTGCCCGGTTCTTGGAGAGGGAGCCGCTACATGACGTCAAAATCTGTCAGTCGTAAGAGGCCGGGGCTCATCCGGCGATTTCTTCGCCAGCGCAAAGGCGCGGCGGCCATCGAATTTGCGCTTGTCGGGCCTGTCCACATTGCGCTGCTACTCGGCATGATCGAAACCGGCATGGTCCTCGCCAAGGCGTCGCTGCTCGATATCGGCACAGCGGCAGCCACAAAGCAGGTCTATGTCGGGGCGGCGACCTCCGGTGTCGTCACGCGTGCCGACATCAAGGACACCGTTTGCAAATATGTCAGCCGCCTTCAGCCCAACTGCGTCGACAGCCTGATTGTAGAGCTGACCCCGATCACTGACTTTACGACCGTGCCTGGCACAAGTGCGAAATGCCAGGAGGCTGGCTCTGATGAGGACATTGAGCCGACCGTGTCTTTCAAGCCAGGCGGCAGCTCGAACACGATGTTCATGCGGATCTGTCTGACAACGGACATTCTGTTCCCCGGTCTGGGCGCAGGGCTTCAGATGACACGTTCGGACAATGGCAAGTTCGAGTTCGTCTCGGCCTCCGCATTCCAGAACGAACCCTTCTGAGGTGAGCCATGCATATTGCTGATGTCATGAGAGGACTTCATCGCCGTTTCCGCCGCGACGGGCGGGGGACGGCGGCCACCGAATTTGCCCTGATCCTCCCGGTGCTGATCACAGCTTATTTTGGCTCGATCTCCGCCTTTGAGGGGTTCCAGGCGCGCAAATCCGTCACCAAGGCCTCGACCACCGTCGTTGACCTGATCACCAGATCGCAAGTCATGAACACGACGTTGCGCGATAACATGTATGATGTCGCGCGCGCGCTTGTCGGGGATGCAGCCGATGAAGGCACGACCGTGACAATGACCAGTATTTCGAATCCGGTGTCTGAATCGGACCCGGATGCACGGGTCATCGACTGGAGTTACTCCAACGACTTCACGACGGTGATCGAGGAAGACGATCTCGAGGACATGAACCTCCCGGTCATTCCAAAGGGCGACAGCCTGATCGTGGCGCGGGTTTATATCGAGCACACCCCGCGATTTGATTTTGGCATGTTCGACAAGCAGCAGATGTCACAGCTGACCTTCCGCCGCCCGCGTTTCGTCCTTCGGATCCCGTCGACAATTTAAATCCGCCAATCGGCTTTCCCTTGCGCAATCGGCTCGCTAGCCTTGCGGCTTGTCGACTAGCGGAGTGCGGGCATGCGTCAGCCTTTCTTTCTTGTTGTGTTCCTCTGCAGTTTTGCTGCGGCTTGCGCGACAGGCGCCAACCGGATCGAGGCGGGGCCGTTCCCCGACACTTATAATGAGGCGGCGGATGTCTCAGCCGTATTGCAAGCGGCTAGCGCATCTGATCACCTTGCGCTCATCGTGCTGGGCGCGAACTGGTGCCATGATTCAAAGGCGCTGGTCGCTGCCCTCGACGACCCGCTGGCAAAGACAGTGATCGAGGCGCATTTCGAGACGGTCCTGATCAATGTTGGCAATTTCGAGCGGGGCTTTACGACGGCTCAGCGCTTTGGCCTGCCGATCTATATGCATACCCCGACGCTCCTGATCGTCGATCCGGAGACAGGTAAGGTCGTCAATTGGGACGATCACTACATCTTCCGCGATGCCTATCAGCTGAGTGCGGAAGAGGTCGCCGATTACCTGACCGCGCACAGCTCTCCTGAGAATGGGGTCCCGCAACCGACGGAGGGTCGTGAGGCGATCGATGCGTGGGCGGCACAAACCGCGGCGCGTATCCGTGTCGGTTATCAGAAGATCGGCGCCTATGAAGATTTCGACGGCGAGGAATTCCTTGCCGACTGGAAAGCACTCAAACCGCTGCGCTATAATTTCTCGGAGGATTATCCCGCCGCACTGCTCCGGCTGCAGGAAGCGGGCGAGGCGGGCGAGCTGCCGTCCTATGAGGCGCTGCCCTGGGAATAGGGCCTTTGAATAAGGGGGACGCCCATCAACTTCTCATTGACATGAGTGGGCAGTTGATGGAATTTCCGCGGCTCCAAGCGGGTATGGTGAAAAGGTATCACGCGAGCTTCCCAAGCTTAAGTTACGAGTTCGATTCTCGTTACCCGCTCCAGATCTTGGAACCTGTCCGGTTCCGCAACCGTTCTGGAGACAAGATGACCCAAGCCTATGGCCTATAGCTTCAGAAAATCCGATAAGTCGGTCCTTGCCGGCTTGAAGCGCATTGGAAAAGCGCAAACTCTCCTTGCACTGAATGCACTTGGCGATACATCGCTGTCTCTTGATGAAAAAGTCTATGCGGTCCGCCGACGGATCAAAAAGCTGCGCACGCTGATCCGCCTCGTCAGGCCGGTTCTTCCTGCCTATGAGGAGGAGAACGCAACTTTGCGAGAAGCGGGGCGTCGCCTGAGTGAAGCGCGCGATGCCGCGGTGATGATCGAGACATTCGATGAGATGACCATCCGCTATTCGGCACATTTAAGTGATGCGCTCTGTGCCCCGATCCGTGAACGGCTCATCGAGCAGCGCCGGGCGATAAGTGATGCCGGGCTTGGCATCTCGCTCCTTGAAACAGAGACGGAGCTGAGGGCGTTTCTTGTGCGGCTGCCGTCATGGAAGCTTGAGAAGAAAGGCGCTGCGGCCTTCGAGGCAGGGCTCAAGAAGACCTATGCCAAGGCGGTCAAACGCCTGCGGCAGGCCGCCGAGACGGACGATGCCGAAGACCTTCATGCCTGGCGCAAATCGGCCAAGCATCACTGGCTGCAAATGAGGCTGATCAAAAAGGTTTGGCCGGAAGGGCTCGGCCCAAGAATCTTCGCTCTCGATCAGCTGACGGATGATCTGGGCGAGCATCACGATTTAAGTGTGTTGCAGGCTTTGCTTGAGAGTGATGCCGATGAGGCGGCGAGCGCATTCCTCAATGGGCCGGTAAAGACGCGTCTGTCTGAGCTTGAAGAAAGCGTGATCGAAGCCGGGCGCGAACTTTTCGCTGAAGAACCGGCCCAGTTTGCGCGGCGCTGTGCGGCCTATTGGAATGTGTGGCGGGAGGAGGGCTGCCTCCTCCGCGCAGGTTAAAGGTGCGGCGAGAGCAGCTCAGCCACTCGTGAGGTCTGCGCCATGGAGAGCCCGGCAATATTGATCCGGCCAGAGCCGGGAATATAGAGCCCTTCCTTCTCGCGCAGCTCTTCGATCACGGGTTTCGCCAGCGGCAATTGCGAGAACATGCCATTCTGGGAGGTCAGGACCGACGGATCATAACTGTTCGAGTTCGGATGAATTGACTCGGCGAGCGCCCGGCGGAGCGTGCCCATCCTGTCTTGCATCTCGACAAGCTCCGTCTTCCACATAGTGGTCAGTGCTTCATCCCCGAGGATGGTGGAGACGATGGCCGGGCCGTGCGCTGGCGGCATCGACCAGAGCGCGCGGGCGATATCGGCAAGGTGGGTGCCAGCATTTTGTGCACCCGTTTCCGATGAAGCTTTCAGGAGAAGGCAGCCAGCCCGGTCACGGTAGAGCCCGAAATTCTTCGAGCAGGAATAGCTGAAGAGGGCCTCTGGCACTTCACCAAGGAAGGCACGGACCCCGAGCACATCCTCATCAAGTGATTGGGCAAAGCCGTGATAGGCCATATCGATGAAAGGCATGAGGCCTTTCTCGGCACAGAAGGCGCCGAGCGCTTTCCATTGCGCCGTATCAAGATCAATGCCGGTCGGGTTGTGGCACGGCCCCTGAATGATAATCGCATCACCCGGCTTTGCCGCTGACAGGCTTTCCATCAGTTTGTCGAGATCGATACCGGGATCAGCGGGCTGGGCATAGGCATAGCTTGCGACATTGAGGCTCGCCGTGCGAGCAATATGCGGATGGTTTGGCCAGCTCGGATCGCTGATCCACACGGTCGCGTCCGGGGTGATCCGCTTGATGAAGTTCATCCCCAGGGACAAAGCGCCCGAGCCGCCCGGCGTTGCAAATCCCTGCCGGTTGGCGGTCTCGTCATCGGCAAAGATGAAGCGGTCGATCGCGGCGGTGAAATCCTGATTGCCGCGCGGGCTTTCATAGACTTTGGTCTGTGAAGTCTCAGCGAGGCGGCGCTCGGCTTCGCGCACGGCCTTCATGATCGTCGTCTGCCCGGCATCATCGCGATAGACACCGACGCCAAGGTCGATCTTCTCTTCGCGTGGGTCCGCGCGGAACGCGGCCATGAGGCCGAGCAGGGCGTCCGCCGGACGCGGGGTCAGCGAATCGAACTGGGACATGCGGCTTCTCCTTCACATTCAGTGATGAGGGATAAGCGAGGCTGACGGCTGTGGAAAGGGGATCAGCCTGCGGCCTGACGATTTATGACCGCTGTGGGTTTGGCTGCGATCTCGTTCACGCGGATCGATTTTGCGCCGTCAGCTGCGCCCAGCTCACCATAAGCAAGTGTTTCGGTCTTGGTACCAGCCGAGACCATGAGCTGCATTTTCGAGAGCTCCGCGCCCGGCAGCTGGATTTCATCCCCCGCTTTCCATTTGCGCATCTCACCGAAGGGCACTTTCGTGCGGCCCGCAATGGCGGTGATCGGAAAGCTCAGCACCTGCAGGAGCGCATCGCCTAGCGCGCGGTCTGGGGCGGAAAGCTTGTCAGAGAAGCCGCGCGGGAAGAAAGCGGTGATCTCAAGATCGGGCGGCTGGATTAGTGACAGTTTCATCGACATGGCGAGTAGCGGTCGATGGCCGATCGTCCCGGGCTCAGCCTTGATGATGCTGTAGCCTTCCAACGGATCGGCTTCTTCGACATCGTCGTCGTCATCGCCTCCGGAAGATGCGCCAGCCGGTTTGCCGCTGAGCAGAGTTGCAGCGACCTGACGACAAAAGGAGAGGCCGATCCCGCTCAGCACGGGCTTTTCAGTGACGTCACCGCCGAATAGCGAGCGGGTGACGGATGAAATGGTCGCGGCGCTCAATCCAAGGCGCATGGTGATCTTGCCGGCGTGATCGACCAGATCGAACATGTCGGCTGCCTGATCCTCGATTTCTTTCGGATCACAGCGGCGCACATTGGCATCGCCCAAACGGACAGGATTGCGCAGGAAGTGCGAGACCGTCTCCGCAACGACCTCGGTGCGGGACATCATGGTATCGGCCGCGCCCCGCAGATATTGCGGCATGCGCGGTGTCGGTCCTGTCAAACGGCTCAGATGGCCTTCTTCAGACGATGACATCAATCAGTCCTTCACGAACTTCTGACTAAATAGCTGTCACGGTTAATGGCGGCTTTACACGAATGTGTTTTGCTGCGGCGGTTGAGTTTTCTGGGAGTGAAGCGATGGGCGATCATACGACGCCAATCATCATCAAGCGGAAGAAGGTGATCGCGGGCGGCGGGCACCATGGGGGCGCGTGGAAGGTGGCTTATGCCGACTTCGTGACCGCGATGATGGCATTTTTCCTCCTGATGTGGCTGCTCGGTGCAACGACTGAGGACCAGCGTAAGGGGATTGCGGACTATTTCAATACGACAATTCCGATTGCGGCCTCTTCAGGG
The DNA here is from genome assembly GCF_003399445.1 of Parvularcula marina. Lineage (NCBI taxonomy): Bacteria > Pseudomonadati > Pseudomonadota > Alphaproteobacteria > Parvularculales > Parvularculaceae > Parvularcula > Parvularcula marina. The sequence continues at coordinate 1,131,222 of NZ_QUQO01000001.1, read as the reverse complement.
GGCGGGACCGATGCGCTGAACGGCGACTCGATCCTGACGCTCGAGAAAAAAGCGCGCAGTGGGGAGTATCAGGACAACCGCAAACGCAATCAGGCCATGCCGATGCGTGAAGAACTTGAGCAGGAAATTACCGAAATGGCCCAGCGTGCTGGACTGATCGATGCCGAGGGGCGTGTTCAGGTCCGGATCACCGAAGAGGGCACCGTCATTGAGCTGGTTGATGCGGCGGGGAGCGCGCTTTTCCAAAGCGGGTCTGCTGCAGCGTCGAAAGATCTTAAAGTCCTGCTGCTGGCGGCGGCTGATGCGGTCAAGCGCAGCGGCGCGGTCGTGCAGATTTCAGGGCATACGGACTCTCTGGCCTATGCCACCGACAGCTATACGAACTGGGAGCTGAGTGCGGACAGAGCCAATACGGCCCGGCGTCTTCTCCTCGAAGCAGGCGTGCCGCAGGGAAAGATTATTGAGGTTTCAGGGCGGGCTGACCGTGATCCGATTTCGGACAATCCACTCGACCCGGTGAACCGCCGGATCTCCATCCTGCTTAAAGATGCAGAGGTGCCGGTCGAGCGGCACGACACGCCGTCACACGCCGAAAATGGAAACGAAACGTTAACCGCCCCGGCGCATGATGAGTCGTTGGATCATTAGCGGAGCGCCCAAATGACAATTTCTTCGTCCTTGAATGCAGGTGTCCAGGGCCTCGCCGTGAACTCGACCCGGCTCGGCACGATCGCGAATAACATCGCGAACGCAGACACTTACGGGTATAAAAGGGCGGAGACGGATTTTGTGTCTCTGGTGATCGAGGGCAATTCGAGCTCTTTTGCGGCCGGCGGTGTCCGGGTGCTGACCTCCCGCGAAGTCAGCGCGCAGGGTTCACTCATTACCACCGGGAACGCGACCGACCTTGCCATTGCCGGACCGGGCTTCCTGCCCGTGACCGAAGAGGGCGCGATCAATGATACGAACCGGGACCTTCTGCTGACGACGACGGGTTCTTTCGAGCAGGACCAGAACGGCTATCTGAAAACGCCGGGCGGCCTTGTTCTTCTTGGTTGGCGCGCAGGCCCTGACGGGAATATCGGCGCGGTTACGCGTCAGGGGGTCGCTGACCTCGAACCCGTTCGTGTAAATACCAGCCAGTTCCAGTCGAGCCCGACGACCTTGATTAACATGGGCGTCAACCTGCCCGCTGACCAGACAGTCGCAGGGGCTGCCGGTACCGTCTATGATATGCCGGTCGATTACATCGACAACCTTGGTCGTAACCAGACGATGACGGCGATCTTCACGCCGGTCGTGCCGGCGACCGGCGCCAGCAACGAATGGAATGTCGAATTCCTCGATAACTCTTCGGGCACGCCCGTCAGTGTCGGGACGTTCAACATTACCTTCCAGGACAACCCGGCCAATGGTGGCTCTGTTGATACAGTGACCACGACAGGCGGCGGCCTTGTCTATGACCCGGCAACGGGCCGCATCAATGTGAACCTGCCATCTGGTCCGGTTGATGTCTTTGTCGGCCAGTCCGGTGACATCAGCGGCCTTGTTCAGGTGGCGGCGAACTTCACGCCTGCCAATCTCGACTTTGATGGTGTTTCGGTAGGTGAGCTTGAAGGCATCGAGATCAACTCATCAGGTCTTCTGCAGGCGGTCTATAACACTGGCTTCCGCCAGACACTTTATCAGATCCCGGTTGCTGCTGTTCAGAACGCCAACGGTCTGATCGCTGAAAATAACCAGGCGTTCCGTCTCAGCCAGGACTCGGGCGGCATGTATCTTTGGGACGCAGGCACAGGCCCGGTCGGTGAGACTGTCGGCTTCAGTCTTATGGAATCCACTGTGGACATCGCATCAGAACTGACAGCGCTGATCGAGACCCAGCGGGCTTATTCTTCGAATGCACGGATCATTCAGACTGTGGATGAGATCCTGCAGGAGACCACCAATATTATCAGGTAGGGTATAGAGTTTGGGACTTTCTAGCGCACTTTCCACGGCCGTATCCGGCCTCACCGCCGCCCAGACAAGGGCGCAGACGGTCGCAAACAATATCGCCAATGCGAATACGGATGGTTATGTCCGTCGCACAGTCAGTGTCAGTGAAAAGATCGTCGCCGGGAACGGTGTCGGCGTGCAGGTCGACAAGATCCTGCGCGACAGTGATCCGTATCTGACGCTTCAACGGATGAAGCTGGAAGGCGATAACGCCTTTGCCAGTGAACGCGCTACGGCCGCAGGGCAGATCGCTGCGCTTCTCGGAGAGCCGGGGGCGACGGATGGTCTATTCGGCACCTATGCCCGTTTCGAGCAGGCCCTGCGAGATGCAGCGGCAACGCCGGAAAGCACCGTCCTGCAACGGCAGGTCGTTGATACGGCAAAAGATATCATCCGCGAATTCGATGAGCTGGCAGGTCGCAGTGTCGATCTGCGTACGAAAGCCGACACTGATATTGGCCGCGCCGTCCAGCAAGTGAATGATGCGCTGAAACGCCTTGAAGAGCTGAACGGGCTTGGCGGTCAGCAATTGACGCCTGATGTCCTTGATGAGCGCCAGCGCCTGATCGATGACGTCAATGCTATTATCCCGGTTGAAGTTCAGCCGGTCGGTGAGGGGATCTATCTCGTCACTGATTCAGGGGTGACTTTGCTAGCCACGCAGGCTCGGGAAATCGAATTTTCGCCTTCCGTGCTTGTGGCGCGGAACCAGACACTTGGCGGCGGGCTTTCCGGACTGGTCGTGGACGGAACAGATATCACACCTGGTTCAACCAGCTCACAGGCAATCCGGGGCGGGCAGATCACGGCGCTGTTCGAGACACGCGACAACCGCATTCCGGCCTTTAACGACAGCCTTGATGCGCTGGCTTATGATCTCGTTTCTCGCTTCTCCGATGACAGCGTCGATCCGACCAAGACAGCCGGCGAAGTCGGTCTCTTTACGGTGGGTTCGGCAACACCGCCCATTGATGGCGATATCGGACTTGCCTCCAGTCTGAGGCTGAATGCCGCGATTGATCCTGATCAGGGTGGGGAGCTTTACCGCATCCGCGATGGTCTTGGTGCTGTCGCGCCTGGTCCTGCGGGCAATGGCGATCAGATCAACCGCCTTGTTGATGCCTTTACCGGGCTTCAGCCGACCCCCGGCGCACTTGGCGGTGTCGGCCAGCAATCGGCCGTCAGCCTTGTTTCGGGGCTGTCCTCTGAACTTAATTACGACCTGCAACGCCGCGAAGACAGCGCGCTTTATGCCGGCATCCGTTTTGATGCTGCCGTGAATGCCGAGATCGCTGCAACTGGTGTGGATACGGATCAGGAGCTCCAGCAGTTGATCCTGATCGAGCAGGCCTATGCGGCGAACGCCAAGGTCATTGAAACGATCTCGTCGCTCGTCGATCAACTGATCAGGATTTCGTGATGAAAATCGGTTTTCCAGACGCCCTGCGATTTAATTCGCTCAGCGGTCCTCTCGCCGACATTCGGCGCGACCTGACCCAGGCTTCGGTCGAACTCGTCACCGGGCGCAAACAGAATCTCGGTCGTGTGCTGGGTGTTGAGGCGGGCGACTATAACATCGTCGCCAAGGCACTGGCCGATGCCGATACATCGATCGACCGGCTGACCCTGTCCAATAACCGTCTGTCCGCAACGCAGATTCCGCTGCATCAGATCCGCACCGCGCTGACCGATTATGCGGTTGAGACGGACTCGCTTCTCGTGACGGACGAATTCGTCAACACGACGATCTCGGCAGATGCTAAATCGCAGATCCGCCAGATCTTTACCTCCCTCAATTCCTCTTACGCCGGACGGAACCTCTTCAGTGGCGACAGTGTCGAATCCGCCGCCACATCGACCGCGGATGAGTTCTTCACTGCCATTGAGGCGTCTCTGGCGGGCGCCACCGATGCGGCAACGCTTGATACGGCGATCGATACATTCTTTGCGCCGGGTGGGGATTTCGACACGCTGATTTATCAAGGCGGGGCAGGGTTTGCCTCCGCTGTTCGCCTGCCGACAGGCGGCACGGTCAGCTTCCAGCTGAAAGCGGATGACCAGTCCTTCCGTACAGCCCTCGAAGGGCTCGTCCGTGTGGCCTATGCGCCGCAGGAAGGGCAGGTCGACTTCGCCCGTGAAGGGGTGACCCTTGTACGAAACGCCGAAGCGCTGCTTATTCAGCATGAGGCGGAACTTGGCCGCCAGCAAAACCTGATCGATAACTCGATTGACGCCGTCAATCAGGAGCGGCTTATACTGGCCGAAACTGAAAACACATTCGCCGGCGCCGATCCTTACGAAGCTGCAGCTTTGGTTCAGAACCTCGAACTTCAGTTGCAAACAGCCTATACGGTCACGGCCCGGATATCCCGGCTGACACTGACGAATTTTGTAAGATGATAAAACGCATTCTCTCTGCCTTCACCGCTGTTCTTCTCTTCACGGGATCAGTGGGGGCAGCGGATGTGCGTCTCAAAGACCTCGTCACGATCGAAGGCGTCCGCTCGAACGATCTGATCGGCTATGGTCTTGTCGTCGGCCTCAACGGCTCGGGCGATACGCTGCGGAATTCACCTTATACCGAAGAAGCCCTGTCGAGTCTGCTCCAGCGGCTGGGCGTGAATGTCTCGGATGAGAATTTCCGCCCCAATAATATTGCCGCTGTCCTCGTGACCGCATCCCTGCCGCCTTTTGCAAGGGCAGGCAGCGAGATTGATGTCACCGTTTCCTCGATTGGCGATGCGTCTGATCTGACGGGCGGCACGCTCGTCATGACGCCGCTGACGGCAGCGAATGGCGAAGTCTACGCAGTGGCCCAAGGGCCGGTTCTGATCAGCGGATTCACCGCCGAAGGCGAAGCCGCCAGCATCACGCAAGGCACGCCGACCGCCGGGGTGATCCCTGAAGGCGCGCGTGTTGAGCGCGAAGTGCAGTTCAATTTTGGTGATCTGCGTAAGGTGGATCTTGCGCTCAAGAACCCGGATTTCACAACGGCTGCGCGGATTGAAGATGCGCTCAACATCGCGCTCGGCACCGGCTCGGCCCAGATGCTCGATCCTGGCACGGTGGTCCTGCGGTTCATGGATAATCAGAGCCCGGCGCGTGTGCTCAGCCGGATTGAAAGCCTGACCCTTCGGCCCGATACGCCCGCCCGTGTGGTGATCGATCAGCGCTCCGGCACCATCGTGCTTGGCAGCGAGGTCAAACTCTCCGCAGTCGGCATTGCGCAGGGCAATCTCTCAATCGCGATTGCTGAAACACCGATTGCGTCCCAGCCGGGGCCATTCTCCGAAGGTGAAACAGTGCCGCTGCCGCGCACCGAGATTGCGGTGACAGATGGCGCGCCCGGGAATGTCGGGCTGATCAATGAGACGGCGACGCTGTCTGATCTGGTTGCGGCGCTCAATGCACTTGGCGTCACACCGCGTGAGATCATCGATATCCTCAAAACGATGAAGACCGCCGGCGCACTCCACGCGGAATTGGTCCTGCAATAATCAGCCCATTGCGCTGATCAGGTCGATACTGCCGGCATCGGCCATGCTGAGGATTTTGCAGATAAAGGTCGACTGAGCCTTTTCGCCGTCTTCCTCATCAATATCGCCAAGCTCTTCCATTTTCTCCCGGTACTGACCGGCCATCCGCTGGGAGATATTGGCGAGAAGATAATCGACAGTTTCCTTGTCTTTCTTGCTGCCGAAATGCAGGGCCGTGAGCATGGTTTTCTCGTCGATTTCCCGCAAGACCTGCGGGATGGCGCTGCGCGGCAGGCGATCGGAAAGGGCGCCAAAGCTGAGGACTTTCGCGCGGATTTCGGCTGCATCCTCGGCGCTCAGTTCTTTGTCGAGTTCGTCAAGAACGGCGTCACGGCGTGAGCTGACCATGCGGTTGAGGTAGTTTGCGACCTTGTCCGCGTTCGGATTGCCTTCACTTTCGACAATCGGCTCATCGCCCTGCAGCAGGCCTTCACGCAAGAGGTTTTCGACAGCCTCAATGGCCAACGGATTTGGGGCGCCATTATTCGCAAGATGCACCATGGCGGCTTTGACAGCTGGCTCGTCGAGCTCTGCCATCAACTCACTGACAAGGTCGTCTGGCAGACAGGACATCGCAACCGAGATGACCGAACTGGATTTGCCTGTGAAGAATTTGACGAGAACCGAGGCCGGCATGGAGCCGACTTCTTCCCAGATCGAGACCTTGTTGTCGCCGAAATCGAGCTCGGTTTCGGTCTGCATTTCGATGCCAAGATCTGGCAGGAGCTCAGGTTCAGGGAAGAGCGCGGTCCGCAGCTCGGTTGCAACTTCATCCGTACCGCGCACAGCATTCTGGCCGCGAGCAAGCTCTTTGGCGAATTCCGCCGCAATGCGTTTCTGCTCAGCGACATCGACCATGCGCAAGGAACGCACAGCGGTCAGCAGGCGGTCGCGGTGCTTCTCGGGCAGGCGGCCCGTGAGTTGTTGCAACGTCTCCGGATCAAGCAGCGCGAGGATCGCCGCCGCTTTTTGAGAAGAGGTCCGCCGGGGCGGTGGCGGCAGGGCTTTGCCGCTATTGCGTCCTGAGCGTTTCGACGTCTGGCTCATCCCGAATACCCTCTGAGTAAGGCTCCCGCCAGTTTGGTCCAGCCATCCGCCATCACGAAGAAGGCGAGCTTGAAGGGCAGGGAGACAACGGCAGGCGGCACCATCATCATCCCCATCGCCATCAGGATGGCAGCGACGACGAGGTCAATGGCGAGAAAAGGTAGAAAAATCGCAAAGCCGATCTGAAAGGCCGTCTTGATCTCCGAGAGCATGAAAGACGGGATGAGGAGCGACAGCGGTGGGCCGTCGAGTGCATCCTGTGACCAACGGCCTGGCAGGGAATCAGACAGCGTGACGAGGGTCGTTTCATGGGTCCGCGCTTCCATAAAGTCACGGAACGGAATCATGGCGAGGTTGAAGGCCTCACCCTCGGCGATCGCGCCTTGTTGGTAGGGCTGGATCGCAGTCTCCCATGCGGTCGTGAAAACCGGCTCCATCACAAAGAAGGTGAGAAAGAGCGCGAGCGACGTAATCATCATCGAGGGCGGGCTCTGCTGCAGGCCGATGGCCTGGCGCAGGAAGCCGAAGACGATGACCATCAGCGGCAGGCAGGTCATCATCATGATGATGCCCGGCGCAAGGCTCAGTATGGTGATGATCGCGATCAGCGGGACGAGCTGACCCCGCAAGGAACCTGCGGCGGCGACGACTTCAGGCGAGTCGAGCACTTCCCCGAGCGGCAGGGGATCCACCGTCTGGGCGAAGGCAGGGATCAGCGCGAGGAGTACCGTCAGAATGAGTACGGTACGGATCATGTGTGCGCACTATCCTTGCGGATGTCGAGAATGCGCACAGCGAGGGAGTTCGGACCGTTCTGGCCTTCGCAGAGCTCACCGGTGGCAACGACCTTGCCGTTCACCTGCAGCTCGACGGGCTCGGATGTCTTCACACCGAGCGCAACAATCGTGTCTGCTTCCCATTTGGAGAGGTCGGCAAGCGACAGGGTCACCTGTCCCACGACCACCGTCACCGGCAGCTGGATATCATATAGCGGATCGTTCGAACTCGCGGTCAGGGCATCACTCATGGCTTTAGCCTCGCCTTACATCAGGCCGCGTCCGCCTCTTTCTCGAACCAGTCATCAAGAATGGCCGCGGCATTATCAGGGTTCTCCTTCGTCAACATGGTCAGGAGAGATGCAGCATCCATCGATTCTAACGAGGGGGCTGAGTCCAGATCGTCATCACCCTTCGGTTTCTTGGGGCTGAGGATCGGTTTGAGGATAAATAGTCCGACGACGAGGACGATCAGGCCCATGAAAACCATCTGGGCAAGCTCGATCGCTCGCGGCATCACGAATTCTTCAACGAAGGTCGGCGGGGTGCCCATCTCAACGGGGGCGGGCACTTCGAAGGGCAGGATCTGCACCGAAAGCTGGTCACCGCGATTCGCATCAATCCCGGCGGCGCTGGCGACCAGTGATTCTAGGGCGGCGAGTTCTTCCGGACTGCGCGGATCAAGCTGGAGGTTGCCATTGCCGTCATCGGTGTAGCGCTCATTAAGGAGGACCGCGATGCTCAGCCGGTTGATCGTGCCGGGACGCTGCTGGATCACGCGCTCGGTCTGAGTGCCGGTGTAGCTGACCTTCTCATCGCGTTTCGAACGCATGATCGGGTTTGTCTCATCTTCGGCATTCAGCTCACCTTCGGGCAGATTGCTCGCGACGGTGACGACGCCTTGGCCGGTCATCTCGACATCACGCTCTTCCATCAGGTCGCGGCTGGCGATCTGGCGGCTGTCGGGATCGATGACACGCTGGGTTTCGGCGATCGAGGAATGATCAAGCTCAAGCGCGACGGAGACTTGCGCATTGCCTGCGCCGACATGCGCTTCGAGAAGCTGGGTCAGCCGGTTGGAGAGGGCATCCTCGCGCGCATTCTGATCCATATTGCCGGTCGTCTCATCGCTCGGCCCGCCAGGGCCGGCAATGACGCCGCGCGCTGTATCCACGACCGCGACATTCTCCGGCATCAGATCGGGCACGGCGAGGGCGGTCAGATATTGAATTGAGGTCGCCTGTTCCTTCGACAGCGACATGGGTGCCTCAATCGTGACAGAGGCGCTCTTGTTGTTCCGTCCGCGGCGGAAGGCCGAGCTGCGGGTGACGCCTAAATGGACGCGGGCGGAGCGCACGGACGGCATCGCCATGATCGTCCTTGTCAGCTCGCCTTCCTTGGCGCGCCAATAGGCAGCATCGAACATGTCGGCGGTCGTCGAGAACCCATTGAGATTGTCGAGCAGCTCGTAGCCGGCGCCATTCGGGGCGGGGAGGCCCATGCGGGCCATCTCGATCCGTAAGCGGTCGCGCTGGGATTGCGGCACATAGATCGCCGAGCCCTTGACCGTATAGGGAACAGCCATGCCGTCGAGCTGGAGCGCGATTTCCCCGGCGGAACTTGCATCGACGCCTGAGAAAAGGAGGGCCTCGCCTTCGGTACGAGCCATCTTGATGAGGAACATGCAGCCAAAGATGACGATCCCTGTCGAGACGATGGCGCTGATCTGCTGACGCAAATCCAGCCGCATCCAAGTCGACAGCGGTCCCCAGTTCTGAGTGGAATTCTCGTCGTTCATCTTCGTTAACGCGCTATCAATAAGACTCTTAACAAACCCTTTACCAGTACCGGGCTTTAACCTTTTGCCAGTGGGATCTCGTGCCCCTGTTCGAAAGACACGTCAAAGGGTTGGGTAGATGGCGGACGCAGAAAAAGACGACGACGGAAAAGCCGCAAAAGCCGGCGGGTTGATGTCAATTTTGCCGCTTGCGGTGATCGCGGCGGCTGGGACATTCGGCATGGTCTGGTTCGCAGCAACCCCTCAGCCTGTGCAGGTCATTCCGTGCGAGGAAGAGGTCAAGCCGATCGATCCTGAGGAAATGGCAGCGCGCGCCGCAAGCTATGTCTCGCTGGAGCCGATCGTCGTGTCGCTCGCACCTGATGCGGGCGCGGATCACCTGCGAATCACCATAGCGCTGGGCCGACCGCCGGAGTCACCGGAGCTGACGGATGTTCAGTTCCTCCGCTTGCGGGACAGATTCATTGAGAGGCTTCGATTGACCGATATCGACCTCATCACAGACCCGATGGCGATGCCGGAACTCAAGGCATCACTTTTAGACCAGGCCCACTCGACGTTGGGAGACGACGCAGTCTACAGCATTCTCGTAACGGATTTTCTGCTCAAATGATCATGTCAACGGCATTCGACTTCGCGCTCCTGTTCATCTCGACATGTTCGGCATTCTATTGCTGGACGTTGAGCCGGCGGCTGCATGCGCTGCAGAACCTGCGCAAGGGCGTCGGGCAGGCCATGGTGAACCTCACCAAATCGGTCAGCTCGGTAGAAGCGAATGCCGCAAAGCTGAACCGTGAGGCGCTCGCGGCTGTCAGTGAACTGCGCATCATGCTCTCCAAGGTCGATGCCAGCGAAGAGAAAGTCGATATCCTTCTTGAGACGATGGAACGCCAGGCGCGTGAGACGTGGAAGGAATATAAAGCCAAGACTGGTGAAGCGACCGAGCGGCTTGATGCTGCCTATAAGTCGTTGACGGACGGCCTGACCGAAGCGCGCGATCTGACCAAACTGATCGAAGAGAAGTCTAAAGAGATCAAGGCACCGGCCGCGCCGCCTGCGCCGCAGCCTGTTCTGCGTCCGCAGCCGGAAGTTCAGCCGCAACCGCAGCTTAAAGCGCAGGATTATGAAGCTGCCGCTGACATTGCGCCTGTTCGAGAGACAGAGGCGCCGCGCCAGCGGCCTGCCGTCCGGCGCCCGCAGATTTCAGGCGACCGCGAAATGACGGCCCGCGAAGTGGCGCTGGCCCGGGCACTTGCAGCCCAGCGCGCCAAAGAAGCGGCTGTCCGTAAAGCGGCGCAGCAAGACGATCTTGCGAATTACACGCCCGAAGCACCGGCCATGCCGCCGCGCGATGATGCGGTGGCGAGCTTTGCCCGGCGGCTTCGCCAGAAACAGGGTCAGGCCAGCCTGAAACAGGCACCGCTTGACCGTGGTCGACAGGCAAAAGCGTGAATGACCGCCCGATCCTGCGCACATTGGCGGCGCTGTTCCTGCTTGCCGGTGGCGGGCAGGTGGTCGGTGCGCTGAGCGTCAGTCCAGCGGATGCAAGCCGCGATACTGTCCCTCAGCCCATGCCCACAATCGTCAGAGCCGATGGTCTCGTCGTCCGCGAAGAAGCGAGTGAAGCGTCGGCGCCGTCTGAAGAAGCCCAGGAGCTGACCGCCCAGCGGATCGAGCTGCGCATGGCCGCCATGGCAATGAAGGAAGAACGCCAGAAGATGGAGGCCACTCGCTCCGCACTAGCGGAAGAGAAATCCGCCGAACGGACCCGGCTGGCGCTGCTTTATGCGCGGATGCCGTCCGAAAAGGCTGCGAAGATCCTCGCGGCACTGCCTGCCGAGCGCGCAGCAGGCTTCATTTCTGCCATGCCGGGTGAGCAGGGCGCTGCAATCCTGGCCAGCATGACGGATGATGAGGCTGTTGCTGTCACCGAAGCTCTCGTGGCGGAGGATTTTTAAGCGCGAATTAGGATCGCGTTCATCTTCCTTAACCCTTTGTACACCCCAAACCCCGCATTAAGATTCTATGCTTTCCGTAATCGGTCTGATCGTTACGCTTGTCATGGTGTTCGGCGGTTATGTTATCGCCGGCGGCAAGCTGGGTATTATCCTGCACTCCCTCCCATATGAGATGATGATGATCGGCGGCGCTGCAATCGGCGCTTTCCTCGTCGGCAACGACATGAGCCGGATCAAGCATACAATGGGAGACTTCGGGGCAGCGCTTGCCGGTCCGAAATGGAAGAAGCAGGACTATCAGGATCTCTTATGTCTCATGCATGAGATGATCATGATGCTGAGAGAGAGTCCGGTCGACATAGAAACCCACATTGAGGATCCCATGAACTCGGCGATGTTCGCCAAGTTCCCGCGTATTCAGAATGACAAGGCGGCTGTCGACATTCTCTGCGATACGATCCGCTCCATGATGATGAACTTCGATGATGTTCATCAGGTCGAGGAGCTTCTTGAAAAGCAGCTTGAGGCGATGAAAGAAGAGCGCCTGCACGGGGCGCATGCGGTCAACGCGATCGCCGACGCGCTGCCGGCGCTCGGCATTGTTGCGGCCGTTCTCGGCGTTATCAAGACCATGGCGTCGATCGACAAGCCACCGGAAATTCTGGGGAAAATGATTGGCGGCGCGCTGGTCGGTACGTTCCTCGGGGTGTTTCTAGCCTATTCCGTCTTCGGACCGCTTGGAACAAGGATTGAAGCCGTCCGCGAAGAAGAGCATGCCTTCTATGAATTGATCCGTGAGGTGCTGGTTTCCAGTCTTCACAAGCATGCGCCCAATATCTGCGTCGAAGTGGGCCGCCGGCACGTCCCGACTGCGATGCGGCCGAGCTTTAATGATCTCGAACAGGCGCTGAGGAGTGCGGCATGAGTGATGCCTCAATACCAATGCTCTCGCGCCAATCGGGCTTGCTCGAGACCGCCCAGATCATTGCCAACAATATCGCGAATGCCTCGACGCCTGGCTATAAGTCCGAAGGCGTCATTTTCTCTGAATATGTGAAGGCTGCGGGCGAGGGGAATCCCAGCCTGTCGATGGGTCACCTGACGGCGCGGTCGGTTGATTTCACCCCCGGTGTCTTGCGTAAGACTGGCGGCACGTTTGACCTTGCTTTGTCAGGAGAGGGGTTTTTCAAGGTGCTGACGCCGGAAGGCGAGCGCCTGACACGGGCTGGTGTTTTCCTGCTCAACCCCGAAGGCACGGTAGTTGATCCCAATGGTTTTCCGCTGACGGATAATGGCGGCGGTGAGATTGCTCTGCCGCTTGATGCGACCAATATCGCCATTGCGTCAGACGGCACGCTGTCGGTGAATGGCGAGATCTTCGGGCAGGTCGGCGCCTTTACGCCGAACGGCGAAATGCGCCGCGCAGGCTTTAACCTGTGGATCAGCGACGAAGGGACGACGGCGATTGAAGAGCCGACTATCGTGCAAGGATCAATCGAACAGTCTAACGTCAATCCGGTTCTGGAATTTGCTCGCCTCATCGAGGCGCAAAGGCAGTTTGAGGCCGGACAGAACGCCGTTCAGCAGGAGAACGAGCGTCTGGAAAAACTGATCAATGCGATCAGGCAGCAGGGGTAGTAGGGAATGGACGCACTCAGAACAGCCGCAACCGGTATGGCCGCTCAGCAGACGCGGGTTGATGTGATCGCGAACAACATCGCGAACATGTCGACCACGGCCTATGCGCCGCGCCAGGCTGTCTTTGCCGATCTCCTCTACCGTCAGGACGTCAATCCGGGCGCGATCTCCTCAACGACCGGCACGATCGTGCCGACGGGTGTTCAGCTTGGTCTCGGCGTGAAAACCTCAGCGATCACGATGCAGTTCGGGCAGGGGACGATCATTCCGACCGGGAATGACCTTGATGTCGCCATCGAAGGGAACGGCTTTTTCGAGGTTACGCTGCCCAATGGTGAGCCAGCCTTTACGCGTGACGGCAAGTTTGAAGTTGATCCCAATGGCCAGATGGTGACCCCGCTCGGATTTCCGCTGGCGGATGGTATCACGGTGCCGGCAGACGCCCGCTCGGTTTCAATCAGCGCGGATGGCGAAGTCTTTGCCTATTTCGATGATGTTGTCGGTGGTCAGTCGATAGGCAATCTGACGCTCACTTCTTTTGTGAATCCCAAAGGCCTTGAGGCGCTGGGGGACAACCTGTTCCGTGAAACGACCGCCTCGGGGAACCCGCAACAGGGCCAGCCCGGACAGGATGGCCTTGGCCTTCTCAATCAGGGCTATCTTGAAGATTCTGGCGTCGATGTCGTCGCCGAGATCGCTGACCTGATCGAAGCGCAGCGCGGCTATGAGCTTAATTCGAAAGTTCTATCGGCTGCGGATGAAATGTACTCTGCTGCAACGAGGATAAGATGATTTCGCTTCTCGCCGCTCTGTTTCTTACAGGTGATGTCACCGCCCAGACCAGATTGCCGGCGGGGACCGTTATTGAGCCCATACATGTTTCCGGTGCAGCTTCGGACACGGATCCTTTTATCGGTCGGCAGATGACAAGGACGGTCTTTGAGGGCCGTGTCCTTTCTTATGCTGACACGAAGGAAGCAGATCTCGTTGATCGCAACGGGATCGTTCGCATCATCGCAAAAAAAGGTCCCCTGACGATCGAGACCAAAGGGCGCGCGCTGGGGACTGGCGCGGCAGGGGATGAGATCCTTGTGATGAATCTGGAGAGCCGCCGTACCGTGACGGCCATCATCACTGGTCCAGGAACAGTGCAGGTGACCTTATGATCCGTCTTCTGCTCATCGCATCTATCGGCGCCGTACTTTCGGCCTGTGCCTCGAATACGATTCAGGAGATCCCGGTTCAGGAGCCGATCCAGCCGAACGCTCAGTTCACCCCTGTTGAAATGGCGCGTCCGCAAACGGCGTCACTCTGGAACCAGGAGCCGCAATCTCTGTTCGGCAATCGCCGGGCGCGGAATGTCGGGGATATCCTGACCGTCATCGTCTCTGTGGATGAAATCGCCGAGATGCAGAACTCGCTCGAGCGGACACGGACGAGTAATGAGAATTTCAACGCCAATGCGCTGTTCGGGGTGCCTGAATGGGCAGCGAACACACTGCCGGGCGGCTCAAGCTTAACGCCCGGCGTTGATCTTTCACGTTCAGCCGATCTCTCCGGCGATGGCTCTGTGCGGCGGCAGGAACGCATCACATTGCAGCTTGCCGCAGAGGTGATTGAGCAGCGCCCGAACGGACATCTCGTTATTCTTGGCACCCAGCGCATCAGGGTGAACCATGAAATAAGGGATTTACGACTTCATGGTATCGTCCGTCCTGAAGACATAACCCGGGACAACACGATCACCCACGAGAAGATTGCAGCAGCGGACATCGTCTATACCGGCCGGGGCCAGGTAACGGCGACGACAAAACCCCGCTGGGGCAGCCAGCTTCTCGATATTCTGGTACCATTCTGATGCTGAACAAGATCCTTCCTATCGTCATTACCCTTGTTGCCGTTGGCGGCGCAGGCTTTGCGGCCATGACCCTAAAGGGCGGTCCGGCCGCTGTGCCGGCTGCAGAGCATGGAGAAGGCGGCGGCGGCCATGGGGGCGGTGGTGACCATGGGGGCGGACACGGCGGTGGCGGCCATGGCAGCGTCAAGCAAGTCCATGGCGAAGCGGATACAGACGGTGTCGGCTATTTCAACTTCCGCCGGAACTTCATCGTGCCTGTTGTCGGCACGGACCGAGTGCAGGCGCTCGTTCTTCTCAATGTCAGCGTTGAGATGGATGAGGTGAATATCGACTCCGCGCAGCAGCGGGAGCCGAATATCCGCGATGCGTTCATGAAATCGCTTCTCGCCATGTCCCATGAGGGGCTGTTCAATCAGGATATCACCAACCCTGATGTCTATAGCGAGATCCAGCAGCGTCTGTTGGCGACTGCCAAGGTCAGCATTGACCAGAGCGTCAGGTCGATCCTGCTCGTCGACTTTGCGCGGCAGGATCAGTAACCGGACTTTCCTTTAGAGGACTGTGTAGTTGGAAGCGAGGACACCGTCCCCAAGACCAACGACCTGTCCTTCATTCGTGGTGACGATCCGGTCAACTTCGCCAATTGCGCCAGCGGTCACGCTGCCTGAAGGTGTTTCGATCTCGAAGGTGTAGAAGTCGAGGCCGACGGCATCGCCATCGGCATTCCGGCCATTCCAAGTCCATTCATTCCCGACTGGCCCGCGATAGACTTCATCGCCAGCACTGTTGCGCACGACAAGAGCGCCTTCCTCAACGCCGGGCGCGGCAATCGTGAGATTGTCAAACGGGCCTTCAGCTGTAATCGATGGGGCAAGGATCGTCTTGCCAAGAAGCTCACCGCCCTGACCAAGCTGGGCCTGAAGGAGCGAAGCGATCGATTCAAGATGCGCGTTGGTTGCGATCTGTTGTTCGAGGGCGGAGAATGTCGCGAGCTGCTCAACGAATTGGGTGGAGTCGAGCGGCTCCAGCGGATCCTGGTTCGTCACCTGCGTCGTCAGGAGGCGAATGAAGCTGTCAAAGTCAGAGGACAGAGCGGCAGAGGCTGCGGTGCTGCTGGTCGCCGGTGTTCCGGCTGCTGCGGCGGCGGTGGCATCAGTTGTCTGCATGATGACTGTCCCTAAAATCTCGCATCAATGTGAGTATCGGAAATGATATTTCTTCGTTCGGCCGGTTCGAACCCATATTCAATGGGCATGGTTTCCGCGAGGACAAGGTCTTGATCCCAGATGGCAAGCTCGTCCTGTTCCGCCGATGTCTGGGCGTCAGCAAAATCGATATTCACGCCGTCAAATCCGGCGGCGGAAAGTTCGCGCTGAAGACTGTCGAGCGAGCGACGGAGAAGCGCGGCTGTGTCCGTGTTGTCAGCGGTCAGAACAGCCGTGACGAGACGGTGATTGTCAAAGGACAGCTCGATCCCGACGCGGCCGAGATCAGGCGGATCAAGGCGCAACATCACGCGGTTGTCGCTCGTCTGTAAGCGGATGGCGTCAGCGACCTGCTGGAAAGCTTCGGGCCGGGCAGGATTGGCCGGGCTCGCCTGAACACGGCTGACAAAGGTGAGGGCGTTATTTCCCAAAGGAGACCGTGCATCCCCGATCAGAGGAGTGGTGACATCTGTGCCCGTCAGCCCTTGTGTCGCGAGAGAGAATAATCCGCGTGCGCCAGCGCCCGCTTCACCAAAGCGGCTGACGAGGCTGTGCCAGCCTGAGGTGACGGCTTTGACGGCTGTCGGCAGCTCCGTCTTCGCGGCGGCTTCCGCCTTGGGAGTGGCGGTCAGAAGGTCGGCGAGGAGCTTTTTACTATCCGCTGTATCGGATTGCGGTTTCAGACCTGTCTCCGCCGTCAGAACAATCGCGCCTTCGGGAATGTCAGCCTTGGGGGCCGACAGGACGGGCAGAGGCGTTGACTGTTCTTTGAGGGCGGCATTGGCTTGAGCGAGAGTAACTGGCGGCGGCGTGGCCGTTGCGACCTGAAGCGGCGTGCTGGCGCCTTTGCCGGCAAGGCCAGTCAACGCGCCAAGGCGTGTTGCAGCGGCCCGATCGAGCGGCGCAAAGAATTTATCTGACGGCAGATCGTTCGTATTCAGAAGAGCTGTGTCTTCGCCTGTCGTCAGGAGGAGGGCGGCGTCAGGCGCCACATCTGCCGCATCCGTACTGCCCGCAACCTTTTCAACAGCAAGCTTGGGGTCGGTCAGCGTCGGCGTTGCGGTCAGTCTTTCCGTCAGCTCCTTGGACAGGACGGGTTTCAGGCCGATGCCCAGAAGGGCGGCTTTTTCCTTCACATCGGCGCTGTCGATATCGATGAGGCCAGCGAATGTCTCTCCGTCACCGGAGGGCTTGCCTGAAAAGCCTGTGGGAGCCGCTTTAGCGGTAGATGACGTCAGGGCCAGAAGCGTGTCAGCGATCATAGGATGAAGCCGTCTCTATATATCCGAATCACCACAATGGACCGAGTTGGTTTACTAATGATTTACGGATCGGGCCGAAGAAGAAGTTAATGATTCCTTCTATCCCCAGTTCGGCGGCTGCCCAGACACAGGCCGCGTCCTCATCTGAACCCGTCGTCGACGAGGCGCGGGAAGCGCAATTGCGCGCATCCGCACAGGAATTCGAGGGCGTCTTCATCCGACAGATGCTGCAATATGCAGGGCTCGCTGAAGCTTTTGGGGCAGAAGGGCAGACTGCTGACGCCTTCTCAACCTTTCTGCTCGATCATCTGGCTGAAAAGATTACCGAACAGGGCGGATTTGGCCTCGCTGAGTCCTTCTATAATCGTTTGGCCACGGCTGATTTTGAGGCCGAGGATACCCTTGGGAGACGTGTATGAGTCCCGCGCAGCAATTGCTTCAGGCTTTACAGGACGAGGAAACTGTCCTGCTCGAACGACGTTTTGACGCGCTGGTCGAAATCCAGCGGCGTAAGGACGAGCTGCTTTCCGCCATGGAACAGGTGGATGATCTCGCAACACTTGAGCATATCCGGGCGCAGGCCGGCCGTAATGAACGGCTGATGTCTGCCGCACTGACCGCGATCCGGGGACTGAAAACCCGCTTTGCCAACATGGGCCAGGGGCAAGGGACGGTCGGTTACGCCCGCGACGGCAGCATGATGGGCGTCGAAAACGAGAATCCCAATCGCCGGGTCTGACGTTAAGTCCCTGTTAGAAGTTCACAGCTATTACAGGTGTCGAGGCAACGCGGATGAAGTTGCGTCGGGGCGCTCCCCGATTTCGTCAGGATGACGACTCTGATTTTGGAAACTGAATTGGAGAAAACATGTCCAGCATTAACTTTAACTCGTCCGCACAGGTTGCACTTGAAACCCTCCGGGGCATCAACACCAACCTGAACACCATCAACGACCAGATCTCGACCGGTAAGAAAGTTCAGAACGCTCGTCAGAACGCCGCTATCTACTCGATTTCGACGACGATTGGCGCCGACGTTTCTGCTTTCGGTAAGGTCCAGGAATCGCTTTCTCTTGCTGCGTCCACGCTTGGCGTTGCACGGAGCGGTGCTGAATCCATCGTTGGTCTGCTGAAAGATGCGCAAGGCCTGATCGTCGACGCGCAAGGCAAGAGCGCCAGCGACCTCGCCACCATCCAGACCGACATCGACAACATCAAGACCCAGATCCAGGACATCGTCGAAGCTGCATCGTTCAACGGTGTGAACCTCGTCGACAACTCTGTGACGTCGGTCAGCTTCCTCTCGTCGCTGAACCGCACCGGTTCTGGCGTTACGACGGACAGCATTTCGGTTCTCGCTCAAGACCTCAGCCAGACAACTGCGACTGCTGGTGCCGTCGCTGTTGCCATCGCTGACTTTAAAGGCGCCTTCACGGCGACCGGCGGCGTGACCAACAACACCAACGACGTTGACTCGGACGCAGCTGCTGCTGACGGCGAAACGGAAACGGTGACTTTTGCTGGTGACATCATCGCAACCGGCGAAACCTTCGAGCTCGACTTCTCGATCCTCGGCGCCAACGACACGGTTGTTCAATATGTTGCTCGTGAAGGCGACACCTCGAACGAAGTCGTTCTCGGCCTGCAGGCTGCTCTTCAGGATGCGCTGGCTGACCTTGAAGCTGCGAACCCGACTTTCGACGCTGACGATATCGGCATCTCTGTTCAGACATCTTCGCGTCCGTCTGAGAACAATGTCAGCATCGCAGTCACTAACAACACTGGTTCTGCCTTCAGCGGCATCACGGTTTATACCGAAACCACTGGCGGTACCGCTGGCGGTCTGCTGTCTGAGCTTTCCGGCCTCGACGTGACCAGCGACGCTGCTGGCGCTCTTGACGACATCGACGACATCCTCGGCGCCGCCGTTGATGCTGCCGCTGCTTTCGGTTCGGCTCAGAAGCGTATCGACACCCAGTCGAGCTTCATCTCTTCGCTGATCGACAACCTGAATTCAGGTATCTCGGCTCTGACCGACGCTGACCTGACTTCTGCTTCTGCGAAACTGAGCCAGTTGCAGGTTCAGCAGCAGCTCGGCCTTCAGGCGCTGTCGATTGCGAACCAGTCGCCGCAGTCGATCCTTGCTCTGTTCCGTTAATCCACACTGGAAGGGCGGCTTCGGCCGCCCTTCTGATTCTTAAATCGGGGCCGGAAAATAAATGTCAGCATTCGCACAAGCTGGATACTCACAGACAAAAAAGATCACCGCGACGCCGCGGCAGATCGAAGCTCAGATTTTCTCGCAGATTGCCGCCGAACTGGAGCTGGCAGCCGGCGAGGACGGCAAGGCCAAAGACGTCAAAGCCATGGCCAATGCCCTTCACAGAAATTCGCAGCTCTGGTCAGCACTGATGACCGACCTTGCTTCCGAAGGGAACGAGCTGCCCGACGATCTTAAAGCCAATCTCATCAGCCTCGGCGGTTTTTCGCTTCGCCACGGCGCCCGCGTTCTGGCGGGAGAAGCGCAGGTGACGGATCTTGTCGATCTGAACCGGACGATCGCTTCAGGTTTGCGTAGCGCTGCGGCCGAAGCAGCGTAAGGAGCGGGGATGGCTGGTGGTCTCACACTCTCACTGAAACCGCGCGAGAAATTTCTCGTGGGCGGTTGCCTTGTGGAGAATGGGCCGAAGAAATCCTCGATCAAGATCATCGACGAAAGCGTCCGTGTGCTGCGGCTCTCGGATGCGCTCCACCCGGATGAAGTCAAGACGCCCGTGACGCGGGCCTATCACCTTGCCCAGATGATTCTCGCTTGCGCTGTTGAGGAAACCGACGCGCGGCAGGATCTGCTCAATCGTCTCAATGAATTGCAGATGGTGTTCGAAGAAACGCCGGCCTGCGATCTGATTGCGCGGGCAACAGAGGCGGCGGGTCTTCGCCGCTATCATGCGGTGCTCGGATCGTTAAAGACGGTGATTGGCCTTGAGGCGCACCTTCTTGAGAAGATCCTCCTTGAGCAACAGGCACTTACCCGCAACCTCGCAGACTGCGAGTTGCCCCGGACGGCGGTTGCCCGTTAACCTTTTGTTAACGAACTGGTCATTAACCTTCCTAAATAGTTAACGCGATTTGGGGCTCGGCCATGATTGGCTCGAATAATGGTATTCTCGACCTTGCGAAGGCGATGGCCGAACACGCCGCTTTCCGGCAGGCGACGGTCACGGAGAATCTCGCCCAGGCAAACACGCCCGGCTATCGCGCGAAAGAAGTCGCTGAATTCTCTGAGATATTCGATGGCGGAGATGTTCTGACGACGCGCGTCGATCAGGATGCTGCGATCAAGCCCAATGGCAATTCCGTCTCGCTTGAGGCGCAGATCGTCGAGCTGGCCGAGGCGCGCGGGCAACATGACATGGCGCTCGGGCTCTGGGAGCGGGTGCTCTCCATGTACACCGAAGCTTTGGGGCGGAGGTAATCCATGGTTGATCCGCTCAATGCTGCCCTGAAATCTGCCAGTAACGGCATGGAAGTCCAGAGCCTCCGGCTGCGGACCGTCAACGAGAACATCTCGAACGTCGACACACCCGGCTATCACCGCAAATTGCTGACTTTCGGGATCGGCAGCGGCGATACGTCGGTCGAGGTCAAGCGGCTGACGCTTGACCCTGCGGAGGGGAAATCGGTTCTCGATCCCGGCCATCCCCTCGCAGATGAATCAGGCTACGTGACCCTGAGTAATGTGGATCTGATGGTCGAGATGGCCGATGCGCGCGAGGCAAAGCGCACATTCGACTCAAATCTTGAAGCCTTCCGTCAGGCCCGTGACATGTATGCAGGACTTATCGGCCTGCTCAGGAGATAGTCATGGCTGGAGAACTTTCTTCACTCGGCGCATCGGTCGGTTACGGCCAGGCGAACCGGGTTGCGCAAGGCACAGCATCTGCGCCCGGCGCGGAAGCCGCCGGAAAAGGCCCGAAAGCTGCCGCTGAAGAATTCGCCAAGGTTTTTGACAAGGCAGACGTCGCCGTTGAAGCACTGGCGCGCGGGGAGGGCAGTGCCCAGGCCGTGGTTGAGGCAATGGCTGAGGCAGAACTTGCCCTCAAGGCTGCTGTCACCGTGCGCGACAAGGTGGTCGAGGCCTATCAGGATATCCTGAGAATGCCGGTTTAAGAGGGTCGTCCGATGACAGATGGACAGGTTCTCGATCTCGCCCGTGATGCGGTTTTCACTGCGGCCCTGATGTCTGCGCCGCTGCTGATCGCGGCGCTGATCACCGGCCTTATAGTGGGGCTCTTGCAGGCACTTACCTCCGTACAGGAATTGACCCTGACCTTTGTGCCCAAGGTCGGCGTCATGTTGCTCGTCTTCTCGCTCAGTGCGGCTTTCATGATGAACCTCGCCCTCCGGCTTTTTGATGACCGCATATTGCCCCTGATCGGATAGCGCCATGGCGGAAGCGGCAGGCGCAGCAAAAGGGTTCAATCTTCTCGACACGCTTCGGCAGCCGACCGTCGTTCTGACGGTTGGCCTCATGATCATCCTGATCATGATGATCCTGCCGGTGCCGCCGATCGTGCTTGATATTGGCCTCACGGCCTCTTTCGGGCTGGCGATTCTCGTCTTCACGGTGACGCTGTTCATCCAGAAGCCGCTTGATTTCTCATCCTTCCCCAGCGTGCTGCTGATGGCGCTGCTGCTCCGGCTGTCTCTCAACATTTCTTCGACCAAGCTGATCATCGGGGAGGGGCATACAGGCACGGCCGCGGCCGGCGGTGTCATTGAAGGGTTCGCCATGTTCATCATGGGCGGGAACCTCTTTATGGGGCTCATCATCTTCTGTGTGCTCATCATCGTGAACTTTCTCGTGATCACGAAGGGCGCAGGGCGGATGGCCGAAGTCGGTGCGCGCTTTGCCCTCGACGCCATGCCCGGCAAGCAGTTGGCGATCGACGCCGATGTCGCCGCAGGCGCAATCAGCCACGAAGAGGCGCGGCGCCTGCGCGAGCTGCAACAGGAGGAAGCCGCCTTCCTTGGTTCGCTCGATGGTGTGTCGAAATTCGTGAAGGGCGACGCGGTGGCGGGCCTTCTCATCACCATGCTGAACCTTGTGGCGGGCATCGGCATCGGCCTTGGGGTCCATCATATCTCGCTTGCCGAGGCGGTGCAGAATTACTCCGTGCTCACCGTCGGGGACGGCCTAGTCAGCCAGATCCCGGCGGTCATCATCTCCGTTGCCGCCGGTTTCCTGCTCTCCAAAGGGCAGGGCAAGGGTAGCGTCGATGCCGCCATGGTCAAGCAGATGATGGGCAGCTCGCTGGCGCTTGGCACGGTTGCGGCCCTGCTTGCGGTCTTTGCGCTTTTCCCCGGCCTGCCTTTCCTGCCGTTCACTGCTGGCGCGGGGCTCCTCGGCTACGCGGCATGGCTTGCCTATGGACGCGAGCAGAAAGAGGCTGAGAAGAAAGAAGACGCGCAGCCTGAAATCGTTGAGACCAAAAAGGCATCAACCCTCGGTGATGTGCTTGATCTGGATGAGATCCATGTCGAGCTTGATCGCTCACTCTCAACCATGCTGACCGGCGCGCCTGAGAGTTTCGATGCAAGGATCGATAAGCTCAGAAAATTCGTGGTCCAACGATATGGCTTTGTCATGCCGCCCGTCCGCGTCACTGATTCGACCATCGGGCAGGGGCGCTACCGGATTAGCGTGCAGGGCGCGACGGTGGCGGAAGACAGGCTCGAACTCGACCAGCTTCTCGCCCTCGTCAAACCCGAGGAGCACACGGACATTCAGGGTATCCCGACGACCGAGCCGGTCTATGGCGCGGAGGCCCGCTGGGTCAGCCGCATGGATGCCGACCGGCTGGCAGAACGTGGCGCGACCATCATCGAGCCCGCCGAAGTCTTGGCAACGCATCTTCTCGAGACCGTGCAGAACGGCTTTGAGCGGTTGATGTCCCGCCGGGCACTTCGTGAGGCACTCAACTGTTTTGCTGATGTCTCGGATGAGCAGCGCGCTGAAGCCAACCGCAAGCTGATTGACGAATTTGTGCCTGACAAGGTCAGCCATGAAACCCTGCAATGGGTCATGCGCGGGCTGCTGGCAGAAAAGGTCAGCGTCCGAAATATCCCACTCATCCTTGAATCAATCGTCGAGCATCAGGCGCATTGCAGCTCCATCGACGATCTTGTGGAAGCCGTGCGGCGTTCGCTCGCCTTCCAGTTCCTTGAGGGGTACAGGGCCGGGGATGGCACGCTGCCGCTGGTCCAGCTCTCGCCGAAATGGGATGCGCTTCTGAAAGAACGCCTGACCCCGCAAGGCGAGGGAAATCTGCCGAGCAATCTGACGGCGGATGAATTCAAGAAGCTGGGCGATGAGATCCAGGAAGCGCTCAACAAGGCCGCGCTGGCAGGCCAGTATGCCGCTGTGGCGGTATCGTCTGCCCGTCGCCGGTTTGTGCGCGATGTGTTGCGTAGCCGCGGCATCAACAATCCCGTGATTGCCTTTGAGGAGATCGTGCCGGGCACGCGGCCCAGTATGCTGGCGGTCGCCTGATGGACTGGTTCGCTGAACTGGCTATACCGCCGGAGATGTCGACGGTGGCCACCGCCGGCATTGCGTTGATCGCACGGCTGGCCGCGATGATTTCCTTCATTCCCGGCATCGGTGAGCTGGGTGTGCCCATGCGGGTGCGACTGGCGATTATCCTTGCGCTGACGGCGGCGCTGTTCCCGCTCGTCGTGCCGGGACATCTTGAAGCCGTCAGCCAGATGGGGCTTGTGCCCCTCATGCTGTTCGAGGTCGTGATCGGCTTTGCGCTCGGGTTCTCATTCCGGGTGTTGATCTATACGCTGACCATTGCCGGGACGATCGTGGCGCAGAATATCTCGCTGTCCCAGATCTTCAGCCCGACATTGGCGGCAGAGCCGAACACTTCCGTTTCCATGCTGCTGATCATGGCGGGCAGTGCGCTTTTTGTGACCATGGACTGGCACACAGCGAGCGTCGGGCTCCTCTACCGGAGCTATGAGCTCTTTCCCTTAGGCGAAGTACCAGCGTCCGATGCGCTGGCGCGCTGGGCAATAGAGCGAACGTCAGGAGCCTTCGCGCTCGCCGTCGGTCTTGCGCTGCCGTTCCTTCTGATCAACTTTCTCTATAATCTCGTCCTTGGCCTGATCAACCAGGCCATGCCGCAGATGATGGTCACCTTTATCGGTGTGCCGGGTAACGTACTGGCCGGGCTCGTCATTCTTGGGCTTGCGATTGCCACCATGCTGACCGTCTGGGCCGATAGCGTCATGGAAGCCTTCGGAGGATTCTGGTAGGCGATGGCAGAGGGAAATGACAGCGGTGAGAAGTCATTAGATCCGACACCGGAGCGGATAAAACGCGCCCGGCAAGAAGGTAATGTTCCATCCTCCCCTGAACTGCAGACGCTTGCGCGCTTCACGGGAATCCTTGTCGGTACGCTGGGGTTTGCAGGTGCGCTCGCCATTCCGTTCGCAAACAGCCTTTTGCCCTATTGGGACCGTCCAGTCGCAGCGGCCAGCTGGCTGTTGAACGGCGCTAATATACTCGAAGCATTCGGCCCGACCGTGATGTTCTTTCTGGGCTTTTTGTTCCTTGCCCCGGTCCTCGTCATCGCCGTTCTCGTTGCCCAGCAATCGATCACCTTCTCAGGCAAAAAGCTTGCGCCCAAGCTCTCCAAGATCAACCCGCTGAAAAATGCGAAGAACAAGTTCGGGCCGAACGGCCTCGTCGAGTTCACCAAGGGCATGGTCAAGATGATCGTCGTCCTAGTGACAGCGGTCTTGCTGACAATTGGCATGTTCCCTGAGCTGATGTCGTCGGTGGGTTCGCCCCCGGCGCTGGCGTTCTCTGAGATGCGCAAGATCGCGGTCGTCATGCTCGGCATGGCCGTGATCCTCGCAGCTGCGGCTTCCGCTATCGAGGTGCCGTTCAAATGGTCCCAACACAGATCAAAGCTGAAAATGAGTTTTCAGGAGGTCAAGGACGAGGCCAAGGAGAATGAAGGTGACGCCGAGCAAAAGCATAAGCGCCGAGAGATGGGCCGCAGCATCGCGCATAACCGGCAGATGCTGGACGTGCCGACCGCCGATGTCGTTGTCGTCAACCCTAGCCATTATGCCGTCGCGCTCAAATGGAACCGGGGCGGGGGAGAGGTGCCGCGATGCGTCGCCAAGGGCGTCGATCACCTGGCCTTCCAAATCAGGTCGCGCGCGGAGTCGGCAAATGTGCCGATCTATCGCGACGTGCCGACCGCCCGGTCACTTTACGCAACTGTCGAGGTCGGTGAAGAAATCCAGCGCGAGCACTATGAAGCGGTGGCTGCGGCCATCCGCTTTGCTGACAAGCTCAAAAAGCCGAAGAAAGACAATTAGAGCTCCGGTTTTGACGGAACCGCCAAGGCGACAGATAATGCGGGGCTGACATACTGGTTATGCGTATTTTAGTGCTATGAGACGTTCATGACGATTGCCCCTGCCGAAATTGAAAGCCGCAGCCTGCATGTGATCGAGGTCGCAACAGAGCTGTTCTGGCGCAATGGCTATGACGGGGTGTCGATTGGCGATCTGGTCGAAGCGACCGGCATGAACCGCTATGCGCTCTACCAGACCTTTGGCGGCAAGAAGGAAATCTTCCTCGCCTGTCTCGATCACTACTCCACTGAGGCCTATCAGCAGATCCAACTGTTCCTTGAGGAACCCGGCATCGATCCTTTCGATGCGGCTCGCAGGGCCCTGATTGCGAAAATGCTGGACCCCGAGATGTTCCCGGCCGGTTGCCTGATCTGCACGACGGCTGTGGATGTTGCGGCCAAGGACCAGGATATCGCCGCGAAGATGGAAGAATGCTCTGATGCTATCGGCGCACTCTTCGCCAAGGGGTTTGCCAAAGCGCAGGCCGAAGGCCGTGCCTCGACCAGTATTTCGCCTCAGGCTTTTGCGGAGATGTCGACCGCAATTTACTTCTCGACCGGCGTTCAGGCACGCATGGGGCGCAGCCGGGAATCCCTTCTGTTGGCAATCAATCAGATCGTCGATAGCCTGAAAATGAAACCGTCCACTTGACGTCAGAACGATCGTTCTGATATTTGGTCTCAGTCAGCGAGGAGACCCCCAATGGCGCTCAGACCCCGGACCGCGGTTGACCAGTTTGCGGTCCGCCTTTCGTCATTCGTGCTCGCCTGGCGCTTCTTCGTCATTCCACTGACGATCGCAGCTGCTCTCTTTATCGGCTATCAGGCCCAGCATATGACCGAGGGCAATAATTACCGGGTCTTCTTCTCGAAAGAGAATCCGGAGCTGACGGCCTTTGAAACGTTCCAGGACACCTACACCAAGAACGACAATATCTTCTTCCTTGTACGATCAAGGGAAGGCGGGGATGTCTTCAATGAAGAGGTGATGCTCGCCGTCTCAGAATTGACGGCCAGTGGCTGGCAGATCCCTTATTCAATCCGTGTCGACAGCCTGACCAATTTCCAGCATTCCTATGCCGAAGAAGACGATCTGATCGTCGAGGATCTGATCCCGGATCCATCGAACCTGAGCCCGGAAGAGTTCGTCGAGAAAAAGCGCATCGCGCTTGCCGAACCACTGCTCAATGGCCAGTTGATTGCGCCCAATGCCGATGCAACGGCCGTCAATGTCGTCATTCAGTATCCTGAAAACGACGCGAATGAGATTTTCGAAGTCGCAGAAGCCGCGCGAGCATTGCGCGATCAGGTGACTGAGAACCATCCCGGGGTCGAGGTGCGGCTGACCGGTGTGGCCATGCTCAATGTCTCCTTCACCGAAAGCGGGCAGTCCGATTTCTCAACTCTCGTGCCGATCATGTTCGGCGTCGTCATGCTGCTGACCATGCTGGCGATCCGGTCGATCTCCGCGACCATAGCCGTGATGATGGTCGTCATTCTGTCCGCTGCCGTTGCTGTCGGGACGGGCGGCATTATGCGCGTCGCGATCACGCCGCTGGCCTTGTCCTCCGTCATTGTCGTGCTGACGCTGGCGGTGGCGGATTGCGTGCATATCCTTCTGACCATGCGGACGAAGATGCGCAGCGGCATGGCCAAGCGTGAGGCGTTGATCGATGCCATGCGGATCAATTTCCTTGCCGTGGGGATCACCTCACTGACCACAATTGTCGGTTTCATGGCGCTCAATTTCTCCGATGCACCGCCCTTCCGGCATCTAGGGAACATGTCCGCGGCAGGCATTGGCGCGGCGTGGTTCCTCGCGGTTACCCTCCTGCCGGCGCTGATCTCGCTTGTGCCATTCAAACCGAAAGAGGCAGAAGAGGGGGCATCGGGCGCCCATTTCATCGAAGGGGTCGGCGATCTGATCGTCAGGCGCAAAGGTCTTGCCGCGCTCTTCTCGATTATTCTGGCTGGCACCTTGATCGCCCAGATCCCGCGGATCGAGTTCAACGATCAGTGGACGAAATATTTCGACGAGCGCATCCCGTTCCGCACGGCCAGTGACGCAGCCGCCGAATATTTCGGCCTCTACCCGATCGAGTTCTCGGTTGAGGCAGGCGAGCCGGGCGGGATCTCTGACCCTGAATATCTTGCGCGGCTAGAGGATTTCACTGTCTGGCTGCGCCAGCAGGAGGTCGTGACCCACGTCTATTCAATCTCCGACATCATGAAGCGGCTCAACCGTAATCTGCATGAGGATGATCCGGCCTATTATCGCCTGCCGGACGACCGGGAGCTGGCTGCGCAATACCTTCTTCTTTATGAGCTGTCGCTGCCTTACGGGCTCGATCTCAATGACAGGATCAATGTCGACAAATCGGCAAGCCGGGTGACGGCCACCGTCGGCAATCTCAATGCCGGGGACAGTGTCTCAACGGCAGCAACCAAGCAGTTCCTTGCCGATGCCGAAGCCTATATCGCCGAGCATTTCCCTGAAGATTTACGCCCCGTGCCGACCTCGACGCAGGTGATGTTCACCTTCATCACCGACCGGAATATCGAGCAGATGATCCGAGGGACGATCATTGCCGTCATCCTGATCTCCATCATCATGATGATCTCGCTACGCAGCTTCCGGCTCGGCTTGCTTAGTCTTGTGCCCAATGCACTCCCGATCCTGACGGCATTCGGCGCATGGGCACTGATTGTCGGGCAGGTTGGCTTCTCCATCGCCGTGATTGCAGCGATAAGCCTTGGGATCGTGGTTGATGACACGGTGCATCTGATGACCAAATATCTCCGGGCACGTAGGGAAGAGGGCCTCTCGCCAGAGAATGCGGTCCGCTATGCCTTCCGCACGGTGGGGCTCGCCATCTTCCTCAACACGGTGATCCTGTCGCTCGGCTTTACGCTCCTGATGTTCTCCACCTTCAAGGTGGTGGCGGATATGGGCCTTCTGACCGCGATGTCGATTGTCTTCGCCCTTATCCTCGACTTCCTCTTCCTGCCGGCGCTCCTCATCTGGACCGACCGTGACCCCAAACCGACATATGAAGGAAACCATGGCAATGCGTCTTACTTCTCTATCTCGAACATCTCGTAGCCTGCTTGTCGCAACGGCTCTCATGGCCGTCACTGCGCCTGCCGCAATCGCGCAAGAAGACGGCGCCTCGATGTCGCGCGAGAAGAGCGATGAGAAGGGCTATGAGGTCGCGGCTCGTTCGGATCGTTCCGATAACGGATTTGGCAGCTCGGAAGTCACCGCGACCATGGTCCTGCGCAATGCGGCGGGGCAGGAAACCTCTCGTGAGCTGAGCTTCAAGACGCTGGAGCGCGAGAACGAAAGCGTCGGGGATAAATCCCTCGTGATCTTCGAGACGCCGCGCGATGTGGCGGGGACAGCTCTTCTCAGCCATGCAAAAATTCTGGAGCCGGACGATCAATGGCTCTTCCTGCCAGCCCTCAACCGGGTCAAGCGGATCAGCTCGGCGAACAAGTCGGGGCCGTTTGTGGGTTCAGAATTTGCCTTTGAGGATTTCACTTCGACGGAGCTTAATAAGTACTCGTACAAATATGTGGGCGAGGGTGAGCTTGACGGCATGACCGTCGATATTGTCGAGCGCTATCCGCTTTACGAGAATTCAGGCTACACCCGGCAAGTCTCCTATGTTGATCAGGAAGTCTATCAGGTCCGGAAGCTCGAATTTTACGACCGCAAGGACTCGCTCCTCAAGACACTGATGTTTTCGGATTACACCGAATATGACGGTGTCTGGCGGGCAAAGAAGCTCTCCATGGTCAATCACCAGACCAATAAGGAGACCGACCTTGTCTATGGCGATTTCGATTTTTCGGTTGAGCTGACCGATGGCGATTTCGTCAAAGGTGTGCTGAACCGGATCCGCTGACCGAAACGGGGAGGGCCAGCCCATGCGCGCGATCATCCTGACGGCCCTTGGCGGGCTTCTTGCCAGCCCGGCGGCGGCGCAGGACTGGGAGTTTAATGCCGATATCGGGGCGGAGGCGCGGATTTTCGTTGAGGATCCAGCCTATCCCGAACAGCTTGAAACCTGGCAGCCTTCGCTGATCCTCAATGCCGAAGCCGTGCATGAATCCGCTGACGGGCGGCACCAGATCGTGCTCGCGCCCTTTGCCCGCATCGATGGCGAGGATGATGATCGCACGCATGTGGATCTGCGCGAAGCCTATTACCGCTATGCGGGGGATGAGTTCGATCTGCTGATCGGCGCGACCAAGATTTTCTGGGGCGTGACCGAAAGCCGCCACCTTGTCGATGTTATCAACCAGACCGACGGCGTTGAAGATATCGATGAAGAGGACAAGCTTGGCCAACCCATGGTCAAACTCAGCCTGCTGAAAGACTGGGGTCAGCTTGATCTCTTTCTTCTGCCTTATTTCCGCGAGCGGACCTTTCCGGGGGAGGAGGGCCGCCTGCGGTTCGGTGTGCCTGTCGATCCTGACCGCGCGCTTTATGAGGATGATGATGAGGAATGGCACACCGATGTGGCGGCGCGCTATTCGAATTTCTTCGGTGACTGGGATGTCGGGGTCAGCCTCTTTCACGGCACCTCGCGCGAGCCGGGCTTTGTGCCGGGCGTCGACAAGGATCTGGGCACGATCTTCCGGCCCAATTATGAGCAGATCACACAAGCCGGGATCGATGCACAGTATACGAAAGATGCGTGGCTGTGGAAATTCGAAGGCATTGTCCGTGAGGGGCAGGGCGATACCTTCGCGGCCGCCGTGGGCGGGGTCGAATATACATTCTTTGGCGTGACCGAAAGCGGCGCCGATCTCGGCGTCCTCGTCGAATATCTCTATGACGGCCGGGATGAGGGCACTGCGCCCCCATCAGCCTTTGAGCATGATGTCTTTTACGGCGCGCGCTATGCGCTTAACGATATTCAGGACACGAGCATTCTTGCCGGGGGGATTTCCGATGTCGAGGATGGCTCAACCTCGGGGCTCGTCGAGGCGTCGCGCCGCTTCGGCCAGAACTGGACTGGCGAGGTCGAGGCCCGCTTTTTCGTCAATGTGGCGGATGACAATCTGCTGGCCGCCTTCGAGCGGGACAGCCATGTCACCCTCAGGCTGACGCGCTATTTCTGAGCGCAGCTTTCTGGCTGTGTTTAGCGGTTCATCATGATTTCTTCAGTTTTAGTCAGCTGAGCGCGCCAGTGAATTCATGATCTCGATACGTCGCTCCTGTGTTGAGATGTCGATCAATATCAGGCGCTCGATTTTTCTTACTGGATGCTCGAGTGAATTGGTGGCGAACCAGAGGACATCTTCTAACGGTTCGTTGTCGTGCCAAGTCGTCATTACCAAATGCTCGTCAGGTATTTCATCATAATCAAATGCTTCAAGATTAGCGTGATCCACACTATCGTCCCATGCGGAGCTTTCTGTTCCCCATGCCATCATGTAAAGACAGCCTGATTGGACTAACCATCTCGATACAGAACGACGCCATTCTGCCGAAATATCAGCTTTGATGACGACGACCGCGGCAAAAGGTTGTTGGCAGTTCAGCTCTGGGGGTGTTCCCCCTGGTGGCAGGTGAAAATATTCTAGTTGGTCCATATCGGTCGTCGATAGCACCTCTGCGGCCAAGTTCTAACCACGATTGAGCGAGTGGAATGGGCTTAAGCTCTCTTGACCGCACTCACGGTAGCGGTAAGGCCTTGTGTTGATTATCTCTCTACCGGAACCAGCCCATGCGCCTCAGCCGCTTTCACCTGCCGCTCCTCAAAGAAACCCCGGGCGACGCCCAGATCGCCTCGCACCGCCTGATGCTGCGCGGCGGCATGATCCGCCAACAGGCGGCGGGGATTTATGCCTGGCTGCCGCTTGGCCACCGGATTCTCAAAAAGATCGAGCAGATCGTGCGCGAGGAACAGAACCGCGCGGGCGCCGTCGAGATGCTGATGCCGACAATCCAGCCGGCAACGCTGTGGCATGAATCAGGCCGCTATGACGCCTATGGACCGGAGATGCTGCGCATCACCGACCGGCATGACCGCGAGATGCTCTATGGCCCGACCAATGAGGAGATGATCACGGCGATCATCCGCTCAGGGATCAAATCCTACAAGGCACTGCCGCAGATGCTCTACCACATCCAGTGGAAGTTCCGCGACGAGGTGCGGCCGCGCTTCGGCGTCATGCGGGGCCGTGAGTTCCTGATGAAGGACACTTACAGCTTTGATGTCGATGCGGCCGGCGCGCGCAAAAGCTATCTGAAGATGTTCGCCGCCTACCTGCGCACCTTCGGGCGGATGGGCCTGAAAGCCATTCCGATGCGCGCCGATACCGGCCCCATCGGCGGCGATCTCAGCCATGAGTTCATTGTCCTTGCCGAGACGGGCGAGTCAGAAGTCTTCGTCCACAAGGATCTGATGGACATGTCCCTGCCGCCCGCCGACCTTGATTTCGACGGCGACCTTGAGCCCCTGTTCGAGCAGTGGACGTCGAAATATGCGGCCACGGATGAAATGCATACACCTGAGGAGTTCGAGGCGATCCCTGAAGGTGAGCGGATGAATGCCCGCGGTATCGAGGTTGGGCACATCTTCTATTTCGGCACGAAATATTCCGAGCCCATGAATGCCTATGTCGAGGGACCGGACGGCAAGAGCTTCATCGAGATGGGCTCTTACGGGGTAGGCGTCTCCCGCCTGATGGGCGCGTTGATCGAGGCCTATCACGACGAAGAGGGCTGCAAATGGCCGATGGCCGTCGCGCCGTTCCATGTTGGGCTCGTGAACATCAAAGCAGGTGATGCAGATTGTGATGCGGCCTCCGAGCGCCTCTATGCCGCGCTCGAAGCGCAAGGCGTCGAGGTGCTTTACGATGAGACCGGCGACCGGGCGGGCGAGAAATTCGCGCGCATGGATCTGATCGGGCTGCCCTATATTCTGACCATCGGCCCGCGCGGTCTGAAAGACGGTCAGGTCGAGGTCAAATCTCGCGCGACCGGCGAGAAAGAAAACATCCCCCTCGATAGCGTCGCTGACGTGATCGCGGCCCGCGTGAAGGACGCTCTCGCTATCTCTTGATCGCGGTCTGCCCTTGCGGCCCGAAATTGGCATCTGCTCAGACCCGTGTCATAGGGCGGGGCAGGGGCCAATCTTGTCTGGGCCCAAAAGGGGAGAGTGTTCATGCGGTTAATGGTGACAGGCGGGGCGGGGTTTATCGGATCGGCCGTGATCCGGCAGGCGATTGCCGACGGCCATACTGTCCTGAATGTGGACAAGC
The DNA here is from genome assembly GCF_003399445.1 of Parvularcula marina. Lineage (NCBI taxonomy): Bacteria > Pseudomonadati > Pseudomonadota > Alphaproteobacteria > Parvularculales > Parvularculaceae > Parvularcula > Parvularcula marina. The sequence goes on along the minus strand of NZ_QUQO01000001.1, from coordinate 1,098,431 downwards.
TCACCTATGCCGCGAACCTTGAGAACCTGACGCCCATCGCAGATAGCCCGAATTATGAATTCGTTGAGGCCGATATCTGCGACGGCAAGAACATGGCCGAGCTGGTCATGGGCTTCCGCCCCGACACGATCATGCATCTGGCCGCCGAGAGCCATGTTGACCGCTCGATCGACGGGCCTGCGGCGTTTATCGAGACCAATATCATCGGCACATTCCGCCTACTCGAAGCAGCGCGGGATTATAAGGAAGCAGGCGCCCCGGAGGGTTTCCGCTTCCATCATATCTCGACGGATGAAGTCTTCGGCAGCCTCGGCGCGACGGGCGAGTTCACCGAAGAGTCAAACTATCGTCCGAACTCCCCCTATTCGGCATCAAAAGCCTCGTCCGACATGCTGGTCCGGGCTTGGGGGGAGACGTTCGGTCTGCCAGTCGTCATCTCCAACTGCTCGAATAATTACGGGCCCTATCAGTTCCCAGAGAAACTGATCCCGGTCGTGATCGATGCCGCGCGCGGTCAAAAGCCGATCCCGGTTTACGGCAAGGGCGAGAATGTCCGTGACTGGCTTTATGTCGGGGATCATGCTGCGGCGCTTCTGCTGGTCGCAAGTGAAGGCGTGCCCGGCGAGACCTATAATGTCGGCGGCCGGGCAGAGATGACCAATATCGATCTTGTCCGTACGATCTGCAGACTGATGGATGAACGCTTTCCGGCAAATGCACCGCATGAGAAACTGATCACCTTCGTAACCGACCGGCCGGGGCACGATCTGCGCTATGCGGTCGATTGCTCAAAAATCGAGCGCGAGCTTGGCTGGACGCCGGCCAAAACCCTCGAAGAGGGCATGGCCGAGACGGTCGACTGGTATCTAGGGAATGATGACTGGGCCGAAGGGATCCGCCAGCGCGGCTTTGACGGCGCGCGGCTTGGACTTGGCGGTAAGGGGTAGGCGATGCGTATCCTGATTACCGGCGGCACGGGCCAAGTCGGCACGCATCTTCGTGAAGAAGCGACAAAGTGCGGCTGGGACGCTGTAGCGCCTGGCCGCGACGAACTTGACTTGATGAACCTTCAGGATCCCAAGGCATTAGACCTTGCTGGCATCGATGGGGTGATCAATGCGGCGGCTTTCACAGGGGTCGATGCTGCAGAGAGCGAGGAGGCTGCCGCAAGACAGCTGAATGCCGTCGCCCCGGGCATTCTGGCGGAAGCCTGCGCACGCGCCGGGGTGCCGCTGGTTCATTACTCAACCGATTACGTTTTCGATGGGTCTTCAAAAGATCCCTACACGGAGGAGAGCCAAACGAGCCCACTCGGCGTCTATGGGGCAACCAAGCTCGACGGTGAAAAGGCGGTTGCATCCGCAGGCGGCACGCACGCAATTCTCCGGCTCTCCTGGGTTTTCTCCGCACAAGGCAGGAACTTCGTCAAAACCATGCTGCGGCTCGCCGCAGCTCATGGCGGGGTGCGGGTGGTTGATGACCAGTATGGCCGGCCAACTCCGGCGTGGTCAGCGGCAATCGCTGGCCTTCAGGTTTTCGAGGCGCTGCTGGTCGAGCCCGAGAAAGCCGGGATCTATCATTTCAGCGGCGACAAGACGGTCACCTGGGCGGAATTTGCCAAGGAGATCTTCGAGGCGGCCGGGCTCAAGATTCCCGTCACCCCAATCCCGACCTCTGATTTTCCGACACCGGCGAGCCGGCCCGCCTTTTCCGTCATGGATTGCGCGAAGATTCACGAGGTATTCGGCATTCCCATGGCAGACTGGCGCAAGGAATTGCAGCTGGTCATCAAAGAATTGGGGCCGGTGGAGGAGTGGACGTCATGAAGGGCATCGTTCTCGCAGGCGGGTCGGGCACGCGGCTTCACCCGATCACGCGCGGCACATCAAAACAGCTCCTGCCGATCTTCGACAAACCGATGGTCTATTATCCCATCAGTGTGCTGATGCTGGCCGGCATCCGCGAAATCCTTGTTATCACGACGCCGCATGAGCAGGAAGGCTTCCAGCGCCTGCTGGGCGACGGCTCGGAGCTGGGGATCAGCTTTACCTATGCCGTCCAGCCATCGCCGGACGGTCTCGCGCAGGCTTTCCTGATCGGTGAAGCGTTCATCGATCGGGGCAAATGTGCACTCGTTCTCGGGGACAACATTTTCTATGGCCATGGCCTGCAGGAAATGGTCGAGGATGCCGCCGCGCTTGAGACGGGAGCGGAGATTTTCGGCTATCAGGTGTCGGACCCTGAGCGCTATGGCGTGATCGAGTTCGACAAGTCGGGCAATGTCATCTCCATCGAAGAGAAACCGTCGAAACCCAAATCCCGTTTCGCGGCCACCGGCCTTTATTTCTATGACGAGACCGTGGTCGAGCGAGCAAAGGCTATCAAACCCTCCGCTCGCGGAGAGCTTGAGATTACGACCCTCAATGAGATGTATATGCATGACGGGAATTTGCGCGCGAACATGATGGGGCGGGGCTATGCTTGGCTTGATACGGGCACGCATCGCAGCCTGCTCGAAGCAGGGACGTTCGTGCAGACGATCGAAGAACGTCAGGGCCTGAAAGTCGCCTGTCTCGAAGAAATCGCCTTCCGCAAAGGCTATATCGACCGAGCGCAACTCAAAGCCCTCGCCGAGCCGCTCTCTAAAACCGGCTACGGACAATATCTCCTGCGAATTGCTGAAGAATCGGGCGCGTAAGCTCGCTTAAACCTCCGCCCATTGGCGGATCAGGTTATGGTAGATGCCGGTCAGTCGCACAATTTCGGGTGCGTCGGGTTGCGTCTGGTAGAGCGACTGGATCGACTGGTCGAGCTCATAGAGGAGCGCGCGCTGGGTGTCGTCCCTCACCATGCTCTGTGTCCAGAAGAAGGACGCGACACGCGCGCCTTCAGTGACGGCTGCAACGCGGTGCAGGCTGGTTGAGGGATAGATGACCGCGTGACCGGCCGGCAGTTTGACCGAATGCGTGCCATAGGTATCGTCGATCAGCAGCTCGCCGCCTTCATATTCATCAGGCTCACACAGGAACAGGGTCGTTGAGACATCCGTCCTGATACGGTCTTCCTTGCCGGGCAAGGGACGGATCGCATTATCGACATGATTGCCGAAGGATTCCCCGCCCTGATAGCGATTAAAGAGCGGCGGATAGACCTTGAGCGGAAGAACCGCCGAAATGAAGCCGGGGCTTTGCTGCAGGGCGTCATAGATGATGCCTTGCGCCTTTGCCGTCGTGGCGGATTTCTCATCAAGCTGCTGGTTGCGCTTGGCACGAGCGGCTTGGGCGCCAGAGGTCATATTGCCGTCGACCCATTCGCCCGCATCAATGATGCGGCGGACTTCGCGCACCTGCTCCGGCGTCAGAACATCAGGGATTTGAACTAGCATAAGCGCATAGTGGAGGTGAGGGGGAAAGAAGAAAACCCCCTCCGATGATGGGAGAGGGCCTTGTGGTCAGAGATACGGATCAGAAACTGAAACGCAGCGTACCGGTAATCGAACGCCCCGCCGCGATGGTCGCCATATGGGTCGTGTAGACCCGCTCATAATAGCGCTCATCGGTCAGGTTCTGGAAGTTGAGCTGGAAGGCGACCTTTTCGGAGAAGAGGTAGCTGGCGTTCGCATCATAGCGGCAATAGCCGTCGACGCTTTTTGTGTTGGCCGTGTTGCCGAAGCGCTCGGACTGACAGAAGGCGCCGCCGCCGATATTGAGGCGCTCGATTGGGGCGACAGAGGTCCAGAGGCTGAAGCTGTGCTCCGGCGTGTTCGGCAGCTGGTTGCCTTCGGTGTCCTCATTGATCGGGCCAGCATCGATGATTTCTGAATCAAGGAAGCTGTAGCCGCCGAAGATGCTCCAGATGTCGGTGAGCTGTCCGGCTGCGGAGAGTTCGATCCCCTGCACCCGGGTCTTGCCGACGGCGGCCTGCGCCGCGCCGCGTCCGGCCTCAATGGCCACATGGTCGTCAATCACATCCGTGCGGAAGATGGCAGCTTCCAGCGAGAGGTGGTCGCCATAAAGCTCCCATTTCGTGCCGAGCTCATAGTTCCGGCCTTTTTCCGGCTCGAGGTCTTCGTTCCGGGTTGAGATGTTCTCGCTGCCGTCCCCGGCGGTCACGCCCGACGGGCTGACTGAGGTGCCGAAGGACGCATAGATGCTGCCATTCTTGCGCGGCTTGTAGACGAGGCCAGCCTGATAGGTGACGAAGCTGTCGTCATTGGAAAGATCTGTCGACGTCTCGGTACTGAAATCATCATAGCGGACGCCGGCATTAAAGAGGAGGTTCTCAGACAAGGTCACCGTGTCAAAGATATAGGCGCCCATCGTGTCGACTTCTGTCGTTGTCGGCGCGCGCAGGGTGATGTTGCCCGTCCATGGATCATTCGGGTTCGGATCATAAAGGTCCGTACAGTTATATCCGCTCGGGGCGCCGGCGCCGAACATGTCACAGCCGCCGCGGGGGATCGTCACGCCGCCGGGCGCGAGCTGCTCGACGAGATAGGTCGCGCGGACCGTTTCCTCTGAGGAGAATTCGAACCCGGTGGCGACGCTGTGCTCAACACTGCCTGTCGTGAAGCGTGCAATCAGGTCGGTCTGATTGACCAGCGTCTCATTGTGCGAATTGTTGCTCTTCACATTGCGGATGACGAGGCCGTTGATGACATTGCCCTGGCTGTCATCCGGGTTGCTGGCGATATAGTCTGTGAAGGATTCCGCATAGCGGGTCACGTTCCGGATGCTGACATTCTCGTTGAACTGGTGGCTAAACTCGACAAGACCCGAATCAAGCGCGGTCTTGTTGAAGTCCCGCACGACGAGGCCATAGAAGTTATCGGGGTCGATATCTTTGATCGGCTTGCCGGTGACGGGGTCGAGCGGATGGCCGTAATCGATCAGGCCGTCGCTCTCATAATGCTCATAGCTGACCTTCACCGAGGTCGGGCCGGTCAGCCCCCAGGTCAGGGTCGGCGCAAAGCCCCAGCGATTGTCAAAGACCGCATCGCGGCCCGGGATTTCCGATTCCTGCCACAGGAAATTGAGGCGCAGGGCGAGATCATCCGTGATGACCGTATTGGCGTCGAGCTCACCACGGGCCTGGTTGGCATTGCCGCCACGAAGAGAGACATGGACGAAGTCCTCCGCGCGGGCCTTTTTGGTGACGAGGTTGATCGAGCCGCCCGGCGCGCCGCGCCCGGCAAAAGCCCCGTTCGGGCCCTTGGCGACTTCGATTTGTTCAAGATTATAGACGTCCCGCGACTGGGCGCTGGAATCGCGCAGGCCGTTCACAAGGATGCCGGAGGTCGACTCGCTGCCGCGAATGAAGGGGCGGTCGGCGAAGGGCTGCCCGCCTTCGCCCATGGCCATGGTGATGCCCGGCACGGTGCGCAGGGCGTCGGTGAGGGAGGCGGCAGCAAGGTCGCGCATCACGTCTTCGCCAATCACGGTGACGGCGCGCGGCGTGTCGATCAGGTCGGCGGTGTATTTCGGGGAGTCGGCTTCACGCTTGTAATCGGCGCCTTCACCTTCGACGACGATGACATCGTCATCATCGCCCGGCGTGAGGTCGGACACGCCCGACGGTGCGGCCTGCGCGCTGCCGACGGCGAAAAGCGCCATGGCGGTGCCATAAAAGATGCTGTTGCGGCGGGAGGCCGCATCCGATTGAGACTGTGACATGGATACCCCTGAAGAGAACTTGATCGCTAATGCGAATAATTCGCAATCTCTGGGCTCATGTGCGTTGATCGTCAACCGCACTTAAGAATTATTTTCAATAACGGCGGGTGAGGGAGATCAAGCAGCGTGAGGTTTCGTGCCGATGAGCTGAACCATCAGGCTGCTGAGTATGAACTATCTAGAAAAGATGGCTCCGGAGGAGGGATTCGAACCCCCGGCCAAGCGATTAACAGTCGCTTGCTCTACCACTGAGCTACTCCGGAACATTTTAGAGGGGCGGCTATACCAGCTTGTGCCGCCAAATCCAGCCCATTTTTTCGGCCGATGAATAAAAAACGGCCCCGCCTGGGGAGCGGGGCCGCCTTGGGGGTATGGTGGGTTATCTTCCTGGGAGAGAAGATGGTTAAAGATTAAGTGGCCAGAGTTAACGCGGGGTTAACGGCGCGCGGAAAATCCGCGCGCTCGCATTATTCTGCTGGTTGCCATTCCTTGTGGTCACCATCGCCGTCGTGATGATGTGGATCCTCAAAATCCGGCGCATGCGGGTCAATATCCGGGATCTCATGCGTTTTCGAATCACCTTCACCAAGGGCAGGCTGTTTCTCGCCGGTCCAGAGGCCGCGGAAGAAGCGGGCAATATCGACACCCACCGCATACATGGCCGGCACGAAGATCAGCGTGACGAAGAGGGCGAAGAAAACCCCGAAGGCAAGGCTGATCACCATGGGCCGCAGGAACTTCGCATCAAAGCTGTTTTCCAGCATGATCGGGACAAGGCCGACAAAGGTTGTCACCGAGGTGAGCAGAATAGGCCGGAAACGGACGACCCCTGCCTCAACAAGGGCCGCGAACGCCCCTGCACCTTCTTTTCGCAATCGGTTGACGTAATCGACGAGGACCAGGTTGTCGTTCACGACCACGCCCCCCGCCGCGCAAATCCCGAAGATCGAGAACATCGCGAAATTCTCGCCCATGAGGAGGTGGCCGAACACAGCCCCCATGAACCCAAAGGGAATCGCGAACAGCACCAGGATTGGCTGGAAGTAAGAGCCAAAGCCGATCGCAATCAGCATATACATGCCGAAGAGCGCCATGATGTAGAGTGTCATGATGTTCGACATGAACTCTGCCTGTTCCTGATCCGCACCACGGCGGCTCACCTCAACCTTGGGGTGGTTGGTGAGGAGCTGCGGCACATAGGTGCCGTAGAATTCCTTCCGCAGAGGCCCGGCATCCGCGCCATCACGAATACGTGACCAGATGCGCACGGAGCGTTTACGGTCAACGCGGCTGATCCGACGCACCGCCGGCGCATAGGAAATGTCGGCGACAGCGGAGAGGGCGATCTCGCGGCCATCAGGGGTCCGGATCCGCATGCTCGAGAGGCTTTCCAGCGACTCACGGGTTTCGAGCGGATAGCGCACCATGACGCGGACGTCCTGGCCACCGCGCGGCAGGCGCTGGGCTTCCTCTCCGTAGAAGGCCTGGCGGACCTGTCTTGAGATTTCCCCGATCGTCAGGCCGAACCGGTCAGCACCGGGTTTCAGGGTAAAGATCAGTTCTTCCTGAGACGCCTCGAAGCTGTCCCCGATATCGTAAAGCTCGCCATACTGGCCGAGATATTCACGGATTTCGCTGACGACGAGCTGAAGTTCTTCAAGATCGGTCGATTCAAGGCTGACGACAAAACGGTCATTGCCATTATCAGAGAAGGTCGAGTTGATGCTGACATCTTCCGCATCCGGAATGGGACCAATGAGATCCCGAAAATCATCACCGACTTCACCGAGCGTCTGATCGCGTTTGTCTGAGTCTTCCATCAGGAGGAACACAAACATCCCGCCCGACCATGCCCAGACTTCACGGGACTGGATGATCGGCATGCCATTTCGTTCTTCGAGCTTTTCGTCGAGTTCCGACATGGCTTGTTCGACCTGGTCATAGACCTGCAGCGTCCGCGAGAAGGGCGTGCCGCGCTGCATATCGACGCGCATCTGGATGAAGCGCTGCTCGACTTCCGGCATGAAGTTGAACTTCACATGGCCCTGCGCGACGAGCGCGATGGAAATGGCGAAGAACCCGATGAAGAGGAACACCGTCAGATAGCGCGCCGCGAGCGACAGCTTAATCAGGGGGCGGTAGAACCGATCGGAGAACCACAGAAGGCTGTCAGCCAGCTGCTCCTGAAATTTCAGCAGCCCTTTGGGTTCCGGCTTCTTCATGTGCGACAAGTGCGCCGGCAAGATGAGGAAGCTTTCGATCAGCGAAAATGTCAGCGCAAACATAATCGTCCAGGCGATATGCTTGGTGAAGTCCGCCGTGACCCCGCCGATGAACAGGAAGGGCGAGAAAGCAATCATGGTGGTCAGAACAGCAAAAACCACCGGTTTGATGACAATCTGTGTGCCAACGATAGCAGCGGTGAGGCCGGTTTTGCCCCGCTCTGTCATGCGGTGGATACTCTCCCCCACAATAAGCGCATCATCGACCACAATCCCGATCACCAGCAGCATCGCGAACAGCGAGAGCATGTTCAGCGATACGCCGACCGCTGGCAGGAAGATGAATGTCCCGATGAAGGAAATGGCGATGCCGGCAGCCACCCAGAAGGCAACGACAGGGCGCAGGAAGAGCACCAGGATGATCAGGACAAGGACAAGACCCATGAGGGCGTTGGAGCTGACCAGTTCCATCCGGGCGTAATAAAGTTCTGCCAGAGTGAACTGGTGTTTCAGCTCGATTCCAGGAGGCAGATCGGACTGTTTCTGATCAACCCATGCCTGGATAGCTTTAGAGGCAGAGACAATATTTACGGTTTCAGGCTGCATCACCTGTAACTGGCGGCCTGGCTTGCCGTTGATCCGGTAGATGAAATTCGCATCCGGGAAACCATCTGTGACGGTCGCAACATCGCCGACACGAATAACGCTGCCGTCCTGATTCCGGCGCACGACGATCTGCTCGAATTCCTCGGCGGAATCGGCGAGCTGGCGGGAAGCGAGGGGGACATCGCCCGTCGAGGTTCGCACTTCGCCCATGGAACGGTTGAGCGAGGAGCCGCGGATCGCGGTGGCCACATTGTCAAAAGTCAGGCCGTACCGGCGCAGGGCCGCTTCGGTGACTTCAACAGACACTTCTTCCTGACGGTAGCCTTGAATGTTGACGACAGGAGAGCCGCCGGGGATCTGGGCCAACTCGTCCCGGTAAACCCGTGCAAGGCGGTTCAGCTGCACCTCCGTCACAATTTCCGGATCGCCGGTCAGTGTGACGAAACTCATTTCCACATCGGCTGTAATTCGGCTCACTACCGGCGGGAACGAGGATTGCGGGAGGTTAGAGACACCGTCGATGCGGGATTTTACCTCGTTGAGAAAGACGTCGAAATCAGCTTCCGACTTCATCTCGATCGAGAGGCTGGCACTCCCTTCACGGACTTCCGCACGGATTTCCTTGACGTTGTCGAGGCCGGTGACGGCTTCTTCGAGCCTGAGGACGATCTGTTCCTCAACTTCGCGCGGAGAGGCGCCAGGCCAAGCAACATTAACCGAGACCACGTCGAGCTTACCGCTCGGGAAGACTTCCCGCTCGATACGGAAGAACATCAGTACCCCGACCACGAGGATCAGGAACATGAGGAGGTTGGCGGCGACGCTGTTACGCGCCCACCAGGCGATCAATCCGTTCATTGGACGGCTCCTTCACTCCCGGCGCTGGCGGCGTCGGCAGTGTTCACATCACCACCGTCTTCGCTTTCGTCAGTCTCTCTATCTGCCGTCGGCGCGCTGGGATCGAGCGGACGGATTTCCGTTCCTTCGGGAACAGCGACGCGGGAAACAGCAACTCGCTCGCCCGGTTCGAGACCTGAGGTAATGACTGCGCCATCGCGGGTATAGGCAGCGATGGTGACGGGACGTTTCTCGACAGTATCTTCATCGGTCACGACAAAGACCGAAGCGCCATCAACAATCGCAACACGCGGCAATGTGACCGCACGATCAAGAACAGGCCCTTCGATTTCTGCATCGACAAACAGGCCGACAGCCAGAGGGAAGCCATTGTCAGAGCCGGCGCCGTAAGGCTCCAGAACCTGTACGATAGCTGCGACCTGACGGGTTGATGCATCGATAGCGGCGTCAACGCGGACGACACGACCGGTCCAGTTACGTTCAGCACCCGCCGCAATCACCGAAAGCTTCACATTGGGCCCGTTTTTTGGGTCATTGAAAGCAAGTGACATGTTGAGGCGGCCAAGGTCTTCATCAGTCAGCGGCAGGCGGATTTCGGCAACGTCAGTTGAGAAGATCCGACCAAGCTGCTGGCCCGGTGAGATGAACTGCCCTGTATTGGCGCTAATGCTCCGAACCCGGCCATTGAACGGCGCGCGGATGGAAGTCCGACCAAGCGCCAGCTCGGCATCACGAAGATTAGCGAGTGCCGCCTGATAATCCGCTTCCGCGCGGGCCAGTTGTGGCCGGCGCAATGTCAGATCGGAAGGACCTTCACTCCCGGAAATGCCGGAGAGTTCTTCGTAATCCTGACGGGCAAGCTCAGCTTCGGCCTGCTCGATTTCGAGCGCCGTTTTCGACTGGGCAACCTGCGCCTGCGCGCGGGTGACGGCGAGACGATAATCGGCATCCTCGATCTGAACGAGGATCTGGCCTTTCTCGATGACGCCGCCATCGGCAAACTCTTCCGAGACCGAGGTGATCTTCCCGCCGACCTGACTGGTCAGGTTGATTTCCTGTTTCGGGCGAACTTCACCTTGTGCGTACACGGTCAGTTGCGTCTCGCCATAGGAGACTTCCTCGACAAAGACTGTCGGCGCAAAGCTTTGTGGCTCTGTGCGTTCAGGCTTTGGCGCCATGGACCCCATGATGGCGATAACAATACCGAAGGCGAAAATCGTCCCGACGACGGTGCCGATCGTACCAAAAACTACGAGAAATTTGCGGATCATGACCGGTCTCCTTTTTGGTCCGGTGTCATCTGAGAGACAATTTGTGCGTTACCCGGACCATTTGCTGTGGTGGTCACGTCGGGCACCTCAAAGGAGGCGCCGAGGGCGAGATAAAGATCGATGCGGTTGGAGAGGCGCTGGCGCGATGCGCTGATATATTGCGACTCTGCCGAGATACGGCGCTGTTGGGCGCTGATCAGGTTGAAGATGTTGGTCGTGCCGGAGAGATACTGACGCTGGGTCAGCTCCTCGGCGGCTTTGGCTTCCTCGAAAGCAAGTGACTGGGCTTCGAGCTGGGCTGTCAGGAAACGCTCCGCAGCCAGTGCATTCTCAACCTCCTGATAGGCGGTGAGGACGGTGCCGGCATAGTCAAAGACGACCGCTTCCATGTCGGCTTTCGCCGCGCGTGCCTGCGCCCGCAAGCGGCCACCCTGAAAGAGCGGCTGGACAAGGTTTGCGGTGAGGGACTGGGCCGCGTCGCTGAGGTCGAACGAGATATTCGAGGCTTCGAACTCCTGCTCAAACGCGCTGCCGCTCAATGAGAGAGAGGGAAGAAGGGCTTTGCGGGCGGCTGCCGCATTGAGGCCGGCGGCTTTCAGGCGGCGCTCGGCTGCGATCACGTCCGGCCGGGTCGCCAGAAGGCTGAGCGGGTCGCCAACCGCAACCGAGCCATCTCCCCAGAAACCGTCCAGCATGGGGAGGGCTTCTGCAGAAGCAATTGCAGCGGAAGGGTAGCGGCCGAGCAGGAATTCAAGCCGCCTTGCGGCTTCTTGTTCCGTGCGCTGACGGGCGACCAGTGTGGCGCGTGATGAGGCCAGTGAAGAACGGGCAAGGCGGACATCGAGGCTTGAGGAGATGCCGCGATTATAGCGCCGCTCGATGATGCTCAGATTGCTCTCGCCGGTCTGAACGTCGCGCTCGGACAATTGCCGCTGAAGGCGGGCTTCGGTGAGAGCATAGAAGGCTTGCGCCGTGCCGCCGGCAATCGACAGCTCGGTCGAGGCAAGGTCGAGCTTGGCGGCTTCGGCGCCAAGATAGGCCGCGCGGGTCTGGTCGGTCAGGCGACCCCAGATGTCGAGTTCCCAGCTGAGGTTAAAGCCAAGGTTGAAGTCTTCGGTCGTGGTTTCCGGCACGACGACAACCTGGTTGTTCGAATTGAGCCGCGAACTGGCGGGGGTTTTCGCGGTCCGGCCGCTCAATGCGCCGTTCACTGTCGGCAGGACAGCGGCGCGGGTGATGCCGACGCGTTCTCTTGTCGCACGCACGCGCGCTTCTGCGGCCGCGAGGTTGGTATTCCCCTCGATGGCTTCGGCGACGAGCAGGGTGATGACCGGGTCATGCAGATCCGCCAGCCAGTTCTCAGTGACGGGCTTTGCATCGGTTGCCATTTCGGCGGAGACAGCAGCCCAGCCTGTCGGCGTATCAATGCCCGACAGGGCATCTTCTGCGGGCACCGAGACACATCCCGAAACCAGCAAAATGGCTGTACTCAGCCCAAGAATTCTGGCGTTCAACGCCATATGACCACCCTCATCATCCGTGCGGTACAAACCTCCGATGCCATTCAGGAGGGGGTACCGTTCTTTCAACTCTTTGCATGCCGGGTGGTAAGCTCCCCCCAGACAAGTCGCTCCCCCCTAACGCCCAATTGATATTTATCGATTAACGGCGAATTTCAACCCTTCGGCGGGCCGCGTAAAGGCAAAAGCACGAATAAACTGCCAGATACGCCTCAAAAATGCGTAACAATGGCGGAAATGAAGATGTTTTCTGTCAGTGGGGCATGGAGGCCACGCCCGGAATCGAACCGGGGTACACGGATTTGCAATCCGCTGCGTCACCACTCCGCCACGTGGCCTCATCGGGGGTGAGTTCGGGCAGATACGCTGTCAGATCAGTCGCGACAAGCCTTCTTGTGGCGCTTGGTCTTCCAATCTGCGCCAACCGGTCCTAATGCCCGCCAATCCCGATTTTTCTCCGCGGTAAAGAGGCGTGACGATGGATACGGCGAAAGCCCGAAAGCATATGGTGGACAGTCAGGTCCGGCCGAATGATGTGACTGATTCCGGCCTGATAAAGGCAATGGGGCGTATCCCGCGGGAGGACTTTGTGCCCTCGAACCGCCGTTCGCTCGCTTATGTGGAAAAAGATGTGCCGCTGTTTGAGGGCCGCTGGCTGCTCAAAGCGCGCGATTTCTCCAAGCTGATCAATGAAGCGCATATCCATCCCGGCGACCTCGTTCTCGATGTCGGCTGCGGCTATGGCTATGGCTGCGCGGTCATGGCGCCACTGGGGAGTGTTGTTGTCGGGCTTGAGGACAATGCCGAAGCCGTGAGCCAGGCGCAGACGAGCTGTACCAATCTGGGTCTCGACAATGTCGCGATCGTCGAAGGAGAGCTTGCGGCAGGCTTTGCCGATCAGGGCCCGTATGATGTCATCGTCATTGCGGGCGGCGCGGAAATCATTCCTGAAAAACTTTTCGACCAGCTTAGCCCTGAAGGCGGGCGCATGGTGGCAATCCTCGTTGACCGGGGCGTCGGGCATGCGATGCTCTACACACGCCACCATGATGCAATCGGAGAGCGTATGTTATTTGAGTGCCATCCGGCCGGTATTCTGCCTGGCTTCAACCGGACGGCAGGGTTCGTTTTTTAACCCTTTCTTGAGACTTCAGGCAGGACATCAGGGCGGCTCGGCCCATAAGGTCACCGGTCTTGCTCCCCCCCGCGAACACGCGGATGGTGTGCTCGGCTGGTGAGTTATGTGAGGAATAACAGGCGGTATGGCGAACCCACAATCAGAACCCACAATGGACGAAATCCTGGCCTCAATCCGCCGGATCATTTCCGAAGAGGATGAGGCACCGGAAGCCAAGTCACCACCGAGCCTCGAGCCGCTGACGCTCGATGAATCCAGCTCCGTCTCGATCGATGATGACATGATCGGCGGCGCGAAAGTCGAAGCCGGCACGCCCGAGCCGCAGGATGATCCGGCCCCGGTCGAAGTGGCCGCCCCGGAACCCACCGTCACCCCGGAGCCGGTCAGCCAGTCGGCCGATCCGCTCGACGAACTTGCCGAAACAGCCAAGCCGAAAGCTCCCGTGGAACAGCCCAAAAACACTATCGATTTCGACGCCATCTCCGATCGGGCGGCCAAAGCCGCAACGGAGAGCCTTGCCGCCCAGACCCTTGTCAGCGACGGCGCTGCGAAAAAGGTCTCTGACGCCTTCGGCGCCCTGCATGAGAATGTCCGGGTATCGAACGCTGGCGGTCAGACGATCGAAGATATTGTCGAAGCGATGCTGCGCCCGATGATCCAGCAATGGCTTGATCAGAACCTGCCGCGCATCGTCGAGGAAAAAGTTGAAGAAGAGGTCCGGCGGATCGCCCGGCGCCGATAACAGGCCAGCCGGCCCCCGCCATTGTGAGGCGGGGCACGCCTTCCTACTTCTGACGAACATCTTCTGGCTGCCCTCATCCGGGGGCCGCTTTTTCATTTACACAGTAGCCATCGGAGCCAAGTGCCATGCGTGATCCGCACGATATCTATATGAATACCCTCATCCCGATGGTGATTGAGCAGACAAGCCGCGGCGAACGGTCCTTCGACATTTATTCACGGCTGCTCAAGGAACGGATCATCTTCCTGTCCGGTCCCGTTCATGATCAGGTCTCGACCCTGATCGTCGCGCAGCTTCTCTTCCTTGAAGCAGACAATCCCAAAAAGGACATCGCGCTCTATATCAACTCGCCGGGCGGCTCGGTCACGGCCGGTCTCGCGATGTATGACACAATGCGGTACATCCGCCCGCAGATCTCCACCATGTGCATCGGCCTTGCGGCTTCCATGGGCTCACTGCTTCTGACGGCCGGCGACAAGGACATGCGTTTCTCGCTGCCGAACTCACGGATCATGGTTCACCAGCCCTCCGCCGGCTTCCAGGGACAGGCCTCCGATATTGAGCGGCATGCCAAGGACATCATCGCCACGAAAAAGCGTCTCAATGAGATCTATGTCGAGCATACCGGCCAGGATTACGAGACAATCGAGAAAACCCTCGACCGCGACACCTTCATGACGCCGGAACAGGCGAAAGAATTTGGCCTTATCGATCAAGTGCTTGAGAAGCGCGCGGTGGCCACTGACAATGATGAGTAACGGAAATACGTGAAAGTTCCCGAAGCTCTACAGAATATAAACGAAAAGTGGGGAACCTGTTCCCCTCATGCGATTGCGCGTCTGGCCCCATTCATGCACAGTCGAGTATCGTTGAAAAAATGTTGTGAGAGCTGTCGGACGGGGCGGGACAGCTTGGGCGAAGGAGCGCTCGTATGAGTAAAGTTGGCGGCAATAAAGGCGGAACTGGCGCCGGACCGACAGGTTCTGCGGGCGGCGGCGACGGCAAGAATACGCTGTACTGCTCGTTCTGCGGAAAGTCCCAGCACGAAGTCCGCAAGCTGATCGCTGGACCGACTGTCTTCATTTGTGACGAATGCGTCGAGCTCTGCATGGATATCATCCGTGAAGAGTCGAAATCCTCGCTCGTCAAATCAGGTGAAGGTGTCCCAAGCCCGCAGCACATCCACAATGTGCTTGATGATTATGTGATCGGCCAGTCCTACGCCAAGCGCGTTCTGTCGGTCGCAGTTCATAACCACTTCAAGCGGCTGAACCACGCCCAGAAGAATTCCGACGTCGAACTGGCAAAATCGAACATCCTGCTCGTCGGGCCGACCGGCTCGGGCAAGACGCTTCTTGCTCAGACGCTGGCGCGGATTCTCGACGTGCCGTTCACCATGGCCGATGCCACAACCCTGACCGAAGCCGGCTATGTCGGTGAGGATGTCGAGAACATCGTCCTGAAGCTTCTTCAGTCTGCGGATTACAATGTCGAGCGCGCCCAGCGCGGCATCGTCTATATCGACGAGATCGACAAGATTTCCCGCAAATCCGACAATCCGTCGATCACCCGCGATGTCTCGGGCGAGGGCGTCCAGCAGGCGCTCCTCAAGATCATGGAAGGCACGGTGGCTTCCGTTCCGCCGCAGGGTGGCCGGAAACATCCCCAGCAGGAATTCCTGCAGGTCGACACGACCAACATCCTCTTCATCGTGGGCGGCGCCTTTGCCGGTCTCGACAAGGTGATCTCGAACCGGGGCGAGGGCGCTTCGATCGGCTTCAATGCCGAGGTGAAGGAACTCGATGACCGCCGGATCGGTGATGTGCTTCGGGAAGTCGAGCCTGAGGATCTCCTCAAATTCGGCTTGATCCCGGAATTCATCGGCCGTCTGCCGGTGATCGCGACCCTCGAAGACCTCGATGAGGATGCGCTGATCCAGATCCTGACCTCGCCGAAAAACGCGCTGGTCAAACAATATCAGCGTCTCTTCGAGATGGAGGACGTCAAGCTGACCTTCACCGAGGATGCGCTTTCCTCCGTCGCGAAAAAGGCGATCACGCGGAAAACCGGTGCGCGGGGCCTGCGCTCGATCATGGAGGGCATTCTGCTCGACACCATGTTCGATCTGCCGACCCTCGAAGGCGTGCAGGAAGTGGTCATCAACGACGATGCCGTCGAAGGCCGCGGCGAGCCGATTTACGTCTACGCCGATGCGGCGAAAGCCCCGGCCAAGTCGAGCGCGTGACTGTTACGCCACAGTAACACCCATTAGAGAACTGAACAGCGCCTCTCACCTTGATCGGTGAGGGGCGTTTTCTCTATGGCGCTGGGATGGCACTTTCATTTGACGCGCTTCGCGAGAAAATCGGTACCGAGATCGGCGTGTCCGACTGGGTTTCCGTCACCCAGGACATGATCAACGGTTTCGCTGATGTCACCGATGATCACCAGTTCATCCATGTCGATCCCGAACAGGCAAAGGCGACGCCCTTTGGCAGCACGATTGCGCACGGGTTTCTGACCCTGTCGCTGCTGCCGGCCCTGATCAGCGACATCGATGTGAAGCTGAAGAACACGGTGATGGGCGTGAATTACGGCTTTGACCGGGTACGTCTGATCGCGCCGGTCCCTTCAGGAAGCGATGTCCGGGGGCGGTTCGTTCTTCAGGATGCGGTCGAAAAACGGCCGGGCCAGTATCTTCTGACTTTCGCCGTCTCTGTCGAGATCAAGGGGCAGGACAAACCCGCCCTCACGGCAGAGTGGCTCGGGATGCAGTTTACGGATGAAAAGGGCGGTGCAGCATGACGATCTCATTTGAAAACCGCGTAGCTATCGTGACGGGCGCCGGGGCAGGGCTTGGCCGCTCTCATGCGCTGGAGCTGGCGCGCAGGGGCGCGAAAGTGCTGGTCAATGATTTCGGTGGCGGCGTTGACGGCACCGGCGGGTCTTCTGAACCTGCCGAGAAGGTGGCCGAGGAAATCCGCGAGGCGGGCGGCGAGGCCATCAGCCATGGCGCGGATGTGACGAACCCTGAACAGGTTGCCGATATGGTCCGCACTGCGATGGATCAATGGGGCCGTATCGATATCCTCATCAACAATGCCGGTATCTTGCGCGATTCAAGCTTCATGAAGATGGAGATGGCCGACTTCGATAAGGTCATGGCCGTGCACCTGATGGGCTCGGTGATCTGCACGAAAGCCGTCTGGCCGATCATGCGCGAGCAGGGTTACGGCCGCCTTCTGATGACGACATCCTCGTCCGGACTCTACGGGAATTTCGGCCAGTCCAATTACGGCGCGGCCAAGATGGCGCTGGTCGGTTTCATGAACACGCTCCATCTCGAAGGCGAGAAATACAATATCCGGGTGAACTCGCTCGGGCCGGCTGCAGCGACCCGGATGACCGAGGGGCTCCTGCCGCCGCCCGCCCTTGAAATGATGACGCCGGAAAGCGTGACGCCCGCTGCGATCTTCCTCGTTGCCGAAGATGCGCCGAGCCGGGTGATCCTCAATGCAACCGCCGGGGCATTCTCCCGCACCTATATCGAGGAGACCCAAGGGGTGGCTTTCGCGCCGGGTGATCAGACGGCGGAGAATATCGCCGCGAACTGGGACGAGATCAGTGATCCCAAAACGGCTGTCGAGCTGCCGCAGGGTGCAGCCCAGGTCATGAAATTTGCCCAGATGGCAGGGGAAGCCCGCAAGTCCTGATCGGGGCTACGGGAACCTCATAGGATGGATCTGCGTTCTACACTGGGAAAACCGGAGTAGAATAATGTCGGATAATTTCACGATTTACACGGCAGGTTTTGCCGTCATGCTGATCGGTATCCTTGGTGGCGCCTACCTTCTGGGGGTGCCGCAAGCCTGGCTTGCCGTCATAGGGATCACCCTTGCGGGGCTTGGGATCATGTCGGCTGTGCGCAAGACCAAGCGCAAGGAAAGCTGACCTTTAAAGATCAGTCCTCAAGCCGTCTCCATCCGCCGGGCTCAAGCAGCTCGAGCGGGCGGAAGCGGCGCTTGTAATCCATCTTTGGTGAGCCCTTCACCCAATAGCCCAGATAGACGTGGCTGAGGCAAAGCTCGCGCGCATACTCAATATGATCAAGGATCATGTAGGTGCCGAGTGAGCGTTTCTCCGCATCCGGATCAAAAAAGCTGTAGACCATGGATAACCCGTCCTTCACCCGGTCGGTGAGGGCGCAGGCGAGGAGCTTTCCGTCCCCGTCGCGATATTCAATCAGCAGCGTGTCGACAGGGGTCTGTTCGACCATGCTCTGATAATCGAGCACCGTCATGTCGGCCATGCCGCCTTCGGCGTGGCGAGTGTCGAGATATCCGCGCAGCACGCTGAACTGCTCGGACGTCGTGCGCGGCGGCAGGGCATGGCGAGTGACATCGCGATTGCGGCGCAAGAGGCGCTTCCAGCGAGATGCTTTGAACTCACCAGCGACGACGCGGACGGGCTTGCAGGCCTGACAGCGTTCGCAGGCCGGCAGATAGGCAATATTCTGGGACCGCCGGAACCCGCGCTCGCTGAGCCCGGCATTCAGCTCCGCTGCACTCTGGCCGCCCAGAAAGGTGAATATCTTCCGCTCGCGGCGGCCGGGCAGGTAAGGGCACGGGCTCGGCGAGGTGAGGAAAAACTCATTGGTCGTCGACTGAAAAGGCGTGGTCATGCGGGCGCTTGGCTACTCAACTGATACTCAAACTCTATCACATCCCGTGCCATGACGCGCCGTCACATCAGTCCCATTGCGCCGAAATAGGCGGGCGCAACAAGCGTGTAGACAATCCACAGCAGCACGATGAGCGGTAAGCCTATCAGAACAAAGTCACGAAACTGGTAATGCCCGGGCGCCATGACCAACAAATTTGTCTGATAGGCGACCGGCGTCGCGAATGAGCAGTTCGCAGCATAGATCACGGTGAAGACAAGGACTGTCGGATCGATCCCTGCGACTCCGGCGGAGGAGATCGCAATCGGGGTCAGAAGGACAGCCGTCGCATTATTCGAGAGCACATTGGTGAGCGCGGCCGTCAGGATGAAGAAGGCGGAGATCAGGAGCGTTGCCCCGCCGGGCCGGTCCGCCAATGGCGTCAGTAGCGAGGATATATAGAGCGCACCGCCCGTCGCCTGCATGGCAAGGCCCATGGCGATGGCGACCCCGATGAGGAGGAAGACCCGCCGGTCAACGGCCCGCGCCGCCTGCCGGATGTTCAGGCACCCGGTGGCAACCATCGCAGAGGCCCCGCAAATGGCGGAGATGGCAATCGGCAGGATGCCTGTTGCTGCCAGCAGGACGGTCGCAATGAAGATCGCTGCCGCATAACGTGCATGATCGGGGTCGGGAAGCTGGGTCATCGACCGCTCGAGCATCAGAATGTCGCGGTCGGCCCGCAAACGGCGGATATCCGAGCGGTCACCGAGGATCAGGAGGACATCACCCGCTTCAAGCCGGATGCCCTGGATATCCCCACGGATCATCCGTGAGCGGCGCTGGATGCCGACGATCACGCAATTGGTCTGAAAACGGAAACGGATCTGGCTGATCGACCGGCCGATAATGCGAGAGCCGGGCGCGACCACCGCCTCGATCATGGTCAGCTCACCGCCGCCTTCGGGTGTCTCCACCTCGGCCAGAAAGCCTGCGAGAATCTCGCTTTTGGTTTTGAGAAGACGGGTCAGCGCATCACGGGTCGCAGCAACCACGACCTTGTCGTGAAGGCGTAAAGTGACGTCATCGAACGGCGGCAAGAGGATATCGTCGCGCCGCTGGATCAACCGTACTGTGACGTTCTTGAGGCTCGGGAAAAGGCCCGCTTTTGAGGTCTCACCGATCAGCGGATTGGCGCGATCCAGCGTCACTTGCGCCAGGAACTGCTTGCCGTCCGAAGGGGAGGAATCAAGCTCGCCATGCCGGTCGGGCAGGAACCACTTGGTGACGATCGCAAGATAAACCGCCCCGACGGCAGCCAGCACCAGCCCCAATGGGGCAAGCGCAAAGAAGCTGACGCTCTCGCCGGAGAAGCCCCGATAGACTTCGATGGCGAGCAGGTTGGTCGAGGAGCCGATCGTTGTCAGCATCCCGCCAAGGATCGACATGAAGCTCAGCGGCATCATCAGGCGGGAGGGGGCAATGCCGGACTGCATCGCCATCGCCGCCATGATCGGCACGAACATGACGACGACAGGCGTGTTGTTGAGAAAGGCGCTGACCGCCATCACGAAGAGGAAGACGCCGGTGACGGCGATCCAGCCGAGCTTGGCGTGGGCGACAAGAAGAAGCCTTGTCGGCCAGTCGAGCGCCCCCGACTGATACATGCCCTGACCAACGATTAAGAGCCCGAGGATCGCGAAAAGCGCGGGACTGGCAAAGCCTGACAGCAGCGTCTCGGCACTCAGCAGATTACCGCCATCCGCATCGGGCAGCGGGAAAATGTGGAAAAAGACCAGCAGCGCGCCAATGGTAATCGCGCTGACCAGCTCGAGTGAGAATCGGTCGCTCGAATAGGCGATGATCGCGAGCGCGATCACCCCGAAAGTCACCCACATCTGGGGGACAATGTCATAAAGAGCGTCCATGGAATTCAACCTGTCGCGTGTCGCGCGCCGTGGAAAGGCCCCTGATTCAGAGGCTTGGAATGTAATGAATTGTTCTGAGGGGCAGAAACGTCTAACCCAGCGTGATGTCTGATCCCTACCAGCCCCTGAAGAATGCCTTTGCCCGTTATACAACGGGGGTCACTGTCGTGTCCTGCCTGCCGAAAGATGGCAAGCCGGTCGCGCTGACAGTGAACAGCTTCACTTCTGTGTCGCTGGAGCCGACGCTGGTTCTGTGGTGTCTCGACAATCACACCAGCATCAAGCCATCTTTTGATGAGTCGGCGAGCTATGCGGTCAGTGTGCTGGCGTCCGACCAGCAGGCGGTCTCGAACCGCTTCGCAACGCCGGGTCGTCATGATGTGACGCCCGCCGAAAGCGAGACATTCGCGACCGGATCGCCGCTCTTGAAAGGGCGTCTGGCCGGTTTTGACTGTGAGATCGTGGCACGACATCAGGCAGGCGATCATGTTGTCCTTATCGGGCAAGTGAAGCATTTCGACAGCCGTGACGGCGCGCCCCTCATTTATTCAGGGCGCACTTATCTCACGGGAACCTTGATTTCTGATTGAGCCAGCCTGCGGCATCTGTCGCGTAATAGCTGATGATCATGTCGGTGCCCGCCCGCCGGAAGCAGATCAGGGCCTCAAGGGCGGCATCCTCGAAGTCGAACGCCCCTTCGGCGGCAGCGCAGCGCAGCATCGCATATTCGCCTGAGACCTGAAACGCCGCGACCGGCACGTTGAAGGCCGCCTTGGTCCGCGCAATCATGTCGAGATAGGGCATCCCCGGTTTGACCATCACCATGTCGGCGCCCTCGGCGAGATCGAGCGTCACCTCGCGATTGCCCTCGGCGCTGTTGCGCGGGTCCATCTGATAGGTCCGCTTGTCGCCCTGCAGCACACCGCGTGAGCCGATGGCGTCGCGATAAGGGCCATAGAATTTCGAGGCATATTTGACGGCGTAGGAAAGGATCATCCGATCCGTGAAGCCTTCATGGTCGAGCTTTTTTCGAATGGCGCCAATCCGGCCATCCATCATGTCGGAAGGGGCGAGGACATCATATCCGGCTGACGCCAGCACCACCGCCTGCTCGGTCAGGACCGCAACCGTGCCGTCATTGACGATCTCGCCATCACGAAGGAGCCCGTCATGACCATGATCGGTATAGGGATCGAGCGCGACATCGCCGATCAGGCCGATCTGGGGGACAGCTTCCTTGATGGCGCGGGCTGCACGGCACATCAGATTATCGGGGTCGAGCGCCGCCGTCCCCTCTGGATCGCGTGCTTCCTTGCCGGTGTGTGGAAAGAGCGCGAGCGCTTTGATTCCATTTTTCCACGCATTTTGCGCCATCTCGACGGCGTCATTAACGCTGGCTCTTTTGATACCCTCCATCGCCGGGATGGGGCCGGCGAGGGCATCATCCTCGCGCAGGATCACCGCCTGGATCAGGTGACGCGGCGCCAGCTCTGCCTCTGCGGCAAGATCGCGGATCCAGCTCTGGCCTCTTAAGCGCCGAAGCCGGGTTGCGGGGAAGCGGCCGGGAAAGGAGTTATCAATCATCAACAGAACCTAAGGTAAAATTTCCAGGATGTGTTCGTTTCGAAAGGTTTACGGAGCTTTAGGGTCTCATGCTGTAGTTGCGAAGAATAGATCATCGAACAGGAGCGTGTGGGTACCATGCAAACTGGCCTTGCAATTAAAACGGAAGATCCGATCGATAGTGTATCGGATATTACCGAACCATATTTACGACTGCTTACCCTTATCGAGCGTCTGCACCGTCAACTGCTTGAAGTTATCAAGGATGAACTCGAACGCGAGGGGCAGAACGACGTCAATGCTGTCCAGGCGCTGCTCATCTACAATATCGGCGATTCGGAACTGACCGCGGGCGAGCTTCGCACGCGCGGCCATTATCTGGGATCGAACGTCTCCTACAATCTCAAGAAGCTCGTTGAGGCCGGCTACATCCGCCACAAGCGCTCCGATGCTGACCGCCGGTCGGTGCGGGTGTCGCTGACCGATGAAGGCCGTGAGCTTCGTGATCTGATTTCTGCCCTGTTCGAACGCCACCTCGTGTCGGTCGAGAAAGTGGGCGATGTCCATGTCGACATGGTCGACAAGACCAATCTGACCCTTGATCGGCTGGAGCGGTTCTGGATTGACCAGGTTCGGTATCGCCTCTGAGGCGATCAGGCCCTTATGGGAATGTGCAAGTTACCAGGGGCAAGAAGGGGCCGTACGCGGCCCCTTTTTCTTTTGAGCCTTCAGCTTGAGGGCATGCCTGCCGCATCCGGGATTGTGGGATAGCGGTCCTCCGGTGTCATAGGAGATAAATGGGAGGATCATCATGTCAGTCAGCCTGATGGCAGGATGCGCGCTCTTATGCGCTGGCGTTGTGGCCGGACATGTTCAGCCAGCGGAGAGTGATGTCCGACCGGAAGCCGGCCTTCAGGATCTGCAGATCCTGGATATGGCGGACGGTATTCTTCTCAATGAGAGCCACTGGTTGCCGTCTGGCGACAGAGACTGCGAGCTTGATGCGCCGAGCCACAATCTCTTCTGCGCGCTCGCTTATGCGAATGCCTATACGCTCGGGGAGTATCAGCATCGCGCGGCGGCCATGCAGGCCGTCAGATTTGCGATTGAGGAGCAGGTCGATACCAGTGGCTATCAGCATCGCCTGATGGATTATAACAATGCTGACGGCCGTCAGTTCTCGGAGATTAAAGACGTCATCCGCATGGCGAGATACGACATTACCGAACAGCTCCTTGAGAACGGGATACTAACCAAGGCGCAAGCCGAGTTCATTCTCAACACGCACGACCCGGCAGCCTCTGCCGATTAGGCTGTACGCCACTCCCTGAAATCGACGGTCGCGCCATTACGGGTTTCCTCCGGTGAGAGAAGGTCTGCGATCAGCGGCGCCAGTTCATCCGGGTGCGGTAGGGTTTCGGGGTCTTCGCCCGGCATGGCTTTCTCGCGCATCCCGGTGCGGATCGGCCCCGGATTGACGAGATTGACCCGGAGCGGCGTCTCTTCATTCTCCTGCGCGTAGGTCAGGAGAAGGTTCTCAAATGCAGCCTTGGTCGCCGAATAAGTGGCCCAGAAGGGCGCAAGCTTCCGTACCCGTCCTGTCGTGATGCCAACAACCCTTGGGGCGGGTGCAGCACGCAGTAGCGGATCGAGCAGCGAGAGGAGCTGCACATTGGCCGTCACATTGACGTCCATCGTGCGGTCCCAGTCTTTAAGCTGAATATCGGAGACAGGGGTCAAATCCCCCAAGAGCCCTGCATTGGCCACAAATCCGTCCAGCCGTCCAAATCGCGCGGTCAGCGCCTCGGGCAGGCGCGCCATCATCTCGCGATCGGTCAGATCAGCGGTGATCAGCGTGACCGCGCCGCCATCGGCGCTGATCTCGTCATCAAGCGCCTCAAGCGCGCCTTGCGTACGAGCAAGGGCAATCGTGTGCATGCCGCGCCGCGCGATCTCTTTGGTGACGGCGCGGCCAATGCCGCGAGAGGCGCCGGTGACGAGGATGACGGGGGAAGTCTCAGAGGGCATTACGGATATCTCCGGCGAGGACTTGAAGGTCGGCCATGTCGGCCATGCCGCCGCCATGCGCGCCTAGCGGCGTGCCTTCATAAACAGGGATGACATGGAAATGCAGGTGAAAGACGGACTGCCCACCGGGCGCACCGTTGTACTGAACGATGCGGAATCCGTCCGGTGACAAGGCCTTGGTTACAGCTCTTGCAACGGCCTGCGTCGTTTTGATCAGCTTGCTGAGGACATCCTCTTCGACGTCGAGCAGGTTCACGGCTTGCGATGTTTTCGAGATGATGAGCGCATGGCCGCGCGATTGCGGGAAGGCGTCCATGAAGGCGAGGACATCGTCATCTTCAAAGATTTTGGCGGCAGGGATATCGCCGCTGATGATCTTGGCAAAGACGTTACCGGAATCGTATTTTTCGTCGAGGCTCATGCTTCTTCCTCATCGGGTTCGGCGGGCTGTCTATGCCCGCACGCCGTGCAGCGCAAATTTTTCGTCGCCGGGGCGAAAGGGAAGAGCCCGCCAAAGCTCAGCATGAAGGAGACGAGCGATATAAGGGGATCGCGGATCCGGGTCAGGCGCTCCTCGCCGCAGGCCTCACAGGTCTGCCCGGTAAGGTAAGGGCGGCGGGACGGCTCGCCGCGAACCTCATCAAGGGCGATGCTCGCCATATGCGCATCCTGCTGGCGGGCCAGCAGCCGATATCCGCCCAGCCCGATGCTCAGATGAGGCTGAGCGCCGAGCGTCCGCTCATCGGCAAGCTGCACGTCAAAGCCCTGCGCACGCAAATAACCGACAGCTATCTGGGCTTCTTCGGCTTCATAAAACCGGGCGATTTCCTTCACGCGCCATCCTTTCTGAAGGGCGTGAAGTCCTGAAGGTAATGGATCGCTTCGTCCACCTCTTCCCGCTCTGCCTCGAGATAGCGGGCGACGGCGTCGTGAAAGCTGGGATTGGGCAGATGATGCACCGAATATGTCGTCACCGGCTGATAGCCGCGGGCGATCTTATGCTCTCCCTGTGCCCCGGCATCGACATATGAAAGGCCATGTTGAAGCGCGTAGTCGATGGCCTGGTAATAACAGACCTCGAAATGCAGAAAGGGGATATACTCCGTACAGCCCCAATACCGCCCGAACAGCGTATCCCCGCCGATGAAATTCATCGCCCCGGCAATCGTCTGCTCGCCGCGCCGGGCCATGACGAAGAGAATGCTGTCCGCCATCCGTTCGGTGATGACGGAAAAGAAATTGCGGGTGAGGTAGGGCGCGCCCCATTTGCGCGCGCCTGTATCCTGATAGAACCGCCAGAAAAGATCGAGATGGGCCTCGGTGATATCGCTGCCGGTGACCCAGTCGATCTCAATCCTGGCTTTGGCGATGCCTTCGCGCTCCTTTCGCAGGGCTTTTCGTTTGCGGGAGGAGAGGGCGGCCAGAAAGCCCGCCCAGTTGCCAAACCCTTCATCGCAGAACCTGTATTGCGTCCCTGTACGGACGAGATAGCCAGCCGCTTCGGCGAGTGCCTTTTCTTCCTCCGTCAGGAAATTGATATGGAGGGAAGAGACACCCAGCTCGCTGGTGATCTGCCTTGCGCCTGCCAAGAGCGCGGCCTCGTCCTCGGCAGTCTCCCCGAACAGGCGCAGCCCCGTCGCAGGGGTGAAAGGGATCGCGCCGAGGAGCTTGGGATAGTAACGCCCGCCCGCCCGCTCATAGGCATCGGCCCAGGCATGGTCGAAGACGAACTCTCCCCGGCTATGGGCTTTGAGATAAAGCGGCATCACGCCGGAGATGTGCTCGCCCCGGCGAAGGAGGAGGTGATGCGGCCCCCAGCCGGTCTCAGGCCGGACGGAGCCCGAGACCTCCAGCGCATCAAGGAAATCCCAGCTCGCAAAAGGGTAGTATGGACGCTCTCCTCCGAGGGCGAGGCGGTCCCACTCTTCCTTTGCCACCCCTGCCATGGAGGGCAGGTTGGTGAGGGTCAGCGTCTCTTGATGTCCGTCGGGCATGTCGGGGTCCGGGTGTCGGTCACCCCCAGCATATGGCCCCGCGCACTATCTGTCGCCATGCGTGATGTCGCGTGGGTGGATTTGGGATTCGTGCCCTCTCTTCCCGGTTCCGGGAAGAGGGGACGCCGCTTCTAGCGTTGCGCCCAAACCACCACCCGCTCATCCCCGCGAAGGCGGGGATCTGCCTCTGAGGCTGAGGGCTCTCAATTTCAAAGCGCACAAAGATGAATCCAGTCACCTCACTCAGGACCAGATGCCCGCCTTCGCGGGCATGAGCGGAAGGAGAGAGGGGCATTGAAAGTGAAAAGGCTATTCGGCTGTCACCTGCCCCGCCGCAGGCCAGTCGGTCTCTCCGATCCGGGTCACCGTGAAGCTGACCGTCGGAAAGCTCTGCTCACCGCGCACGAAAGTGCCGGTCTCGGTCCAGCTATCCCCGTCGATCACCGCGACATAATCGACGCGCATCTCTGGGCCGATCGGGATCGTCCATTCATAGCCGGTCTCGGTCACGATGATCGGATAGGTGCCAGCATTCCCGCCGGTATAGGCACGGATCTCGTAAGCATCGGCGCGCGGGTCATAGCTGATGATCCCGAAGGCGTTGAAGCCGATCGAGCCGTCTTCCTCATAGGCAAGTCCCTCAACGGCAAGCACATCGCCCTTGAGCATCGGGCCGACCCGCTCGGTATGGGTGAGGGTCTGCACGCCTTGAGGGGAGTAGACCGTCGCCTCGCCGCGCCATTCGCCATGCATCCAATCAAAGACCGACATCTTCTCTGCAAGGCTGCCGGTTCCGAGCGGCTGGGCCATGGCGGGGGCAGCAAGAAGGGCGGAGAGGGCGGCAAAAGTGACGGTGAGGCGCATCGACGGGCTCCAATCTGTCTGATGGAGGAGAGTATAGGCTATCAAGTTTGTTTTGCAAATTGAATTGCCATTCAGAGAGTGCCGCGCCTCTTGCGGGGGCAAGCGGGCTCTCTATGGTGCGCGCAGATTCCCGAAGGACTGCTCTCCCATGCATGATATCCGCGCCATCAAGGACGCTCCTGAAAAATTCGACGCCGCCATGGCAAAGCGCGGGGCGGAGATCCGCGCCGCTGAGCTGATCGCGCTCGACGAGAAGCGCGTCGCCAACACGAAAGCCATGAATGATGCGCAGGCCGCGCAAAAGGCCGCCTCTAAAAAGATTGGCGCGGCGAAAGCCTCCGGCGATGAGGTCGCAGCGCAGGCGGTGATGGCGGAGGTTGCCTCGCTGAAGGAAGAGGTCCAGCGGCTCGAACAACTCGACCGTGAGCTGACGGATGGGTTGCGCACAGCGCTCCTGCCGATCCCGAACCTGCTCGCCGAAGACGTGCCCGAAGGCGCGGATGAGGACGACAATGTCGAGGTCCGCACATGGGGCACGCCGACGGAGATCGCGGCACCGAAGGACCATGTCGAGCTGGGTGAAAATCTCGGCCTGATGGATTTCGAAACGGCGGCGAAGATTTCGGGCTCGCGTTTTGTGATCCTCAAGGGGGATCTGGCAAAACTCGAACGCGCCATCGCCCAGTTCATGCTTGATCTGCATACGGGCGAGTTCGGGTATAGCGAGTATAGCCCGCCCATCCTTGTGAATGCCCATGCGATGGAAGGGACGGGGCAACTCCCGAAATTCGAAGATGATGCCTTCCGCACGGGCGATCATTTCCTCACCCCGACGGCTGAGGTCTCGCTGACCAATACAGTCCGCGAGGCGATCCTCTCCGAGGAAGAGCTGCCCCTGCGCATGACCGCCTATACGCAATGCTTCCGTGCCGAAGCGGGCTCGGCAGGCCGGGACACGCGCGGTATGATCCGTATGCACCAGTTCGGCAAGGTCGAGCTGGTCTCGGTGACGACACCTGAGGCAAGCTGGGATGAGCATGAGCGCATGACGTCTTGCGCGGAAGAAGTCCTCAAACGCCTTGAGCTGCCTTACCGCATGGTCAATCTCTGCGCGGGCGATATCGGATTCGGGGCGCTCAAAACCTATGACATCGAGGTCTGGCTGCCGGCGCAGAACACCTATCGCGAGATTTCGTCCTGTTCGAACACAGGCGACTTTCAGGCGCGGCGTATGAATGCGCGCTTCCGTCGGGGCGAGAAGGGCAAGCCGGAATTTGTTCATACGCTGAACGGTTCGGGCCTCGCGGTCGGCCGGACGATGGTCGCAATCCTTGAGAATTACCAGAATGAGGACGGCTCGATCACCGTCCCCGACGTGCTAAAAGGGTTCATGGGCAAGGACCGGATAGAGAGGGCATCATGATCATTCCTCCACGCGATCCAGACAATCCCGGCACCATCCACAGACGCACACTGATTATTATTGTCCTATTGGTCGTTGTTGCAGGGCTCGCTGGCTACATCCGGCTGAGCGCGGATACTGACACGGTTATCCGGAAGCGCGCCGAGGAAGTGTGCGGTGAGGGGAATGTTAAAGCCATCTCCCCCACGGGCAAGATTCAATGCGGGACACCCGTTGAAGAGGCGGGAGACGAGTAATGCGTATTCTCTGTTCCAATGATGACGGCATTCACTCAGGGGGGCTCGCAGCCCTTGAGGAAATTGCCCGTCAGTTGACGGATGATGTCTGGACTGTGGCGCCGGAAGTTGACCAGTCCGGCATGTCCCGCTCGATCACGCTGACCCGGCCCTTGCGCGTGCGCAAAGTCGCGCCGCAGCGTTATGCCGTGGACGGCACACCAACCGACTGCGTGCAGCTTGGGGTCAGCCAGCTTCTCGATAAAAAGCCGGACCTTGTGCTTTCAGGCGTCAATAACGGCCAGAATGTTGCCGATGATGTGACCTTTTCCGGCACGGTCGCGGTCGCGCTGCAGGGCATGAACCTTGGCATTCCGTCGGTCGCGCTCAGCCAGACGCGCTCTGACCGCACGGCTGTCAAATGGCGCACCGCGCAAGAACATGCGCCGGGCATCCTGCGTAAACTGCTTGAGGCTGGCTGGCCGCGCGATGTCATCATCAATATCAATTTCCCCGACCGTGAGCCCGATGACATTGAGGGTATCGAGGTCGTCAGCCAGGGCCGCCGCGAGAATATCGAGCTCTATGCGGAGGAACGTACCGATCTGCGCCAGCGCCGCTATTACTGGTTCGGTTTTGCCGGCAAGCCCGAGATGCCGCCTGAAGGCTCAGATCTGCGCGCGATTGCTGATGGCAAGATCGCCATCACGCCGCTGCATATCGACCTGACCCATGCGGACAGTATGGATGTGCTGAAGGGGAAGTTCGAGGGGTAAGGCCCGCTCATCTTCCCCCAGTGGGGGAAGTGGCCCGAAGGGTCGATGGGGTATCCGCCTCCGCATCGCTAATGCTCGGCACCTCCCCGCAAGGGGGAGGAAAAGATGGCCTATTCTGCAGCTTCGGCGACTTCCATCCCGGCAAGGAATTTCTCGGCTTCGAGCGCGGCCATGCAGCCCATGCCCGCCGCTGTCACGGCCTGACGATAGGTCTCGTCGGTCACATCCCCCGCCGCATAGACGCCGGGAATGTTCGTGGCCGTCGAATCGGGCGCGGTGAGGATATAGCCATTATCCTTCATCTCGACCTTGCCGCGGAAGATCTCGGTCGCGGGCGCGTGGCCAATGGCAACAAAAAGGCCGTGCACGTCGATTTCGACCGGCTCTTCGCCGACGGTCGAGGCAAGCCGGATCTTCTCGACCCCCAGCGGGTCTTCCGAGCCCATCACTTCGTCTAGCTGGCGGTTCCACATGACTTCGACCTTCTCGTGATTGAGGAGGCGGTTCTGCAGGATACGCTCCGCCCGCAGCTCTTCGCGGCGGTGGATCAGGATCACTTTCGAGGCAAAATTGGTGAGGAACAGGGCTTCCTCAACGGCCGTATTGCCGCCGCCGATCACGGCCACGACCTTGTTGCGGTAGAAAAACCCGTCACAGGTCGCACAGGCCGACACGCCAAAGCCCTGGAATTTCTGCTCGGAGGGCAGCCCGATCCATTTGGCCTGCGCGCCGGTTGCGATCACGACCGCATCGGCGGTGTAGACGGTGCCTGAATCGCCGACCGCCTTGAAGGGACGAGTCTCGAAATCGACTTCGGTGATGATGTCGGAGATCATCTTTGTGCCGACATGTTCGGCCTGTGCCTTCATCTGCTCCATCAGCCACGGGCCCTGAATGACATCGGCAAAGCCCGGATAGTTCTCGACATCGGTGGTGATGGTCAGCTGACCGCCGGG
Source organism: Parvularcula marina (assembly GCF_003399445.1). Taxonomy (NCBI): domain Bacteria; kingdom Pseudomonadati; phylum Pseudomonadota; class Alphaproteobacteria; order Parvularculales; family Parvularculaceae; genus Parvularcula; species Parvularcula marina. Next base: position 1,067,995 of record NZ_QUQO01000001.1, on the reverse strand, counting down.
TTGCAGGCCATGCACAATGACCGGCTCCAGCATGGCGCGGGCGGCATAGATGGCTGCGGTGTAGCCCGCCGGGCCGGAACCGATGATGAGGAGCTTGGTGTGGAGCGTGTCGGACATGGGAACCCTTGGTCTATCAGAATCAGAGCCGGAAACTGGCCGTTCCGGCGCTGTGGTTCAAGGGTGCAATCAGACCTTCTCCGGCGCAGGATCGGCGGGACAGATGCAAGCAGAGAGAAAATCGATGAGTGGCTCCAGAATCATTCCCGGAATGCGTTATCGTGATCCGCAGAAGATGATTGACTGGCTGGGGGAGGCGTTCGGCTTCAATCTACACGCGTCTTATGATGGTCCTGACGGCGCCCCGGTCCACGTGCAGATGACTCTTGGTGACGGGATGATCATGTTCGGACCTGCGCTTGATGATGATTACGGTCAGTTGGTGAAACCCGCGGTCTTGGGACAGCCCGTCAACCAGAGCGCTTATGTCGTCGTCGAAGACATCGATGCGCATTACGCGAAGGCCAAAGAGGGCGGGGCGGAGATTCTGCGCGAACTCGCCGATACGGAATATGGCAGCCGCGAATATCTGGCCCGCGACCCCGAAGGGCATTTGTGGTCCTTCGGCACTTTTGATCCCTGGGTGCCGCAGGAGCAGTAGCGGCTTTCGGTCTGGGGGCAGGCTTCCTATCTCTTCGGGCAAGGATAAAAGGAGAAGCGCCATGGCCTGTCCCGTCACCGTCACTATTGAGCATGATCACGGGATCGAAGGCGCCAAGGCGCGCATCGAGGAGCGTTTTGGCGATCTCGAACAGTCGATCGCGGGCGGCATGGGCGTCAAATTCGAGCGGGCCTGGGAAGGCGACCGGCTGAACTTCACCGCCAAGGGGATGGGCCAGCGGATCACGGGCGAACTTGATGTCTTCCCCAATCATGTCCGGATCGTCGTCGTCCTGCCGGCCTTGCTCGCCGGGATGGCCGAAGCTCTTCAGGGAAAGATGGAAAAACACGGACGGGCGATGCTGGAAGATAAGCGGACGCCCGCCGAATAAACGCGACCGCTCACCGGAATTGCGGTCGGACGTCCGTTTCTGGCTTGACCAGACGGGTGAGGGACCTACCTCCAACCGATCGCTGAGTTGGAACGTGCTGTGAAATTTCTCAAAGTTACGCTTGTCGGATTGGCCGCCATTCTTCTGATGGCCTTGTGGGTTGGCTTTGCCGGATTCGTCTGTCTTTTCGGATGGTGGATGAAACCTGTTGCGCCGGAAGGGGATGCGGATGGCTTCCTCGCTGTCGCGTCCCAGATGATCGACGAAGAGAGCAAAGGAAATGCCGCTCTCATCCTGATCGAGGATGGCGAGACCGCAGGTTCGGTCTTTGCTGATGAGGCTCGCGATATCGACGACATGACGGTTTTCCCGACTGCCTCTTTCTCCAAATGGATGGCCGCCATGGCGATCATGACGCTGGTTGAGGATGGTCTCGTCGATCTTGATGCGCCGGTTTCCGATTACCTGACCCGTTGGACACTGCCGGAAGGCGAGTTTGACAACGATCAGGTAACGGTCCGCCGTCTTCTCAGCCACACTTCCGGGCTGACCGATGGTCTCGGCTTTGGTGAGTATACGGCAGAAGAGACGATCCCGCGGCTTGAGGAAAGCTTGGCGCATCCTCGTGCTTCCAGAGGGGAAGATGTCCGCATCGCCGTCGGTCAGGAACCGGGCGTCTTTGCCTATTCCGGCGGCGGCTATCTCATCCTCGAGCTTCTGATCGAAGAAGTGACAGGCGAAGCGTATGCGGATTATATCGCCCAGCGTTTCTTCGTGCCGCTTGGCATGGAAGTCTCGACCTATGATTTCCTCGGTGATGTACCTCATGCTTCAGCGAATTATGATGCCGAAGGAAATGAGCTGCCGCATGTGCAGTTTGCATCTGCTGCGGCAACGGGGCTGTCGAGTTCGGCGAGGGATCTCTCGCATCTTGTCAAAGGGACGATGAGAGAACGCCGCGGTTTCCCTCTATCGCCAGATGCGCTCGAAGAGATGCGTAAGCCTGAGGCCTTCGTGCTGGGCGCGCCGATCTGGGGGCTCGGGACGATCCTTTATGCACCGACCCGCAATGGCGAGGATTTCGTCTTTGGTCATGACGGCGCGAATGATCCGGCAACGAATGTGACGATCCGCATCAATCCCGAAACCCGCGACGCTATCATTGTGCTGGTCACCGGTCATCCGCGTTTGGCGAGCGAAATCGGAGGAGAGTGGGTGCTGTGGCAGACAGGAGTGCCAGATGTTCTCTCTACGGATAAAGCGCTGAGGAGCGCGGTCGTCCCGGCGCTAGCAGGGGCGGGGATCATCCTGCTTCTCGTCATCTTTGGGGCGCGGGCGCTGTTCTTCCGCCGCTCATAAAAGGGACGACAGACGGGCAATTGGCCTTGGCCGCGCCAGTCTGTCGCTTGCACCCCGGCGCCGGAAAGCGCACATGCCTCCCATGGGTTCGCATCAAGAAACCACGATTGTCCCGTTCACGCCGCAGCAGATGTTCGATCTGGTCGCCGATGTGGAGGACTATCCGCGCTTCATCCCCTGGATCGAGGCGCTGCGCGTCCGCAATCGCGATGTTGAGGATGGCACGGGCTCGCTGACCGCCGACATGGTCGTCAAATACAAGATGTTCCGCGAGAGCTTCCGCTCAGAGGTGACGCTCGACCGCGAGGCGGGCACGATCAATGTCGCTTATGTCAAAGGTCCCCTCAAATCGCTGATTAATGAGTGGCGTTTCGAGCCTCATGTGGAGGGCTGCCGGATCGATTTCTGTATCGAGTTCGAGTTCAGAAACATCCTCATGCAGACCCTCGCAACGCAGCTTATCGACAAAGCTTTCATGCGGCTTTCCGGGGCTTTCATTGACGAAGCGCATCGCCGCTTCACCCCGGTGATTATCGAAAAACGACAAGAAACTTCTTGAAAGCTTAAAGGCGCCACCCCACCTCTATTGAGCAGGACGCGATGACTTCTCATCGCCGGGAGCTGTGAAGGAGGCCCTTTGAAGTGGATGATGCAAAAGTATTCAACGGGAAGAATTTTTCCCATCAGCTGCGCCCAGCATGGACGCCAGTCAACTTGGCACTGATGATCTTTTTCTTCGCCACAGGCCTCTGGGTCTTTGGCCTCGCGATGATCGCATACATGCTATACGGCAAGGAGCTGGGAGTGGATTTTTCCAACTGGGGACGCGCTAAATCGTCCGTGAACAAAGCGTTTGACCAGGCCAATTGGGGCCCGAAATCCGGCTCTACCGGCAATGCCGCCTTCGATGAATGGCGTGATGCCGAACTCGACCGCCTCAATGAAGAGCGCCGCAAGCTCGATGAGGCTCGCAAGGAGTTCGATGAATATGTGCGGGAGCTGCGCCGGGCGCGCGACCGTGACGAGTTCGAGTCGTTCCGGAATAACCGGAACACCCGACCGGCTGGCGGCGATACTCCCGCTGCCTGAAGGCGCCCGATGCGCCTGACAAGCGACCGCCCACTGCCCATAGAGTGAGAAGGTTGCGATCTCCTGAGCCGCTTCGGTTGCCCCGCCGGAGCGGCTCTTATTTTATCTAGAAGGGGGAGGCGCGCCGCTCGCTTATTGCGGCGCGTTATCCGGGTCGACCGCGCCGGCGCCTTTACCGACACCGCCGATCAGCTGCTCAAGGAAGGAAAGCTCCTTGCCGCGCGTCCGGGTTACCCGATCATTGATTGCGACCTGCTGGCCGTCCTCAAGATCGAATTCGAGAACATCGGCGACCGTGCCGTCTTCATTGAAGGCAAAGACGATGATGTCCCGAGAGGTCGTCTCGGTCTGGTAGAAGGCGCGGGAGTTCGTCGTCGTGCTGATGTAGTACCAGACATCATCCGACATGGACGGGCGAACCGAAGGCTCACCGAAACGGGCCAGCACTGATTCCTTGGTGTCGATCCCTTCGAGGGCCGTCAGTTCCGTTTCGCCTCGCTCAATCGCATAGCCATGCGTGTCACGAATCGACACGCAGGCGGTCGAGAGCAGGAGGGCGGAAAGTACGAGCGCGAGCCGCATGGGCGGTTCTCCCTTGATATTCACTACGGACGGGCCGATTTGCTTGGTATCTCCCTAGGGATTACCCCAAGAGCCCGGCCACTGCCAGCGCTCTTCGGTGGCAGACCTCCCGGAGCAAGGCAACCCGCAAGCGAGCACTCAACCCATGATTCTCAAAGTTTTAAGCGCCGTGCCCGGGCTACTGGGCCTGAAACCCCCGCAACAGAGGGTGGCAGCAGAGGCGCTTTATCCCGAGATCGCGGCCGCGTCCCGCCAGCCGGTCTTCTATACCGCCTATGCCGTGCCGGACACGGTGGAGGGACGATTCGATATCCTGTCCCTGCATGTGATTGCTGTGCTGGAACGGATCCGACCGCATGATCCCAAGGGCCAGTTCGGACAAGCGCTGTTCGATGTCATGGTCTCCAACCTCGATGCCAGCCTTCGCGAAATGGGGGTCGGGGACACCCGAGTCGGCAAGCGAGTGCGCGTCCTGGCCGAGATGTTCTATGGCCGGGCCAAAGCCTATCGGGCGGCACTGATCTCGGAAGTCGAGGACGAGCTGACCCAGGCCGTCGGCCGCAATATCTATGGGGACGAGGCCGCGCCGCAGGCCCCGGCATTGGCTGATTATTTCCGCCGGGCCGCCAAATCCGAAGAGGGCGACGAAACAGCCCTTTTGGCCGGAGAGATCCGCTTTCCCGCCGCCCAAGAAGGATCGACATCATGAGTGACCTGCCTGTCCTTGAAAGCTTTTCCGCAGCCCTCGACGTCGCCCAGATCGGCGATGTGCCGGAGCGCCGCAAATTCACAGCCAGCGAGGCTGACCGCGAAAGCCTTGCCGCTTTTCTGGGCATGCCCGGAGTTCAGGCGCTGTCAGGCGAGGCGACAGCCATCCGTCGCGGCAAACTGATCACGGTTGAAGGCCATCTTTCGGCCACGCTGACGCGCTCTTGTGTCGTCAGCCTTGAAGAGCTGACCGAAGAAATCGAGGAGGATTTCCTTGAGACCTTCACCGATGAGCTGCCCACCGGTGACCTGCCCGAGGAAATGGAGGCGGACCTTGATGCCCCGGAACCGATTGAGGGCGGAAAGCTGGATCTAGGCACCGTGCTGCTCGAGCAGCTTTTCCTCGCCATGGATCCGCACCCGCGGAAGGAAGGCGCCGAACCGCAAGTTGATCCGAAAGCCGGTGAGCGGATTTCGCCCTTTGATGTCCTTGGAAAACTGAAGCAGGATTAATCTTTGGCCAGTTTGCCTGATGGCGCTCGCGCCTTACAGAACTCGTCAGACCAGATGACAAATACGAATAAGGAAATCTTCATGCGCATTCGACCTACCCTGATGGGCGCAAGCCTTGCTGCCCTCAGCCTCTCGCTGGCTGCCTGCGGCGGCAAGGATGACGCCGACACCATGACCGAGACGGAAGCCTCGGCCGAAACAATGACAGCAGATGCAGAAATGACGGAGACAGGCGAGATGAACATCATCACCGCCCCATATGAAGGTCCCTATGGCGGCGTGCCGGCCTTCGACAAGGTCACGGTTGCGGACTTCGAGCCGGGGATCAAAGCGGCGATGGCAGCGAGCCTCGATGAGATCGAAGCTATCGCGAACAATCCAGAAGCCCCGACTTTCGAGAACACGATCATCGCCATGGAGAAGGGCGGCGGCGCTCTCGACCGCGCGGCGACCTACTACTTCCTGTGGGGCGGCAATCTCTCGACCCCTGAATTCCAGGAAATCGAGACCCGGATCGATCCACTGTTCTCTGAATATCAGAATGACATCATCCAGAATGAAAAGCTCTTCAAACGGATCGAAGCTATCTGGGAAGACAAGGCCGCTCTCGAAGCGCTGACCGGCCCCGAGCAACGCCTTGTCTGGGACTACTACACCAATTTTGCGCGTTCGGGCGCAGCACTTGATGAAGAGACCAAAGAGAAGATCGCTGATCTCGATGACCGGCTCTCGAAACTCTACACGAAGTTCAGCCAGAACCTTCTGCATGATGAAGAAGCCTATGTGACCTGGCTCACCGAAGACCAGCTTGGCGGCCTGCCTGACAGTATCGTCGATGCAGCAGCAAGCGCGGCGGCAGGCAAAGGCCGGGAAGGCGAATATGCCATCCTCAACACCCGCTCCTCTATGGATCCGTTCCTGACCTATTCGGATAATCGCGAGCTGCGCGAAGAAGTCTGGCGGACCTATTATGATCGCGGCGACAATGGCGATGAATACGACAACAATGCGATCATCGCTGAAATCCTGAAGCTGCGCGAAGAGCGCTCACATCTTCAGGGCTATGACAATTTTGCCGCCCGCGCGATCGAGAAGCAGGTCGCAAAAACGCCTGAGCGCGCCATGGATCTGATGATGCGGGTCTGGCCGGCGGCAATTGCCCGCGTTGAAGAAGAAGTCGCCGACATGCAGGCGGTGGCTGATGAAGAGGGCGCCGATATCACGATCGCGCCGTGGGATTACCGCTATTATGCGGAGAAAGTCCGCAAGGCGAAATATGACCTCGATGCCGATGAAGTGAAACAGTATCTCCAGCTTGAGAACCTCCGTGAGGGGATGTTCTGGATGGCAAAAGAGCTCTACAATCTCGACTTCAAACAGGTTGATGACGTGCCGGTCTTCCACACCGATGTTCGGGTCTGGGAAGTCACCCGCAATGGCGAGCATCAGGGCCTTTGGTATTTCGACCCTTACGCGCGGGCCGGCAAGCGCTCCGGTGCTTGGATGACCTCCTACCGGACCCAGCAGAAGCTGGACGGTACGCCGGTCACGACTATCGTCTCGAACAACTCGAACTTCATCAAGGGCGCAGAGGGCGAGCCGGTCCTCATCTCCTGGGATGATGCAGAGACCCTGTTCCACGAATTCGGTCACGCCCTTCACGGGCTGAATTCCGATGTGGTCTATCCTAGCCAGTCAGGCACATCCGTGCCGCGCGACTATGTCGAATTCCCAAGCCAGGTTCACGAGAACTGGCTGGGCACGACGGAAATCCTCGAACGCTTCGCGCTCCACGTCGATACGGGCGAGCCGATGCCGCAAGAACTCCTTGCCAAGATCAAAAAGGCCGGCACCTTCAATGAAGGCTTTGCGACCACGGAATATCTGGCAAGCGCGCTGATCGACATGAAGCTGCATACGCTTGAGGATGCGAGCAATGTCGACCCGGACGCCTTCGAGCGTGAGACGCTTGCAGAGCTTGGCATGCCCGATGAGCTGCCGATGCGTCACCGGACGCCGCAATTCGCGCACGTCTTCTCGGGCGAAGGCTATGCCGCTGGCTATTACTCCTATCTCTGGGCTGACACATTCAGCGCGGATGCATGGGAAGCCTTCGAGGAAGCGGGCAGCCCGTTCGACAAGGGCGTCGCCCAGCGTTTCATCGACCACATCCTGTCGGTCGGTGACACGGTCGACCCAGTTGATGGCTATCGCGCCTTCCGCGGCAAGGATGTCGATGTTGGTGCGCTGATGCGCCAGCGCGGTTTCCCGGACGGCTCTGAGGACTAAGCCTCAGCGCCACCCACCAAACAAAAAGGCCATCCGGAAACGGATGGCCTTTCTTTTTGTCCTCAGGGTCGGGACGAATTATTTGTATTCGACCTTTTCGATCTCATAGACGTGGCTGCCGCCGGGGGCCGCCACTTCGACCGAATCGCCTTCTTCCTTGCCGATCAGGGCACGGGCGATGGGCGAGGAGATCGAGATCTTGCCGTCTTTGAGGTCGGCTTCGAGATCGCCAACGATCTGATAGCGCTTCTCTTCCTCGGTATCCTCATCGATGAGGGTGACGGTCGCGCCGAATTTCACTTCCGGGCCAGACAGCGTAGCAATGTCGATGACCTGGGCACGGGAGTGCTTGTCCTCGAATTCGAGGATCTGGCCTTCGATCATGCTCTGGCGTTCCTTGGCCGCGTGATATTCCGCGTTTTCCGAAAGGTCGCCATGTTCACGGGCTTCGGAGATGGCCTGGATGACAGCCGGTCGCTCAACGGTCTTCAGGTGCTTGAGGTCAGCCTCAAGCTTCTGGAAGCCAGCAACGGTCATCGGGAACTTTTCCATGTCGATCATCTTCTCTTTCAATACACAAAGAGGCGGCCCGCCTGCTGGATGAGACCAGCGAGGTGGGTGCCGCCCTTTTGTATGGGATCAGTGACTATAGTGCTGGAGAGGCACGGCTTCAAGGTCGCCATGCCGTAAAGCTTCTATGGCCCGTACACAGGCTTTCGAGCCTGAAAGGGTCGTAATGCAGGGAATCCGGCGTTGCAAAGCGGTCGTCCGGATGGACCGGCTGTCCTCAATCGACTGCGCTGTTTCGGTCGTGTTGAAAATGAGGTGTACGTCGCCATTGATCAGGGCGTCGACGATATGCGGCTGGCCTTCGAGCACCTTGTTGACCCGTTTCACTTCGAGACCCTGCTCGCGCAGGAACTCCGCCGTGCCGCCTGTCGCGATGAGCGAGAAGCCCATTTCAGTAAGGCGCCGCGCAGGGGAGAGGATCTCTTCCTTGTCGCTGTCCTTCACCGAGATGAAGACGCAGCCCTTCAGCGGCACGATGATGCTGGCCGCCAAGAGGCTCTTTGCCCGGGCGCGGTCGAAATCCATATCGAGGCCCATGACTTCGCCGGTCGAGCGCATTTCCGGGCCGAGCACCGTGTCGACGCCCGGGAAGCGCGAGAAGGGGAAGACGACTTCCTTGACCGCTGTGTGGCGGGGCGTGCCCGTCGGCAGGTCGAATTCGGAGAGTTTCGCACCCGCCATGACGCGGGCCGCGATCCGGGCGACCGGGGCGCCGATGGTCTTGGCGACAAAGGGCACGGTGCGCGAGGCGCGGGGGTTCACTTCAAGGATATAAATGTCGCCATCCTTGATTGCATATTGCACATTCATCAGGCCCCGGACGTTCAGCGCCTTGGCAAGCCCCACCGTCTGCTCGCGCAGGGTTGCCATGATCTCATCGCTCAGCGTGTAGGGGGGGAGAGAGCATGCACTGTCGCCCGAATGGACGCCCGCTTCCTCGATATGCTCCATGATGCCCGCAACATAGACCTCTTCGCCGTCACAGATCGCATCGACATCGCATTCAACGGCGTTGATGAGATACTGATCGAGGAGGAGCGGCTGTTTGTCGGTAATCTCGATCTTGGCGGTGGCGAGGTAGCGCTCCATCCCCTTCTCATCACGGATGATTTCCATCGCGCGGCCGCCAAGGACGAAGGAGGGCCGGGTGACGAGCGGGTAGCCAACCTCGCCGGCCATGGCGAGGACGTTCTCGCGTTTGCCGGAGACGGCGTTTTTGGGCTGCTTCAAGCCCAGCGCATTGACGAGGCGCTGGAACTGCTCGCGGTCTTCGGCAAGGGCGATCGCTTCAACCGAGGTGCCAAGGATCGGCACGCCTTCATTGGCAAGGGTCTCAGCAAGGTTGAGCGGGGTCTGCCCGCCATATTGCACGATGACACCTAGCAGCTCGCCATTCGTCCGTTCTCGGTCGATCAGTTCAAGCACGTCTTCGGCTGTCAGCGGCTCGAAATAGAGACGATCCGAGGTGTCGTAATCGGTCGAGACGGTCTCCGGGTTACAATTGACCATGATCGATTCGATGCCCGCATCGGCGAGCGCGAAGGCCGCATGACAGCAGCAATAGTCAAACTCGATGCCCTGGCCGATCCGGTTCGGCCCGCCGCCGAGGATGACGACCTTCTTGCGGTCAGAGGGGCCGCTTTCGTCCTGATTGCCCGGTTCGTAGGCGGAATACATGTAAGGGGTGACGGCGCGGAATTCCGCGGCGCAGGTATCGATCCGCTTATAGACCGGGCGGATGCCGAGCGTGCGGCGGTGGCGGCGCACTTCGTCCTCGGTGCCATCACAAAGCTGGGCGAGGCGCTTGTCCGAGAAGCCCATGGATTTGAGCTGCATCAGGCCGTCAGCATCTGAGGGCAGGCCAAAGCTGGCGACATCTTCTTCGGCTTCGATGATGCCGCGGATCTGCTCAAGGAACCATGGATCGTAAGACGTGACCGAGCGGACCTGCTCGACCGGCACACCGGCGCGCATGGCTTGCGCTGTCACCCGCAGGCGCTCAGGCGTCGGGGCGGCCAGTGCCCGGCGATAGGCGTCAACATCATTGCCTTCGCCAAGGCCGGGGATCTCAATCGGATCAAGACCGCAAAGCCCCGTCTCGAGCGAGCGCAGCGCTTTCTGCAGACTTTCCTGGAAGGTCCGGCCGATAGCCATTGCTTCGCCCACGGATTTCATGGCGGTTGTCAGGATCGGCTTGGTGCCCGGGAATTTCTCAAAGGCAAAGCGCGGGATCTTGGTGACGACATAGTCAATCGTCGGCTCGAAGCTGGCGGGCATAGCGCCGCCGGTAATGTCATTATCAAGCTCATCAAGCGTGTAACCAACGGCGAGTTTCGCGGCGACTTTCGCAATCGGGAAACCGGTGGCTTTCGAGGCGAGCGCGGAGGAGCGCGAGACGCGCGGGTTCATCTCGATGACAACAAGGCGGCCATCTTCCGGGTTCACCGCGAACTGGACATTCGAGCCGCCGGTTTCAACACCGATCTCCCGCAGGACCGCGATCGAGGCGTTCCGCATCCGTTGATACTCGCGGTCGGTGAGAGTGAGAGCGGGCGCAACGGTGATTGAGTCGCCGGTATGCACCCCCATAGGGTCCACATTCTCGATTGAGCAGATGATGATGCAGTTATCCGCCTTGTCGCGGACGACCTCCATCTCGAATTCTTTCCAGCCGAGAAGGCTCTCATCGATCAGGACCTGTCCGTTCGGAGAGGCATCAAGCCCTGCACGGACGATATGCTCATATTCCTCGCGGTTATAGGCAACACCGCCGCCAGTCCCGCCGAGGGTGAAGGCCGGACGGATGATCGCCGGCAGGCCGATCTCATCCAGCGCCTTCATGGCCTCGGCAAAGCCGCCCATCCGGTCGTAACCGACAATATGGCCGTCTTCATCGCGAATGGCGGGGCTGGTTGCGATCGCCGCGCGCGGGCTTTCGAGCCCAATCTTGTCCATCGCCTTGCGGAACTTCTCGCGGTCCTCGGCCTTGTCGATGACGTCGGCGCGGGCGCCGATCATCTCGACATTATGCTTTTTGAGGACGCCGCGTTCCTCGAGGGCCAGCGCACAGTTGAGCGCGGTCTGCCCGCCCATGGTCGGCAAGAGGGCGTCGGGTTTTTCCCGCGCGATGATCTTCTCGACAAAGTCCGGGGTGATCGGCTCGATATAAGTCGCATCGGCCATTTCCGGATCGGTCATGATCGTTGCAGGGTTCGAGTTGACGAGGATGACCCGGTAGCCTTCGGCCTTCAGCGCCTTCACCGCCTGCACGCCCGAATAGTCAAATTCGCAGGCCTGCCCGATCACAATAGGCCCCGCGCCGATGATGAGGATGCTCTCGATATCGGTACGTTTAGGCATAAGGGAATCTCACAGTTTATTGGTCACGCGGGCAAACTTTCGGGGCCCTACAGAGACAGGCCGCGAGTCGCAAGCATTGAGACTGAAGAAGCATTATATCCGACCCAGATAATCGAGGAGCAAGCCATGTCAGCACCCAACATCCACCGCGACGAGACCGAAACCAAAGGCCGCTACTGGCTTGTGCTCGACGGACATGAAGCAGAGCTGACCTATTCCCGTGCCGGGGAGGACAGACTGATCGCCGATCACACAGGTGTGCCCAAAGCGCTGGGCGGGCGCGGTATTGGCACGATGCTGGTCGAAAGACTGGTGAGTGATGCGCGGGCAGAGGGGCGCAAGATTGTGCCGCTCTGCCCCTTCATCAAAGCGCAGATCGACAAGACACCTGAATGGCAGAATGTCCTCGACAAAAGCTGACTGTTATTGCGTCGCCAACAAGATTGACAGCTGAGGGAGAGGCTCCGATTTTTGTCATAAGACATGAAATGGATGAGGGAGATACATCATGAAATGGACAACGAGCATTTTCGCGCTGGCGGCTTTCGGCCTTGCGGCTTGCGGCGGCGGTGAGAGCGAAGAACCGGCGGCGCCCGAAACCGCAGCCCCTGAGATGGCGGCGGAAGAAGAGCCGACCCCCGAGGTAGTCGATCCGGTCGCTGGTTCCGTTGCGCATCCCGATCGCCCTGCGGATGATGTCGAGGGCGATGAGCGCCGCAAGCCGGCCGAGACACTCGGCTTCATCGGGCTCGAACCCGGCATGACGGTCATCGATATGGAGGCAGGCGGCGGTTATTTCACCGAGCTTTACTCCCGCGTCGTGGGCGAGGGCGGCAAGGTCTACATGCAGAACCCGCCAAGCTTTGATGGCTTTCTGGGAGATGCCCTAGAAACCCGCCTTGGCGGCGAGCGGCTTGGCAATGTCGTCGTGATGCGGACGAATTTTGACAATCTCGATGCGCCTGACGGCTCCGTCGATGTCGTTACCTGGATACAAGGGCCGCATGAGCTGTGGTTCGAAGTTAATGGCGAGAGCCTTGGGGATCCCGAAGCGACATTCGCCGAGATCGCGCGTGTCCTCAAACCCGGCGGGGTCTTTGTCGCCATCGATCACCGTGCTGCCGAAGGCGCGGGTACAGAAGCTGGTGGAACCGTGCACCGCATCGAGGAAGAGATCATCCGTTCCTATGCTGAAGGGGCGGGCCTCGTCTTCAAGTCTTCAGCTGACTTCCTGTCGAACCCGGACGATCCTCTGACCAATTCGGTCTTCGATCCTTCGATCCGGGGGCAGACTGATCAATTCGTCATCGCTTACGGAAAGCCCGAATAATCGGCGTCATTCAGCCCCGATGGAAACACCCTGTCATTCGGCAGGGTGTTTTTTTTCGCGTAAAATCTTAACCAGTCTGCTTGCGTTTTGTATTCTAAATGTATATACATTGCCTCGACGTTGCAGTGTGTGGTAGATGTCTGGCCATGCCGGATTCCAGTAAGAACAAAAAACACAAAAAAGACGGTCAGCTGGTGATCCGTGTCAACAAGCGTGACCGGGACGAGTTTATCGAGCTCTGCGACGACCTGGATACGAGTGCCGCCAGGGAAATCCGGATGTTCATGCGACGGTTCGTGCAGGAGCACAGGCCGAGCGAAGAGGACTGAGCGGAAAAGGGCGCCTTCGCATCAATTGGAGGCTATCCATGAGCAAAAAAGTCAAATCCCTCAAAAAAGAAATCAAGACGCGCAAGAAGCGGATCGCGACTCAGCGTACGAAACTTAAGAAGGCTCAGAAGGCGCTTAAAAAAGCCGCCTGAGGGTTTTCTCCGGGAGCCTGCCTCGTGCCCCCACTCCGGCAGGCTCTCTTTCCTCTCCCATGGGCCGGCACCCTATCCCGGCCTGTGGGCTCTTCGATTCGGGGCCCATCATTCCCATATATGGGTAGTGGCAGAATCGGAGGCATCCATGACAATTCAGGACCTGACCCTTGCCGAGGGTCTACTTCTCCTTGCGCTGAAAGATGACACTGGCGAGCGGACCGGGTCGTTCGTTGAATATGCCCTTGCCGGATCGGCCCTAGCGGAACTCGTTTTGAGAGGGGTTCTGGCCGAGGCGCCTGACAAACCCGCCCACTTCATTCTGGCCGATGATCGTCCGACCGGGGACAGATATCTTGATGACTGCCTTGCCGTCATCAAGGAGAAGGGTGTGACCTCAAGCCCCAAAAAGCTGATCGAAAAGCTGGCCGGGAAAAAGCACCTGACGGTGCCGCTTTATGAGGGGCTGATCAATCGCGGCATCCTACACCGTCAGACGAAAAAGGTCTTTTTCTTCTTTGATCGGAAGGTCTATCCCGAAGCTGACCCCACCCATGAGGCCGCGCTCAAAGCCCATCTCGAAGAAGTGATGTTTGGCAACAGCGAGGTGTCGGCGCGCGATACGATCCTCGTGGCCTTCCTTCAGCAGACGGAGCTCCTGCGCCGGAATTTCGATAAGGAAAAGCTGAAAGCCCATAAGGCCCGGATCAAGGAAATTGCGGAGGGTGAGCATCTGGCCGCCACCGCGACGGTCGAGACGATCAAGGCCGTGCGGGCCGCGCTCATGACGGCTATCATTGTCGCCGCGGTGATTGTTCCTGCGACCTCCTGACTGGCGCCGGGGTCAGCCGCGGTCTACATAGAAGAAAAACGGCGTGTTCGCCGGATCATAGAACCCGAATTCTACCGTACCCCATGGCTTCTCGGCAAGCGGCGCTGAGATACTGATGCGCTCCTTCCATTCGTCATGGAGGGCTTCGAGCGCCTGTTTGCCGGTCATCTCGATACGGAGCGCCATGGTCTGGGTTTCTTGGAGCTGCTCGCGCGTGAAGGTCTGAAGGTGCAGCTCGAGCCCGTCGCGGGCAATGCCGACATAATCGGCCGTCTCATAAGGCTCTCGGTCCCCAAAAACCGGCAGGAAGCCAAGCTTGCCCCAGAAATGAAGGTGCACGGACATGTCGAGCACCGGGCAGACAGGATGGAGCGCCTTGAAAATCGCCATCAACCGGGTCCTTGAGTGTTTGCCCCGGCGCGGCCGACCACCGCATCGCCAACAAAGGGATTGCTCTGACGCTCATGCCCGAAAGTAGAGAGGGGGCCATGCCCGGGCACGAACTGCACATCATTGCCGAGCGGCCATAATTTCTCCGTGATCGATGCAATCAGGGTGGCGTGGTCGCCGCGCGGAAAATCCGTCCGCCCGATCGAGCCTTTGAAAAGGACATCGCCGACAAAAGCGATCTTCATGTGTCGATTAAAGAAGACGACATGGCCCGGTGTGTGGCCCGGCGTGAAGATCACCTCAAAGACATTGCCGTCGAGCTCGACCGTATCGCCGTCATCAAGCCAGCGGTCGGGCGTCACGTTCTTGGCCTCCATATGGGTGCCGAAGCGTTTGATCTGCTCGGAGATCTGGGAGAGCCAGAAGACTTCCTCCTCCTGCGCGCCTTCGATGATGGCGCCGGTCTTCTCTTTGAGCTCCATCGCGCCGCCTGCATGGTCGAGATGGCCATGAGTCAACCAGATCTTCTCGATCTTCCCGTCCCATGCGTCGGCCTCGGCGATCAGCCGGTCAACCTCACCACCGGGGTCGATGACGGCAATCGAGCCGTTCCTTGCGCGTATCAGCGAGCAGTTCTGCTGGAACGGGGTGACGGGGACGATCTTGATCTGGAAGGGAGGTGTTTGAGACATGGGCGGAGCCTATCGCGGTGGGCCGGATTTGTCAGCCGGATTGCCGACATTGCGCCGTCTCCTTCCTTTCGCTCATGCCCGCGGAGGCAAGCATCTGGTTTTGGGCGAGGGATGTTTGGGTTTAAGCTCGTTCTCTTTGAGAAATGAGAGAGAGGAAGATCGGATGCAGATCCCCGCCTGCGCGGGGATGCGCGGGTTGAGAGAATGACCTACCTCACTCATTCCCCAACT
The DNA here is from genome assembly GCF_003399445.1 of Parvularcula marina. NCBI lineage: Bacteria > Pseudomonadati > Pseudomonadota > Alphaproteobacteria > Parvularculales > Parvularculaceae > Parvularcula > Parvularcula marina. The sequence continues at coordinate 1,052,520 of NZ_QUQO01000001.1, read as the reverse complement.
CGGTAATCGCGCGGAGATAGCGATTCGAGTAATCCGTGCGAATTTCAATCCAGATCGGCAGGTGATCGGACATTTCATCCGTGCGCCATCGCGAATAAAAGGACGACCAGTTATTATAGGGAATGCCGGTATTTGGCGCATCGCGGATCTCGGCGGCGATCTGCTGATAGGCGTCGCGATCCGTTTCGGTATAGACCGCCTCATGCCAGTCGACCCGGCCACTTTCCATCAGATCGCCTTCATCCTGCGGACCGATAAAGGTGATGTGGTCGAAATGCTTTTTATCCGCCCCCAGATTGGTGGGCCCGAAGTCAGGAATGACATAGCCCATATTCTTCAGGTCAACGAGGCCGGCATCATCCATGTCATCCTGATTGAAGTCACCCATGAAGATATGGACTTCGTCCTCGCGCTCGGCCCGCTCTTTCAGCGTCTTGCCGATGAGGGCGATTTCCTGCTGGCGCGTCGGTTTGCCGGGCTTGTCTTCTGAAACAATGTGGGCGGAGCAAAGCGTGAAGTGGAACCATCCGGCCTGAAAGGAGGCAAAGAAAGGCGTCCTGCTCGGCTGCTCCCCGTTCAACAGTTCGTCGCGCGGATAAACCAGCTCGCCAATCAGATTGTTGAAGCGGACTTTATTGCGGTTGAAGAAATAGGCCATGCGCTCGTCATTGCCTGCATGGCCCGTGGTCTGATCATTCACGAAGAAATCCCAGTTCGGCCCGAGCAGGCCTTTGAGCCGTCGCAGCGCCTCCATGTCCTTTGCCTCCTGAATGGCGCAGATGTCGAAATGATCGATGATCTCGGCGATGTAGTGATAGCTCTCGGGCAGGCGTTTCCGGCCGCCATCGAAGTGTTTGATGTTCCATGACCCGACGATCAGCGAATTCGGATCGCGCCGGGAGATGATATCGCCATTGAGCATGGCCCGCAGGCGCAAGAGACGCTGGGCGATCCAACCGGCCTGTCCCGGTGCCTGATTGCCCAAGGGATAGGTTTTCCGATCCCGCCTGATCGACTGGTAATAGGCCATGGCTCACCCCCGCTTTGGTCCGTCTTCGAAGTAGGCAAATTCGCCTGCGTGGGCGACCCCCTAGTGCAGATCAATCTCAGGGTCGTGAGGGGAGATTGCTTGCGCGCGGCGACGTGATCCCGCACAAATGGCGGCATGATCACGCTTCATCACCTTGAGAATTCCCGTTCCATGCGCATCCTCTGGCTCCTTGAGGAGCTCGGGGTGGAGTATCAGCTTATCACCTCGCTGCGCGATCCGAAGACCATGCTGGGGCCTGAGGAGCAGACGCGGGTGCATCCCTCCGGCGGCTGGCCGGTGATCGAGGATGGCGGGGTGACGCTGGCCGAGAGCGGGGCGATCACCGAATATCTGCTTGCGAAAGTGGGGGACGAGAAATGGCGTCCTGGGCCGGACAGCCCGCATTATACGGACTATCTTTACTGGCTGCATTTTGCCGAATCGACGCTGCAGCCTTTCTCCTTCATGTCGCTGGTCTTCTCGCGCATGCCGCAATCAGCGCCGGGGCTGATCCGGCCGATCCTGAACAAGGCGTCGAAGGCCGTGCACCAGAACTTCATTCTGCCGCGGTCGGAGCGTTATCTGGGGCTGGCGGATGCGCATCTGGCCGAGAATGAGTTCTTTGCAGGTGATCATCCGACGGGCGCCGATGTCATGATGATCTTCACGCTGGAAACGTCGCTGTCGCGCTTCCCGAACGCCAAGCGTTATGGCCATGTCCTGCGCTATGTCCGGGCGATACAGGCGCGGCCTGCCTATCAGAAGGCGCTGGCGGTTGGCGGCCGCTATGATTACGCGCCGATCTGACATCCGCTGAAACTTGTCTTTCCGGTGATGCTCGTCACAGTCGAGCTGGCTCTCTTGGGTTAACCATAATGGTGTCGCAACGACCTGCGGCAAACAGGAAAGAGACCCATGACCGCCATCACCAACCGCAACGTCGTTATCGCCGCCAGCGTCATCGCCGCCATCTTTGTCGGCCAGAGCCTGAGCGCTGCTTCTGCTCAGGAAACCGAAGTCGATCCGGCAGATGTTTCTGCCAATGTCGCCGAGTTCACGATGCAGGCGAGCACTGATTTTGCTGTCCGTCTGGCAACGCCGAGCTATGAGCTGGAAGAGAAATTCGCTGCGGTCGAAGACCACTCGACGATCCGCCCTGATTACTCGGACTACGCCAGCAATGATACGGATACGGAAGACACGATTGTCGTCGCCGACGCCCGCTAATCACTATGGCAGTGATGTAACCGGCAGTCTCTGGGGGGAGGCGGCCGGTTTTTGCTATCTGTGATGTTCGATATGGCTCTCAACAAGGGCCGAGTTATAGGTCCGCAGCGCCCGGATCTGTGTCAGCGTCCCGACAATCCTTGCATCATCCTTGTCCGCGACGACCGGCATGCCGTCGAGCCCCAGATCAGTCATCTGGGCCAGTGCCTCACCCAATGTCTGGTTGGCGAGCAGCCGAGGTGCATCTTCTTCCAGCGGCGCGGCATCTGGGGGCATTGCCCGCATGACATCGCGCACACGGATCGTATTGAGGATCACCCCTTGAGGTCCGTGGGAGAGATCATAGCCGCGTTGGTTCAGCTGGTAGTGGAACCAGGAGGACCCAAAGAAGACCTGCACCATGACGCTGGCGATGCCGACGGCAATCATCAGAGCGGCGGTCATCTGATAGTCACCGGTGATCTCAAAAACGATCAGCGTTGTTGAGATAGGTGCACCGATGATCGCGCCAGAGACGGCGCCCATGCCAATCATTGCAAAAAAGGTCGGATTGGCGACGGCGGAGTCCGGGAAGATGAAGGAAAGGGCGATGCCGAAGGCAGCCCCGGAAATCGCACCAAGATAAATGCCGCCGGAGAAGACCCCCGTGCCGAACCTGCAGGAGAGGCAGAGGACGGTGGCGAATAGCTTGGCGACGAGAAGGATCGTCAGCAGGGAGAGCGAATAATTTCCGTTGAGCGCCTGAGATGTGGCTTCATAGCCGAAGCCCAACACTTCGGGCAGGAAAATACCGATGACGCCCATCCCGACGCCTGCGATGACGGGGAGGAGGAAGGCCGGTACCCGCCGCTTGGCGATCAACTGGCGGGACATTTTCCGGCCCTTGGCCGCCGTCTGAAGGAAGGACCAGGCGACAGCTCCGCAGATCAGGCCGAGGACAGCGCCGAGCGGAATGTCATAGGGCGCGGCACTCGCATAGGCGGGGATGTCGAAGCGGTGGACATCGCCTAGCTGCGATTGAGCGATCAGTAGGGAGACGACACTCGACAGGGTGACGGGGCCGAAGATCGAGAGCGCGTAATTCGACAGAACGACTTCTAGCGCGAATAGGACGCCTGCGATTGGTGCGTTAAAGGCAGCCGAGACTGCTGCTGCGGCAGCGCAGCCGAGCAGGGTACGGGCATCTTTTGCCGATAGCTTGAACCTCCGGGCAAGGAAGGTTGCCATCGAGCCACCCATCAGGACGAGCGGCCCCTCGCGCCCGGCACTGGCGCCAAAACCCAGAGCAACGCCTGCCGCAATCGTGTTCGCCGCACCGCCGGCAAGGCTCACATGCCCCGGCGGGCTCGCGCGGGCTTCGATAACTTCGGCAACACCCTGACAGCGGATATCGGGGAGGATATGGAACCGCTGGGCTAGCCACAAGATCGCGCCAACGATCAGTCCCCCGACGACCGGCACAAGGAAGGCCCGCCATGGCTCAAGCCCTCGCGCGCCCTGCGCCAGTAGGCTCGTTCCTTCGCCATAGGCCCAGGTTGTCAGCGCTTCGACGGCGATCGTGAAAAGGATGACACCATAAGACACCAGCACACCGACAGCGGCGGCCAGCAGCCAGACCTTCATGTTGGAGACGGATTCTGCCCGCTCCGCCGAATGGCGTAGCCAAAGCCTGATCCGTTCGAGTGGCGCTGATGTCATGGAGAATCGCCGCTATCATGCTTTGATAGGACTGTCAGTCAGATCGTGAGTGGCCTTTGCGTCACGCATGCGGGCAGATGACATCTTTGTGAAAAGAATGTGGGGTTTCGTGCCATCCCTTTGCCGCAGTCTCCTCTATGGTAAAAGGCAAGAGAGAATCAGGGGTATTTCATGTTTCGTCTTTCTTACACTGTCCGGGCCGGAATTGCGGCTGCCCTTCTGACCTCCATGATGGGAGGCAGCGCGGTCGCGCAGGTTCAGGCAAATCCAGCCGCCGCTCGCGGAGACCGGGTCGAGGAGCGCCTCATCCGGCTCGAAAACCAGCTCCGCGACCTGCAGGGCGCACTTTATTCAGTAGAAGGCCCGCAGCGTCCGCTGGGCGGCACCCAGAATTTTCCCTCTGGCGCGGTTCTCCCGCCAGACGGGCCGTCCGCTGCGGACACATCAATTCGCGTTCTTCAGCTTGAGCAGTCGATTGCCGAGCTGACCGGCCGGGTTGAGGAGCTCGCCTACCGGCTGGAGCGTCAGCAGGAGATCATTGAGCGTCTCGAAGGCGCAGGGTCGCCGGAATTCGGCGCGCCAAGCCGGCTGCCTGGCATTGACGGCATCGACAATCCCGATCGCGGCACGACCGGTGGGCCGGTCGATCTGTTGAGCGGCGAAGATACAGGCGAGCCCGAAGGCCCGATGACGCCGACTGTCATGCTGCCGGACGATCCCGACCGTGCCTATGATGAGGCTTATCAGTCGGTGCTGGCTGCCGATTACGAGACGGCCGAAGCCAAGCTTGAAGCCTTTGTCGCCAAATTCCCCGAGGCGACCCAGACGGCAGAAGCCAAATTCATGCTCGGTGAGATCTATCTGGCGACCGGCGCGAATGGCGAAGCGGCGCGCATCTTCCTCGACCATGTGTCGAATTATAAGGACGATCCACGCTCGCCCGAGGCGTATCTGAAGCTCGGCATCGCCTTCACCCGCCTCAACCGGCCTGAAGAGGCCTGCCGCGTCTTCAATGCAGGGCTCAAGAAGTTCCCGAACATGGAACAGCGCCTTGCCACCAAATATGCCGAAGAGCGCGCAGCTGCGGTCTGCAACTGACGGCTGACCTGAAATTCGACTGGGCGCTGCCGCCGGGAGAGCCGGTGGCGGTCGCCGTCTCGGGCGGAGCGGACAGCTTCGCCCTTCTTCATGTATTGCATGAGAAAAACGTCCCAATCATCGCGCTGACGGTCGATCATGGCCTCCGGCCTGAAGCAGCGTATGAAGCGGCAAAAGTCGCTGAATGGTGCGCGGCCCGGGGCATCAGCCATGAGACACTTGTTTGGACTTCTGCCGCTCATCCCCGCGAAAGCGGGGGTCTCCCTCAGCGTCATGAGGTCCCGGATCGGGCTGCGCCCGTCCGGGATGAGCGGAGTAAGGGAAACCTTCAGGCCAATGCCCGCACCGCGCGCTATCGGCTGCTCTGCGACGCCTGCAACAGGCTCGGGCTCGAAACCCTCGTCACCGCGCATACAGCTGATGATCAGGCAGAGACCGTCTTCATGCGGTTGCGCCGCGGGTCAGGCCAGGGCCTTGCGGGGATGCCCGAGACCCGCCTGATCGCAGGCGGGGCGGGCGAGCCGGTGACGCTCTACCGGCCTCTGCTCGGGGTGCGGCGCACCGAGACGCAAAGCTATGCTGAGGCTCATGACCTGCCGGTCAGCTATGATCCCTCAAACGAGGATGACCGCTTTGAGCGGGTACGTATCCGCGCGCTCCTCGCCGCGCTCGAACAACAGGATCTGCTGACGGTCGAGGCGCTTTGCCGGACGGCTGAAGAAGCCGCAGAACTGAACAGGATCGAAGCCGCTCGTAATGTGGAAGCGTCTCAGATTTACATGCGCAAATCACACGTGGATGCATCAGTCCAATTTTTGGAGAGCTTCAGTTCAAACAGTGGGTTCCAAGACGGTGCTGTCATTGAGGCCGTTCATGCCGTGTCTGGATCCTCTACCATGCCGACAAGATACGGTGATCTCTTTCATAATGACGCCGGACAGATTGAAACTGTTGGGCGTCGATATTCAGTTTCCACTATTTCTGGCGTCATCCTCGCTTACGGGCTCCATGATGCATTTATCTTCCGCGAGCCCGCTGCCCTTCTGGGCCGGGCCGGCGGGGCAGGGGGCTTTGAGCCGATCGCTGTCAAAGCAGGCGAAAAGCACCTCTATGACCGGCGGTTTATTGTGCATGTGCCGGAGGGCATCGCCGAGGTCACCGTCATAAAACCCCTTGGCGCGCTGATTCCGCGTGACATTGCGACATCGACACTGGATCGTAAGCGCATTTCGACGTTACCTTGTCTCACTCGCGGGGACGCACTCTCCCACATCCCTGCGGCCTGCCAGGATTTCATTGCCGCGGCGCTTTCCGGTTGGAAGCAGGCCGAGGCCTTCCTAGATAATGTGGGAACATTTAAGGCGGACAGCCTGCTCGAGGAACGATTCTCGGGCCGCGTTATCCGCTTTTGAACGGCTTTGATGATACGGGGCGCTCCCACGCCCGGTTAGAGAAGGACACTACATGAACGGTCGCCACTGGATGGTCTGGGGCTTGATGCTGATTGTCGCCCTGATGCTGCTCTACGTGTTCTCGAACACGACGCCCAATGGGCAGGTGACGGAGCTGAGCTATTCGGATTTCCGTGAGCAGGTTGCCAATGACGGCATCCGCCGGGCGGAGATCGACGAGAATATCGTCTCGGGCTTCCTCTCAAGCGGTGAGCGCTTCGTTGCGGTCGTGCCCGATGGCGCGAATGCCGCTGACGTCCTTTACGACGCTCAGGTGCCGGTCACGGTGGTGCCCGAAGAGCAGATGCCGCTTCTGCTCTCTATCCTGATCAATCTCATCCCCTTCATCCTGATTTTCGGGCTGATCTATTTCGTCTCCCGCCAGATGCAGGCGGGGTCGGGCCGGGCCATGGGCTTTGGCAAGTCGAAAGCCAAGCTGCTGACCGAACGGCATGGCCGGGTCACCTTTGACGATGTCGCCGGCATCGATGAAGCGAAAGAAGAGCTTGAAGAGATCGTCGAATATCTCCGTGATCCGATGAAATTCCAGCGCCTTGGCGGCAAGATCCCCAAAGGCGCGCTGCTCGTCGGCCCACCGGGTACCGGTAAGACGCTGCTTGCCCGCGCGATTGCAGGCGAGGCGAATGTGCCTTTCTTCACGATTTCGGGCTCGGACTTCGTTGAAATGTTCGTGGGCGTCGGCGCGAGCCGGGTGCGCGACATGTTCGAGCAGGCAAAAAAGAACGCGCCCTGCATCATCTTCATTGACGAGATCGATGCGGTCGGCCGCTCACGGGGTGCCGGCCTTGGCGGCGGCAATGACGAACGCGAGCAGACGCTGAACCAGCTTCTCGTCGAGATGGACGGGTTTGAGGCCAATGAAGGCATCATCCTGATCGCCGCGACTAACCGGCCCGATGTTCTGGACCCGGCGCTTCTGCGCCCCGGCCGCTTTGACCGTCAGGTCGTCGTGCCGAACCCTGACCTTGTCGGCCGCGAGAAAATCCTCGGTGTGCATATCAAGAAAGTGCCGCTTGGCCCTGATGTGAATATTCGCGCGATTGCTCGCGGCACGCCGGGCTTTTCGGGCGCGGACCTCGCAAACCTCGTCAATGAGGCGGCCCTGCTTGCGGCCCGGCGCGGCAAGCGCATGGTCACGAACAAGGAGTTCGAGGACGCCAAAGACAAGATCATGATGGGGGCGGAGCGTCGCTCGACCGTCATGACCGAGGATGAAAAGGCGCTGACTGCCTATCACGAGGCGGGCCACGCTATCGTTGCGCTGAACGTGCCGAAGACGGACCCTGTTCACAAGGCGACCATCATCCCGCGGGGCCGTGCGCTCGGCATGGTGATGCAGCTTCCCGAACGCGACCGCTTCTCGATGTCGAAGATCGAAATGACTTCGCGGCTGGCCATCCTGATGGGCGGACGGGTCGCCGAGGAACTCAAATTCGGCAAGGACAATGTCACCTCTGGTGCGTCCTCTGACATTGAGCAGGCAACAAAGATCGCCCGCGCGATGGTCACCCAATATGGCCTGTCCGATGAGCTGGGGCCGATTGCCTATTCCGAGGATGAAGGCGAAGTCTTCCTTGGGCAGAGCATTGCCCGGTCGAAATCGCTGTCGCCGGAGACCGCGCGCAAGATCGAGGATGAGATCCGCGGCCTCGTCAATGAAGGCTATGAAACGGCGCGCCGGATCCTTGCCGAAGAGAAGAATGAGGACTGGATCAAACTGTCAGAGGGTCTGCTCGAATATGAGACCCTGACGGGCGAAGAGATCGGCAAGCTCCTCAAGGGTGAGAAGATCATCCGCGATGATCCGGGCGACACGCCGACCCCGCCACCAAGCTCCGTGCCGACAGCCGGACCCCATCATGAAGGCGGCTCCGAAGGCGTTGGCGGTCCCGAACCGCAAGGCGCGTAACGGTCACAGACATTAGATAAAGAAGAGCGGCCTCGCGGGGCCGCTCTTTTTCTTTTTGCTGCCGCGATTGACGTCAGGCTCCTTCATGTTACCAATCGTATAGATTGGGAGAGGGGCGGTCATGCAACCCAAGATTAAAGTCGGCGATCTGGCGGGTGAAAGCCTGGGGCTCTCGCTAGAGCAGCTTGCGAATTTCGTCCGAATGGGCTGGCCCGCCATTCTGCTCATGGTGCCGAGTGCAATCTTCATGGAGATGAGCACCACCGAAATAAGCTGGAATGAGTCGGTGATCACTGACTGGGCGTCCTGGGTAAAAGGGGTGGCCCTGTCGTTTTTCGGCTGGATCGTCCTGATCCCCACAATCGTTCGCCATTATCAGGTAGCCGCCAATGAAGCGGAAATTCCCGGAGGCATTCTTTATCTGAAATGGGGCAACCGCGAGACGAAATTTCTGCTCGCGACCATCCTGCTGGTGCTGCTGGTTTGCTTCGCGGGTCTGGGGGCGTTGGTGCCTTTTATGGTGCTCACCTTTATTTGCAGCCTGATGAGTGTCTCGGCAGCAGTCATGACGGCTCTTCAATTCGTCGGCTTCGGGGGCTTCGCCCTGCTTCTCATGTGGTTCATGGTGAGGTCTCTCTTGATCTTGCCATCTGTCGCGATCGAAGGCCGGATCCAATTCGGCAAAGCGTTCGACCAGACCAAAGGCTATTTCTGGCGTTTACTGGGCGTGCAGATTGCCCTGATGCTTGCCATGATCGTCGCTCAGATCCTTGTATATCTGGCGGCACTCGTCCTCGGTCTCCTGCTCTCACTGACACCACTGACATTCGAAGGCTGGAGTCTCGGCAACATCCTGATCATGACCTTGTCGGCCATTGTCAGCTTCTTCTTCTCGCTTGTGTATATCGTTTTGGGCGGCCTCGTCTGGCAGCGGTTCAACAATCCGGACAGCCTGACGGTCGCGGATGCGCAATTTGCGGACTGAGTGCATCCGCCGTGCGTGCCCCATGGCGCAGGCGCAGCAGATGCGTTATCGTTTAGCGGCGAGGCAAGGTGGCGCCGGGGGCAGATATGTCGCGTAAACTTCCCATCGCCGAGACGGCGGTCCAGTCAATCCAGTTCTCTCTCCGGCATGTATGGCCGGCGATCCGGCTCGGCTGGCCGTCCTTCATTGTCTTTCTGGCGCTGATGATCGCGGGTTTTGCGCTGCTGCTCTTTAATATTCCGGGTTTTCCCGATGCGGTTCTTGCGCTGATTGACGAGATGGAGGCGCGCTCCGCTCTCGCGGTCAGCCCGCTTGATGCCTTTATCAGCGAGGCCGAGGTCGAGGCCATTTTCGAGGAATATGTCGGTGAGGTCAGCCTGCTGAACATCCTGCCCGGCTTGCTTGTCATGATGCTAGGCGGGATCGTCTTCGTGCCGATGAGTGTGCTTTTATTCCGGGTGGCGGCAGGGGATACCGAGTTGCCCAAGGGCTACTTCTACTGGCGCTGGACCGGGATCGAGACGCGTCTGGTCCTTGTCTATATTTGCTATGCGATTGCGATGATCACGATTACCGCAGGGCTCTATTGGGGAACGGTCTGGATCGCGTCGTCGATCCTGTTCCGCGGCGACGTCACGATTGGCTGGGTGCTTTATGTCCTGCCATGGCTGTTCCTGCTGGTGATGCTTTGGGTGACGCTGCGCTCACTGATGATCATTCCCGCCGCCGCCATCGAAGACCGCTTTAGCGTTGGTGCCGCGCTCGGCGCGACGGGCGGGAATTTCTTCCGCCTGATCGGCTCGCTGATCATTGTGAAGATCCTCGTCATCGCCTGCATCCTTGCCTTCTGGCTGATCCTCTTCATCCTGTCGCTGACGGCAGGGGGCTTGGGCCTGCAATTCGGTGATGGCTCTATGGCAGGCAAGATACTGGGTGCGGTCATGCTGGTCGTCACCCTCGGCGCCAGCCTGTTTTTCATGATTGCCCTTAATCTTGTCTCATTCGGCTGGTTGGGTGGCGCATGGGCTGCTATCCGCAACAGGTAATGATCAGAACACTTCTCTTCGCAACGCTCGCCATCTGCCTTCCCGTCTCTGCCGGAGCCGAAGAGGCGCCGCGTCCAAAATCGATCTGGGCAGCGGGTAATCCGGGCTGGGTCAAACCGGTCGATCCTTTTCGCATTGCCGGGAATGTCCATTTTGTCGGCACGGAGGGCCTCGGCATCTTCCTCATCACGGGTGAGGACGGGCATATCCTGATCGATGGCGGCCTGCCGGGCTTTGAAGATCAGGTGCTCGACAGCATCCGCTCGCTGGGCTTTGACCCCGCCGATGTGAAGGTCCTGCTGAACACCCATGCGCATTTCGATCATTCGGGCGGGCTCGCTTACATCAAGGATGTCACCGGGGCTGAGTTCTGGGCCATGTCTGAGGATGTCTCCCAGCTCGAAGGCGGCTTTTATGTCGGGGCCGAGGACAATGCGGCCTTCAATGCGCCGCCGGTCAAGGTCGACCGTGTCCTGACGGATGGAGAAGAGATCCACCTCGGTGACATTACCCTGACGGCAAGGCTGACCCCGGGGCACTCGCCGGGCTGCACCTCCTGGTGGACGAGCATTGAGGAGGGCGGGGAGGCGCTTGACCTTCTCATTTTCTGCAGCGCGACGGTCGCGGCCAACCGGCTCGCTCCGCCGCAATATGAGGGCATTGTCGAGGATTACCGCAAAACCTTCCGTGTGACGAAGGATTGGCAGCCGGATATCTTCGTTGCCAACCATCCGGGCTTCTCGAACCTGATGGCCGAACGCCTGAAAGCCGAAGCGGGCGAGCCCGATGCCTACCGGAATACCGAACTCTTCACCCGCATGATGTCGCGGCTGGAAGAAGAGTTCGAAAAGGCGCTCAAAAACCAGACCGCTGAGGCGGGGCAATGAGTCTGCCGGTGCCCACCCTGATGGGCATCATCAATGTGACGCCCGACAGTTTCTCCGATGGCGGACGGTTTGCCTCGCGTGATCATGCGCTTGCCCATGGATTGCGGCTGATGGAGGAGGGCGCGCATGTCCTCGATATTGGCGGTGAGTCAACAAGGCCCGGCGCTGCGCCAGTTTCCGAGAACGAAGAAATGGACCGTGTCCTGCCCGTCATCGAGGCGCTGGTCCCGCATCTGAACGACGGCGTCCGCCTCTCCATCGACACGCGCAAACCTCGCGTGGCAGAAGCCGCCATCGGGGCAGGCGCACATATCTGGAATGATGTGACGGCGCTGGAATTCGCGCCCGACAGTCTTAAAATGGCGGCGCGTCTCGGCGTGCCCGTCATCCTGATGCATGCCCGCGGCACGCCAGAAACCATGCAGGACGATCCGCATTATGACGATGTCGTCTCTGAGGTGCGGGACTATCTGGCCGCCCGCGTTGCGGCCTGCGAGGCGGCAGGCATTCCCCGCGACCGGTTGATCGTGGATCCCGGTATCGGGTTCGGCAAGACGGTAGAGCACAATGTGGCGCTGATTCGGCACATGGCCGCGTTTACCGATCTTGGCTGTGAGGTCATGCTGGGCGCCTCGCGAAAGCGCTTCATTGCAAGTCTCGATCGGGGCGGAGACGCCGACGAACGGCTTGGCGGCTCGCTTGCGGCGGTGATCGCCGCCTGGCGGCAGGGCGCAAGCTGGTTCCGGGTGCATGACGTGGCCGCGACCCGGCAGGCGCTCGCGGTTACGAAAGCATTGGAAACGCGAAGTTAACAGGCAAAGCTTCCTCAATGTTTGAGCGCTAAAGGGTGTGTGGTAACGGGCACATACCTGACGGAGGAGCCATTCCATGCGCGGCGACGACCAGCCCTTTGAACGCAAGATTTTCGGTACGGACGGCGTGCGCGGCATGGCCAATACCGGCGCGCTCTCGCCTGATCAGCTGATGCGGCTGGGGATTGCCGCGGGCCGGGTCTTTAGGCGCGGCCAGCACCGCCACCGGGTTGTCATCGGCAAGGATACGCGGCTTTCAGGCTATATGATCGAGCCGGCGCTGACCGCCGGGCTGATCGCAGCCGGGATGGATGTCATCCTGCTCGGGCCGCTGCCGACCCCGGCCACGGCGCTCCTCACCCGCTCGATGCGGGCGGATCTCGGCGTGATGATCTCCGCCTCTCATAATCCGTATCATGACAATGGGATCAAGTTCTTTGGGCCGGATGGCTTCAAGCTGTCTGACCAGACCGAGTTGCAGATCGAAAAGCTGATGGAGGACGGCACCGAAGCGGGTCTTGTTCCCTCAAGCGAGCTGGGCCGTGCCAAACGTATCGAGGATGCGGGCGCGCGCTATATCGAATTTGCCAAATCGACCCTGCCGCGGCGGCTGACGCTCGACGGTCTTCGCGTCGTGCTCGATTGCGCGAATGGGGCGGCCTACAAGGTGGCGCCGACCGTGCTTTATGAGCTTGGCGCTGAGGTGAAGACTATTGGGGCGGAACCGGACGGTTTTAACATCAACCGCAATGTCGGCTCGACCGCGCCGCGTAAGCTGCAGGACATGGTGCTCGAATACCGCGCCGATATCGGCATCGCGCTCGATGGCGATGCGGACCGCGTGATCATCGTCGATGAGCGCGGGCGGATCGTCGATGGCGACCAGATCCTTGCGACCATCACCCATTCTCTGCATGCAGAAGGATTGCTGCGCGGCGGCGGGGTCGTCGCGACCGTCATGTCTAATATGGGGTTTGAGAAATATCTCGGCACGCTGGGGCTGGAGCTCCTGCGCACGAAAGTCGGCGACCGCTATGTCGTTGAGCAGATGCGGGCTCGCGACATCAATGTCGGCGGCGAGCCGTCCGGGCACGTCGTGCTCAGTGACTACGCTACGACCGGCGATGGCCTCGTCACCGCGCTGCAGATCCTCAATGTCGTTGCGCAGGCTGGCGCGCCGGTCTCGGAAGTCTGCTCGAAATTCGAGCCTTTCCCGAACCTTCTCAAAAATGTCCGCTACAAGCGTGGCGAGCCGCTCGAAGACAAGAAAGTCCAGAAGGCGATTGCCGATGCGGAAGCGGCGCTCGGTGACAAAGGCCGCACCGTGATCCGCAAATCAGGCACTGAGCCTGTCATCCGTGTGATGGCGGAGAGCGAAGACGAAGCCCTCGTCAAACGTGTCGTCGGGGATATCTGCGCCGCGATCGAAGCTGCGGTGTAGGGATGATGCGGGGGCTGGTCACAACGCTCCTTCGGCTTGGCGGTGTCGCGGCGATGGTCTGGGGCATGGCCACAACGACGGGCGCGTTGATTTCTCTCGCCAGTCCGGCTCCTGAATATATGTCCAATCTTTACTGGATGAGCATACCTACGCTCACTTCAGCGCTCACCCTTTTCGGCTTGGGTCTCGGGCTCTTCTTGGGTGCGTCATGGCTAGCCGTCAAGATTGTCCCGGATGCGGATGAAATGTCGCTTGAGTTGGCGACTCTCGACGTTGAAAAGGCGGGCTTTGTCTTGCTGGGGGCGTTCTTCGCTGCCGGTGCGCTGATCGATCTGACCTATTGGGGGCACGCTGTCTGGGGCTGGTTGCGATCCGCTGCAAGCAACCACAGTGCGGAGCCTGATGCCTTCTATGAATATGGCGTGATTGTGAGTTGTGTGATTCAGCTTTTGATCGGACTTGTCTTTGTTTGGTTCGGTCGGCGCAAATGACGCCCCGGGTGCTCATCATAGCGGGATCTGATTCCGGTGGAGGCGCGGGGATCCAGGCTGATATCAAGACGGTGACGGCGCTGGGCGCCTATGCGGCGACGGCCATCACCGCGATTACTGTTCAGGATACGGAGAAGGTGCATGCCGTCCATCCCGTGCCCGATGAGGCAGTCGCGGATCAGATCCGGGTCGTCCTCAGTGATATCGGGGCGGACGCGATCAAGATCGGCATGATCGGCACGCGCGGGGCGGGCGAGGCGATCCTGAAAGCGCTGGCGCCATGGCCGGACATCCCGCTCATTCTCGACCCCGTGCTGGTCGCGACCAGCGGGGATGCCCTCGGCGATGACAGCGTCGCCGCGCTGATCCGCGATGAATTTCTGCCGCGCACCACCATCCTCACGCCGAATGTGCCGGAAGCAGAAATGCTGACCGGCCTCGTCATTCACGATACGGACGGCTTTGCCGTTGCCTGCGCAAAGCTTGCCGATATGGGCGCGACTGGCATCATGGCCAAGGCGGGACACCTGACGGGCGATCCGGTTGAGGATTTCTATTTCGAAGTGGGGCTGCGGACGGTCTTCTCCCATCCACGCTTCGTCAGCCGCAACACCCATGGCACGGGTTGCTCGCTCGCATCGGCGATTGCGGCAGGGGTGGCGCAGGGCATGAGCAGGCCAGAAGCCTGCCGCCGCGCGGTCGCATATGTGTCGGCAGCCATTGAGCACGCGGCGGGCCTCGGCAAAGGCCACGGCCCGCTCAATCATGCAATGATTGAACGCGAGGACGGCACCTTCCGTCCCCGTTAGATCATCCGAAACACATCCGCGAACATCTCCGGCGTCAGGCGGCCGGTATTCGTGTTGTATCGCGAGCAGTGATAGCTGGAGAGCAGACGCAAGGGGCCGTTAGGCCCTTCAAGTTGATACTCCGTGCCATGACCGAAGGGATGATCCTTCAGCTTTGCGCCCATTGCGCGAATGACGGAGTCATGGGCGATTTTGCCCAGCGCAATCATGACCTCAAGATTGGGCAGGGTTTCGATCCGGCGGATCAGGAACGGGCGGCACTGATTGATCTCCGGGCCCGTCGGCTTGTTCTGGGGCGGCACGCAGCGCACCGCATTGGTGATCATCGTGCCGATCAGCTCCAGCCCATCATCCGGCCGCTGGTCATAGACCCCGCGCGCCAGACCATGATCGAGCAGCGTGGCATAAAGAAGGTCACCGGCCCAATCGCCGGTAAAGGGGCGGCCCGTGCGGTTCGCGCCCTGTAGCCCCGGCGCCAGTCCGACGATAAGCACACGGACCGTCTCATCCCCGCCAGCGGCGGCAAAGGAAGGGACGGCGCCGTTGAACCAGTCAGGATGCTCGACGGCCGTTGCTGCACGAAACTCAGCAAGGCGGGGGCAGAGAGGGCAGTCGCGGGGCGGCTCGGCAGGCAGGGATGGCTCAGCCATCGGACCCGCTGAACTCCTCCGCATAATCATCATCTTCGATCTCGTCGTCATTCGACTCACGCCGCTGCGGCGGGGCCGACTTACGGGCGATGACATCTTCGAGATCGGTGAGGTCGACGAACTGGTCAGCCTGGCGGCGGATTTCGTCGCTCGCCATGGGCGGTTGGGTCCCTGTTGTTGAGACACAGACGACCCGGCAGCCCTGTTCCTGCACCTTGGCGATCGCATGGCGGAAATCGCCATTGCCGGTGAAGAGGACGATGCAGTCGAGCTTTGGTGCCATCATGACGAGGTCAACAGCCAGCTCGATATCGACATTGCCGCGATAGCGTTTGCGCCCCTGCGCATCGACAAATTCGCGCGCGATCTTCGTCTTCAGCTGGTAGCCATTATAGTCGAGCCAATCGACGAGCGGCCGGAGCGGGGAGTAATCCTGATCCCGGTCTTCCTGCATCGCCGTATAGTAATAGGCCCGGACAAGGCGCGTCTCTGACCGCGTTTTCTGCAGCAGGCGCTTGTAATCGATGTCAAAGCCCAAATTGCGAGCGGTTTTGTATAAATTGGCGCCGTCAATGAAAATTGCGGTACGGTCATCAGGATCGAGACCCATCCAGTCAGTCATATTATCTCTCTTGAATTGCGACAGACGGTCGTGAGTAAAGCGCTTCTCTATCCGAGTTTTTTCGTAAGGCAAATGGCAGTCACTCTCATCAGTCTCGGCAGTAACAAGCGGAACGCGAATGCTTCACCCGCTAAGATTGTAATGCTGGCGGCGAATTCTGTCGCGTCACTCGGGAAAAACGCAAAACTTTCCTCTCTTTACCGGAGTGATGCTTGGCCGGATCCTATAGCTCCAGCCTATGTAAATGCAGTGATGAGATTGGAGACAGATTTTGCTGCTGAGGAAATCCTGAGCGCGATTCTGGCGATCGAAGCGGGCTTTTCGCGAATCAGGTCGACCGATCCGGCAAAAAGATATGCACCGCGCACGCTCGATCTCGATCTTCTCGCGCATGGCGATGTGCGGATAGAGACGGCGGCACTGTCCTTGCCGCATCCACGGATGGCGGGGCGGGGGTTTGTCCTCCTTCCGCTTGCCGAGATTGCGCCGGAATGGCGCCACCCTGTGACGGGCGAGACGGCCGCTGAGATGGCGGCGGCGTGCGATCCGTCATCGGTCACAAGGCTTCCCTCTACGGGCTGAAGCCAGTCCCCGGCGCGGGCCAGTTCTTCTCATTAATGGCGAAGGTCGGCCCCGGACCCAGCTCAGCTTCGCGCCAGTCGAGCTTGTAGAGCGGCGACAGCCCCCACTGGAAAGCGGCGCGGGTGTAGGGGTGCAGCTCACGCCGAAAGCCTTGCGTCGAGAAGATCAAACTGGGTTTTGCCGAGACCTTCGGGACGCGCGCGAAACGCTGTGCGAATTCGGGGCTCTTCTGAACGAGCCGTGCAAAGAGGTAATGGGCCCAGAAATAGGGCAGGCGGTTTGGGCCCGCGAAATGCTCATTACCAAGAACGATGGGCTGGGCTGACGAGTGATACTTGAGCCATTTGAAGGTCTGGTCGGCGGTGCTCACCTCGCGTGCCGGCCATGTCTTCCAAAGGCGTGAAACCTCTTCATGCCATGCGGCGATGAGCGGCGCGCCTTTTGTGGCGGCAATGAAATAGGTTGCGAGCAGCCGGTCGGGCGCTGGCCTGTCGAGGGCGAAGGTTTTCTCCGTATCAAGAACGGTAGGCAGCCAGGTGTCGAGCGGCCGGGCGCAAAGGCAGGTGGCATCGGCCCAGACCCCGCCATGCCTATGGAGAAGGGCGAGTCTTGCCATGTCCGAAATGGCGGCAGGAGGAAGGGTATCGAGATCAATGCCGAATGTACCGGGCAGGTCGATGAAATCGCCCATGTTATTTCGATCAAGCACCCGAACGTCCCAGCTCGGATTATAATGGCGCCATGATTTGATGCAGGCCTTCGGGACGGGAGGCGCATTGTCCTCCCCCTGTAGCCAAAGCATCCAGATTACGCGGTTCATCATGCCATCCTGTCCACTGATATGCTGACGCGGGAGCATGCGTTTTGGCAACCGGGTGTTCGGTCATGAAACGAGGCCGCCGCAGCGAGCGTTGACAATACAGTTGAGTTTAAATAACAAACCGTCTGATGGTTCAGGCCGGATGAGCAGGGAGGCGCCAGCGATGACCGACGCGGCAATAGAGGCGCAGGGGCTCGTTCGCACTTATGGCGCCAAACGGGCGCTCGACGGCGTTGACCTCACCATTCCAGCGGCAGGCGGGATCACTGCTATTCTTGGTCCCAACGGCGCGGGCAAGACGACGTTCGTCTCCTGCGCGCTGGGGCTGGTGCCGCTGAGCAAAGGCCGCTTGCGGATTTTCGGCGGGAAGCCCGGCACGTTGGCTAACAAGCGCCGGATCGGCGCGATGCTTCAGGATTCGGACCTTCCGGCGCTCCTGACTGCGCGTGAGCACATCACGCTCTTTTCCTCATACTATCCCAATCCGATGGGAACGGAGGAATTGCTCGAACTCTGTGAGATCACGCCCTTTGCCGACAAGCTCTATAAAAAGCTCTCCGGCGGGCAGAAGCGGCGTGTGCAGTTTGCGCTTGCTGTTGTTGGGCAGCCGGAGCTGATCTTCCTTGATGAGCCGACAACGGGGCTCGATATCGATGCCCGCCGGGTATTGTGGAAGACGATCCGGCGACTGACGGAAACCGGCAGCTCGGTGATCCTGACGACGCATTATCTCGAAGAGGCGGATGCCTTGGCAGACCGGATCATCGTCTTCAATGAAGGGCAGGTGATCGCCGATGCGCCGACGGACGAGATCCGCAATGCGGTCGGCGGCGCGGTCATTCAGTGCGTCACGGGCATCTCGGAGGCGGACATCCTCGCCATGCCGGCGGTGCTGTCGGTCGGCCAGTCGGGCCGCTTCACCGACATCATGTCGTCCGATGCACCGGCCACTTTGCGAGTGCTGCTGGCGGCGGACCCGTCGCTCACTGACCTGACGGTCAAGAAACCCACGCTGGAGGATGCTTTCCTCGATCTGACAAGGCCGAAGGGAGAAGCCGCATGAGCGCGTCCGCCATGAAAGCCTTCATCAATGAGACGGGGGCGGAAATCCTCAAAAGCCTGCGGGCACCGGAATTCCTGATCCCGACATTGATCATGCCGTCGGCCTTCTACAGCCTTTTCGGGGTAGCGATGCCGGGCGATCCGCAGCGCGCGCCTTATCTCTTGGCGACCTATGGTGTCTTTGCCGTGATGGGGCCGTCGATCTTCGGCTTCGGGGTCGGCGTGGCAACCGAACGCGACCGCGGCTGGCTTCAGCTCAAGCGCGCGGCCCCGGCACCGGCGGTCTCCTATATAGGAGCCAAGCTCATCTCGACGCTGATCTTCGCGGCGATTGCGCTCGCGCCGCTTTATGCAATTGGCGGGTTTGCAGGCGGGGCGGAGTTCACGCGGGCGACATGGGCTGCGCTCCTCGGTCTTCATATTTCAGCGGCGATTCCCTTTGTCCTGCTTGGGCTGACGCTGGGGTTCAGCTTCCCCGCTAACGGGGCGGTGGCGGTTGCCAATATTTTCTTTCTCGGGCTCTCGGTCCTTGGCGGGCTCTGGATGCCGATCTTCATCTTCCCCGAGATTTTGCAGAAGGTCGCGCAGTTCCTGCCGTCCTATCATCTGGGCGAGCTGGCGCTGTTTGTGGCCGGGCAGGGGCGGGAGCATCAGCCGATGGAGAATCTGACGGCGATAGCGATCATGACGGGCGTTCTGGCGGTCCTCGCCGGGATCGCCTGGTCACGGCAGCGATAGGAGAGAGACATGCTGGTACGCGCCTTCTGGACCGTTTTCCTCGCCCTTATCATTAGCTGGGCCGCGCTGATCCTTTTCCTGCCAGCGCCGCCTGCGTGAGGCTCTCTTCCCCTTGCATTTAGGGGGCAAAGCGCGTAGTAGCCCCTTTTCCCGTAATCTGTCCGAAGGTTTCTATGGCGCGCGTCACTGTCGAAGACTGCATCGATAAAGTCGACAACCGGTTTGATCTCGTTCTTCTCGCGGCCCATCGGGCCCGCCTCATCGCCGCTGGTGCGCCGATGACGGTTGATCGCGACAATGACAAGAACCCTGTCGTCGCTCTGCGCGAGCTGGCCGAAGACAAGGTGACGTCCGACGAGATCAAGGAAGACCTCGTGACCTCGCTGCAATCGCAGCTCGACATGGATGAGCCGGACGAAGCCGAAGGCCTTGCCGCCGAGAAGGCCGACCTGCCCGAGCACGACACAGTTTCAGAGGACGATCTGCTGAAAGCACTTCAGCAATCGGGCATGGCGCCACTCTCTCCGTCCAATAAGTAGTCCGGGCCGCCGGTTCGTGCGATAAGACCGGCATGACGGAAGAAGGACGACACCAGCGTGCAACGCAAGTCAGCCAGGATAAGGGCCCGGGCGCAGATCAGGCGTCGGGTCGCGTCCTCGCGCAAGAAGGTGACCTTCCTGCGGGGCAAGTATCTCAAGGTTCGTCAGATATTCTTCCGGGTGCTGATGAGACGCCGGCGGAGAACCGGCTGAGAGGCAACAAGCCTCCCGATTTCATCCGGCAATATGAGCTGGTCGACAAGGTCATGGAATATGACCCGGAGGCCGATGAGGCGCTGCTCAACCGCGCCTATGTTTTCGCCCTGCAGGCGCATGGTGAGCAAAAACGCTCTAGCGGCGATCCTTATTTCTCCCATCCGCTGGCTGTCGCCGGCATCCTCACCGAGCTGAAGCTCGATACGGCGACGATTGCGACGGCGCTCCTTCATGATGTCGTCGAAGACACCGATGTGACGATTGCCGAGATCGAGGAGAGCTTCGGGGCGGAAGTTGCGCGCCTTGTCGACGGGGTCACCAAGATCTCCAAGCGAGAGCTCGCCCCGGACGCCGACGGCAAGGCGGATAATTTCGCCAAATTCCTGCTCGCCACCGCCAAGGACGTCCGTGTGCTGCTCGTCAAGCTGGCAGACCGGCTGCACAATATGCGCACCCTGCATTACCTGAAAAAACAGGAAAAGCGGGAGCGCATCGCGCTTGAGACGATGGAGATCTACGCGCCCATGGCCTCCCGCATCGGGGTGCAGCGCATCCGCGAGGAGCTCGAAGATCTCTCCTTCAAATATCTCAACGAGACGGCCTATGAGACGATCACCGAAGGGCTGAACCGCCTGCGCGATGATGCCGTCCATGATGTGATCGCGCTGGCACAGACCCTGCGGACCGATCTGCGTAATGCCGGGATCACTGCGGAGGTCTATTCACGGGAGAAGCGCGCCTTTTCGATCTGGCGCAAGATGCACCGCAAGCGGAACACATTCGAGGAACTCGCGGATATCTATGCCTTCCGGGTGCTGACCGAAACTGTGGATGACTGCTACCGCGCGCTCGGGGTCATTCACCGGGCCTTCAACATGATCCCGGACGAGTTCGACGATTATATCTCAACGCCCAAGCCCAATGGCTATCAGTCGATCCACACGGCGGTGCTGGCCACCGCTGGGGACCGCGAAGGCCAGCGCGTTGAAGTGCAGATCCGTACGAAACAGATGCACGACATTGCCGAACGCGGCGTCGCGGCACACTGGAAATATAAAGACGCTACCGCACGGGCGAGCGGGGACGGCAGTGTCGATATCGGCGGGGCGGGGACCGACACCGCCTATGAATGGCTGCGCGGTGTGCTCGAGACCATGGTCAGCGAGGGCTCAAGCACGGCGGCGCTCGATCAGGCGAAAATCGATCTTTACCAGGATCAGGTGTTCCCCTTCACACCCAAGGGGCGGGTGATCCCGCTGCCTGCCGGGGCGACCGTGCTCGATTTTGCCTATGCGCTGCATACCGAAGTCGGTGACCAGTTCAGTGGGGCACGGATCAATGGTGTTGCGCGCCCTGCCAGAACACCCCTGCGCAATGGCGATGTCATAGAGATCATCAAGAATACGAACGCACCGATCCCGACGGGTTGGGATTCTTACGTCGTCACGGGGGCAGCGAAATCCGGCATCCGGCGGCGGATCCGCGCACTCAAATCAAAAGAACAGCAGACGATGGGCGAGCGGATTGTGACCTCGGCCTTTGCCGCGCGGGATCTGCCGTTCTCGCGCACCGGGGTTGAAACGGCGACCAATCAGCTCGGCTTCTCATCGGTCAGCGCGCTTTATGAGGCGGTCGGCCGGATGGATATCAGCGGCAAGGAAGTCCTTGAGCAGATCTTCCCGGACGTCGACCTTGACGGTCACGATGTCTCGACTACCGCGATCCGGTACGGTGCCAAGGTGCCGCGCCGGGCGATCTCGATTGCGGGCGTGACCCCGGGCGGTGTTATTCGGCTCGGCTCCTGCTGCCGGCCTTTGCCGGGCGAGCGGATCGTCGGCCTGCGCGATGCAGAGGAGGGGGCGATCATCGTCCATCGGATCGACTGCGAAATTCTGGCTGCACGCGCCGATGAGGAATGGCTCGATCTGTCGTGGTCGGAGGATATCAGTGAGCAATTCGTTGCCCCGATCATCCTGACCGTCAATAACAAGACCGGCGCGCTGGGCCATCTTGGCACCATGCTCGCACGTTATGGCGCGGACATCGTCGATCTGAAATTGCAGCACCGTGAGGTGGACTTTTACGACCTCTGCTTCGATATCGCGGTCAGGGATGCGCGGCATCTCGCGCGCGTGCTGACGGGCCTGCGCGCATCGGATTATGTGGTGGCCGCTGACCAGCGGATGCCGCAAGAAGAGGAAGAAGAAAAAGATGAACACTGAGGATGTACTGGCGCTGTTCAAGGAATATGGCGCGCTGCTCAATGGCCATTTCATCCTGTCCTCGGGCCGCCATGCGGATACCTATCTGAACAAGTCGATTATCTCGCAATATCCGGCGCCGACGGAGACGCTCTGCCGGGCGCTTGCGCAAAAGATCAAAGACGAGCTGGGCGACCAGCCGGTTTCGGTCATCTCGCCCGCCATGGGGGCGATCATTTTCGGCTATGAGACGGCGCGGCACCTTGAGCTGCCCTTCATGTTCCTTGAGCGGGTCGATGGCGAGTTCACCTTCCGCCGCGGCTTCGGGCTCGAGGAAGGCGCGCCGGTCGTCATCGTCGAGGACATTGTCTCCACCGGGCTGTCCTCTCGCGAAGCGATTGCGGCGGTACGCAAGGAAGGCGGCAACCCGCTGGCCCTTGCCTGCCTGATCGACCGGTCGGGCGGCACGGCGGATGTCGGCATCCCGATGCTGCCACTGGCCGAACTCGATGTTGAAAGCTGGGAGGCCGATAACCTGCCGCAGCATCTGAAAGACATTCCCGCCGTCAAGCCGGGCAGCCGGGGCCTCAAATGAGTGAGATGCCGCAAGGCCCCAATCCGGCGGCGGAATTCCCGCCCTGCCGGTTGGGGGTCAATATCGACCATGTCGCAACGATCCGGAATGCGCGGGGCGGGGATGAGCCAGACCCCGTCCGCGCCGCCCAGCTTGCCATTGCGGCGGGGGCGGACGGCATTACTGCTCATCTGCGGGAAGATCGCCGCCATATCCGTGATGACGACGTGGCGCGGCTGAAGGCCGAGATCGACCGCCCGCTCAATTTCGAAATGGCCGCGACGGAGGAGATGCTCCGCATCTGTCTTGCGACCGCGCCCCATGCGGCCTGCCTTGTCCCAGAGAAACGAGAGGAACGGACGACCGAAGGCGGGCTCGATGTCGCCGGTGCCTCAAGCGTGCTTGAAAAAGTTGTCGGCGAACTTGGGAATGCGGGCATCCGCGTCTCCCTCTTCATCGATCCCGATCCCGTTCAGGTCGAGGCCGCCCACCGGATCGGCGCGCCCGTCATCGAACTTCACACGGGCGACTATCACCATGCCGCACTTTCCACGACGCCGGTGAAGATCCAGGCCGCGTGGAATGCGATCAACAAGGCCGCCACGCAGGCCCACGAGCTAGGGCTCGAGGTTCATGCCGGGCACGGCCTCAATTTCACGAATGTCTCGAACATCGCCTCGATTCCGGCGATGCGGGAGCTCAATATCGGCCATTTCCTGATCAGTGAGTCGGTCTTTGTGGGCCTTGATGTCGCGGTCCGCGAGATGAAAAGATTGATAAGTGATGCGCGGACAGGGCGGCTCGTATGATCATCGGCATCGGCTCGGACCTCATCGATATCCGCCGCGTCGAGAAGACGCTGGAGCGTCATGGCGAGCGCTTCACCCAGCGCTGTTTCACCGAAATCGAGCGAGCCAAATCCGACAAAAGGCGGATGCGCGCGGCCTCTTATGCCAAGCGTTTTGCTGCCAAAGAGGCGATGGCCAAGGCGTTGGGCACGGGCCTGAACAGGGGCGTTTTCTGGCGCGACATGGGGGTGGTGAACCTGCCTGGCGGCAAGCCGACCATGGCCCTGACTGGCGGCGCGGCTGAACGGCTCAAAAGCCTGACCCCACCCGGCCGGCAGATGGAGGTCCACCTCACCATTACCGATGATTATCCCTTGGCGCAGGCTTTTGTGATCCTCTACGCTGTTATAGAGGGCGAGGGCGGCACGTCCGCCTGACCAGCAGAAAAGACACGAATGACCGGATCCCAACCAGTACAGCCAGCCGATTCCCCGGCGCCCAAGGCATCTTCAAAGGCCAAAGCCAAGGATGACGCCGACCGTCCGATGACCGCGTTGGAAGAGGCGATTGATATTGGCCGCACCGTCCTGATCGCCGTCGCGATCACGCTGTTTGTGCGCTTTTTCTTCTTCCAGCCCTTCAACATCCCGTCAGGCTCGATGAAGCCGACGCTTCTGATTGGCGACTTCGTGCTGGTTGATAAGGTTGAGTATGGCTATTCGCGGGCGTCGCTGATCTGGCCGATGACGCGTATGCCGGTTCATGGCCGCGTCCTCTCCGATACACCCAATACGGGCGAGATCGTTGTTTTCAAAAACTCCGCTGACAAGAACAAGGACTATATCAAACGCGTGATCGGTACGCCGGGCGATACGGTTCAGGTGCAGGGCGGGGTGCTCTATGTGAATGGCGAGCAGGTCAAACGCGAACTTCTTCAGCAGCCGTCGCATTGTAATCTGGGCGCGGGCCGCATCGTCACCACCATGCCGGTCTATCGCGAAACCCTGCCGAATGGAGTGAGCTACATCATTCAGGAATGCCGCGGTAATTCGAGTGTGTATGACAACACAGAGGCATTTGTGGTGCCGGCTGGGCATTACTTCCTGATGGGTGATAATCGAGATAACTCTTCCGACAGTCGCTCGGATGTCGTCGGTTACAAGCCGATCCCGTCCGGTTGGGAAGGCGAAGAGACGATGTTCCACTTTGTGCCGCTCGACCAGATCGTCGGCAAGGCGACTCGTGTCGCTTTCTCCGTAGACGGAGACAAGGCGCAGATTTGGGAAGTCTGGAAATGGCCCTTCGCGATCCGTTACTCTCGCCTGATGGGCAGCGTTGAATAATCCGGCTGAAATAAATTCAGAAGCCGCAAACGCGGTAGAGCAGGCCGTTGGACATCAGTTCACGGACCGGTCTCTGCTCGAGCGCGCGCTCACCCATGCGAGTTTTTCGCAGACGGGCGTGCGCGATCTTGAGCGCCTCGAATTCCTCGGTGACCGGGTGCTCGGCCTGTTGACAGCAGAGGAGCTGTGGCGGTGCTATCCTGACCTTCCCGAAGGCCAGCTTGCCCCGCGCCTCAATGCGCTCGTTCGCAAGGAAACCTGCGCCGAAGCGGCCCGCTCTTTCGGGCTCGGCAAGGCGCTGCGCATGTCCGCAGGCGAGGAGAAAACCGGCGGACGGGACAAGGACGCCATTCTCGGCGATGCCTGCGAGGCTTTGCTTGGCGCGCTCTATGTCGATGGCGGGCTCGCCGCGGCAAAGGGTGCCTATGATCGTTTCTGGGGCGCAAACTTTACTCACCTGATGGAAGGCCACCGGGACGCGAAAACTGCGTTACAGGAATGGGCGCAGGAGCGCGGCCATGGTACGCCTCGGTATCAGGAACTGGACAGGGAAGGGCCGGATCACGCACCGGTCTTCACCATCGCGGTTGAAGTCGGTGATCTGAAGCGTGAAACAGCCCGCGGCAGCAGCAAACAGGCCGCGCAGATGGAAGCGGCCAAGACCCTGCTCCGCCGTGAAGGAGTTTGGACGTCGTGACGGATACGGATGACATGACGGTGAATGGTGAGGCCATGGCCGATGGCCCGACACGCTGCGGTGTGGTGTCGGTCCTTGGCGCGCCGAATGCCGGCAAATCGACACTCGTCAACCTCATGGTCGGCGCGAAAGTCTCCATCGTGACGCACAAGGTCCAGACAACGCGCGCGCGGGTGCGCGGTGTCGCCATGGAAGACAGTACCCAGATCGTCTATGTCGACACGCCCGGTATTTTCTCGCCGCGCCGTACGCTCGACCGCGCCATGGTCGCCGCTGCCTGGGAAGGGGTCGACGGCGCCGATGTTGTCGTCCTCCTCGTTGATGCACCGGCCTATCTCTCCACCGTCAATGAAGAGGCAGGCGATGCCGCCTCCCGCCGCTCTGCCGAAGATACTGATCGGATCATCGAGGGGCTGAAACGTGCAGGGCAGGAAGCGATCCTCGTTCTGAACAAGATTGACCGGATCGCGCGGCCGCCGCTACTCCTGCTCGCTGACATGCTGAACAAGGCCGGGAATTTCTCGGCGACCTTCATGATCTCCGCGCAGAAATCACTCGGTATCGACCAGCTGCGCGAGTATCTGATCGAGCAGATGCCCGAAGGGCCATTCCTATACCCCGAAGATCAGCTCTCGGACATTACCGACCGGCTGATGGCTGCCGAGGTCACACGCGAAAAGCTATTCCTGCGCCTGCATCAGGAGCTGCCCTACAGCCTGACGGTCGAAACCGAAGGCTGGGAGCGGACCGAGAAGGGGGAGCTGAAAATCTCCCAGACTGTTTTCGTCGAACGCGATGGCCAGAAGGCGCTGGTACTTGGCCAGCGCGGCAAGACGATCTCCGCCATCGGCAAGGCGTCGCGCGAAGAGCTGACCGAATTGCTGGGCGAGAAGGTGCATCTCTTCCTCTTCGTTAAAGTGCGCGAAAACTGGACCAATGATGCGGCCCGGTTCCGCGAAATGGGGCTCGACCCCGCGACGTTGCCCCACACCGGGTGATCCATGCAGTGGACGGATGATGCATTAGTGCTCGGCTCCGCCGCGCATGGAGAAAACCACACCATCACGACCCTTTTCTGCCGCGAGCATGGCGCGATGCGCGCCGTCGTCCATGGCGGGCAGGGGCGCACGAAAGGGGCCATGCTCCAGCCGGGAAACCGCGTGCAGGCGGTCTGGCGGGGGCGGACGGATGATGATCTTGGCGCATTCGAGTTGGAGCTCGATCAGGCGCATTCGGCGGGCGCGATGTCCGGGCGGCTGTCGCTCCTCGGCCTTGGCGCGATGACCGAATTGCTGATGCGGGCCTTGCCGCATGGGAGCGCCTACCCAGCGCTGTTTGCCGCGACGGATGCGGTGCTTTCACACATTCACGATGCGGATATTTTCCCGGTGCTGATGGTCAGGTGGGAGATCGGGCTTCTCTCCGCCCTCGGCTTTGGCCTGACACTTGATAAATGTGCGGCGACCGGCGCACTACTTGAGGATGGCGCGGATCTCGTTTTCGTTTCGCCGAAATCGGGCGCGGCCGTCTCGATGGATGCCGGCATGCCTTATCAGGCAAAGCTGCTGCCGCTGCCGCCATTCCTGATTGGCAGGGGAGAGGCGGACCTGCCCGATCTGGTCGCGGCCTATAAAATGACCGGACATTTCCTGCAAAACTGGCTATTGGCTCCGGACGGCGGGCACTTGCCAGAAGCAAGGGAACAGATGATCCGCCGATTGGGAAACAGATTGTGACTGAGTTGAGTACCGCCCGCATGACGCTTCGTCCGCCTCGCGATGAGGATGGGCCTGATGCCGTTCGTTACCTTGATGACCATGAAACCGCCCGCATGCTCGCGCGCGTGCCGCATCCCTATACGATGGATGACTGGAACGGCTTCATGGAGAATGTCGTCCGGAATGGCGATGAGGATGTCCTTGCCCTGACCGATAAAGCGAGCGGCGCCTTTATGGGGGTCATCTCATTCCAGACCGACGAAGACGAGCCTGTCCTTGGCTATTGGCTGGGCGCGCCGTTCCGCGGTCGCGGCTTCATGAAGGAGGCGGGGCTCGCCTTTGTCCGCCACGGCTTTGCGAAGCTCGCCGTGCCGTCGATGATCTCAGGTCACTTCATCGACAATCCGGCATCAGGCCGGGTACTGAACTTTCTGGGCTTCGAGGAATTCGAGATCGACCTTGTGACCGCGTTGTCGCGCGGGCCAGAACCGGTCCGTCATGTCACCATGCGCCTGACAAATGAGCGCTTCGACAGGCTTCACCCGGCGGGGTGAAAATGGTCATAGATCCGCTGCGCCAGTGAAGCGGAGATCCCTTCGACCGCAGAGAGATCGGCGGGTTTGGCATTCGCGACTGCTTTCGCCGAACCGAAATGGTGGAGCAGGGATTTCTTCCGTTTGCCGCCGATCCCTTCGATTGCATCGAGCGGGTTCTTGACCATCTCCTTTGACCGGCGCGCACGGTGGCTGCCGATGGCAAAACGGTGGACCTCGTCGCGCAGGCGCAGAAGGAAGTAGAGGACTTCCGAGCGTGGCGGCAGGGTGAAGGGGGCAATCCCCGGCAGGAAGAACTGCTCTCCCGTGGCGGCCATGGTCCGGTCGGCCCGGCGGCGGCCCTGCTCATCCTCGCGCCGTCCCTTGGCAATTGAGAGAAGGGTGATCTCTCCATTCTCCGTATCAAGACCGATCGGCAGGCCAAGATCCTCCATCACCTCGCGGGCCGCATTGAGTTGGCCTTCCCCACCGTCGATGATGATGAGCGACGGCCAGTTCTCCGATGTCGGATCCTCTTCCTTGATCAGCCGCTTGAAGCGCCGGGTCAGGACTTCGCGCATCATGCCGAAATCATCACCGGGGGAGAGGTCTTCATCCTTGATGTTGAACTTCCTGTACTGATTTTTCTTGAAGCCCTCTTCGGTCGCAACCACCATGCCCCCCAGCGCGCCCGTGCCGCCCGTGTGGGAGTTGTCATAGACCTCGATCCGGCGGGGCGGGGCGGACATGCCGAGCCGGTCGCCAAGCGCTTTGAGCAGCCGCGCCTGCGATGTCGTTTCGGCGAGACGCCGGCCCAGCGCCTCGCGCGCATTGGTGCGGGCCTGCCGGATCAGGGCCAGCTTGTCGCCGCGTGCGGGGGTGGAGACGTCGATCTTCCGGTCCGCCTTGGTCGTCAGCGCATCTGCGAGCAGTGCCTGATTGGGCAGCTCCTCTGAAACCAGCACCTGCCGGGGCGGCACCTGATTGTCATAGAACTGAGCAATGAAGCTTTCGAGGATGATCTCCGGCGCTTCCTCCCTGTCATGCTTGGGGAAATAGGAATGGGTGCCGAGATTCTGGCCCGCGCGGAAAAAGAAGGTCTGGATACAGGCCTGCCCGCCATCGGCATGGATCGCAAAGACATCCGCTTCGGCGAGCCCGGCGAGATTGATGCCTTGGCTTTCCTGCACAAAAGTCAGCGCGCGGATGCGGTCGCGCAATTGCGCGGCGCGCTCGAAATCGAGCGCTTCGGCGGCGGCTTCCATCTCTTTTGACAACTGGCCCTGCACGTCGGAATTCTTGCCGCGCAGGAAAGACAAGGCTTCCTCGACAAGGGCGTTGTACTCCTCCGGTGAGATGAGATCGACGCATGGGGCCGCGCATCTCTTGATCTGGTGCAGGAGGCATGGGCGGCTCCGGCTTTCCAGCACCGAATCCGAACAGCTCCGTAACAGGAAGGCTTTCTGCAGCGTGTTGAGCGTGCGATTGACGGCCCCGGCGGAGGCAAAGGGGCCGAAATAATGCCCCTCGCGCTTTCTCGCGCCGCGATGCTTCATGATCCGGGGGACAGGATGATCCGTTGCCAGAAGGATATTGGCGAAGGACTTATCGTCCCGCATCAGCACATTATAGCGGGGCTTGAGGCTCTTGATCAGATTGGCTTCGAGCAGCAGGCTTTCGGTTTCCGTCTCGGTGACGACGAATTCCATGCGGCGCGTTTCGGTGATCATCCGCGCAATGCGGTTGGTGTGTCCGTTCAGCGTCGCATAGCTCGAGACCCGGTCTTTCAGGCTTTTCGCCTTGCCGACATAGAGCACTTCTGCGTCCTGGTCATACATGCGGTAAACGCCCGGCCGGGTGGGCAGGCGTTTGAGCTGGTCGGCGATATAGGCAGTGCCGGTAAGGGGAGAAGTGTCAGTCACGAAGGCTCGCCGGTTGAAGAGCCCTCATATGTAGGACGGTTGACCCGGCGAGAGAACCCGCCGGGCCGTTGCCCGTTAATCTACCTCGTTCTGCGCCAGGCGTGTGGGGGCCGGCGCCAGGCAGGACGGGATCGTGTAGCCTTCGGGAAGGCGGGTATCGGCATCACCGCAGGCCCGGTTGAGCTGGTCCTGGGTGAGGCCCAGCACGGTCGAGAGATCCGCGCCGGAGAGGTTGGCTGCGGCCAGCGAACTGCCATGCAGCTTTGTGTTGAGCAGCACCGCACCCCGGAACGAGGTCGCGCTGAAATCCGCCTGCCGCATATCGGTGCGCTCAAAGCGGGCCTCGTCAAAGCGGGTGCCGGCCATAGTCGCGCCGGACAGGGAGCCGCCGCGCATCATCGCGCCGCTGAAGGAGCCTTCGATGATCTCTGCCCCTTCGAACACCGTATGCGCCATAATCGCCTGATCGAACCGCGCCCGGCGCAGGGTCGCGCGGGAGAAATCCGAGCGATGCATCAGGGCGCCGTTAAAGCGGGTGTCCTGACCGTGGCTCATCTGCAGGGTGACATTGGCGAGCGCTGCGCCGCGGAAATCGGTGAAGTCGAGATCGTACCCGTCGAGCCGGGATTCCGCGAGCGTCGCATTCTTCAGGGACAGCCCGGCAAACATGTCGGGATGGGTTTCTGCCGCGGCCGCCTTGCCCGACGCCCGCTCACCATGGATTTCCAGGGATTCCTCGCCGCTGCTGATCAGGAGCGGCCCGGCGCGGCCGTCAGGTGTGCGGACAGGCGGTTCTGCCACTTCATCAACGAGGGAGGTGAGGTGATACATGCCCGCTGTCGCCAGCCCGTCGAGTGCGGAGACGGTCTGCCTGACTTCCGTCGGTACCCGCATTTTATGGTCGATGGGCGCGTAGGAATACCAGAGAATAAAGAGCCCGCCCATCAGGCTCAGATTAAGTAAAAATGTGCGCATTTCTGCCTCCTGCGCAAAGTGCCCGTGCCCGGAGCATCAAGCGTAATGACAGGAGATTTCAGAGAAGATTCAACGCGCCCCTCAATTGGAAGGGGCGTGGTGACTGTGGGTTTACCTTAACGGCAGGGTTTATGAGCAGCCTGAGGAGTGACCGCAGGAATCACAGCGCAGGCAGGTGCCGTTCCGGACCATGGTGAACTGACCACAATTCGTACACGCATCACCTTCATAACCCTTTGTCAGCGCCTCATCGCGTTCCCGGTTGGGATCGGCGAGACGCCCCCTTGTACCGGGATCGGGAGCCGGGGGGCCAGCAGGCTCTGCCGCGTCATCATTGCTGGCGGGCGCACTTTCGCGCTCTTTTCTCAGTCGGTCGAACTCGCCGCCGCGCAGGACCACCAGATTGTCCATGGTGGAGGCGCGCGAGAAGCCTTTGGAGATCAGCCGCTGGGCTTCTTCCTGCACGCCTTCGGCATCGACTCCCTGACCGACATCAAAGACCGAGCCCTCTTCGGGCACATGGCCGAGATCGTTCCGGCCCATATAGCTGATCGCCAGTTCACGGAAGATATAGTCGAGGATTGAGGTGGCGTTCTTGATCCGGTCATTGCCCTGAACGGGGCCGGCCGGTTCAAAGCGCGTGAAGAGATAGGCATCAACGAATTCTTCGAGCGGCACGCCGTATTGCAGGCCGAGCGAGATCGCGATGGCGAAATTGTTCATCAGGGAGCGGAAGGCCGCGCCTTCCTTGTGCATGTCGACGAAGATTTCGCCAAGTTCGCCATCTTCGAATTCGCCTGTGTGCAGATAGACCTTGTGCCCGCCGACAATCGCTTTCTGGATATAGCCCTTGCGCCGGTCGGGCAGCCGACGGCGGCCCGGCGTACGCTCGATCACCCGCTCGACAACGCGTTCGGCAAAGATGCGGGCTCGCTCGGTCGAGGGCTGGTCAAGCAGATCGTCGGCTTCGAAATCGTCCTGCCCCAGAAGGATGCCGGTCAACGGCTGGGACAGCTTCGAGCCGTCGCGATAGAGCGCGATGGATTTAAGGCCCCGCTCATAGGCGGCGCGATAGGCGAGGAGGCAGTCGCCAATGGTCGCGCGGTTCGGCAGGTTCACGGTCTTGGAGATCGCGCCCGAGACGAAAGGCTGGCAGGCGGCCATCATTTCGATATGGGCGGCCACCGACAGACTGCGCGTGCCGGTGCGGCCGCATTTGGTCGCACAATCAAAGACCGGCAGATGCTCCGGGTCCAGATGAGGCGCACCCTCAACCGTCATCGTACCGCAGCAGTGAAGATTGGCGCGGTGGATGTCCTCATCGGAAAAGCCAAGATCGCGCAAGGTGGTGTAGCCCGACTGGCCGATCTGCTCATTGGAAAAACCGAGCGTGCCGCGAAGGAAGCGCTCGCCCAGAACATCGGCGGTGAAGGCATAGGTCAGATCGAAGGTCGATTTGAGCGCTTCGGTGACGGCTGCGATTTCCTTGTCCGTGAAGCCTTCTTCGCGAAGGTTCTCGAGACTGATGCCGGGCGCATTCTCAAGGGAGGCGTGGCCGACAGCATAAGTTTCGATTTCGCGGATCTGCTCTTCTGTATACCCCAGCGCACGCAGGCCCACAGGCACAGAGCGGTTGATCAGGCGGATCATGCCGCCGCCCGCGAGCTGCTTGAATTTGACCAGCGCAAAGTCGGGCTCAATGCCGGTCGTATCGCAATCCATGACGAGGCCGATCGTCCCCGTCGGCGCAATCGCGGTCGCCTGCGCGTTGCGCAGACCATGCTTTTCAGCGGATTTGAGCGTCTCGCCCCAGGCGGTTTGCGCGGCCTCATAAAGTCCGGCGAAGGGCACCTGGCTGCCATCGAGCAGGGGCGGCGTGACGGTCAGCCCTTCGAATTCGCCAAGCCCCGCGGCCGCCGCATGATTGCGCAGCACCCGGAGGACCGACGCGCGGTTATCCTTGTAACGCGGGAAGGGTGAGAGCTTCTCGGCCATTTCGGCGGAAGTCCGGTAGGCAACCGCCGTCATCAGAGCGGTGATCGCGCCGGCTCCGGCGCGCGCTTCGTCACTGTCATAGGGGAGCCCGCAAGACATCAGCAGCCCGCCGAGATTGGCATAGCCAAGGCCCAGCGTGCGGTAGGCATAAGACCGCTCGGCAATAGCTTTTGACGGGAAGCTCGCCATGCCGACCGAGATTTCAAGCACCATGGTCCACAGGCGGCAGGCATGGGTGAAGCCATCAATGTCGAACTCACCATCATCCTTCATGAATTTGATCAGGTTGATCGAGGCGAGGTTGCAGGCCGTGTCATCAAGGAACATATATTCCGAGCACGGATTGGAAGCGGTGATTTCGCCATCTGCCGAGCAGGTATGCCACTCATTGATCGTGTCATGATACTGGATGCCGGGATCGGCGCTGGCCCATGCGGCTTCACCGATTTTCTGCCAGAGCTGGCGGGCCTTGACCGTGCCATGCACGCTGCCATCTGTCCGGCGGGTGAGGGACCAGTCGGCATCTTCATCAAGGGCTTTGAAGAAATCAGCCGACACGCGCACCGAATTATTCGCATTCTGACCACTGACCGTGCGGTAGGCCTCGCTGTCCCAGTCGATCGAATAGGTCTCAATCGGCATCGATTCTACGCCATCGCGGGCAAGGCTGAGTGCACGCGAGATCACCCCGTCTGGCACGCCGTCGCGTCGTGCGGATTTCATGACGCGCTTGAGGTCCGCGTTACGCTGAGGATCAAAGCGGTGATCGTCATCGCCTCGGGTGACAGCAAAGACGGCTTCAACATGACGTTTGGTGACGATGGAGCCGGAGATGAGAGCGGCAACTTTACGCTCCTCGGCGGCTTTCCAGCCGACAAATTCCATGATGTCCGGATGGTCGATATCGACAATGACCATTTTGGCCGCGCGGCGGGTGACGCCGCCCGACTTGATCGCGCCTGCCGCAGCATCACCGACTTTCAGGAAGCTGATCAGCCCGGAGGATTCGCCGCCGCCTGACAGCGGTTCTTTTTCTCCGC
The DNA here is from genome assembly GCF_003399445.1 of Parvularcula marina. Classification (NCBI taxonomy): domain Bacteria; kingdom Pseudomonadati; phylum Pseudomonadota; class Alphaproteobacteria; order Parvularculales; family Parvularculaceae; genus Parvularcula; species Parvularcula marina. Next base: position 1,018,600 of record NZ_QUQO01000001.1, on the reverse strand, counting down.
GCAGGGAGGAGAAATTGGTCCCAGAGCCTGAGCCAAATTTGAATAGTCGTGCCTCGCGCGCCCAGAGGTCAAAGATCCCGCCTTCGCCGACCAGCGAATCGTGCACGGACTGAATGAAACAGGCATGTGGCTGTGGGTTGGCATAGGCGTCGGCCACTTCGATGGCAGCGCCTGCATCGGGGTCATATCGGAAATGCCCCTTGCCGGGCGCGGAGATGCCGTACGCCCAGTGAAGCCCGGTGTTGAACCATTGCGGCGAATTGGGCGCAGCGATCTGGGCGGCCAGCATGGCGCAGATCTCATCGCGGAAGGTGAGGGCGTCTTCTGGCTTGTCGAAAAGACCTTGTTCCCAGCCATGATAGGCCCAGGCGCCGGCAAGGCGTGAAAACACAGCTTCTGCATCCGGCTCTGGCCCGGTGCCGGCTTTGGGTGCGGGGCCGTGCGGCGCCAGATCAACAGGGCCGTCAAAGCCCTCTATCCGCACCGTCGCCTGGGGCACCCCGGCGCGCCGCAGATATTTCTGCGCGAGGATATCTGTTGCGACCTGCGACCAGCTCTCCGGCACAGTCAGCTCAAAGTCGCGCGAATCAGTTCCATGGCCGTGGCTCGTCCGCGGCACAAATGCGCGGCCCCCATAGGGGCTGTCTTTTGTGGAAAACTTGCGGGTGATGATCATGACGCACCTTCCGAATCACCTGGGGAGATATAGGCAGATTTGGCGCGCTGACGAAACGTCGTGCCCATAATATCTGTGTGGATAAAGTGGGGATAAATAGATTGTCTTTTATTCAGTTTTTACATGACTAGTTCACAACTGTTTCAGACAGGGCAGATAATCGCTCATATCAGGGGTGATGATACAAGATAACACTCTTTGTCAGTACTTTTGAGGATGACAGTCGCGTCACAATCGCGCTATAGGGGTGCCCCTGACGAGAGGACGCCATGCCCGACTCCAGGCCAGAATCGCGCACCGAAAACATGGATGCCCGTGAGGTCCGAGGCTTTGTCAAATGGTTCGACCAGACAAAAGGCTATGGCTTTATCGTGGACGAAGACGGTGGCCGCGATGTGCTCATCCATTCGACCTGCCTAAAGCAGAGCGGATGCACTTCCGCACCTGAAGGCGCGAAGATTACCTGCGAAGCTGTGGAGGGAGAAAAGGGTCTTCAGGCCACCAAAATCCTGACACTTGATTCGTCCTCCGCCACGCCGACACCGCGTCCTGCGGCCCCGTCTAAAATGCCGGTCGTTGAGGCGGCGGGTGATTTCGTTGATGTTGACGTCAAATGGTTCAGCCGCGCCAAAGGCTACGGTTTTCTGACGCGCGGCGACGGTACAGATGACATTTTCGTACATATGGAAGTCGTTCGGGCGGCCGGCATGACCGAGTTGATGCCCGGACAACGGCTTCGCGCCTCATTCGGGCGTGGCGCAAAAGGGTTGCTCGCGGCGACGATTGAACCTGTTCGCGACAATTAGAGACACAGTTAACCGCGAATTTAGGCAGAAGGTCTTTTTCCTGCCAGAAACTCGCCCCATCTTGGGGTCACGACTTACGGAACCAATCGGCGTCTCGTCGATTTGGATAGTGTAGTCAGCAACCCAAAGGGAACGACTCATGTTGAAAGTTTTTGGAGCAGCCGCAGCCGGTCTCGTCCTGCTCGCCGGATGTACCTCGACAGGTAATATTGAACGCAACACCGCAGGCGGCGCAGCGCTTGGCGCGATCGCTGGTGGCGTCATCGGCAACAATGTCGGTGATGGCGACGCACAGCGCGGCGCAGCAATCGGTGCTGTCCTTGGTGGCGCAGCGGGTGCAGCTCGCGGTTCACGTCAGGACGCCCAGTGCGGTGGGACAGAGTTCAAGAAACCGGCCGCCGGTCAGGAGCTTATCTATGACCGCAGCGCGCAACGCTATTACTACATCGACCGCTCAACCGGTAAAACCTACTGGAACGACGGTTCGCTGCGCAGCTGCTAAGCTGACCCAGCAGATATGATCAAAGGCACCGCCCGGAGAGATTCGGGCGGTGCTTTTTTATGCGCGCGCGCGCTGCTAGGCGGCGGCGATGTCAGATAACGCTTCTTCTCCCCTTCATCCGCTGGTCGTTCTTGCCCGCCCCCAGATGGGCGAGAATATCGGTGCCGCTGCACGTGCCATGCTCAATTTCGGCTTGAGCGGGATGCGGCTCGTCAGCCCACGCGATGGCTGGCCTAATCCGAAGGCCGGGGCCATGGCGTCGGGTGCGGCCGAAGTGATCGACCGTGTGCGGGTCTTTAATACGGTGGCAGACGCAGTGGCCGATTGCGAATTCGTGGTGGCGACAACAGCGCGTCAGCGGGGTCTTTTCCTGCCGGTGCTGACCCCCCAGGAGGCCGCCGTAAAACTGCGTGAAGCGACGGCTGCAGGACAACGCACGGCGATGCTGTTCGGGGCGGAGAAGGCGGGGCTTGAGACCCAGGAGGCAGCGCTTGCCAATGCGCTGGTGACCATCCCGGTTAATCCCGAATTCCCTTCGCTCAATCTCGCGCAGGCCGTGCTGCTCCTCTCTTATGAGTGGGCGAAGGCGGGCGGCACGGAAGCGCTATTTTCTTCTCCCTATACGGAAGGCCCGGCAAGCCGGGGTGAGCTGCGATCCATGCTCGATCACCTTTATGCGGCGCTAAACAGGTCAGGATATTTCTGGCCGGAGGAGAAACGCACCGTGTTAGAGCAGAATCTTCAGACCATGTTCTCCAATGCCGGGATGACGGCATCAGAGCTGCGTGTCCTGCACGGCGTGATCCGCCAGTTCGAGCGTCATCTGCCGAAAGGCGATGAGCCGTCCGAAGACGGATAAACCAAATGTTCCTGCCTCGATTTCCTTGAGTGGCAATTGCCCAAGAAAAAAGCCGCGGAAGTCACCTTCCGCGGCTTTCTTATTGATATGTGTACGCCCGATTAGAAGCGTTTGCGCAGCGTCACGCCATAGGTGCGCGGCGGGTTCGGGTACGCCGAGTAGCTGTTGGCTTGCAGCGTCGTCGGGAAGGCCGAGGTGTAGTACTCGTCATTGAACAGGTTCCGGCTCCAGACGAGAAGCTCGACACCGCCGTCCCAGTTGACGCCAAGCGAGGCGTTGAACTGGTTGACTTCGCGTGAAGCGACATCTTCCGGCACGTTGTCGATGACCTGAGTCTCGCTCTCATACTGCCAATCGGCGCGAAGGAAGACTTCACCCCATTCCATCGGCTGGGTGTATTTCGCGCTCAGCGAGGAGGCGAAATCCGGGATCCCGGCCGGCGTGGCGCCCGTCAGATCGCCCGAGCCATCAGCGGAACCGTCGGCGAGGTCAATTGCACTGCCGGTCGGCACCTGGGCACCCGGGAAGCTGTCATACTCAGGATCGAGGAAGGTCCCTGCCCAAGTGATGTCCAGATTTTCCATCGGCGAGATGTTGGCTTCGATTTCTGCACCACGGACTGATTGCTCACCCGCATTGGTCAGAACGAAACCAGCGCCCTGGAAGGTCTGGGCCTGGAAGCCCTCGATCGACTGATCGAAGATCGCGATGTTGATCGAGGCCATGTCGAAGACAGCTTTCAAGCCAACTTCGATGGATTCGGTTTCTTCCGGACCAGCAAGGCGGGTACCGGAGTAGTTGCCGAGCGTGACTGACGTGTTCGACGGCAGAAGGCCGGCGCCGGAGAGCGCAGCGATATCTGACGGGAACGGACGGCTGTCTTGCGTGAGGTTCCAGGACGATGCCTTGAAGCCCGTTGCGTAAGACGCATAGACATTGACGCGGTCGTTGACGTCATAGGCCACACGGACCGTGAACGGAACGTCTTCGTCAGAGCTGGTGCCATCTTCCACAGAGTTCGGGAAGTTCGTCGACGGCTGAAGAACCTGAAGGGCCTCAAGCGCGAGGAACGGGTTGCCGAGCGGCAGCATGGTCATCGGATCAACCGGCACGCCGTTCGGTGCAAGGACACCGCCAGCAGCAAGTGCGTCAGCAACAGACGTCACAGAAGCGGCCTGCAGGGCCTGGATCAGTGCCGGGTTGCCCATCGCCACGGTGCCGATATTGGTCGGCGTCGGAGCAAGGCCAGTCGCGGCGTTGAAGAACGCGCCGAAGCCGAACTCAGCCAGATCGAGGCTCGAGAACGGGTTCGTGTTGATCGAAGAGATCGCAACGTCTTTCTCGTCCTTATAGTAGCTGGCGCCCAGCGTCAGGACGAGACGATCAGTGATGTTGATGTCCGTCTGTGCAAAGATCGACAGCTGCTGGTTGTCCTGCGTGGCGAAGGTGCTGATGCCTGCGCCGCTGGAGAAGAATGTGCCAACCGGCACACCGATGCCGCCCTCGATCGTCGGCAGTGCGCCGCTGGAGAGGATGTCGACATAGGCCCGCGTGTCATCGCCATAGGTGATGTTGATGCGGTTCTCTGCAGACTCGTCGAAGTAGAACCCGCCGAGCAGCCAGGAGAAGCGATCCGTCTCACCGAAGAGGCGGATTTCCTGCGTGAAGGTTTCGGTGTCGAAGTCGCGAGTGTTCGCGCCGAGGATCTCAAGCGAGGTGAAGTCGCCTTCGAACTCGATGTCTTCTTCCTTGGTACGGAAAGACGTGATCGAGGTGAAGGTAACATCATTACCCAGATCATAGTCAGCCTGCAGTGAGACACCGTTGTTGATGATCTCGTTGGTCGAGGCTGTGTCGAAGAAGACATCATAGTCCCAGTCGCCCGGTGCCTGTTTCTGGCCGCCAAGCAGGGCAATGACCTGACCGGAAGTCGGGCCACCCATAAAATCAAGTGAGCCTTCGCCGGCGTTGAAGACAGTACAGCAGATCTCGTCGATCTGGTCCCAGTCACCGATCAGCTTGAGCTCAAGCGCATCGGTCGGTTGGAACAGCAGCTGGCCGCGGATCGACTGGCGATTGCGGTCATTGATGTCCTGGCCGGTGATCGAGTTGCTCGTGTAACCGTCACGGACATTGTAGCTGCCGGACAGGCTGTAAGCGATCGAGTCAGAGATCGGGCCGGTCACATAACCGCGGCCGATGAACTGGTTGTAGTTGCCGATCGTGCCTTCGAGAACGCCGCTGGTCGTGAAGCTCGGCTCTTTGGTGACGATGTTGACGACACCGGCTGTCGCGTTCTTGCCGAACAGGGTCGACTGCGGGCCGCGCAGGACTTCGACGCGCTCAAGGTCGAGGAAGTCAGCGAGGGCGGAAGCGGAACGCGACCGGAAGACACCGTCGATATAGACGGCTACGGACGGTTCGATGCCCGGGTTGTTACCGCCATTGCCGAGGCCGCGGATGATGAAGGTCGTGTTGTTGGCCCGCTCGAGCTGCGAAACACGCAGCGAGGGGACGACGGTTTGCAGGTCAAGCACGTCATTGATCTGGGCGTCGGCGACGACCTGATCATCAACGACCGACACGGCGACCGGTACTTCTTGCAGGGTTTGTTCCCGCTTCGTCGCGGTGACGATGATGACATCGTCGTCTTGGGCAGACGCAGCGCTGAAGCCTGCGAACGCCATCAGGACCGAAGTCCCCATCATTAGAGTTTTGCGCATGAGTTTTTCCTTTTCCTCCCGGCTTCCTGACGCGTCCGAATGCCCGTGGACGCGAAGGGAAATCGCTACTTAATTTCGTACCGGGATTGACTGTGTATCGGCAAGATTCTTCCGGGAGTCCCTAGGCTTTTCCTGTCTGTGTATCAATTTCGCCACAGACTAGATTGGCTTAGGATCTGGCAAAAACGGCCCCTCTCGAAATGTGAGCCGATTGTGCCAAAGCCGGATGAATACAGGGTTAAATGCCCAGATCGTAGACCATCTGAATATTCGCGACATAACCGTCAAAGATGCTGCTCAGGGCATCATAATGCTGCACCGCCGCATCCTCGACATCGCGCGCAGGCGTCTCGTGAAGGTAGGTTGCGACGCGGTCGAGGACGACCGGATCGACACCATTGGCGTCTGCGCCGCCATCCGAAACGGGCTCAATGTCAGGCGAGCTGACGGCGGATGCGGGGACTGCCGGTTCGGAGTCGCCATAGATCAGATTGCCGCCATCACCGCCGTAAATCAGGTCAGAGCCGTCACCGCCAAAGATCGTGTCGGCGCCGTCGCCGCCATCGATCGTGTCATTGCCGCCAAGGCCGCTAAGTATATCATTGCCGCCAAAGCCATTGATCTCATTGTCATTCTCGTCGCCGGTGATGGTGTTGTCATCCTCGTCACCATCGAACTCGCCGCCGATGGCCGGGACGGAGGAGAGGGCGGCAACGGCATCAACAAATCCTGCGCCATAGGCGTCAGGGCCGATCGCCCGGCCTGAGCTGTCGAGCGACATCGAGAGCGCCGTGTCCTCAAGGATCGTCTCGATCTCAGAGGGCGTGAGGTTCGGGTTCAGCTCCAGCATCAACGCAACGAGGGCAGCCGCATGAGGGGCTGCCGCGGAGGTGCCAAAGAAATTCGGCAGGCTGTCGGGGTCAGCAGAAGAGTCAGAACCAAAGAATGTGGTGTTCCCGCCGTCTGGCGCGACGAAATCGACGCCGTCACGCTCATCGGCGGATGCCAGCCGGTTTCCGTTCTCATCAAAATAGATGTCGAAACCTGCATGCGAGGAGAAACCGTTGAGACGCGCCTCGGAGAGCGGGTTGAAGCCGAAATCCGTCCGCTCAGGGGTGTTGAACCATGCAGCAGCGCCGACGGCGAGTGCGCCTGCGGCGTTCGAATGCCCAAAGACGGTCGGCCCGTCGAATTGCGGGGCATCGGCCATGCCGCCGCCAAGCGTCGAGATGATCTCTGGGTCAAATAGCTCCCGGAGTGAGCCGCCAGCCGAGCTGAAGAAGACACCGGCAAGAAGGTTCGTGGGCGCATTATCCGGTGCGTCAAACTGGGTGATATAAATCCGATAGGTTCTGGTGGAACCAGAATCATTCACCGCATCGACGATTTCGACAGGATCACTGTTGATATTGTTGGCAAAGCCAATGCCTTCCGGGGCCAGAACTTCTGTGCCCGATCCATCAATATAAGTAACGAATATGTCGTAGTCTGCAGTCGAGCCTGCACCCCCGGCGGAGGCGTAGGCCTCATCGAACTGGAAGGAGATGGTGAAGTCTTCTCCGTCATCGAGGGTCAGCTCGACATAGAGCGAGGTGACATCTGGATCTGAGTTCCAGTCATGCAGATTGCCAAGGTCCGTAAAGCCTGTCCCGGTAACCAGTGCGGCGATCTGATCGCCATCAACCCCTGAATTCCGATAAGTGTCAAAGAAGCCGTCATCGCCATTGTTGCCCGCAGAGGAGAGATAGACAGCGCCATCAGCGACAACCTGATCAACAGCTTGCGCGATAATGCCGTCCTGGAAGATCGGTTCGGCGAAATAAATGATGTCATCTACGATGACGTCCGCACCCGCCACATTGCGCAAAGCAAGGATACCATTGGCAAAATTGGCGCGGCCGCCGCCTGCCGTGTGGAAGGCAAGGTCTGCGCCCGGCGCCACATCGTGAATGATCTGCAGCATGGCGCGGCCTTCGTCGCCATCGGTCGAGAAGGGCGCGCCGTCCTGCAAGACCTGAACACCATTGGAAGGCAGATCGCCAGAGGCGATGTCCTGCGCCACGGTCGTGTCCGTTGCGACGCCATCTTCGTTTTCTTCAGCCCCATAACTGTCAGACAGCACACCGATTTTCACGCCTGTACCGTCGACGCCGAACTGGGCGCGGGCCTCGTCAGATTTCTGTGAGACATCGCCTTGCGAGGTCGTGAGCCCGGCGGAAGACTGATAGCCGATCGGGGTTGCTGATAGGAATGATCCGTGGCCTGAAACAAGGGCAGGCAGCTCCAGCACGGCGGCGGGATCGATGAAGCCGGAGAGGAAAGTGCGCAGCGTGCCTGCGGACGTCGTAAAGCTGATGATCGACAGTCCCGGCTCGCCCTTGTCATCGCGCCAGTCGATGCCCGAAGCATCAAGCATGTCAGCGAGTTCTTCTGCAGTCACATCGGCAAAGACGGCTTCCATCAGGACCTTGCCGTCTTTCATCGTCATTGAGCGCATTTTGCTGAGGGGGGCCGAGCCGTATTCGGTATCAAAACTGGCAGTTGCGACGCCGTCATTTGCTGGAGCTGACGCCGTCTCGGCGGCGAAAATGAGCGAACTGCTGATGCCGGCCGGTGACGATTTCATGGATGAACCCCTTTGAACTGACGTGGGCCTTGTCGTCCATGCAGGCCCTTCGCAATGGGGCGGACTTTAGCGTCAGGGGCAGAATTGTACACACGAGAATCGGGGCTTGCTGCCTGCAATCCTGACTTTCCTCAGATGCCTAAAGATAGCCTTCGCTCATCAGATCCTTGATGTGAACGAGGCCGACGGGCTTGCCGTCTTCCTCGACGATAATCTGGGATATCTGCCGGTTCTCGAGGGTCTGGATAGCAATGCCGATCCGCTCATCCGGGGCAACGGTAACCGGGGTTGGGTTCATCATCTGCCGGGCCGTGACGGACTGCACATTCTCATGCCCCATGACCGCGCGACGAATATCGCCATCGGTGACAACACCTTTGAGGGCACCGGACTCATCAATCACTGAGACCGCGCCATAGCGTCCCTCGGAAACGGCCTTCAGCACATCGGCAAAGATTGCTTCTTCGGTGATCACCGGATTGGGGCTCTCTTTGCGCAGGGCGAGATACTCGCCGATCAACTGAAGCTGCATGCCGAGCGAGCCGCCCGGATGACGCGCCCCGAAATCCTCCCGCGTAAAGTTCCGCCTCGCCATCGCTGCAACAGCAAGGGCATCGCCCAGCGCCAGCGTCATGGTTGTTGAGCTCGTCGGGGCGAGCTGGTTGGGGCAGGCTTCACCGGTTTTGGGCAGGAGGAGCGTAACCGTCGCCTGGCTTGCAAGGAAGCTGCGCGACTTTGCGGTAATCGCGATGACCGGAACGTCTTCTCGCTTGGCATAGATCAGGAGATCGCGCAGCTCGCGGGTCTCGCCAGAATTGGAGATGGCGAGGACGGAGGAGCCTTTTGTGATCATCCCCAGATCGCCATGGCTGGCTTCGGTTGGGTGGACGAAAAAGGATGGCGTCCCGGTGGAGGCGAGGGTGGCAGCAATCTTGCGGCCGATATGGCCCGACTTGCCGACCCCGGCGACGATGAGGAAACCTTTCGTCCCCATCAGGATATCGACCGCCTGCGTCATGCTTTCGCTGATTGTTTCGCGCAGGGCGACGAGCGCTGCCGCCTCGGTTTCAATCACCTGGCGGGCGACTTCGATATCAGTTTTGCCGTCTTCGGATTTGCCGGCCATCAGCCACCTCTTGAGATCAGGGCCGCTGCGCTACTCTGGGTCCCGATCGCTTTCAAGGCTGATACCGCTACCATCTTGGGTAGAGCACCATGTTTCTATGCTCTCATCGGTTGTGCACAGTCTTTCCAGCATCATATCCGCCGCAAGCAGCTCATCGGAGGGTTTGAAGCGCTGGAGATAATTATAGGCGGCAACCTCATAGACCGTAATGTCGCCGCGGATCGCCTTGTCTGCATTGGTTGTCGCAACGAGGTATTTCTCCTCGATCAGACGCTTGATGCCGTCGGCCAGCCATTCCTTGCAAGCTGGCGCCGAATACTTTCCGTACCACAGATCATAGAGGTAGTTCTCCTGCTCATAGGCGCGCTGCTCGGATCGGAACAGGAATTCACCCTCGGCGACATTTCGGTTCCATTCTTCGGTTCCGAGCACGGTCTGTGAGACCTTGGTCGCTTCTTCCCGGCTCGGCATGCAGCCTTCTGGCAGGCGGTCCTGGGCGACGACATCGTAGAAATTGTCCGTCCACTCATTATCACGCCCGAAGGCAGGATTGCCGCGGAACCTCACGGAAGAATAAACGAGCGCCGCACGGAACGGATCAACGCCTGACTTTCGCATCTCGGCATAAAGAAGCGCATCGACTTCCCGCCGCGTCAGCCCGCCTATCGAGTAGAGATAATCGTGAACGACCGAAGCTTCGGAATGCTTGCCGAAGGGGCTGACGAACCATCCCGCATAGACCGGGATCGACGCAAAATCGGTGACGTAGCGCTGCGAGACCGTCAGCGAGATCTCGTGAACCTCGCCATCTTCTTCCCAGACGTAATTAAAGTACCACGGCTTCGCGACGACAGCCTCGCGCCTGTAAAGCTGACGCTGGGTGTCACGAATGATGCGGATCTGCAGGTCTTCCTCTCGATAGGGATCGTCGAGATAAGGCGCGCTGGCAAAGGCCGGCAGGCTCAGATGTGTATAGATCATGCAGCCGCCAAGAATGACAGCGCCCAGCAGAATGTTGATCCCTGTGAACCACCCTAGGATCTTCGTCATGGAGGAACCCCTCGTTCCCACTATACCCCAGCGGCGAAGTTTAACCGTTCTTTTGGTCAAGAGCAAAAGGCAGTTGAAAGTGAGGGGCTTGGGTTGGTGAGGGGGGCAGCGCTCAAGCAGGCGAGGCCGGTAGCGCGCAAAGAAATTCTGGCGGAGACGATGGGATTCGAACCCACGAGACGGGACAAACCGCCTACTCCCTTAGCAGGGGAGCGCCTTCGACCACTCGGCCACGTCTCCGTCGCCGTGTAAGCCAGCATTTTTGCAGCCATGCAAGGGGCGAAAATCCAGAAGCGAAATTTGTGCGTTTCTGGCGCTGTCCGAGCCGCGCTTATTCCATCTCGATGACGAGCTTGCCGGTGGCCTGCCGGGTTTCGAGTTTGACCAGCGCTTCGGAGGCATTCTCCAGCCGGAAGGTCTCGGTGATGCGCGGGGAGATCTGGCCTTCTGCCGCCATAGTGACCAGCGCCTCCATGTTCTTGCGGTGACGCGCAGGCTCGGCCTGCATCATCCCGCCAAAGAAGACGCCGACGATATCCGCGCCTTTGAGGAGCGGCAGGTTGAGCGGTAATGAGGGGATCCCCGCGGGGAAGCCGACGACGAGGAATCGTCCACCCCAGGCAATCGAGCGGAAGGCGGGTTCGGCATAATCGCCGCCGACCGCATCATAGATGACGTCCGCGCCCTTACCGCCGCAGGCGGACTTGAAGGCCGCCGACAGCTCTTTCTTTGCGCCCTTGTCGAGCGCGCCGGTCGGATAGATCACCGTCTCATCGGCGCCGAGCTCACGGGCGAAGGCGGCTTTTTCTTCCGATGATACCGCCGCGACGACTTTCGCGCCCATCGCCTTGCCAAGCTCGATTGCGGCAGAGCCAACTCCGCCGGCCGCCCCAAGAACGAGCAGCGTCTCACCGGATTTGAGCGTGCCGCGATCCTGCAGCGCGTGAAAGCTCGTCCCATAGGTCATGACCATGCCGGCAGCTTTCGCGGCAGGCAGATCGCCGATCTTGTAGAGGGCCGGGGCGGGGACAACGGCTCGGGTCGCAAAGGCGCCGGAAATGCCGATCAGGCCCGCGACACGGTCACCGACTTTCAGGCCCTCAACCCCGTCGCCGACGGCTTCGATCGTGCCGGCGGCTTCATTACCGGGAATAAACGGACGGGGCGGTTTGAATTGATAGAGGTCGCGGATGATCAGCGTGTCGGGGAAATTCACCCCTGCTGCTTCGATCTTCAGCGCGACATGACCGGGGCCGGGCGCGGCATCTTCAAGCTCCCGAATTTCAAGGGTTTCCGGGCCTCCGGCGGTGACGGACATCAGGGCTTTCACGGCATTCCTCCCGGGCTTGATCTGGTGGATTGCCGCTTAAGCCAGCGCCGCACTGGCGGGCAATGGCGAATGCTGACATTGACTAGATTGGCGAAGAGCAGGGGATATCTTGCATGAGTTTAGCCGTTGAAAGTGCAGCACAACTCACCAACATTAACCTCTGTGCGCTAAGATCGCGTCACAATTCCCGAAATCCGGCCCGGACGCTCGCGTGATGAGGCCTGCCGGATGACTGCCTGATTGGAGTTTCCATGTCGCAAGAACCGCGAAGCTTTCCTGTTCTCCCTTTAAGGGACATCGTCGTCTTCCCGCATATGGTTGTGCCGCTATTCGTCGGTCGCGAAAAATCCGTACGCGCGCTCGAAGTCGTGATGGAGAATGACCGGGAAATCCTGCTCGCTGCGCAAAAAGACGCCGGTGATGATGATCCGCGTCCAGACGATATCTACAAGGTCGGCGTTCTCGCCAAGGTGTTGCAGCTCCTCAAACTGCCCGACGGCACGGTCAAAGTGCTGGTCGAGGGCGGGGAGCGTGCCGAGATCGTCGATTATTCGGACAATGAGTCCTATTTCGAGGCCGATGCAGTCGTCCTTGACGAGACCTTCGGTGATGATGCCGAGGTCGAAGCGCTCGTTCGTTCCGTGAACACCCAGTTTGAGTCTTACGTGAAGCTCAACAAGCGGGTCAGCCCGGAGGTCATCGTCTCAATCGGCCAGATCGACGAGCCGTCAAAGCTGGCTGACACTGTGGCTTCGCATCTCAACCTGAAGATTGCCGAGAAGCAGGAGCTTCTTGAAATCGCGAATGTCGCCTCGCGGCTTGAAGCCGTTTACGGCTTCATGGAAGGCGAGATGAGCGTCCTTCAGGTCGAGAAAAAGATCCGTGGGCGTGTCAAACGTCAGATGGAGAAAACCCAGCGCGAATATTACCTGAATGAGCAGATGAAGGCCATTCAGAAGGAACTCGGTGAGGGCGATGACGGCAAGGACGAGCTGTCTGAGATCGAAGAGAAGATCGAAAAGACCAAGCTGTCAAAAGAAGCCCGGACAAAGGCCGAGGCGGAGCTCAAAAAGCTACGCCAGATGTCGCCGATGTCAGCTGAATCAACCGTTGTGCGGAACTATCTCGACTGGCTGACCGCGATCCCGTGGAACACGCGCTCCAAGATCAAAATTGATCTTGGCAAGGCCGAAAACCAGCTCGACGAAGACCATTACGGTCTTGAGAAAGTCAAGGAACGGATCATCGAATATCTTGCGGTCCAGAAACGCACCAACAAGCTTAAAGGCCCGATCCTGTGCCTTGTCGGCCCGCCGGGTGTGGGTAAGACCTCGCTCGGCAAATCGGTGGCGAAAGCGGTCAGCCGCGAATTCGTCCGTGTGTCGCTTGGCGGCGTGCGGGACGAAGCGGAGATCCGTGGCCACAGGCGGACCTATATCGGCTCCATGCCGGGCAAGATCATCCAGTCGATGAAGAAGGTGAAGAAATCAAATCCGCTCTTTCTGCTCGATGAGATCGACAAGATGGGGCATGATTTCCGTGGTGATCCGGCCTCGGCGCTGCTTGAGGTGCTGGATCCGGCGCAGAATGATACGTTCTCGGATCACTATCTCGAAGTCGATTATGATCTTTCGGACGTGATGTTCATCACGACCGCGAACTCGCTCAACATGCCGCAACCCCTGCTTGACCGGATGGAGATCATCCGCATTCCGGGATATACGGAAGATGAGAAAGTCGAGATTGCACGGCGCCACCTTATTTCCAAACAGCTTGAAAATCACGGGCTGACGGAGAAGGAATTCGAGCTCTCTGATGACGGCCTGCGCAACCTGATCCGGCTTTACACCCGTGAGGCAGGCGTGCGGAACCTTGAGCGGGAGCTGGCGAACCTTGCCCGGAAATCCGTGCGCAAGCTTGAGCAGGACGACGACCTTAAGAAGGTGACGGTGGAAGCGGACAATCTGGCCGACTTCTCCGGTGTGCCGCGCTATCGCTATGGCGAGATCGAGGGTGATGACATAATCGGTGTCGTGACGGGCCTTGCCTGGACCGAAACCGGCGGTGAAATCCTCAAGATCGAGGCGGTCACGATGCCGGGTAAAGGCAGGATGACACCGACCGGCAACCTCAAAGACGTGATGAAGGAAAGTGTCTCGGCCGCAGCGTCATACGTGCGCAGCCGGGCGATCGAATTCGGCATCAAGCCGCCGCTGTTTGACCGCAAGGACATCCACATCCACGTGCCCGAAGGCGCGACCCCGAAAGACGGCCCTTCAGCGGGCGTTGCGATGGCGACCGCCATCGTCTCGGCGCTGACCGGTATTCCGATCCGCAAGGATATCGCCATGACTGGCGAGATCTCCTTGCGCGGACGGGTTCTGGCGATCGGTGGTCTGAAAGAAAAGCTGCTTGCAGCACTCCGGGCCGGGACGAAAACCGTCCTGATCCCGCAGGAGAATGAGAAAGACCTCGCGGATATCCCCGACAATGTGAAGGATCATCTCGAGATCATTCCGGTCGATCATGTCGATGACGTCCTCAAACACGCGCTGACTGGCCCGCTGACTCCCATTGAATGGGATGAAGAGGCCGAGGAGCTGGCCGCAAAGGCTCGCGCCGCACAGGATAGCGGCGATGGCGGACCGTCCGTCATCACGCATTAAGCGGATAAAGACTGAATGAAAGAAGGCCGTCCCTCGGGGCGGCCTTTTCTTATCGAGCATAGATAAAAATGCGGCCAATTTATTTCAGCCGGTTTTAACAGTGATATGGTGAAACAGCTCCTGTGATCAGATCTACATTGGGGGCCAAGATGCAGACATCAGTTTCACAACCGATTGAAAATTCGGTGGGGGTAAATTCCGCTACTGACAATGACACGCGCGACGTTGATTTCCGCCTGTTCCGGAAAGTTGATTCAGATGAAGTCGACTTTCCCGCGGGGACGGAAATCATGACGCCGGGCGAGACCAGCCGGACGATGTATATCATCAAATCCGGCGTGGTTGCAGTGCAGGTCAATGGCAAAACAGTCGACGAATTCGGCGAAGGCAAGATCTTCGGCGAAATGGGGATCGTCGATCCCAAGCCGCATACGGCCAGCGTCATCGCCAAGACGGATGTCGTAGCCTATGCCGTCAGCGAACAGCAGTTCCTGCAGATGATCAGTACAGCGCCAACCTTCGCGCTGCGTGTCATGCGCGTACTGGCCCGCCGCGCTCGGGCAATGAACACCCGGATGTCCGGCAATAGCTGAGCCACCCCGAACGATCAGAATAAATTAAGGTGCATTACGCGTAAGCGAATGCACCTTTTTTGATGTTCGGGCAAACTTACGACCGGCGGGCAAAGACATTTCCGAGAACGGATAATAAGAGCCCGAGGGTCACAAATCCTGAGAGCACATTGCCGATCATCACCACCGCGCCAAGATCGGTGACCGGGGTGGCAAGATCAGTGACCCCCAGCGTGCAGAACCCCATCACCGCGACGAAGAGCGGGAAGAAAGCGATCTTGTCCTGACCGACCTCGCTGAGGATCACATGATCCGGCGAGAGGATCATATAAAGGAAGGAGAAGAGTATGATCATGCCGCCCGCGAAAAAGACGACTACGTCCCATCGCCTCCCGAAGGAGAAGAGCCCCCAGATGCGATAAGCAATCACTCGGCCATAGGTTGAGCCCATAAAGCTGGCAAAAATAACCGCTCCCAAAACAATGCTGATGAAAATGCCAAAGGTACTTAAATCGAAGGCGGAGAAATCACCACGAAGCAGGGCGCTGAACATCGGGATCGCCCCCTTGGTCAGCTGGAGCGCTGCTGGCAGGCTTAGGAGCATCCCGGCAATCGGGGGCAGGGGGCGGGTAAAGCCGTCGAGGATCGCTTTTGCGCGCGAGCCCTTATGCGCGAAGGCGGCCATGACCTGCGCTTCCATCTGGTCGAGATAGTCCTGGTCCATGACTTCGCGCCGGAAGGTCGCATTGCCGTGACAAGCCTCGGCCCGGATGCCGCGGCATTTCCCTGAGAGACCCCGGACGGTATATTCAACGCTGGTGACATCCGTGTCCGTCATATTGGCCCGGCGCAAATTTGCGCCCTCAATCCGCGCACCGACGAGGGAGGCGGAGGTGAGGTCGGCGGCCAGGAAATCTGCTTCGCGTAGGTCGGCGCCACTGAGCTCCGCACTTTGCAGCTTCGCGCGGCGAAGATCTGCGCGTTCAAGGTGCGCGTTCTCGAGATTAGCGCCTGTGAGATCGGCCAATTGCAGGTCGATACCGGTCAGCTCGGCGCTGTCGAGGCTGGCGCCGGAGAGGTTCGCGCGGGACAGGCTGACTTTCTGGCGGCGTTTGTCCCACAGGGCAGAGGCGGCAAAGCTCGGGTCGGTGAAATCCACGCCGCGCAGATCGGGTATCTCATCGGGTTTATCTGCCCGCCATTTATTCCACGCTTCGATGCCGCCTTCGAGGATCGACAGATGACTTGGGTTCTCAAAATCGTCGTCATCATCGTCGAGCAGCATGTCGGCAGGCCTTATTCCGCTTCAGCGCGGCTATATTCGCCGATGAACCAGACACCCCATTCTTCCGTCTGGGGATTATATTGATGGAATGTCTGGGTGACGGTGCCATCTTCATTCGGGGTCCATTTGCCCCGGAAGGGGAAGGTTGCCACCGGGTCCTGCCGATAGGCAATGGTGCCTTGAAGCGCCATGGAACCGTCCTCATTCAGCCCGCCTGCATAATTGATGGTGATCCCGCCGCTGACCCAGACCTGGCGCCAGCTCTCCGTCTCAAGATCGTAAAAATTATAGCTCTGGCCGGTCACGCCGCCCGTATTGGTCCAGCGCTCGACCAAGAGGCAGCCATTCTCTTCCTCGGTGATGACATTGCGCCCGGCGAGCTGGCCATTCGTGCCGTGCACGTCCCATGTGCCGACCCAGAAGTCGAAGTCGTCATAGGGCGCCCCTTTACATGGGGGCGGGGCCTGCTGGAGGCTGAGGCTTAGAAGCGCGGCGGCGATGAAAGGCATGGTGCTGGTCTCCTCGAAATGGCGAGGCGGGCCGTCCCGCCTGACAACTCTATGACACCAGCTCCCTTGGGGCCCTCATACTCAACGCCGGGCCGCAATCCTTCCCGGCTGGTCGAGAAGGAGGCGATAGGCAAGATACTCAGGCTCCGCATCAATCAGGCCGTCGGCAATGAACGGTGCTTCGGAGAGATGCGCGAGCGCGACACCGGCGTGATAGGCGCCCGACAGGGCGGCCCCGACGCGGCGGGAGGTATCGAATTTGGTGACGATCACGCGGCGCACGCCGATATCGGCAAAGGCGCGGACCCAGTCCATATGCTCATTCACATCGCCGGAGGCGGGGATGACGAGGATCGGCTCGGCACCGAGAACTTCGCGGAAGGCCCGGACGGCGGCGACATCGGCGCTCGCATAGGGACTGACGCCGGGCGTGTCGAAAATGATCTGCTCACGCGGCCGCTCATTGCGGAGGATTTCCGCGACATGCTCGGGGTCCTCAATCGGCCAGAAGCGGGTGTCGAGGGCCTCGGCATAAGTTGTCATCTGCTCGATGGCACCGGCCCGGCCGACATCGGCGCTCATGAAGATGGCGCGGCCGCCCATCCCGGCGGCGCGGGCGGCAAGTTTCGCCGCGCTCGAAGTTTTGCCCGCGCCCGTCTGGCCGACAAGCATGATCGGCTGGTCAGGGGAGGGCTGGGTCGGCGCAAATTTCAGGGTCCGCTCAAGCCCGAAGGCGAGCATCTGGGTCTCATCCGACGTGCCCGCATGATGGGCTTCCTCGGCGAGGGCGGCGATCAGCGGCGG
The DNA here is from genome assembly GCF_003399445.1 of Parvularcula marina. NCBI lineage: Bacteria > Pseudomonadati > Pseudomonadota > Alphaproteobacteria > Parvularculales > Parvularculaceae > Parvularcula > Parvularcula marina. The sequence continues at coordinate 1,001,066 of NZ_QUQO01000001.1, read as the reverse complement.
GGTCAGGCCTTGCGGGCTGAGCACGCTATGCAGGCGTTGATGCAGCGGATCGGAGAATTCGGCATTGCGGTCGAGCTTGCGCGAAAAGTCGCCGCGCAGATTAGTCATCGCATTGCGGCCAGCCGAGCTTTCCGCGCGCCCTGCCATGTCGCGTTCATCGCCGAAGTTGGGGTGTTCATTGCGCACATCGTGCCCGCCGCCCAGCGATGGGGCTTCTGGCGCTGTGCGCTCACGGGTCTGGCCAAACAGGCCGCCGCCCGAGCCGCCTTCGCCTTTGAACAGCGGTTTGCCCTTCTGGATGCCGCGCAATTCCACCGTGCCATCGGAATGACGCCGGGTGGCGAGTATGACAGCGTCGTCTCCAAGGGCTTGGCGCATGGCGCGCTTTGCGTCTTCGACCGTACTGGCGGTGAAGGTCTGATAGCTCATGGGGCTCCAAATAACCGATCGGGTGTAGCTAGAGACACTAGCCTCTAGCGCTCGCGCCTGAAAGGGCAAGCATCTCGTTTCGCGGTATGCAACCAAGAAAAAATGCCCCTCACAGGGCTGTGAAGGGCATTAAATCTTGTAAGGCGTTGATCTGGCTAGCGGTATTGCTGAACCCGCGTCGCGCGCAGGCCCTGAATGCCGTGCTGATCAATTGCCCGTTCCCAGGAAGCATATTCCTCGGCAGTGAGGTTATAGCGATCGCAGGCGCTATCGAGGCTCAGAAGACCTCCACGCACAGCGGCCACTACCTCGGCCTTGCGTCGAATCACCCACCGCTTCGTCGAAGGCGGCGGAAGATCCTTGATCGTGAGGGCCGTCCCATCAGGCCCGATCACAAAAGGGTCACCCTTACGGACGACCGGCTGATTTACAGAAGCCCCAACCATTCCCAAAACACAACTCCTTGGCAAAAATAATTCACGTGCCGTACAGGAGAGTTATAGTTCACTCGTCTGAAAAAACGCCTAAGGGTAGTGGTAAATATTCGCTGAATATTCTGTCCCGTTTCGGGATTTATTTTCAGAATGGGTCAGTTTTGCTCTGAGTGCCGATAAAATTCGCTAAAAGCGTATCTTTGAGGGACAGGCACACAGCAATACGGTTGACGGGCGCGCTTCTGGTGCGCAAGGCGCGGCTCTCTTAATTCATGGAGGCAAAGAATGTCCGTCTATCGTACCCATAATTGCGGCGAGCTGCGCAAAAGCGACGTCGGCTCGACCGTGACCCTGTCGGGCTGGGTGCACAGAAAGCGCGACCATGGCGGGCTGCTCTTTATCGACCTGCGGGACCATTACGGGCTGACCCAGCTTGTCGTCGAACCCGAGGCGCCTTTCTTTGCCGATGTCGAAGCTGTGCGTGCCGAGAGCGTGATCCGCGTCGAGGGCGAAGTGATCGCCCGAGATGCCGAGGTCATCAATCCGAACCTGCCGACAGGTGAGGTCGAGATCCGGCTTTCGTCTTTCGAGGTGATGAGCGCCGCAGGCGACCTGCCGCTGCCGGTCTTTGGCGAGCCGGATTATCCTGAGGATATCCGCATGCGCTATCGCTATCTCGACCTGCGTCGGGACGGGATGCATGCGAACATGATCCTGCGCTCGAAAGTGATCTCCCAGCTGCGCCGAGGCATGGAAGGGGTGAAGTTCACCGAATACCAGACCCCGATCCTGACGGCGTCATCACCGGAAGGCGCACGGGACTTCCTCGTCCCCTCGCGGCTTCACCCGGGCAAGTTCTTCGCCCTGCCGCAGGCGCCGCAGATCTTCAAACAGCTCATCATGGTCTCGGGCTTTGACCGCTATTTCCAGATCGCGCCCTGTTTCCGGGACGAAGATGCCCGGGCCGACCGCTCGGCGGGTGAGTTCTATCAGCTCGACCTCGAGATGAGTTTCGTCGTCCAGCAGGATGTCTTTGATGCAACCGCACCGGTCATCCATGACGCTTTCGCTGCCTATGCTGGCGATCGCAAAGTCGACGCATGGGCCGACTGGCAGCAAATTCCGTATGCGGAGTCGATGCTGAAATACGGCAATGACAAGCCGGACCTGCGCGTCTCCGAGAAACTCAACATGCAGGTCGTGACCGAGCACTTCAAAGACTCGGGCTTCAAGATCTTCGCGCAGATCGCCGAAGACCCTGAAAAGCAGATCCGCGCCATTCCGGCTCCGGCTGGCGGCTCACGTGCCTTCTGTGACCGGATGAATTCATGGGCCCAGAAAGAGGGCCTGCCGGGCATGGGCTATATCATGTTCGATGATGCTGACGGCAAAGGCCCGCTCGCCAAGAATATCGGGCCGGAGCGCACCCATGCGATCCGCGAACAGCTCGGTCTGGGCGAGGGTGATGCCGCCTTCTTCGTTGCGGGTAAGGTCGAGGAATTCGAAGCCGTCGCCGGCAAGGCGCGGGTCGAAATCGCCCGTGCCCTGACCGAACAAGGTAAGACGCTCGCCGATGGCAGCCCGCTTTTCGAAGAGGGCCGGTTTGCCTTTGCGTGGATTGTCGACTTCCCGATGTATGAATGGGATGACGAGCACAAAAAGGTCGAGTTCGGCCACAACCCGTTCTCCATGCCGCAAGGGGGCCTCGAAGCCCTTGAAGCGGCGAAGACCGATGCCGAGCAACTGGCGCTTAAAGCGAACCAGTATGACCTGGTCTGTAACGGCTATGAGCTGGGGTCAGGTGCCATCCGGAACCACCGCCCGGACATCATGTATAAAGCCTTCGAGGTCGCTGGTTATGGTGCGGATGTCGTTGAGGACAAATTCGGCGGTATGCTGAATGCCTTCAAATATGGCGCACCGCCCCACGGCGGGGCTGCCTTCGGTGTCGACCGGATCGTCATGCTGCTGGCTGGTGAAGAGAATATCCGTGAAGTCACGATGTTCCCGCTGACCCAGAATGCCGAAGACCTGCTCCTCGGCGCCCCGGCAGAGGCAAGCCCAGAACAGCTGAAAGACATCCACATCAAGGTGTCGATGCCGATCACGGAGAAAAAGGGCTGACGTCAGGCCTTTTCACTCCCGAAATTTGGACAATAGATCATGCCGGCGGGGTCTCTCGTCGGCATTTTTCATCAGTACGCTGGTAAAAAGACTAAATCAGAACGCAAGCTGGCCCGAAGGGTCACTTGTCGAGGGACAGCCGCGCAAGATCATCCTGAACTGAAGCGATCAGTTCTTCCTCAGGTGACCGGGGCCGCTCACCATGCGTACCGAGGACGGACAGGCGCCAAAGTTCGAGCTTGGCGCGAAGATCATCGAGCTCATGGCAATCGGTGGCGATGGCATCGGCGATGATCCATTTGTTGGAAAGCTGAAGGCCGCGGATCTTCCGCTGGAGGGCAACATCCTCGGAAGCGCCACCCTGACGTAACGTCTCGGCCAACTCGAGCAGGTTCCGCTCATATTCGCGAACCATACCGGAAATCGAATTTGCCGCGTAACTCCGCTCCTCTGCCGTGTTTGTCACTCCATCTCTCCATCAAAACTGGCAATGTGGGAAATGGCATGCTTGCAGGCAGCATGTAATGGCGATTATGCGTTTCACGCAAATACGTGACAAAAGCGGAGCGGGGAGCAGACACAAGAACGAAGGGACCGGGATGAGTCTGCACTATAAAGTCGTGGCGGAGACATTGATCGACGCGAGCGCCGAACGGGTCTGGGCGATCCTGACGGATTTTGCCGGATATGATGACTGGAACCCGATGCTGACCGAGATGTCGGGCAAGCCGGAAGTCGGATCCGATCTGCGCTTTATCGTAACGGACGCGAAGGGAAGTCGCCGCCGAATGGGCGGGAAGGTCCATGAAGTCATTCCGGGCCGAAGGCTCGAATGGCGCGGCGGTAATCCGGTGACCTTTATCGGCCATCATTTCTTCGAGCTGCATCCGGTGGGGGAGACGACCCGCTTCATCCATGGGGAAGTCTATTTCGGGCTCGGGCCGCTCTTTCTACGGCCCGTCCTCAATGCGCGGGCGGCACCCTTATATCCTGCCCTCAATGAAGCGTTGAAGGCGCGTGCCGAAGCACAGGAGTGAGGCACGGATCTGTCAGTTGGCGGAAGGCAGGCTGACGCTTCGCAATTCCATCACTTCTGTTTCGGAAAAGCTTCGGCCGAAGGCGGAGCCTTCAATGCCGGTTTGTGTTCTCGCCTGATACATGCGTCCGTTGGCGGCAGGTGAGCAGCTGATATCGACATCAAGCTTTGTCACCTTGGCGACCATGGCTGGCTTGAAGGGCTTGTCGAGACGAATCCTCAGCGCGGCGACACGCCAAGAAACATCATCTGTGCGCGTAATATCGACTTCTCCATGAGATGCATCCGCGAAGGCCTTGTCGGCCTTATCGCCCCCTTCCTCGATGGCCATTGGGAAGCGGTAGGAAATGGAATGCTCATCCCGCGAGATTTCCGCAACATCCCCGCCGATCAGCTCTTCGGCAGTATCACACCAGATATCGCCATCCGTGTCCGCCTCAAATTCTGCAAGTTGTTTCTCAAGCCCCTTGGGCCAGTCTTCGCGCCTGGGGGAGAGGACAGTGATGCGCTGTCCTTCAGGCTGTGCGGGATCAACCTTCGCTGTGACGTTGAGCTCGCTCGTTTCATATGCCGCAACATAGACAGGCAGAGGGGCGTCTTCGGGGCTTTCCAACGCTTCGGAAAGTTCTGCCGGCAGGGGCGCGGAGATAGTGAGGAGGGAGAGGGCGAAAATCATGCTTGGCATCCATCAGACTTGGAGGGGACCATAAGGTGATGAGCTTCGACTGCCAGTGGAATATTGGTCATGCGCGGAATTTCGCTAAGGACGCAGAGAAGGCCGAAACAGGAGTGAGCGATGACAGTGACGACAAAGCTGGTGGAGTATGATCTGGGCGGTGCGCCTTATGACGGGTTTGTGGCCTGGGATGATGAACAATCGGGGCCGCGACCGGCCGTCATGATCTGCCATGCCTGGGGCGGACGCAAAGAGCATGAGGAGATTGCCGCAAAGCGGATCGCCGAGCTGGGCTATGTCGGCTTTTCGGCGGATGTCTTCGGCAAGGGTCGCCGCGGCAATACGACAGAAGAGTGCCAGGCCCTGATCACGCCACTGCTCGAGGAACGCGATGAACTCCGTACCCGCCTTCTGGCCGCGCTCGGTCAGATGAAGGCGCTCGACGAGGTCGATGTCGATCGGACCGCCGTTTCTGGCTATTGCTTCGGTGGGCTCTGCGCCCTCGATATGGGGCGGATCAATGCGCCGGTCCTCGGGGTGACGGCGTTTCACTCGCTCTTCGGGACGACGAATGAAGAGGGCGATGACATCAAGCCTAAGGTCATCGCGTTTCAGGGCTATGAGGATCCGATGGCGGGCACTGACGATCAACGGGCGTTCACGGATGAAATGACGGCGCGCAAAGCGGATTGGCAGCTCCACCTTTATGGCGGAGTCAAACACGCCTTCACCAATCAGGATGCGAACAATCCTGATCTGGGGCTCAAATACGACATGACGGCGGAAGCACGCTCATGGGCGGCGTTCGAGAACTTCCTCGCTGAGCTTTTTGACTGAGCGAATGGGGGAGGAGCTTTTGGGGCTCCTCCCGCCTCGTTCTTATTTTGCGAGGGCACGGACCTTATCAAGGTCGTGACCCGGCATCTCTTCAGCATCCCCTTTGAGGAACGTGTCCATCCAGCGCATCAGCCGGAGGGAATAGTCATATTGCGCGGCGGCCCGGCGGTTGCCGTGGCCTTCACCGGGATAGGTGACAAGCCGTACCGGTGCCTGACCGACCCGCTTGAGGTAGCGGAAGAGCTCAAGCGATTGCGAGGGGTGGACGCGCGGGTCCGCTTCGCCATGCAGGATCAGCGTCGGCGTCTTGCTGTTTGCGGCATGATAGACCGGGCTCTGCTCAAGATAGGTCTGCCAGTTTCCTTCCGGGTACATCTGGAAATGGCTGTCCGACATTTCCTCGGGGATATCCGTCGTCCCCGAGAAGGAGATGAGGTCGGTCAGCGCCACAAAGACGACGGCCGCCGCAAAATGCTCGGACAGGGCTGTTGCGCCCCAGGCGGATGCATAACCACCATAAGAGCCGCCGGTGATCCCGACCTTATCCTTGTTGATGGTCCCTGCTTCGGCAAGCGCCTCAATGCCGTCGACGATGTCGTTGAATTCGGCGGCAGGCGGATCAAGATGGTCGAGCTTGGCAAAGTCCACCCCGCGGCCGGTTGAGCCGCGATAGTTCGGGTAAAAGACTGCATAGCCTGACGTTGCGCCAAAATGGCCGGGCGTTGAATAGCCGGTGACCCAGCCATTCGAATAATGCGCTTCCGGCCCGCCATGAACGACGGTGATCATCGGCCAGCCTCTTGAGGGCTTGCGGCCTTTCGGTGTGATCAGGAGGCCTTCGACCTCGATGCCGTCGCGCGCGGTCCAGGTGACGACTTCCTGATTGCCGAGGGTCTTGTCTGCAAGCCAGTCATTATGGCTCGTCCATTTGCTCAAATCCCCGCCTTGCGAGACATAGAGCGCACGCGGACGGTCCGGCGCATCCGCTGCAATCGCGTAGCTACCGCCAGCGGCGGAAATGCTGCGTGCAACATAGCCCTCATGGACGGCATCACCGCTGCTCTGTCCACTGAGGGACATGCGAGCGTATTCGCTGCTCGTCCCGCGATGGGTAAGGAGGTGCAGGCTGCCATTATCCGCCCACGCAAAATCGACCTGATCGGCCAGATCCTTGGTCAGGAATGTGAACTCACCATTCCGTGCATTGGCGACGGCAAGTGTATGGGCGATCGGATCCTGACGGTCGACGCCGGCAAGAAAGGCGATGCGCCGTCCGTCCGGGGAGAATTCGGCCTTGCCGATCTTGCCCTTGGTATCGATGACGCTTTGCACGTCGCCATCATCGCCGTCGATGATGTGGTATGTCCGGTTGATGATGTCATCGCCGACCAGCGGGGTGGGGGCGAGGGCAACCACGACGCGATCACCATCCGCAGACGCATCAAATGAAGAGACCTGACCTTCAAGATCAAACGAGGTCGTCTCACCGGCGGTGGCGTCATAGCGGTAAAGCCGGGTGAAGCTGTAATCCTCATCGATGATGTTGGCGTCAAAGCCCATGTTCTCGAGCTGTTTGTCCTTGGGGTCGCTTGCATCGCGGGCGGAGAAGAAGATCACCTTGCCGTCATCAGCGAGATCGTAAGAGCGGATGCTCTCATCAAAGGAGAAGAGCTTTTGCGGCGCGCCGCCGGTGATATCGAGCGTGAAGAGAGCGGTCTTGCCGTCATCGCTCGCAAGATAAGTCAGGGTCGTCTCATCCTTCCAGCCAAGGCTGTAAGCGCCGACATCTGCCGAGAGATAGATCCGCGACTGACCGGCGGCTGTGGCGATAAGGACTTCTGATGAAGAGCTGCCATTGTCCTCGCCATTTAGGATGTCGGGCATTCTCGACAGGGTATAGGCGACATGGCTGCCATCCGGCGACATGGTGACGGAGCCGACATGGCGGACCTTGAACATGTCCTCCGGGGTCAGCGGGGTTTCCGCTGCGGCATGGGCTGTGAGCATGGTGCCAGCCATCATGGCCAGAGCAAGGGTGGTACGACGCATGAAAATGTCCTCCCAGACAAACTTGCCTTGTCGTAACCCGGCTGGGGCCGCCCGTGAAGCTTTGCACTGCGCGGGGTGCTTGCGGGCCGGTCGCTGCCACCGGCACAGTGATCATGCCGCGTATGAGGGAACTGCAGATGGCAGGTATTGAATTCTACACAAACCCGATGTCCCGGTCCCAGATCATCCGATGGATGCTGGAGGAGGTCGGTGAGCCCTATGAGGAGCACATCCTGACCTATGGGCCGGAGATGAAGTCTGATGCCTATCTGGCGATCAATCCGATGGGGAAAGTCCCTGCCATCCGGCACGACGGGAAGGTCGTCACCGAATGCGCGGCGATCTGTGCCTATCTGGCCGAAGCCTTCCCTGAAAAAGGGCTGGCGCCAAAGCCGGAGGAGCGCGCCGATTATTATCGCTGGATGTTCTTTGCGGCGGGCCCGGTCGAGCAAGCCATTACCGCCAACTCCATGGGATGGGTGCCTGAAGGGCCGCAAAAGGAAGGCACAGTCGGCTTTGGCAGTTACGAGCGGACGGTCAACGCTTTCGAGACGGCGTTCGATGGCAAGGATTTCGCTGCGGGCGACCGATTCACCGCCGCCGATGTCTATGTCGGCAGCCAGATCATCTGGGGCTTGCAGTTCGGCACCCTGCCGAAAAAGCCCGGCTTTGAGGCTTATGCCGCCCGGCTGACGGACCGGCCCGCCTATCTGAAGGCCAAGGCGCGGGACGGAGAGCTCATCGCGGCCATGCAGGCGGCAGAGGCAAATTGACCCAAAGCTAACTCTCCTGCCGGACCCCCTTCGCAAGCGGGCCAGTTTGCGCTTAACCGCTGCGCAAACACCGCTCGTTCGAGAAAGGAACTTCCCATGAAAGCACCCGTCACCGTGACCGTCACCGGCGCCGCCGGCCAGATCGGCTATGCCCTTCTTTTCCGCATCGCCAGCGGTGACATGCTGGGCAAGGACCAGCCGGTGAATCTCAACCTGCTTGAGATCACCCCGGCCCTGGGCGCACTCGAAGGCGTCTGCATGGAGCTGAATGACTGCGCTTTCCCGCTGCTCAATGCGATCAACCCGACCGATGACGCGAACAAGGCGTTTGACGGCTGCGATTATGGCCTCCTGGTCGGCGCGATGCCGCGCAAAGAGGGGATGGAACGCAAAGACCTTCTGTCCGCCAATGGCGGCATTTTCGGCCCGCAGGGCAAGGCGCTGAACGCCGGCGCCAGCCGCGACGTCAAAGTCCTCGTGGTCGGCAACCCGGCCAACACCAATGCCCTGATCGCCTCAGCCAATGCGCCGGACCTCGACCCTTCCTGCTTCAACGCAATGATGCGCCTCGACCATAACCGGGCGATGTCGCAACTGGCTGAGAAAACCGGCACGGCGACGACCGACGTCAACCACGTCGTCGTCTGGGGCAACCACTCCTCGACCCAGTTCCCGGACCTTTATCAAGCGACTGTCGGCGGGTCAGCTGCGCTCTCCAAGGTCGATGAAAATTGGTACAAGGAAGACTTCATTCCGACCGTGCAGCAGCGCGGCGCGGCGATCATCAAGGCGCGCGGCGCTTCGTCGGCGGCATCCGCGGCGTCTGCCGCCATCGACCATATGCGCAACTGGGCGCTCGGCACCGCTGACGGCGAGTGGGTCTCGATGGGCGTGCCGGCGGACGGCTCCTACGGCATCGAGCCGGGCATCATGTTCGGCTATCCCTGCACCTGCTCGGGCGGCAAATATGAGATCGTTCAGGGCATTGAGCTGAACGACTACGCGAAAGCGAAACTCGCGGCCACGGAGAAAGAACTCCGTGAAGAGCGCGACGCGGTTGCAGAGCTGCTTGGGTAAAAAGCCTAGTATTTCAAAAGAAAAGCGGCGCTGCAGCGCCGCTTTTTTATTTCAGCTTCCACGCGGACACCGTGCTGGGGTCCCAGTTGGGCACGATGATCAAGTCACCGAAGACCGAGAGATCATTCTGCTTGATGCCTTCCTCGCGCGTATTCAGCAGCGAAGTGACATCACCTTCATTGCTGACGAAATAGATCTCGCCGCGCCAGGCCTAGACAAGATAACCGCCGGGCACGATGCCAATACCGTCCGCATCCACCATGCCTGAGGCGATCTTCGTCCAGTTCTTGTCCTTGTCGACTTCCAGCAGGCTGCCGGTCGACATTGTGGACACGAGCAGGCGGTCGCCATCGCCGAGCAGGCCATTGATCCCGCCGAGGCGATCTTCGTCCTGCGCCCAGATTTTAAAGCCTTGATCCGTCAACGTATAAATGCTTGCGCCCTGCGAATCCGAGACCAGTACATGGCCATGCCAGACGGTCATGTCGTTCAGGAATTTGGCGCCGGGCGCGGGGAGGGGCGGAAGGGCTTCCCTGGTCTTGATGTCATAACGACGGACAATCGTGATGTCGGCGACGTAAAGAATACCGTCATGCACGACCATGCCCTTGGGCGCATCAAGGCCCTCGGCCCATTTTTCGGTGAGTAATGCACCATCTGCGGACATGACAGAAATCCAGCCCTCACCATCCGCCTCGGCAGCCCACCCTGCGACATTCGAGATGAAATAGGAGCCATCAGGTGCTGCCGCGACGCCTTCGGGATTTGTGAATCCATCCGTCAGCCATTGGCGTTCCAGCACAGGCTGTTCGGCGAATGCTGGCGCGGTGGCGAGACCAATTGCCGTGAAACATAAAGCAGAAGAGATCAGTCTACGCATGGTATGGTCCTCTAAATCGAAGTTCAGTCGATCCGACGCATCATCGAGCTTTGATTGCCGCTGCCGCCTGCATCCGCCGTGATCTTCACCGCCGTACCAAAGGCGAGGATCTCAGCGGCGCCTTGCGTGATCAGCGAGGTCGTAAACCGCATGCCGATGACGGCATCCGCGCCCTGGCTCTCGGCGTGTTTGATCATGCGGTCCATCGCCTGCTCGCGCGCTTCGGCCATCAGCTTGGTGTATTCGGTGACTTCGCCGCCGACGAGATTGCGGAGCCCGGCAATGATGTCATTGCCGACATGCTTTGCACGGATGACATTGCCGCGGGCAAGGCCAAGCGATTCCGTTACCCGATAGCCGGGCAGGTGTTCGGTGGTGACGACGAGCATACTCATTCCTTCACATTGTCCACGTAATGACGGTCTTCCTTGTCGCCGGCGCGCTGCATCAGGACGCCGATCAGAAGCAGGCCCATGAAGCCGAGGACGACAAGGCCGATAATGCCGTAAGGGAAGGCTGCGATCATGCCGATGATCATCAGCGTCAGATAGACGGCGAAGGCGATGATCACCCCCACCAATGCGAGATTGCCGAGTGACATGTCGATCTCCCTTTTGTTCGATAAACGATAAAACAAAAGGCGCCGAAATGCAAAAGCCGACTTAGAGCTTCTGGTTGAACTCGCCAATTTCGGGATAGCCGGCCATGACTTTCTCGATCGCGTGGAACATGGCGTTGCGGTTCTCCTCGGAGACCGGGCTTTCGACCACGACGACAAGCTCGGGCTTGTTGGAGGAGGCGCGGACAAGGCCCCACGTGCCGTCCTCGACAGTGATGCGCACGCCATTGACGGTGTTCACATCACGGACTTTCTGGCCGATCAGTTCGGTCTTGCCTTCAAGCTGTTTCACGATCCGGTCAACGACGCCGTATTTCTTGTCGTCATCGCAATGCGGCGACATGGTCGGCGACTGATAGGTCGTCGGCAGCGCGCGGCGCAGATCCGCCATCGACTTGTCCGGATTGCGGTCGAGCATTTTGAGGATCGCCACAGCGGCGACGAGGCCATCATCATAGCCCCGTCCATAGGGCTCACGGAAAAAGAAGTGCCCGGACTTCTCAAACCCTGCGAGGGCATCAAGATCAGTCGTGTGCCGCTTGATATATGAGTGGCCGGTCTTCCAGTAATGCGTGGTCGCCCCATTCTCGATCAGGACCGGGTCGGTCATGAAAAGGCCGGTCGATTTGACATCGACGACGAAGGTTGCCTTCTCGTGCTGGCTGGAGAGGTCGCGGGCCAGCATGACGCCGATCTTGTCGGCAAAGATCTCAACGCCCTCATTATCGACAACGCCGCAGCGGTCACCATCACCATCAAAGCCGAGCGCGACATCGGCGCCATGTTCCTTGACCGCCGCTTCCATCTCATGAAGCATTTTCATGTCTTCAGGGTTCGGATTATATTTCGGGAAAGTGTGATCGAGCTCCGCATCCATCGGGATGACCTCAACTCCCATGCGGGAGAGGGCCTCGGGCGCATAGGCGCCGGCCGTGCCATTGCCGCAAGCCGCGATGACTTTCAGTGGGCGAGAGATTTTCACATCCTTGACGATGTCGGCGATGTAACGCTCGCGCATCCCCTCAACCCATTTATACCCGCCGCCCTCGCGCGCTTTATACTGACCATTCAGGACAATATCCTTGAGGCGGCCCATCTCGTCCGGGCCGAAGGTCAGGGGGGCATCAACGCCCATCTTCACGCCAGTCCAGCCATTCTCGTTGTGGCTCGCGGTGACCATGGCGACGCAAGGCACGTCGAGATCAAACTGCGCGAAATAGGCCACCGGCGAGAGGGCAAGGCCGATATCATGGACCGTAATCCCGGCGCCCATCAGCCCGACGGTCAGGGCCTGCTTGATCGAGGTCGAATAGCCGCGGAAGTCATGGCCGACGACAATCTCCGGGCGTTTACCCAGCTCATGGATCAGCGTGCCGAGCCCGGCGCCAAGGGCCTGAATGCCGAGGAGGTTGATTTCTTTTTCGAAAACCCAGCGCGCATCATATTCGCGAAAGCCCGTCGGTTTGACCTTTGGTGTGATCTCATAAGCGAGCGTGTTGGCGGCAAGATCGGCAACAGGGGTCGGCAGCATGGGTTATCCTCTCATGTCGGTCAGGATGCCATGGCAGCGAAGTGCCGCGCGGGCAAGATGTCCCTCCGCCCGGAACGGTAACTGCTTTCGATCATTGACCTTTTGATCCCCGACGCGCTCGGCTCGGGGTCCATCAATCCAGAAGGAGGAAATCCATGGCTATTGCCCGTGTGACCGAAATCATCGCCGCATCGAAAAAGAGCTTCGAGGACGCAACGGAAAAAGGCATCGAACGCGCCTGCAAGACCCTCAACAATGTGCAGGGCGCCTGGGTGCAGGATCAGAAAATGACCATCAAGGACGGCAAGATCGATGAATACCGTGTCGGCCTTCAGGTGACCTTCATTCTGGACGACTGATCCGGTCGATCCCTTGTGACAGGCTGATCACGTCATAGCCTTTCTCGTCCATTGCGATGAGAAAGGCTTCAAGGGAGATGAAGGTCGCAGCGAGACGCGCCTCGCGTCCGCCGGCCTCGCCATCGTGAAAGACGACAATCGCGCCGGGATAGACATTGCGGGCAAGCTGGCCTGCATATTTCCGGGCACGTTTCGCATTGAGGTCTGGATCATCCGTATTCGTCTTGTTCCCTCCTGCATCCCAAGGGATAAAGGACGCAAGCACATAGCGGCGCTGAATGCCCAGGGCCGCCAACGGACGGTCATATCCATATGCCGTGAGCGACGTGTCCATATTGCGAGGGCGGTAGATCCCATGTGGCGGCCGGAAATAAAGGCGGGCACCATCTCCGAATGTAGCAAGCTCCGTATGGGCTTTTGCGAAGGCGGCGCTGAATTCTTCCTCGCTCATTTTCCAGGCAGGCTCGTCTGCGGGCAGATGGCTGCCGAGCTCATGGCCTTGTTCGATGGCGGCTAAGAGGGCGAGCCGCGTATCCTCTGAAATCTGATCCGTATGCACAAAGAATGTTGCGCGCGCATCATACCGGGCGAGCAGATCGACGATCTCTTGCGTCCGCGAAGAGGGCGCATCATCGATCGTCAGGACCACGAACTTATCCTCCCCCGCAGCGGGCAGGCGCATCATGCCTGCCGGGATCAGCGGCTCGGCAGCGGGGACGGCAACGCGCTGCACCGTGCCGCAGGCAACGACCGGGGCGACGATAAGCGCTGTGAGCGCAAGGAGGATCAGATGCCGGATTTTCATCGGCAAAACCTAGCCCAACTTGCCGTCAGTGGGCAGGGCGGTTTGCAATCTCCCTGCATGCCGCTATCGGAAGCGAGTGAAGTCGAAAAGGAACCTGCCCATGCCGAAGCTTTGTCTCATCCGTCACGGCCAGAGCCAGTGGAACCTTGAGAACCGGTTCACCGGCTGGGTTGACGTTCCGCTGACGGAGAAGGGGGAGGCCGAGGCCAGACGCGCAGGCGAGCTGATGGTCGAAGCAGGTTTCGAGCCTGCGCGCGCTTTCACCTCTGTTCAGACGCGCGCGATCAAGACCCTCAATCTGGCGCTTGAATCCGCCGGGATCCTCTGGCTGCCGACGACCAAGGATTACCGCCTGAATGAACGGCATTATGGCGGCCTGACCGGGCTCGACAAGGCGGAGACCGCCGAGAAGCACGGTAAGGAGCAGGTCCATATCTGGCGGCGCAGCTATGACATCCCGCCGCCGCCGCTTGACGATTCATCGGCTTTCCCCAGCCTGACGGATCGCCGTTATGCCGGGATCGATGTGCCGAAAACGGAATCCCTCAAGATCACGCTGGAGCGAGTGCAACCCTATTGGGAAGCCGAGATGGTCCCGGCGCTGAAATCGGGTGACCTGCTGGTCGCCGCGCACGGCAATTCGCTTCGTGCGCTGGTGAAGCTGCTCTTTGGCGTCTCGGATGAAGATATCACCGGCGTTGAGATTCCGACCGGCAATCCGCTGATGATCGATCTCGACGACGCGCTCAACGTGACAGCGGCCCGCTACCTGGATGAGGCGCGGGCGACTGACTTGCCGTCGTTCTGATCTGATCAGCTGATGCAGGCGAAGGTGCGGTAGGCCCAGCCCTGCCGCGTCGTCGGCTGCTGGCCGTAAGGCACTGCGGTCGCATAGCCCTTGGCGCGGCATTGCGACTGGGCGGAAGCCGCCGTGCGGGTCTGGTCGTAATTGTTGGGATCGTACTGCACCGTGACGATCTCACCATATTCCGCCGCCGGCGGGGTGGTCACACATCCGGCCAGCGTTGCGGCCAGCAAAGCACCAAAAATCAAACTCTTACGTGACACGCATGCCTCCTCACCATTCCCGGGCCTCTCTCTTTAGCACAGAAATCCAGAAGGGACACGGGGGCGCGTGAGACGAAAAAAGGCGCCCGGGGGAACCGGGCGCCAAGGCAGAAATGGGGAGGTAAAGAGAAGGCTTAGGCCGCGTTCGAGGCTTTCAGCACTTTCGGGCCTTCGGATTTGGCGCCGATCTCGATTTTCCGGGGTTTTTTGGCTTCAGGGATCTCGCGCTCAAGCGAGATGGTCAGAAGGCCGTTTTTCAGCTCAGCGCCAGCAACATGCACATGTTCAGCGAGGCGGAAGCGGCGGTCGAAGTTCCGGCCGGCAATACCCTGATGCAGGAATTCACGGGTTTCGTCGCCTTCGGTCGGGCGGCGGCCCGTCACGCGCAGGTCACGGTCGATGACTTCCAGCTCGAGGTCGTCTTCGGAGAAGCCGGCAACGGCAATGGTGATTTCGTAATGGTTCTCGTCCGTGCGCTCGATATTGTAGGGCGGATAGCCGCCTGTCTCGAGTTTGGTCGCATTATCGACGAGGTCATTGAAAAGGCGGTCAAAACCCACAGTGGACCGCAGATACGGGGTGAGATCATAGCTACGCATGTCATTCTCCTTGATGAGCAATAACTGAGCGCCTTGGCCGCGCTGACCCTCCCAAAATGGCGAGGAAGACAAACCCTGACGCGCCGGCGCATTTGCCGCCGACAGGATATAATTTGGAGCTGTGTTTTGGGGTTGCAAGAGGGCGGGAGGCGAAACTGACGAGAATTTGCCGAGAAGCTTGGTACTCTTTCCCGGACAAGGTTAAGAGGCCCGGCAGTATAGAATCAGGGAGACCCTTTATGCGCCTTCAATTTGTGACTGTATCCGTCCTTGCCCTCGCTCTTGCCGGCTGCGGCGGTGAAGAGTCCGAGGCTGAGACTCCTGCCGAAACGCCCGCCGCCGAAATGGAAGATGGGATGGCGCCTGCTGAAGACGGTGCTGAAGCCATGAGTGAAGAGATGGACGATGACGGCATGGTGACGCTGGCCACCGTGCTCGCCGATCCGGCGCGTGCGGATGCAGCAGCGCGCGATCAATATCGTCATCCGGCGGAGACGCTGGAATTCTTCGGGCTTGAGCCGACGATGACAGTCATCGAGGTGACTCCCGGCGGCGGCTGGTATCAGGATGTGATCGCCCCTTATGTGGGCCTTGGCGGCGGCACCTATATCGGGGCGGATTTCGAAGCCTCGACAAGTGAGCGCGCTGCGCAGCGTGCTGAGGCTTTCAAGACCAAATACATGACTGGTGATTTCGGCGATGCGCATCTTATCCCGTTTGTCGATGGCGAGGGGATCAAGGCCGAGCCGGGCGCGGCTGATATGGTCCTGACCTTCCGCAATGTTCACAACTGGGAAATGCGCGGGTATGCGGATCAAGCTTTTGGGAGCTTTTATGCGGCGCTGAAGCCCGGTGGTGTGCTGGGGGTTGTTGACCACCGCCTGCCCGAGGAAATGGACACGGAGCTTCAGAAAAGATCCGGGTACATGAAGCAATCGACCGTCATTGCCCTGGCCGAAGCCGCTGGCTTCGTGCTCGATGCAGAATCCGAAATCAACGCGAATGAGATGGACACGGCCGATCACCCTTTCGGGGTTTGGACCCTGCCGCCAGTCAGCCGCACCCCACGTGAGGGCGAAGACGCGCCTGAAGGTTTTGATGCGGAGAAATATCTTGCCATTGGCGAGAGCGACCGCATGACCCTTCGCTTTGTGAAGCCGGCTGAGTAAGTTGGTCGATCAGGAATTGCTGTCCGCCGCGGGAAAATTCTTCCCGCAAGCCTTTGATGGTGTGATCCGTATCGAAGTTCTCGATGCGGATTATGCCTTCTGGGTGGATGGTAGGACAGCGCCGCCTAAGGTGAGCGCGGAGTCGCCCGAAGCGGTGGCGACGCGGTTTTGCCTCTGGCGAATTGATTTTCCTGATCTTAGCCAGCTTTTTGCGGAGGGCGGTCATCGCCTGCAGAACAGTTTCATTACCGGCCGGTTGAAAATCAGCGGCGATATGGGGGTGATGGCCCGCCTGGAGACAGCAAATGTCTGACGCACATCTCATTGAAATCCCCGAAAATCCGTTACCGGAGGGAATGTCCGCGCATTTCATTGAGGCGGCGGACGGCGCGCGGCTGCGCATCGCGACCCTGCCGAAACTGGACCACGCAAAAGGATCATTTCTCGTCGTGCCCGGCTGGGCGGAGTTCATCGAGAAATATGCCGAGGTCGCAACCGAGCTGCGGGACAAGCAATATAATGTGATGATCTGCGATCCGCGCGGGCAGGGCTATTCCCATCGTGTCGCGATGAATGATGATCGTGCGCTGATCGATGATTTCCGCAAATTCGTTCGCGATATGGATGAAGTCTTTGCCGATTTCGTCGCGAACTTCCCGGCGCCGCATTACCTGCTGGCGCACTCCATGGGCGGCACGATTACGCTTGAATGGCTCGCAACAGGTGATCGCCCGATCGATGGCGTCGTGCTCAGTGCCCCTTTCACCCGACTCTATCCGAGTGGAGTGAAGAGGTTCATTGTACGGACCATGGCGCGGACGGCTCTGTTCTTCCGGCAGGCCCGGCGGCCGATTTCGGTCGCGCCCGAGCAGTCCATGTATTTTCCGACCAATAAGCTAACGCAA
This sequence comes from Parvularcula marina, assembly GCF_003399445.1. Classification (NCBI taxonomy): domain Bacteria; kingdom Pseudomonadati; phylum Pseudomonadota; class Alphaproteobacteria; order Parvularculales; family Parvularculaceae; genus Parvularcula; species Parvularcula marina. The sequence continues at coordinate 983,696 of NZ_QUQO01000001.1, read as the reverse complement.
GATCCGATCCGCCATGATCGCTTCAAGAAGCTGCAGCTAAAAGAGCCTGACTCCATGGCCGGGCATCCGCGCTATGCTTGGGTTAATGCGGCGATGGCGGCACATTTGCGCATTGATGCGCCGGGGGCGTTATCAGGGATCAAGGCGCCCGTTCTCCTCGTCTCGGCCGACTGGGATGAGACGGTCGATCCGACCCATCACCATGAGCTGGCAGAACGATATCCCTTCATCAAGCTGGTGACCGTGCCGGGCGCACGCCATGAGCTGCTGATGGAAAAAGATGAGTATAGAGAGCAGTTCTGGGCCGCGTTCGACGGTTTTATGGCGGCGTGTCAGGCGGAAGCCGACAACGTGAACATGCCGCCTGAGCCCTCATCGGCGGTGCCTGAGAGCACCAGATCCAGCAATATGTCCGCCAGCTGAGCAGGGCTGGCTGAAGACAGCCGCAACAACTCGTCCCGATGGATCGGCGTTAAGCTGAGGAGGGAGATGATCTCGTCCTTCAGGCGCGATTGTTCTTCCTCGGGGAGGGGAGCCTGCTCGTCCTCCTCAAACTGGAAGAAAGGCGCAGGCGGCGCTTTCTCCATATCGCCGAGGGCCGTCATGACATCATCGGCGTGCCTCACAAGAACCGCCCCCTGACGGATAAGACGGTTCGTGCCCGCTGAGCGCGGATCAAGCGGCGAGCCGGGCACGGCGCAGACATCGCGGCCCTGCTCCAGCGACAGGCGGGCGGTGATCAGCGTGCCGGAGCGTTCCGCGGCTTCGACAACGACGACCCCGCGCGTCAGCCCGGAGACAATGCGATTGCGCTTGGGGAAGTCCCGCGCGGTGGCTGTCTGTCCCATCCGCATTTCGGAGATGACAGCGCCCTGTGCGGCGATGGCATGATAAAGCTCGGCATGTTCCGGCGGGTAGATGCTATCGACCCCGCCTGCGAGAACAGCAATCGTCCCTGTGCCGAGGGATGCTTCATGGGCGGCGCCATCGATACCGCGCGCAAGCCCCGAGGTGATGACCCAGCCGAAATCGCCCAGATCCCCTGCCAGATCGGCGGCCATGCGGCGGCCCGCAGCAGAAGCATTCCGGGCCCCGACGATCGCAACGCCTGCCCGGCCCAGAAGGGCTGTGTCCCCGATAACGGTCAGAACCGGGGGCGGATCGGCAATGGCCGCCAGAAGCTCGGGATAGGCTTCGTCGCCCAGGACCAGAAGCGTGGCCCCTTTGCGGTCAATGGCGGACAGCTCCGTCTCGATCTCGGTTTCAGGTGCAATCGAGATCCGGCCTTGCACTTTTTTCGCGGCGAGGAATTGGGGGAGTTCGGCAATCGCCGCCTCTGCTGAGCCGAACTTTCGGACCAGCTGGCGATAGGTGACAGGACCGATGCCGCGAGAACGCGCCAGCCGCAACGCGGCAAAGCGTTCCTGCACAGCGTTCATGAGAGAGTTGGCATCAGAGGGCGGCGGAGCCCGTCTCGCCGGTGCGGATGCGGACAACCTGCTCGACTGGCGTCACGAAGATCTTGCCGTCCCCGATCCGGCCCGATTGCGCCGCTTCGGTAATGGCCCGCAGGACATCATCGACCTGATTGTCATCGACAACGATCTCGATTTTCAGCTTGGGCAGGAAATCAACGACATATTCCGCGCCACGGTAAAGTTCCGTATGCCCCTTCTGACGGCCAAAACCGCGGGCTTCGGACACGGTCATGCCTTTCAGGCCCAGACCCTGAAGCGCTTCCTTCACATCATCGAGTTTGAAGGGTTTGATGAGGGCTTCGACCTTTTTCATGCTTGGATACCTTGGGCTTGGACTGGACGCAGTCTAGATATGTCCGCCGGGCGAAGCAATGCGCTGAGACTCATGATGAATTCAGCTCCAAAATCCGGGCGGCAGCTCATTTTTCCTGCTCACATGGCTGAGATCGATGCGCGCACCATTGCGGGCGGGACGCCCGGGATTGTGCTGATGGAGCGCGCCGGGCAGGCCGTTGTGACCGTTTTGCGCGGGATTTGGCCCCGGCGGCCGGTGTTGATCCTTGCTGGTCCCGGCAATAACGGCGGGGATGGCTGGGTGATCGCGCGCCTCCTGAAAGAGGCGGGCTGGCCCGTGACCATCGCGAGCGACTGGCCGGCTGGCGCGCTCAAGGGAGACGCAAAGCTTGCCTGCGAAGCGTCAGGCATAACGCCGGTGCCGCTCGAGGAGGCTGATTTTTCCGCCGCGCCCCTGATCGTCGACGCGCTTTTCGGCGCGGGACTGGCCCGGTCGATTGAGGGGAAACTCGCGGAAGTTTTGCGTCGGGCGGCTGCGAGCGGCGGACCGGTTCTGGCCGTCGATCTTCCCTCCGGCCTCTGCGGGACAAGAGGGGAAGTGCTCGGGGATTCGCTGAAAGCAGATGTCACGGTCACCTTCGGCGCGGCAAAGCCGGGTCACCTTTTGGCCGAGGGACGTTGCTATTCGGGTCAGCTTCATGTCGCCGATATCGGTCTTGATCTCTGCGAAGGGGAGGAGGACGCCCTCTGGAACCATCCTCTTCTTTGGTGGGATCGCATGCCCCTTCCACCATCCGCTGCGCATAAATATGCGCGGGGCGGGTTGCTGGTCGTCGGCGGGCCACGTCATCAGGGCGGGGCGGCGAGGCTGACGGCAAAGGCAGCGGCAGTGACCGGCGCAGGTGCCGTGACGCTGGCGGTCTCTGCTCAGGCGGCAGATATCTACGCGGCCAGCATCGATGCGATCATGCTACGGACGGTTCGCGACGAAAGTGAGCTGGCGGACTTTGCGGCCAGTGACAAGATTGCGGCCATCGCCATTGGTCCGGGGCTGGGGACGGATGAGAAAGCCGCCGCATGGCTTGGGGCTGTGCTTTCGGCGGGCAAGCCTCTCCTGTTGGATGCGGATGCTCTCACGCTTTTGGCGAAACGGGCGGAGCGGTTGGCGGGATGCCCTGAAGGATCGGTCCTGACGCCGCATGAGGGCGAGTTCAAAAGGCTGTTTTCTGACGTATCCGGATCACCGCTTGAGAGGGCAGAAGAAGCAGCCCGTAAATCCGGTCAGACCGTCCTTCTAAAGGGGGCGGCAACCGTCATTTCTGCACCGGGCAAAACGCCCGTCATCAACACGCGTTCGAGCCCCTATCTTGCCACCGCGGGATCGGGCGATGTGCTCTCCGGCATCATTGCCGGCTGGCTTGCGCAAGGTGTTGATAGTCAAGCGGCAGCAGGGGCAGGCGCATGGATGCACGGTGAATCGTCCTTGCAATATGGCCCCGGACTGACAGCTGACACCCTATGGCAGAAAATACCCAACGCCCTGCACGCTATTGGAGCGAGAACTGACGATTAAACTTCTCTTTCATTGCCAATGACTTAGCCGATGGTGTATGTAACGCGCGAGAGAGAAGCAGGCCGCGTCAGGGGTTTTGATGGCCGAGGAGAGCCCATCAACAGGTCAGATCTGGTATGCCGGGGACCGTAACGGAACGGTCAGCGGCGACGTAAACTACCCCCTTGCCGGATTCGTTATTCTGGGTACGGATGTATCGCGTGGTGAGCTGACTCTCAATCCAGATGGAACCTTCGAATATGTGCCTCTCTCCGGCTTCGAAGGCATCGACCAGTTCACCTTCTTTTTTCTCGATGGCGGAACGCTTCGCGAAGTCGTCGTCACCATCATTGTCGGCACGCCCGGCGGCAGCCTCGTCTTTGGCGATGACACGTCCGAGCTTTTCCCCGGTCTCGGCGAAAATGCCTTCGGCGATGACTATTTCGACGGACGCGGGGGCTCCGACTACCTGCTCGGTCTCACCGGTGATGACAGCCTGCTGGGCGGCAGCGGCGATGACACAGCGGTCGGCGGCATCGGAGACGATACGATCCGTGGTGAGAATGGTGCGGACATCCTGTTCGGGGATACAGCGCTTGACGACAACATCATCGGTGAAGGCGGCAATGACCTGATCGAAGCTGGCGATGGCCATGATCTAGTCTTCGGGCAGGAAGGCGACGATACCTTACGCGCTGGTCTGGGGGCGGACTATGTTAGTGGCGGCGCAGGGGCGGACAGTATCGCCGGTGGGGGCGGTGAAGATTATCTTCTCGGGGAAGACGGCAACGACACGATCGACGGCGGAGCTGCGGACGATGTCGTGATCGGCGGAAATGGCAGCGACATCCTCTGGGGGCAGAACGGTCACGACACGCTGAGTGGCGGCGCGGGCAACGACCGGCTTCATGGGGGCGCTGACCGGGATAATCTTTCCGGGGGTGCGGGCGATGACTTCCTGCGCGGTGATGCGGGGCGGGATTACCTGATCGGCGGCGATGGCAAGGACACCCTGCTTGGCGGGAACGCGGAAGACACGCTGGTCGGCGGCAAGGGGAATGATGACCTCTTCGGCGACAAGGGTGATGATATTCTTTATGGGGAGGAAGGTCTCGACAAACTCTCCGGCAGTGCGGGGAATGACACGCTCTTTGGGGGCGCTGGCCGAGACGACCTCAACGGCAATCAGGACGAGGATCTGATTTCCGGGGGCGCCGACGATGATGATCTTGAAGGCGGCGCCGGGGATGACAGCCTTTATGGCGATGAGGGCAACGATCTTCTGCAAGGCGACGACGGGCTTGATTACATCCGCGGCGGCGAAGGGGATGACACGGCGCGCGGCGGCAGCGGCCATGACACGCTGCTTGGCGATGACGGCAATGACTATCTCTATGGCGGCAGCCTTGTTCTGCCGCTTTATGTCCGGCCCGGCGGTATCGGCATCATCTATATGGATGAAGAGGCCGATGGTCGCGACCTACTGTTCGGTGGCGCTGGCGATGACACGCTGATCGGTGGGGCGGATACGGATTATCTCGATGGCGGCGAGGGAACGGATCTGCTCTTCGGCGGGACGGGTAGGGATACCCTGCAGGGCGGCGGCGGCGATGATGATCTCTATGGCGAGAACGGCGATGACCTTCTCAATGGCGGGGGCGGCAATGATGTCCTGAGCGGCGGAGAGGGCGACGACAAGCTCGAGGGCAGCGGCGGCGATGACATCCTGCTCGGTGAAGAGGGCGCCGATGCCATCAGTGGCGGCGCGGGCGCGGACTATCTTGAGGGCGGAAATGGTCAGGACACGCTCGATGGCGGGCATGGTCATGACACGCTCTATGGCGGCGCGGGCAAGGATATCCTCTTCGGCTGGGATGATCGCGACGAGCTTCATGGCGGCGATCACGCGGACACGCTCGACGGTGGGCGAGGTGCTGACTGGCTGATGGGAGATGCCGGTTGGGACCACCTTTCGGGCGGTCAGGGGGATGACACACTCGATGGCGGCACCGACAACGACATCCTTTTGGGCGATGCGGGTGCGGACATTCTTTATGGCGGGTCCGGCTCTGATACGCTGGCTGGTGGCGAGGGCGATGACTGGCTCGAAGGTCAGAGCGGGGCGGACAGCTTCCTCTTCGATATCACCGTGCATACAGAAAACGGCCAGATCACCGGGATCTCTGCTGACTTTGGCGCGGATATTATTGCCGCTTTTGATGGCAACCAGCCCGACCAGCTTCTCTTCCGGGTCACCTATGAGGGCGAGGCGCTGGGCGCCGGGGCGGCCTATGCGATCCTGGCAGCGCTCGATGATGCGATTGCCTTTGCTGGTGGCGATTTCGATGGCGATGGCGACTCGGATGACCTTCAATTGAGCTTCATCAATGGGGGCGCCAGCATCACCATCTTCGGGGCGGGCGAGGCGCTCGTCGATCTGTCGGACGTCATCTCGCTAAACCCGAATGGCGGGTCTGTTTATTCTTTCCAGTCGATTACAGGCAGTACGGATACGGTTGATTTCGTGTTTGATGATCCAGAACGACTGCGTCCTCTGGATGAACGGCCGGACGGGTTTGATATCCCACACCTCGCTGATCCTATGGTGGATTTCCCGATGCCGGATGATGTTCCGGCCCCGTTCGATATTCCCGAGATGGAACCTGATTTCATTTTCTGAGCGTACTGTTCACGAGCAATAGAGAGTTTGCAGGCGAGAGGGTCGCCTCGATGCGGACATGCGCTCAAATATCAAAAGGCGATAGCGCAATAAAACGGCCTCAAGCAGCGAAATGCGAGGCCGGGTTAGATGGTGCGGGTGAGAGGACTCGAACCTCCACACCTTGCGGCGCCAGAACCTAAATCTGGTGCGTCTACCAGTTCCGCCACACCCGCTCCGAATGGCGATCTATAAGGCCCGTTCAACCAATAGGCCAGAGGGGCTGAGAGAAAATCTGCGATTCCTCACGAACGGCCATGGGGAAGAGGAGCTGAGGTGTAGACGTCGTCTCGATGCGCCATCTCATCTCAGGGTCTTCAGGTGAGCTTTTCGCGCTGCTGTGTCGTTCGAGGCGACCTAATGAAAAAGGCCCCGCGGATTTCTCCGCGAGGCCTTCTACTAGGAAGAGAGTCTGGGAGAGACCTCTTAGTAGAATTTCTTCCGTACTGTGAGGAAGTATTGACGGCCATCGTAAAGATAGCCGGCACCGATTGCGGCGTTGTTGTTCGCCTGGAACTCGCCACCATTCACGAGAGCCGGTTCGGTGGCAAAGATGTTCTCGACACCTGCTACAACGCGCCAGGTATCACCCTGATAGCGGATCGAGGCTGTGTGATAGAATACCTCGTCAGCAAATCCGACGTCACGGCAAAGCTCGTCACCCACCGTCGGACCGCCGCAGTTGTGCCCGACAAAGCCGGTGCCCTGGCTATCGAAAGCATCCGAGAACGGATCGATGCCAGCCGCGTCCTGCTCCACGTCACCTACGTAACGGGTCTGCCAGGTGAAGCGATAGTCAGAGAGATCGGCGCGGAGAGTGACCCGGCCAGTCCACTCCGGGAAGCTCGGTTCACCGACAAAACTGTCGGGTGTGCCGACGCCTGCCGCGTCAACAAGAATGTTGTCGCGTTCAAGGAGCTGGTTGGCGCGGACATCAATGCCGAAATCAACCGGTTGATCCCACATGGTCATATCCCAACCAAGATCAACATTATAGTCGAGGCCCGTCACAGTTTCCTTGTCACGGTTGATGAAGCCCTGATCGATCACGTCGAGACGACCCGGTTCGACACCGCCAGGCCCCTCACGCGTAATCCGTGAACAGAATGGCGACGAGAGGTTCGTCCGCTGTGGGTTCGAATAGCAGTCATTCAGGATGAACTGTGCTGTCGGGCTGATGACTGAATCTTCGATTTCGATGTCATAGTAGTTGACATTGATGTTCAGATCGAAGGCATCGAACCAAGGCTGTTCAAATGCGGCACCCATCGTGAATGATTCACTGGTTTCCTCGTTGAGATCGAGTGCACCACCTGACTGAACCTCAGTGCTGTATACCTGAACATTGCCTGGAACCGGCGAGAAGTTCGTCGGATCGATGCCTTCAGCCATACAGTTCTGAAGCGTGATCGGATCACGTGTGTCGAGTGTCGGGTTGTAGGAACCATCCACACCGACGGCTGCCTGAGGTGTCACACAAGGGTCGGTGACATTGTTGAAGCCCGTCGTCCCAAGCAGGAAGTTTTCCCGCAGGTTCGGCGCACGGAAAGATGTCCCGAAGCTCGCCTTGAGAAGGAGAGAGTCGAATGGACGCCAGCCCCCTTTGACAGAGTATGTCCAGGCAGCACCATAGAACTCATCTTCCGTCCAGCGCGCTGAGCCGTTCAGGTCCAGTGAACGGATAAGCGGCTTGCCCTGAAGAACTGGCACATCGAGCTCGACGAATGCTTCTCGTGTCCACTTCTCACCGACGCCGCCGGCATCAGAGAAGAAGCCAAAGAACAGCCCGTCACGCGCAACATCGTCCGGGTTCGATTCGAGCTTATCAGTTCTGTATTCGACACCAACCACTGCTGCCACGTCGCCCGCAGGAAGCTCAAAGAGATTGCCTGTCAGGAATGCGTTGAAGACAGTTTGTTCGTATACAGTGTTAAAGTCACGTGTATCGAAGACATAGTCACGTTCTGCCTGTGTCGCAAAATCGCCAATGACACTGTCATAAAGCGAGGGCGCGAAAAGGTTCACCGCAACGCAGCCATCAGCAACGTCAGATGAGACCGTGATCGGTGTGTCATCGCTCGGATCGTTCGGATCCCCAAGCAGGATTGGCGTACACGGTGCGACGAGGTCGACCAGAGCACCAGTCTCTGTTCTCTGGACCGGGTCAAAGCCAAGCGCGTAGTGCAGACGGTCATCACGGATGCCCGGGCGGGAAGAATCACCATCTGACTTTGTATAGCTATATGATGCTTCCAGTGCCCAATCATTCAGTGTCGCAAAGCTCATGAACGGAAGGTCCGCACGAACACCGCCGACGAGGCGGGCTTGCCAGATATCGACCTCGGTGATGTCACGGTCGCCTTCAACGACCACGCCGCCACCGGCTTGTTGAGGCCCGAGCGGTCCATTGAGGAGGCCAAAGGCTGCGGGCGTACAAGCATCTCGTGACAAGCCAAAGCAGCCCGGCGTACCGCCACCGCGACCATCAAAGTAGTAGCGACGGAAGCTCTCGATATAGTTCGGGTTCGTCAGCAGACTGTCAGCTGCCAGACCGCAATCCACACCGTTCGGCTGGTTCGGGTTACATGGGTTGAATGGGTTCAATGCCGGAACGACGGTGAACAGCTGTGATGCACCTGAGTCCTGGAAAATTTCATTCTTCACATACATCGCTTCGAAGAACGGCGTGATATTCATATCGCCTTCGAAGGTGTACTCGCCATAGGCCATCCCAGAGAAACGCTTTTGCTCGTTGATAAACGAGTTGTTGTTCAGGACGCCGTTCGGGGAATAGTCGAGATAGACAACATCGGTTACGCCATCTCCATCACCATCGATGGGTACAGAGTATTGAGAGTCTTCCGAGAAGTTCGGAATGCCGACATTGGTTTCGCCAGGGGTGTAGTAGACAAAGCCCAGTCCACCCGGAACACGGCGAATTCGACGACCGAGAGAAGCCGGGATACAGGATTCAGCCGGATAGAACTGGCCGAGATCGCCATACCGGACCTGGAAATCAATTGACTGAGAGCGAATTTCACCAGACTCGGTGATTTCGATATCCTGGTCGCATCCCGAAAGGAAATCGCGGTCAGAAAGTTTGACCTCTTCCTGATAGTCATATTCGACACCGAGGCCGAAGAAGCCGCGATCTGTGTTCTTACCCCACGCTGCGCTCAGCGTGTAGTCGCGGCCAGCGCCTTCAGTCGGGTAATCGCCAGATGCCTGAAGTTCCAGACCTTCAAAGTCCTTGCGCAGAATGATGTTACCCACGCCGGCCACAGCGTCAGAACCGTAGACGGATGAAGCACCATCAAGAAGGAGGTCATAACGCTGAACGAGTGAGCCGGGGACGAGGTTGATGGACGGCGCGAAAGGAGCCCCCTCGACACCCGCTGGTGCCATCCGGCGACCATTGATGAGGAGCAGAGTGCGGTTCGCGCCAAGGCCACGAAGGTTGACGGTTTCAGAGCCCGGGCCGTTTGATAGGACGAGACCAGCGAATGTGGAATCGATCTGTTGGCCTGATGCCGCCTCAGATTGTTGCAGGATCTGCGAAGGGTCGATCAGACCGACTTCGAGTGACTCTTGCGCATCAATGACCTGAAGTGGCGAGATCGAGGTGAAGGTATCGCGGCGAACGCGCGACCCTGTGACAACAACTGTATCACCGCTGTCCTGATCATCGAGTTCTTCCTCGTTGATCGTATCTACCCCTGAATCACCACTCGTATCCTGTGCCCATGCACCTGTGGTGGCTGTGCCGGCCGCCATAAGTGCGATGAGCGAGGTCACCGTGAGCAACCGATTTCGCCCAACTTCTTCAAATTCCATTTTTCTCATGATTTCGCCTATCGACTGTAGTTTGACGCGACGGCTCGATCCGGCTGCGCTCACGCGCCCCCAATACCGGCACCCCGCCGGTCCGCCCGTCAAAGCTAGGACACGAGGCAAGAGCTCTCCCTCAGGGCGGCAAATGAATGCGGCCAGACATGTAGTAAAATTGTCACATTGGGGGGCAGGCAGAAATGTCATCCCTGCCAGGAGGGCAGGGATGACGATAATGCGATCCTTACCGGGAAAGCTCGGCTTTCCCGGCGATGCTTGGATCAGAAGCGTTTGGTGATCCGGGCGAAATAGTACCGCCCAACCACTGCCGAGCCATGCACACCCACCAGCGCATTCGCGCCGATGTTGAAGGCATAGGGCGGCTCTTCATTCGTCAGGTTGTTGATCCCGACTGACAGCTTGGTGCTGTCATCGATTTCCCAACCGCCGACGGCGTCGAAGATCAGCAGGCTGTCGATGACATCATAACCAAGAGCGTTATCGCCCCCGTAATTCACGTCATCCATTTCGGGCGTGTAGTTTGCCCGCAGCTCACCGAACATGTTGTTCCAGTCATAACGCGCAGCACCTGTCAGGCGGTATTCTGGAACGGCACCTTGGCCTGTCGTTGCGCCGCCGTAATTCCCTTCACCGGGGAAGAGGCTGAACTCGAGGACATACGTCCCGCGATGGCTCAGGCTGGCAACGCCTGGACCGGCATTGAAGCTGTAGTCCACAGCCCAATCGATGCCGGACGTCTCAAGCGGAGGTGTCCGGTTGATCGGCGTCCGAGTGAGATTCTGAAGGTTGCCATTGGCATCCCGCGTGATGAGCGAGCATGTCGGATCACTCAAATTCGGGCTGTCATAGCAGACGTCCAGGATCTCGTTTTCAAGATCAGTCACCGAAATGAAATTATCGACTTCGATGTCATAGTAATCTGCAGAGACCCGCAGCCCACTGATGAAGCTCGGTGAGTAGATCACACCAAAAGTGAAGGTCTCTGCCAGTTCTGGCTCAAGATCGAAGGTACCATCTGCAAGGTCACCCCCACCAAGGACAGGAAGCTGTTGAGCCGGTTGCTGATAGCCCATGGGAACGCCAAGAGGGCCAGCGGACGCACAGTTGGCAAGGCGCGTTGCCGTACCTTCTGGGCCCGTTAACGTCGTGCCACTACACGGATCATTGATTGAGAAGAAGCCGACCGTCCCGCCCGAGAAGACATCTACGAGGGTTGGTGCACGGAAGGCAGTACCGAGCGTACTGCGGATCCGAAGTTCATCCGTGACAGTCCAGTTGACGCCGACCTTGTAGACAGAATCGCTACCGAAGTTTGAGTATTCAAACGCGCGGCCCTGAAGGTTCAGGGACAGGTAGTCCACAAGAGGCACATCCTTAAGGAGCGGGATGTTCAGCTCACCGAAGACTTCATAAGTGTCAAAGGCCCCGTTCGTTGAAAACGTCTGGTTTGCGATACTGACGCCGGATTCGGTGATGGAGTCAGGATTGATGTCGACGGTTTCCTCGCGATAATCAAAGCCAATGACGGCACCGAGAGGCCCTGCGGGGAGCTCGAAAATGTCTCCGCCAATAAAGCCGGAAACGGCTTCCTGCGTGAAGCGAGAACGGGACTCAGCCGTATAGCCGAAATAGTTGATTTCGGATTGAGACCAATTTCCCGGACGGTAGACATCAAGGGCACCGAGAGAGCCCGGCTGCAAAGAGCTCACGCAGACAGGGTCTGCCGCACAGAGAGCCGGATCAACAATCGTCTGCAGTCGCTGCATATTGAAGATGCCTTGTGAGGCAATCGAGGAATCGACTTCAGAGTAGAGATAGGAAAGCTCCCAGTTGAACCTGTCCCACAGATCTTCGCCCTGCAGGCCAAAAACCATCCGCATGGAGGAAGCATCGATGTCGGAACGTCGTGTGCCGACCGTTGACGATGGACGCAGGCGATAAAGCTGAGCAGCTTCACCCGGATAAGGGTTGTAGGGGTTGGTTCCGGGAATATCGACGTTGGGGAAGTTGCCAGGCCCATTCCCTTGGAAGAACGGGTTGCCGTCCAGCTTGCTTACAGATTCGCGGTCGGAATACTGGAATTCAAGGAATGCTCTGACATTCTCATTGAGGTCATAATGACCTGTCGTCGCAATGTTGATGACTTCGCTGCCGTTCAGGATCGACTGCTCAAGCGCGTAGTCATACCGGCCTTCGGGAAGCTCATCGATTGCTGAAGGCGCAAAAGACGGGCAGCCATTTAGGCCTACATTGGTGATTTCATCACCGCCGAGACGAATGGGGAGCGTACAGAAGAAATTGTCATCACCGGCAAATGCCGAGTTGATGCTAAAGACGCCATCGCCATTCGTATCGAAGATGAACGCGCCGCCCGGATGGGCAGAAGAGCCGTTGGCAATCGTCTGGCTGCCTTCGCCGATAAAGGAGATTGTCGGGACAGCCCAGTCACGGTTCGTTTGCGGAACGAGTTCGGCGTAATTGTACTCAGCCGAAAAAACGATATTCCCGCGGTCGAAGTTCGTGCCTAGAACGGCCTGGACCTGCAACTGGTCGCGGTCATCGAAAGTGCTTCGTCCGGCAAAGCCGCTGACTTCGAACCCTTCGAAATTATCCTTGAGGATGATGTTCACCACACCGCTGACAGCGTCAGCGCCATAGACCGCGGAGGCCCCGTCACGAAGGATCTCGATCCGTTCGACCATGGCCTGAGGGATAAAGCTGAGGTCCGCAGCTTCGTTCTGCAGCGAGTCAGCAAAAGACGCGACACGGCGACCATTGATCAGGTTCAGCGTACGGTCCGCACCAAGACTACGAAGGTCGACCGACTGAGCACCGCCACCGGACAGCACGTTGCTCTGTGTAAAACCGCCATCGCCGACAGCCAGCTGTTTACGGAGGACTTCCCCCAGGTCGAGGTCGCCAGATAGCTGCAACGCCTCGCCTGAAATGACCGTCACGGGGGATTCGGCCGTGAATGTATCTCTGGCAACGCGAGACCCGGTGACGACGACTGTGTCGCCATTATCATCATCCGCACCATCATCCTGTGCGGATGCGGGAGCCGCCATGAAGCCTGCCATGACGAGCGCCAGGGCAGACGTCATCGTCAGGACGCGGGTGCGTCCCGTTTCTTCAGTTCTGATTTTCATCTCGTTTCGCCTATCAATTTTATGGTTGGACTAGGCGGTACGATCCAATACCGGCACCTCGCCGGCCCGCCTGTCGAGAATAGGACACGGTGAGGCTACGCTTCCTCAGTTGAGGCTCAGACAGTGGGGCGGAATGTGGCAAAATCGTCACAATCAGGTTTTGGGGAGGTTCATGAACCGATCCTGCCACGCTTGATGTCTCTATATATACCGCACGAAAACGCATGAACCTGACGCCAAAAGTGCAGGCTTGCCTTCGTTAGAGATTTCGGGGCAATGTAGAAAAATGGCCGGTTCGTAAATTGCACAGAACGAACCGGCCTGGAATTTGGGGTTAGGATCGTCAGTGTTCACCAGCGATCCTGTTCCTGAGACACCGCTAGAGGACGACCCCTCAAAGAAAATGCACGAAAAGTGCAGAGGGAATTTCTGAAGCGGCGGATCGGGAGCTGGATCAATATTTGCCTGCAGCACAGCAGGTGTGATGGTGAGCGTGATGGACGATGAAATAGCCGGCAAGGTAACCTTGACGGCACATGACAGGAAAGCCACCGAACGCGGCTTGCGCCGATACGATCGGTTGCTTGTGTCGTGGTTAACGAAAAAATTCGGTGATCAGGATCTGGCGCAGGATCTTGCGCAGGAAACCTATCTGCGCGTCTGGAAATACGCAGAGCATAACCACATCGAAAATCTGAAACCGCTTCTGTTCAAGACAGCGGCAAATCTCGCAGCGAATGAGTTTCGGGCTCGTGGCCGCTGGCGTGCATCAGGCGCTCGCGACAGCGATGGCGGGGCCGCCAATGAAATCGAATTCGTCGCCTGCGAAGCCCCATCACCCGAACGCGCTGCGATGGCCAAGGCGGAAGCAAAGGCATCGCTTGCCGCAATCAAGCAGCTGCCAGAGCGCCAGCGCCGCGCATTCGTCATGAACCGTTTCGAAGGGAAGAATTACATCCAGATTGCAGAGGCGCTCAAAGTTTCAGTGAGCAGCGTAGAGAAATATATAATGGCCGCCCTGACGGCTCTCCGCAGCGCGACTGCGGAAGAAACACCTCACGCTAATATTGTGAGTTTCCCGTCGCGGAAACGGGATGGGTCACATGAGTAAGTCGAATTTGAATATGACGAAGACGGATCAGATTGAAGAGCAAGCGGTCACATGGATGGCCCGAAATCTTTCAGGGAACATTTCGCCTGAGGAGAAGCATCGCTTCAGCGAATGGATGAAAATCCCTGAACATGCGGCCGCCTATGAGGCGATAACTCATGTCGCTGCCTCAGTTGATGAGCTGAGTGAAGATCTGCTGGCAGAGCATTTTGAGGCAGAGCTCAATGAGCTGGAAGCGGCAAGCCGTCCGCGGCGCAGTTTTGTGCCGGCATTTGCGGCAATGGCTGCAAGCCTCGTTGCCGCCGCTGGCATCTGGTCATTCTTCCTGGACCAGCCTGAATATCTTGAAAGCCACTATGCAACCCTTGTTGGTGAGCGTGAGGCTGTCCCTCTGGTGGATGGCAGCACCATCACGCTGAATACCTCGACTGCGATCGATGTGAGTTATGATGATCGGGAACGCCGTGTCGCGATGGCGCAGGGCGAAGCCTATTTCAGCGTCGCAAGTGAACCTGACCGGGAATTTTCCGTCCTGACAGACCACGGACGGATTACCGTCACGGGGACCAGCTTCAATGTCCGGACATCAAATGGCGAAACGACTGTGTCGGTCGTCTCAGGCGCTGTCGATGTTCTGCCCGCTGGAGGCGATCATGTGACACTGCTCGCGGGAGAGGCCGTTTCCTTCGGTCCCGAACGGGAAGGCGCGATCAAGACACATTATGATGCGACACGCGTCCTTTCTTGGCGGAGTGGTCGGGCCATCTTCGAGGAAACGCCGCTTGTAGAAGTGACTGATGAGCTCAACCGGTATTTCCCTGTTCCACTGGTCCTTGCGCCGGGTGTCATGATGGATGCGCCGGTGACCGGTGAGTTTGATCTTTCAGATCCGACAACTGCAATCCGTGGGCTGAGTGTCGCAATGTCTCTGGATGTCACACAGGATGATGGCCGCATAGTCCTTGCGCCGGCAGAGGACGAGGAGTGAGGCAATGAACACGAAGGGCAGGCATTATCTTGCACTCGGCACGGCGCTCCTCTTTGCAGGCAATTGGGCCGTTGCCGATACACTGGCAGATATAAAGGCAAATGGGAGTTCGAATGCGAACTCAAATGTAAGCACAACGTCAGAATTAGGCGTTGCCACCCAGCTGACAGCAAGGGATGCGATCCGTTCCCTTGCGCGCAGAGCAGGGCTCGTCATTATCTATGACAGTCGAAAGATCCGTGAACAGGTGCAGGTCGAGATTGATCCGAATGCGACACCGAAACAGGCATTGGAACAGGTTCTGGCCGGGATGGATCTGCAACTCGAGCCGGTTGGGACGCGGACATTTGCGATCACGCAAAAAGTAGCCGCGCCACCGCCTCAGACAAGCACTCTCGTGCCAGTTCTTGCGGCCGCTAATTTCACCGATACTATTATTGTGACGGGCGTTTCCGCATCGACGGCGCCGCTAGGGCACGAAACATCGGTCGTTGAAATCGATCAGGACACGATACAGCTTCTTTCAGAAACCAAAGCCTCCGATGTCATCTTCGATCTCCCCCAGACTTTGGCATCATTTTCATCTGCCAATACGACCCTTTTGGGGGCGACATCCGGCCTTAACTTAGCAGATTTGCGCGGGCTGGGACCGGAGCGGACGCAAGTGCTGGTCAATGGGCGGCGCAGAACGCCCATGGCGGGCGGGAATGTGACGGTTTTTGCTGTCGATCTAACGACCTTGCCGCATGAATTTGTTCGGCAAGTCGAGATCCTTGATTATTCGCAAGCCGTTTCGATCGGGCCAGAAGCTGTCACCGGTTCGATCAATATGGTTCTTGATACGCAGACGGATGGCCTGGAGACGGGCTTTCGTTATGGCCTTTCTGAAAAGGGCGATTTTGAGCAGAAGTCTGCTTATCTTAAATGGGGCAATGGATTTGCAGGTGAACGAGGGCACATCTTTGGCGCAGTAGAGTTCGCAAGCGAAGAGGGGCTTTTGGGAGCTGATCGAGCCGAAAGCTCATCCCCATACGGATTTGCCATAAATGGTCAAAAAACGAGCGAGGAAGGTGCAGATTTCGTTCCGGGTTTTTCCGGCAGTGTCATTACACCGGACGGTCTTATCGCCGCCCTTGTTCTGGATAATGGCCAGCGGATTTCCGCAGGCCAGGTTCTTCCCAACCAGCTCCTGACGCCAGACGGCGGATTGGAGCCATATGAAGCCCGGCTTGATCAATTCTACAACTGGTCGAGCCGTCAGAGCCGGATCCTGCCGAATGAACGCCTTCTTGCCGTTGGCGCGATAGAGTATGAGCTTACACCGCAGACGGATGTTTATGCTGAGCTGCATCTGGGGCTTGGCAGGACGAATGTCCAGACATCGCCTATTCCTGCTGTCGGGTCCGGCGGGCCGGACCCGATTTCAGGTGATGGGATCCGGATCTCACTCGATAGCCCGATCGTTCCCGATGCGATCCGTGATGAGATTACATTATTTGCTGGTGATCAGGTCGACAGCATCGTCCTGTCTAAAAGGCTCGTGGCTCTCGGCAACCGGCAGGGCAAAGTCGACCGCAGCTATGTAGAATTTATTGCAGGCGGCGAGAAGCGAACCGAAGGTCCGACTTCTTATTCTGGGTACTATCGTTTTGGACAAACCACGACCGATATGACCCAGTACAATCTCGTCAGCCGCTCTAGGCTGGCAATTGCGCTGGACCCGGATTTGTGTGCAGCCACACTTGGTTGCGTGACTGCCAATCCATTCCTTTCCGGAGGATTGGATGCGGCGGCTGATTATCTTCGGGCGACTTCTGAGCCCAACAGACTGACGGTCACAGAGCATGAATTTTATGCGGATGTCGCAACCGAGCTTGATCTTAAATGGGGGAAATCAGCTTCGCTGCTAGCGGGCATTTCGTGGCGGCATAATGAGGTCGATACGGACAGACCGTCCAGCAATGCTGATATCCTGACATTGGCACGGGTCACCGGCTATGACGGGACCGAAGAGCAAACGGATTTATTTGCCCGTTTTACTCTGCCGCTCATTTCTGATCGAGCGTTCATCAGCGAATTCCGCGTCGGTGGCGGCGGCCGTATTGTCCATTCGGATGTAAGCGGATGGTCCGAGAATGCAGAGGCTTTTGCAGATTGGGAGATCCTCGAAGGTCTCTCCTTACGCGGCGTTGCGTCTTACGGTGAGCGACCGCCAAATCTATCAGAGCTCTATCTTCAAGCCCCTGGACAGGGAAGTGTTGCTTTCGATCCGTGCAGTGGGCTTGATCCCAGTGAAGAGAGCGTCATCGTTGAGAACTGTCTTGCAGTTGGCCCGTTAGGCGTAAATTCAGGATACGTATCGAGTGGCTATCTTGTAACTATTCCGTTTCTTGGAAACCCTGATTTGGAGCCGGAAACCAACTATAATTGGCGGACTGATCTCATTGTCGAGCCGCACGCATTGTTCGGGTGGGAAGGTGGAAGATCCCGTCTCCGGCTCTCTTACACTGACCTTATGATCAAGGGAATTTTTGACCTCCCGGCCGTGAATATCCTGGATGAATGCTATGGCAGCGTGAATCTTTCATCGGAATATTGCGGCACGAGCACTCTGACGGGAGAACCCTATATCGTCCGTAATCCTGCAAATGATGAGCTGGTCTCCTATAGCTACCCGCTGATCAATCAGCATGAGGCGGAATGGAAAGGGCTGGATTTTGAGGCGCGGATGACCCAGCGGACGAGTTCGCTGGGTCCAATCGATAGAGTTTGGGCGACAGCACTCCATACGCATATTCTAGAAGCTGAAGTAAGTTGGGCAGGCACACTAACCGGGAGCGCTGCATATCCGAGAGACCGCACACTAGTCTCCGCCGGTTTTGATATCGGTCGCCACGAATTTGCCGTACAAGGTCAGCGGCGAGGGGAGGTCAGGACGGCTGAATCCGAAGTCGATCTGGCGCGAATTGGGACCTATACGACATATGATCTGGCATGGCGCAGCCAGCTATCGGAAAACGCTCGTCTGACGGCGACGGTCAACAATCTCACCGATGAAGCGCCACAGATTGCCGCCTTCACCGATGGGCTTAATGTTCTGGCGGAGCATTATGATTTGATCGGGCGCCGTTTCTCGATCGAACTCGAATACAAATTCTGACGGCTGTGCCGTCTATCGACGCCGACGCAGAAGGCGACTAGTGAATGCCGATGGCAACATCTGGTCGTCTAGACATCTTCGCAACCGTACAGCCCGGACTTGAGCCGCTCTTGCTGGATGAAGTCCGGGAGCTCGGCTGGACCGCAGCAAAAGCGCAGCCGGGCGGTATCTCGTTTGAGGGCGGCTGGCCGGATGTCTGGCGGGCAAATCTGTTGCTGCGCGGTGCGGGCCGGGTCCTCGTCCGGATTGGCGCATTCAGGGCAGAACACCTCGCCCAGCTCGACAAGCGCTCCCGGCAACTCCCCTGGGCCGAGTTCATTCCAGATGGCCGACGCGTCAGGGTCGAGGCCACTTGCCGGAAATCGCGGATTTATCACTCAGGGGCCGCCGCAGAACGGATCGAAAAATCATTACGGCTCGCAACGGCGGCGGTGCGAGGTGATGTTGATGATTTGAGGGTCTTTGTCCGCATTGATCAGAATATCTGTACGGTGAGTATCGATACATCCGGTGAACTTTTACACAAACGCGGATATAAGCATGATGTCGGTAAGGCGCCATTGCGCGAAACGCAGGCTGCGCTTTTCCTGCGCGCATGCGGGTACAATGGCGCAGAGCCTGTGCTCGACCCAATGTGCGGCTCAGGCACAATTGTGCTTGAGGCTGCGGAAATTGCGAAGGGGCTCGCGCCGGGCCGCGGCCGATCATTTGCGTTCGAAAATTTGCGAGGATTTGATCCCTCACTCTGGGGACAGATGAAGCAAGAGATAGCTTCTGCGGAGATCGTTTCTGATCAAAGGTTCAGGGGATATGATCGCGACGAAGGGGTGGTTGCAGCCTCAACATCCAATGCCGAGCGGGCGGGCCTTTCAAGCATCACTTCTTTTAACAAGCAGAATATCAGTAATCTTGAGTGCCCGGAAGGACCGGCGGGGTTGGTACTCGTCAATCCGCCTTATGGCGCTAGGATCGGGGAGGGACATGCGCTTTCATCTCTTTATCAGACCCTTGGAAGGCGCCTGAAAGAGGAGTTCTCAGGATGGCGCGCGGGGATCATCACCAGTGAGGAGCGCCTCGCCAAAGCAACCGGTCTGCCCTTCAGTGAGATTGGCCCGCCCGTGCCGCACGGCCCTTTGCGGATTCGCCTCTACCGGACGGCAACCCTCTGATGACTTCCCCCCAAGACAATATCGTCGTGATCCTTGCTGGTGGCCGAGGTTCACGTATGGGGTACAGGGATAAAGGCGAGATCATTCTGGGTGGAAAGCGGATGATTGAGCATGTCACAGAACGGCTGACCCCGCAGGACAGTCTGATACTCATCTCCGGCCCACATGATTATGGGTTGGGCGTGTCCGCAATTCCGGACGAGGAGAGCGGCATTCAGGGCCCCGCTGCGGGATTGTCTGCGATACTGTCATTTGTGCAGGAAAATTATCCTGAGGCAGATGGGTTTTATACCGTGCCGGTCGACTGCCCGTTTTTTCCGGAAGATCTGATTACCCGATTAGACGGGCCAGGTGGTAGCTATCACGCCGTAGACGAGACAGGACCTCACCCGACCTTTGCTTATTGGGCATGCGATGCGCTTAAAAGCGCATTCGAGAATCTTGACGGAGAGCAGGCACCATCGCTCCGGCGACTTCTGTTCCTGTGCGGAAGCCAATCCGTTACATGGCATACGGATCATGCGTTCTTTAACATCAACACTTCCAGTGATATCGAACAGGCGGAGCGATTGATCACGCCCTCTTGAAGAGTGCAGTGTAGCCTGCCAGTTTGCGATCTCTAGCGGTGACAGGATGGCGCCAAATGCCAGAAGGCCAAGAAAAACAGCGGCTAAGAGACGGCTTCGGGCGCGAGATCACCTATCTGCGTCTCTCAGTGACGGATCGCTGTGACCTGCGCTGCTCTTACTGCATGGCCGAAAAAATGACCTTCCTACCAAAGGCTGATGTCCTGAGTCTGGAAGAGCTGTATATGCTGTCCGACCGCTTCATCCGTCGTGGTGTACGGAAGATTAGAATTACCGGCGGAGAGCCACTTGTCCGGCGTGACATCCTGACCCTGATGACAATGCTTGGGGAGCGAGTGAGCGCCGGTGAGCTTGATGAGCTGACGCTGACGACCAATGGGACGCAGCTTGGAAAATATTCTGAGCAGTTAAAAGACATCGGTGTGAAGCGCGTCAATATCTCACTCGATACTCTGGATCGGGAAGTCTTCGCAAAGCTTTCGCGGCGCGATGCGCTTGATCAGGTCATGGAGGGCATTGAGGCGGCACGTGCTGCCGGCCTCAAGGTCAAGATCAACGCCGTTGCCCTGAAAGATACGAATGAGGATGAACTCCCGCGACTGATCGAATGGTCCCACGAAAAAGGGATGGATATCACCTTGATTGAGGTCATGCCGTTGGGGGATATTGAGACGCTTCGGAGCGACCAGTATTTGCCGCTGACGGCTGTCAGGGAACGGCTTAAGGCGCTCTGGACGCTGACTGATCTTGATTTTCGAACTGGTGGGCCGGCTCGATATGTAAAGGTCAAAGAGACTGGCGGCATCCTTGGATTTATAACACCGCTTACGAATAATTTTTGTGCCGGATGCAATCGGGTGCGCGTGACCTGTACGGGCGAAATTTATACCTGTCTTGGCTCTGACGGAAAGCTGGACCTGCGATCCGCCTTGCGGAGCGCTACGCCTCAGGATGCGCTTGATGAGGTGCTCGATCGCGCCATGATCGGTAAGCCTGAGCGGCATGATTTTGATATTGATCGCCATGATACCCGCCCTGCCGTTGTCCGTCATATGTCGGTCACTGGGGGGTAGGTGTGCTGAGGGTCGTCCTATATGGCAAATTTGTCGATCTGGCGGGGGAGCCAGATTTTGCACTCAAACTTCCGCAGGCCGAAATGAGTGTGGAAGAGGTCGTCAGTCTCATCGCGGAAACGCGCGGTGATCTGGCCGTCGAGCTGGGCAAAGAAAGTACACGGATCGCCGTCAATGACGTGCTTGATGTGACCGGGCCTCGCCTGACCGATGGCGATGAAATCGCCTTCCTGCCGCCGGTGAGTGGCGGATGAAGACCACTATCCGCGTCACGTCCATCGCTTTTGATCCGGCTGAGGAGCTTCGGAGTTTCGAAGCGGAGTCTGGAGATAATGGCGCGGTCGTCACTTTCCTTGGCAAGGTGCGCAAGGAAGATGAAAGTGCGCCGGTTGAGGCATTGACCCTGGAACATTATCCTGGATTGACCGAGCAATCGATCAAGGCGGCTTGTGATGAAGCTGGGCAACGCTGGCCGCTGGGAGAAATTCTGATCATTCATCGTGTCGGGCGAATGGAGCCGGGGGCGCCCATTGTGCAGGTCATTGCCTCTTCTCCGCACCGCCGGGCGGCATTCGAGGCGACAGATTTTCTGATGGATTATCTCAAAACGAAAGCGCTCTTCTGGAAAAAGGAAACGCGTCAGGGTATTGATCAGTGGATTGAGCCTCGTCCTGAAGATCATGATGATGCGGCGCGCTGGAGCGAATGAGATGAGGAGTTATCGTGCACGGTATCAATGAAGAACTGGAATTCGTTCCTGTAAGGATTGCCGTACTGACCGTTACGGACAGTCGAACACGCGAGAATGATACCTCGGGCGATATTCTGGCCGGGCGAGTAGAGGCGGCGGGGCACGTTCTGGCTGACCGTGATCTGCTTCGTGATGATGCAGAGCAGATCCGTGCACGCATGACGTCGTGGATCGAAGATCCGCAAGTCGATGTTATCATCTCGACAGGCGGCACGGGCCTGACGGGAAGGGATGTCACGCCAGAGGCCATTCGCCCTCTGTTCGACAAGGAAATCGAAGGCTTCTCAGTTATTTTCCATCAGGTGAGCTTCCAGTCCGTGGGGCTCTCAACGCTTCAGTCGCGGGCAACGGCCGGCGTTGCGAAGGGGACATTCATCTTTGCGCTGCCGGGCTCGAATGGTGCGGTGAAAGATGGGTGGGACAAGGTGATCTCCTTCCAGCTCGATTCCCGGCACCGGCCGTGTAACCTCGTCGAGCTGATGCCGCGCCTGCTTGAGAAATAGGCTGATGACGAAAGATCTCACGCATTTTGACAGTGAGGGCCGTCCCCGCATGGTCGATGTGACGGCCAAGGAGGAAACGGCGAGGCACGCTGTGGCCCAAGGCAGTGTGCGGTTTTCGCAAGCGGCCTTCGAGCTTGTCTCTCGTGAAGGAGTGAAGAAGGGCGATATCAGGCGGATCGCGGAGCTGGCTGGCGTCATGGGCGCCAAGAAGACGGCGGATTTGATCCCGCTTTGTCACCCGCTGCCGATTTCAGGCGTGGATGTGCAGGTGGAACCTGAACCCTCCTTGCCCGGATATAAAGTGACGGCAAGCGTCAAAACGACAGGGCGAACAGGCGTCGAGATGGAGGCCCTCACTGCGGTTAGCATCGCGTGCCTGACCATCTATGATATGGCGAAAGCCGTCGATAAGGGGATCGAGATCGGCTCTATCCTGCTGGTCGAAAAGTCCGGCGGCAAGTCGGGTGATTATCACCGTACTGATAAGGCATCTTCCTGATGCTGAGTGTCGATGAGGCGCTGAATATCCTGCTCGATGGGGCAGGACCTCTGGGTGAAGAAGAAGTCCCGGTCGGTGATGTGGTGGGGCGCGTTCTCTCTTCACCAGTCCATGCCCGACTGACGCAACCACCGTTTCGCGCTTCCGCCATGGATGGTTATGCTGTCCAGCACACGGAGAATATGGGTGCCGGCAATCAGCTAGAGGTGATCGGTGAAGCGGCGGCAGGTGCTCCATTTGATCGTCCAATCGGGCCGGGAGAAGCGGTGCGCATTTTCACAGGCGGCGTCGTGCCGGAGGGGGCGGACCATGTCGTCATTCAGGAGGATGTCGAAAGATCGGGTGATCAGATCACGATCACTGCGTCGCAACCTAAGCCCGCCAATATCCGGCCTGCCGGCATAGATTTTCACGAAGGTGATCTCTTGGCGGAGAAGGGAGTGGTCTGTCATGCGCTGCACCCTTCACTCTTCGCGGCAGCCAACCTTCCTGCGGTCATTGCCTATCGGCGGCCAAGAGTGGCGCTCTTTGCCAATGGGGATGAATTAAAGGCGCCCGGTTCGAACTTGCGAAATGGCGAGATCGTCAATTCCAATCATTACTCTCTCAGTGCAATGATGAAAAATTGGGGGGGCGAGCCGCACTATCTTGGATGCGCCGCAGATGACCCTGAAGCAATTGCTGCTGTTCTAGAGAAGGGGAAGGCTTTCGATCTCATCGTGCCGATAGGTGGCGCGTCAGTTGGCGATCGAGATTTCGTCAAGCAGGTCTTTCGGGATCTCGGCGGAGAAATGCTTTTTGAAAAGGTGGCGGTCAAGCCAGGGAAGCCTGTCTGGCACGGTATGCTGGGGAGCGCGCGTGTCGTCGGGCTTCCGGGCAATCCTGCATCAGCGCTGGTCACGGCGATACTTTTTATCGGGCCACTGCTCAATCGGATGTTGGGGAGGCAAGAGAGTTTTGTGTTTAGGCAGGCACCACTGACTTCCTCCTTAAAACCAAACGGGCCGCGCGAGAGTTATTTGCGTGCAGAATTCAAGCTCAATGAGGCCGGTCAGCCGGTCATTACGCCAGCGGGCAATCAAGACAGCTCGCTTCTGCTGCCATTCGCAAATTCCAATGCTCTTATTCGGCGACAGCCCCATGCCGCTGAGGGCATTCCGGGCGAATATGTCGACTATCTGCCGATTTTCTAAAGCGGTATTATTGGCGGTCTGAGCGATGCCGCATTCGATCATCAGTTATAGAACGATGATTGGAATGTTCTGGATATCTCGAATTTCTTTGCATTGCACAGGATTTCTCATCCTTTCCGTAATCCTCGAATTGCAGAAATAAATCGTAGACGGATGGAACTTCACCATCAGACGTATTTTTGTTAAGCGTGAAGGGTGCCATCTTACTGGTGGCGCGTTCGGCCGACTTTAGGGGATAGCATGAAGATCAAGGTAGGGGCGCCGCTGGCTGCCAGTTTTGTGGCGTTGATGGCAACGAGCTGGGCCGGTGAAGATCAGAAATATGATCTTACCTTATACGGACTAGGACATTTGTCTCTGGATCAAGCCGATAACGTCCCGGATGATGCGGCGCGTCTTGCCAGTAATTCTTCCCGCATCGGCGCGCGCGGAAAATTCCGCCTGAATGATGCGATCGCGGTGATCGCCCAGTTCGAACAAGGGATCGATCTGACAAATGCCGGTAGTAATGACGGGAACGGGCCGGGCGATACGAGCGATGTATTCACCCGAGCCCGTGATTCCTACATTGGTATAACGGGAGCGTTCGGTACACTGAAATATGGTCGGCAGGGTCTCCTCAATCAATGGCTCTATGACGTTAATTACTTTGCCGACCAGGTGGGGGATCTCGGCAATATCTGGGGCGGCACGGGATATGCCGGACGCGGGGACAATACGGTTTCCTACGAAACACCGGATTTCAACGGCTTCAGCGGGATCGTTCTTTATACTGCTTCTCCCTCCGATACGGCGGATGACGAGATCTTTGCTTTTAAAGGGCAGTACAAAAATAATGGCTGGTCCTTGGCGGCGGCTTGGTCAGAAGCGACCCCGATGGTCTCCAGTCTGGAGGAGCACACGGTTGCTGCCCTGACCGCGCAGTTCAGATTCCCGAAAACGACGATGAATGGCATCGATATCTCGGGCTCGGTGATTGGTGCAGGCTTTCAGTCGGAGTCGGATATTGGCGGTGTCAGCGGCAATGACCGCGACAGTTTTACGCTAGGCGGCGCCCTGAATGTAGACGGGCGCCATACGTTCAAAGCGCAGTATACGATGAGCGATTCGGAGTACTCCGACGGCGATGCCAACCAGTTTGCGCTCGGATATGATTTTGCGTTGACTGATTATCTTACTTTGTATGCGGCCTATGCTGAAACAAGGAATGACGATCTTGCCGCCTTCACGGCGAATAATTACGGCCACGGCAAGGCGCAGGGACCGGATAGTTTGGGCGCCGATCCGGCGGTCTTCTCCATCGGTGCGGTCTTTTCATTTGAATGTTCCTGTAGTGATTGGGGCAAATAAAAAGCAGCCCGGTCCAATGGGTTGAAGGAAGGGATGATCATGCGCAGATGTGACAAGCTGATCGACAAAGGGCGCCGGCAATTTCTGGGGGCGGGAGCCATTGCCACCGTAGGCGCGGCCGCGACGGCCTGCGCGCCTTCCGCCCAGGCTGATGTGAACAAGGCCAATCCATCAGGCGGTGCCATTCTCTCTTATCCGAGGGTACGCCTTGCCAATATGGCGGAGCTCAAGCTCAATGAACCTCATAATGTGAGCTACCCCGATGAAGCGGCACCGGGGGTGCTTTTAAAGCTCGGTCAGCCAGTTATGGGCGGCGCGGGGCCAGATGGTGACGTGGTCGGATTTTCTGTTCTCTGCCCGCATCAGGGCTACCCCCTCAGCTATCATGCGGAAGACAGATCATTTAATTGCCCGGGCCATTACTCCCGCTTCGATGCGGAGGCGGGTGGCCAGCAGATCTGGGGTCAAGCGAGCCAGAACCTGCCGCAATACCTCCTGCGGGTAGATGATAAGGGTGATATCTATGCGGAAGGCATAGATGAGCTCCTCTACGGCCGCCTCTCCAACACATTGTAACGCCCGCCCGAGGATACACTCATGGCTTTCAAGCGACATATCGACCGCCTGCCTATCATTCCTGCATCGGCAAAGAAGCATAATGTCACCTGCCCCTATTGTATTGTCGGTTGCGGCTATCACGCCTTTACCTGGCCAGTGAATGAAGAGGGCGGCAAGGCAGCCGGCGAGAATGTAATGGCCACGGATTTATCCGGGCAGCAGCCTCTTGCAAGTGATGCCTGGTATTCGCCCGCCATGTATAATCTTGTCAAACAGGACGGTAGAAATGTTCATCTTGTCGTCAAGCCGGATCACGGTTGCGTTGTGAACGGAGGGCTCAGCTCTGCGCGCGGTGGCCGGACAGCGGAGAACCGCTATTCGACGGCGCGACAGACACAGCAGCAGCGGCTTACCGAGCCGCTTGTCTGGCGGTACGGTACCTGGCAACCGACGGGATGGGATGACGCGCTTTCCCTTGCGGCTGACGTCACGGCACGGATTATCGCTGAGTATGGGGAGGACGAGCTTTTCGTCTCCATGTTCGATCATGGCGGCTCGGCGGGCGGCTATGAGAATACGTGGGGGACGGGCAAGCTCTATTTCGAGGCGATGAAGATCCGGCATTGCCGTATCCACAACCGTCCGGCCTATAATTCCGAAGTCCATGCCTCCCGCGATATGGGGGTGGGGGAGCTCAATAACTGCTATGAGGATGCTGAACTCGCGGACACGATTTTCGTCGCGGGCGCAAACTCGCTTGAGACGCAGACGAATTATTTCCTCAATCACTGGGTGCCCAATCTGCGCGGCGCCAGCATGGCGAAGAAGCGCGCGCAATTGCCGGACGAGCTGCATGCGCCCGCCCGGATCGTCATTGTCGATCCGCGCCGGACGGTGACGGTCAATGCCTGTGAGCATGAGGCGGGGGCGGAGAATGTCCTTCATCTCCAGCTCAATTCGGGGACGGACCTTGTCCTTCTCAATGCGCTCTTGACTTATATCGCCGCGCAGGGATGGACGGACAGCACCTTTATTGAGGCGCATACGAAGGAATTCGACAAAGCGATTAAGGCCAATCAGATGAGTCTCGATGAGGCGGCGTCGATCACTGGGCTCAAGCCGGACGATATCCGGAAAGCTGCCGAATGGATCGCCGCGCCGAAGGAAGGCAAACGCCGCAGGACCATGTTCGCCTATGAGAAGGGTATCATCTGGGGCAATGACAATTACCGTACCAATGCGGCGCTCGTAAATCTCGCGCTCGCCACCGGCAATGTTGGCCGCGAGGGCGGCGGCTGTGTTCGGCTGGGTGGGCATCAGGAGGGGTATGTACGGCCCTCCGACGGGTTTATCGGTCGTCCGGCGCCCTATATCGATGATCTCCTCATCAAGGGAAAAGGCCGTGTACACCATGTCTGGGCCTGCGATCATTACAAAACCACGCTGAACGCCGCCGAATTCAAACGCGTTTATAACCGCCGGACCAATATCGTGAAGGAAGCGATGGACAAGGCAATCGGCGGCACGCGCGAGTCCCTTATCGACGCCATTATTGAGGCGACGGGTAAAGGGGGGCTCTTCGTCGTCAACGCCGAGATCATTCATTCCCAGATCGGGCAGGCCGCGCATGTCATTCTGCCAGCGGCGGAAAGCGGGGAAATGAACCTCACCTCGATGAATGGCGAGCGCCGGATGCGCCTCACCGAGCGCTATATGGACCCGCCGGGATCAGCGAAGCCCGATTGCCTGATTGCCGCAGGTGTTGCGCAGGCGATGGGGCAGTCCTTCGCAGCGCTCGGCCAGCTCGAGACGGCGGCGAAGTTCGAGGTCTTTGATTGGCAGACGGAGGAAGATGCCTTCATGGATGGCTATCACCTTCATGCGGGTGGCGGGGAGCATGTCACCTATGACCGCCTCCGCGCGATGGGCAATAACGGGTTTCAAGAACCAGCCACCGGCTATGGCGATCAGGGCATCATTGGCACCAAGCGGCTTTATACGGATGGGAAGTTCAGCACCGATGACGGCCGGGCGACATTCATGGAAACCGAGTGGCGCGGCCTTCAAGCGCCCGGCAAAAAGGAACAGAAACGGAAATTCCGCTTCCTCATCAATAATGGCCGGTCCAACCTCGTCTGGCAGAATGCCTTTAGCGATCAGGACAATGACTTCGTCACCGACCGTTATCCCTATCCTTTTATCGAGCTGCACCCGGATGATATGTCAGAGCTTGGTGTAACCAAGGGCGATCTTGTCGAGGTCTATAATGATGACGGCGCAACGCAGGCCATGGTCTATCCCACGGAGACCGCTCGGCGCGGGGAGAGTTTCATGCTGTTCGGCTATCCTACCGGTCAGCAGGGCAATGTCATCAATAATGGCGTCAACGAACTCGTCATCCCGAATTACAAGCAGACCTGGGCGAATATCCGGAAGCTGTCCGGTGCGCCCGTTGCTGTCTCGCATCTTTCCTTCAAGTCGAAGGAATATAGACCGGGCTAGGGTCGGAACCGCACGAGTGAAGTGCAGTTCGCCAGATTGTCTTCTGGTATGATAAATCGTATGAAAGCCTCAAAAATGAGGTGTACTCATGCGACAGGGAGAAACGCGCCGGGGGCTTGCCGCCCTTGTCGGGGCGATGTGTCTGGTGACAGCTTGCGGGGAAAAATCGGAGACGTCCGGTGCCGAAGAGATGAAGGTAGCGGAAGCCGCCGTATTCAATCCGGATGCTTGGAAAGACCCCGAAATCATCGAGATCAACCGGCAGTCCGCGCGCGCCTATTTCATCCCATTTGAGAGTGTTGACCTCGCAGAGGCGGGGGATCCGTCCGCATCCGCCTATTTTAAAAGTCTGGATGGCGACTGGTCTTTCCACTTCGCTCCGAACCCGGCGGGTCGGCCAGCGGGGTTCGAGGCGCCGGACTTTGATGTCAGCGGCTGGGACACGATCGATGTGCCCTCCAACTGGGAGCGCCGCGGATATGGAAAGCCGCATTATGTGAATGCGGATTATGTCTTCGGGGCCAATGAGCCTATCGTGCCGGAGAATGACAATCCGGTCGGCTCCTATCGGCGGGAGGTGGATATCCCCGAAAGCTGGGACGGACGGCGGGTTTATCTGCGCTTTGGTGCAGCGAATTCCGCGCTCTATCTCTGGGTGAATGGCGCCTTTGTCGGCTATAGCGAAGATTCAAAACTCCCGGCAGAATTCGACGTAACGGATTATGTCCGCCCGGGAACCAATATGATTGCGGCACAGGTCTTCCAGTGGTCGAGCGGGACATATCTCGAGGACCAGGATTTTTGGTCGATTTCGGGGCTTGAGCGCAGCGTGCATCTTTTTGCCCAGCCCGAAACCCATCTTCGCGATGTCTTTGCGCGGACGTCTCTATCCGATGACATGAGCGCCGGAGTCCTCGATCTCGATATCGATGTAACTGGCGGCGGAGAGGGGTACGCTGTCACCTATACGCTCTCGCGGGGCGGGGCGACCCTCGCCAGCGGTGAAGCATCGCCCACGGATGGTAAGGCGAGTTTTGCGGCCGAGATTGCCGATATCGCGGCATGGTCGGCGGAGATGCCGCATCTTTATCATCTCCTCATTGAGCTGAAGAATGAGGATGATGAGACCATCGAGGCCATGACGGAGGAAATTGGCTTCCGGCGCATCGAGGTGGTGGACGGACAATTGTTGGTCAATGGCAAGGTCATTATGTTGCGCGGCGTCAATCGTCATGAACATGATCCCATCAATGGCCGGGTTGTAACGCCCGAACTCATGACCCGTGATATCGAGCTGATGAAGCAACTCAATATCAATGCGGTGCGCACGTCTCATTACCCGAACGATCCGTACTGGTATGATCTCACCGACCTCTACGGCATCTATGTCATCGATGAGGCCAATCTCGAAAGCCACGCCTATATGAATGGCGGGCCGGATATCTGGCTGGGCAACAAGCCCTATTTCTACGATTCGCACCTTGCGAGGGTGGGGCGCATGATCGAGCGGGACAAGAACCACCCCTCCGTCATCATGTGGTCGATGGGCAATGAGGCGGGGCTCGGCGTCGCCTTTGAGGATGCGGCCGCCGCCGCGAGAGAACGCGATCCAAGCCGCATCGTCGGCTACGAGGGGACAGGTCAATCGACAGGCATTCACAACCCCCGCGATTATCTTGATCTTTATACGCCCATGTATGACCGGGTGGCGGAGATTGAGGATTATCTGACTAAGGATTATGGCAAGGCCATCATCCTCTTTGAATATGCGCATGCGATGGGCAATTCGCTTGGCGGAATCAAAGAATATTGGGATCTCTTCTGGCGGGAACCCATGGCGCAGGGCGGGTTCATCTGGGACTGGGTAGATCAGACCTTTCTTGAATATGATGAGGAGGGAGCGCCCTATTGGGCCTATGGCGGCGATTATGATGAAGGCCGCAATGACGGTAATTTCCTCGCCAATGGCCTTATCCAGCCTGACCGGACATTAAATCCGCATGCCAATGAAGCCAAGAAGGTGATGGAACCTGTGGCCTTCAGGATGGCGGACCCGGCTACTGGCGAGCTGACCATCATCAACCGGCATGATTTTCTAGACCTCTCCCGTCTCGATCTCTCGTGGGTGATTGAAGAGGATGGGATCAGAGTTGCTGAAGGTGTCATCGACACGCCTTATATTCCGGCGGGGGCAGAAGCAGTGATCTCTCTACTGCTTCCGGAGACGAATCCTTCGCCGGGCAGAGAATACTTCCTTACCGTCAGGGCTGTGGCGAAGGCAGACTATCAGTCGCTCGTCCCGGAAGGTCATGTCGTGGCGTGGGAGCAATTCGCGCTGCCCTGGAATGTGGCGGCGATACGGGCAGACCGCGCTGGTGGAACAGTTCGGGTGCGGGAGGAGAATGATACGGGCGTCACCTTGACGGCGGGCGACGTCACGCTGGTGATCGATAGCCGTGGCCGGCTGGCCAGCCTCACCGATAGCGATCGTGAGCTTGTCAAAACACCCCTTGTGCCAAATTTCTGGCGGGCACCCATCGATAATGATGTCGGCGGGCGGATCAACGAGACAATGGCCATCTGGGAGGACATGGCCGCGAGCCGCAAGCTCCTGTCCATGGAAACGGCGCGCGGGGAGGATGGCGGTGTCGATGTGACGGTTGAGGCCGGTTACGGCGACGGTGCTCTCGGCTACCGGACGATCTATAGCGTCCATCCGGATGGCCGGGTGCATGTGAGTAATGTCCTGACACCGAAAGATGGCAAACTGCCGGAATTCTACCGTGTGGGAATGACCATGCAGGCGCCAGGCGCGCTTGATCAGGTGGAATGGTTTGGCCGAGGCCCGCATTCTTCCTATTCAGACAGGAAGAGTGGGGCTGCCATCGGGCTTTATCAGGGCGCCGTGGCCGATCAGTTCCATGACTATTCCCGACCGCAGGAAACCGGGAACAAGGTCGATATCCGTTGGCTCGCTGTCACAGAAGCGGACGGCGCGGGGCTGCTGGTCATTGGCGATCCGCTGCTCAGCGTGACGGCGCTGCCATTTGATAATCAGGATCTGGCACTCGTCCCCGGCGGGCAACGCCACGGAGCGGAGCTGAAACCGACCGGCGTGACGACTCTCAATATCGATCTCGCCCAGATGGGTCTTGGCGGGGACAATAGCTGGGGCTTCTGGCCACTGGAGGAATATCGGCTGCCGCTGCAATCTTACGAATATGGATTCTGGCTCGTGCCGCTCGGCGCAGGAGATGTGGCCCGCGATATCGCACGGCGTCCGTAAGGAGGACATCATGATACGGTCTATTTTGCTTGCCTCTTCCGCATTGTGCCTCGTCTCATGTGGCGGGCAAGCCGAGGAGACCAGACTCTATCTCGGCGCGGATCTGTCATACGTGAACGAGATGGAGGATTGCGGTGCTGTCTATCGCGATGATGGAAGGGAGGTCGATCCATACGAGCTCTTTGCCGAGAAAGGCGCCAATCTTGTTCGCTTGCGTCTGTGGCACACACCTGACTGGACAGAATATTCGACACTGGCTGATGTGACGGAAGCGATCCGCCGGTCGCAAGTGGTAGGCATGGAAGTCCTCCTCGATTTTCACTACTCGGATGACTGGGCCGACCCAGGCGATCAGATTATCCCTGCCGCCTGGGCCGATATCGAAAGCGATGAGGAACTGGCGGAGGCTGTCTTTGTCTATACGCGCGACACGCTCCTCACTTTGAACAAGCAGGGTCTGATGCCTGAAATGGTACAGGTCGGGAATGAAACGAATACGGAGATCCTGCTGCCCGCGAATGTCCCAGAAGACACCGGGATCAACTGGGAACGCAATGCACTCCTTCTCAATGCAGGCATCAGGGGCGTACGCGAAGCGGGCCGTCAGGCGGGCAAAACGCCTCTCATTATGCTGCATATTGCACAGCCGGAGAATATCGAGCCTTGGTTCGAGGCCGGTATGGCGGCAGGGCTTGAGAATTTTGACCTCATCGGCATGAGCTATTACGCCAAATGGTCCTCGAAGAATATGGAGGAGATGGGCGAGACGATCAGCCGTCTGCGTCATAAATACGGCAAAGGCGTGATCGTCGTTGAAACATCCTATCCATGGACCCTCGAAGGGCAGGATGAAGCGGGGAATATTCTGGGAGAGGACTCCCTTATCCACGCCTATCCCGCTACATTGGAGGGGCAGAAACAATATCTCCTGGACCTGACGCAGACGGTCATTTCGAATGACGGGCAGGGTGTTGTCTACTGGGAGCCGGCCTGGGTCACAAATTCATGCTCGACGCGCTGGGGCACAGGATCACATTGGGAGAATGCTGCCTTTTTCGACTATGACGGTATGAACGCGCATAGCGGATTTGATTTCTTCTCGGCCGATTATCGCTACCCGGAAGAATAAAGCACTCAGGCCATGGTTTCCTGCATGCTGTCGAGGCGGGTCACTTCCTCTGAAAGAAGGGCTTTGGCTTCTAGCAGCATGTCGCGCATCAGCTGTTCGGCTTGCCCGGCATCACGGGCGCAGATCGCGTCATAGATCCGTTTATGGTCGTCATAGCTCGCACGCTCAACGCCTTTGCGTTTATTCGTGATACGGATAGAAAATTTAAGCGCCACCTCAATCATGTGCCGGAGGCTCCAGAAAAACCGGTTATCACTGGCTTTGAGGATTTCAGCGTGAAAGGCGATGTCGGACTGGATGGGATCGTCATCCCCGAGTGTCGCATCCTTCATCCGGGCGAGGGCGGCTTCTATCCGGTCATAGGCTTCAAGACTGCCATGCCGGGCGGCGAGGGCGGCAGCAGCAGGCTCTATAGCCAGCCGTACGTCTATGAATTCCAGCATCAGCGGCAGGACATTCTTGCGCTTGAGCATCCAGTTGAGAATGTCCGGGTCCGCCAAATTCCATTCTGTCTCAGGCTCGATGATCGTGCCGCGCCGCGGCCGGGTGGTGACGAGTCCCTTGGCCGATAGCACTTTCATCGCTTCGCGAAGGACCGTGCGGCTGGCACCGAATTCCTCGATCAATTGCTGCTCAGTCGGCAGGGCGCCCCCCGCGGGACGTTTGCCGGTGGCGATGGAGGAGCCGAGCTCGTCGACGATCTGGTCGGTAATGTTTCGAGGCCGATAGGTCATGTCCTCAGGTCCTACCATAGTATCATATGATGGTAAAAGCGCATGATGGCTGCACTTTTCCGATGTCCCGCTCCCTTGGAACCCTCTATTTTTGCGGTTCTGCGGTCTGGCCGATGATGGATGGATTTTCTGCAGCCATGCGGAAGTGCCTGATGATGAGTTGCTGCTGACAGGCAATGTGTGATTAGGTACTATTCATCATACCTGAGGCTGTGGCCGCTTGAACGAAGATAAAAAGACAAAGGACATGGGGCGGAGACGTGATGGGGGAGGGCCGGGAAAGGCTTGCCGCCACGAACTCTCCGTGACCGGAGCGACACGATATGGCGGACGATAATTCCGAACGGCCTGTGAAACCGCGGCGCAGCCAGCACAGCTATGGCAAGCTTGACCGCGACGGCTTCATTCATCGCAGCTGGATGAAGGCGCAAGGCCTGCCCGACGATGTCTTTGACGGTCGGCCGGTGATCGGCATCTGTAATACGTGGTCGGAGCTGACGCCATGTAACGCGCATCTCCGGGAGATTGCTGAATATGTGAAACGCGGCGTCTGGGAAGCCGGCGGCCTGCCGCTTGAATTTCCGGCCATGTCGCTCGGCGAGACCCAGATGCGGCCCACCGCCATGCTGTTCCGCAACCTTCTCGCAATGGAGGTTGAGGAATCGATCCGGGGGAACCCGATTGACGGCGTTGTGCTCCTCGGCGGCTGCGACAAGACCACGCCCGGCCAGTTGATGGGGGCGGCGAGTGTCGACCTGCCGACGCTGGTCATTTCCTCAGGGCCGATGCTGAACGGCAAGTTCCGTGGGAAGAATATTGGGTCGGGAACTGATGTCTGGCGGCTTTCCGAAGCCGTCCGGGCGGGGGAGATCACCAAGGAAGATTTCTTCGCCGCTGAATCGGCCATGTCCCGGTCTCGTGGCTTCTGTAATACGATGGGGTCGGCATCGAGCTTTGCGGCTGTCGCGGAATCGCTCGGTGTCGCGATGCCATATAATGGCACGCTGCCTGCCGTTGATGCGCGCCGTCAGGCGATGGCCCATATCAGTGGGCGGCGTATTGTCGAATTAGTGAAGTCCGATCAGCGCCTGTCGAGTTTTCTCACTCGTGAAGCCTTTGAAAATGCGATCATGGTTCATGCCGCGATTGGCGGTTCGACGAACTCCGTGATTCACCTGCTGGCACTCGCTGGCAGGGTCGGGGTGGAGCTCACGCTTGAGGATTTTGACAAGGTCGGAAAAGGCATTCCCTTGCTCGCCAATATTCAGCCCTCGGGCGAATATCTGATGGAGGATCTACATTATGCCGGCGGTCTGCCTGCGTTGATGAATGTCCTGAAGGATAGGCTGCATGTCGGAGCGAAATCTGTCGAAGGACGAACCGTTGGCGAGATTTTCGACGGTGCGGGCGTCTATAATGCGGAAGTCATCGCGAGCCTCGATAATCCGATCAAAGAGGATGCGGGTATGTGGGTGCTGCATGGCAACCTTGCACCTGACGGTGCACTGATCAAACCGAGTGCGGCCACGAAGGAACTGCTATCGCATCGGGGAAAGGCGGTCGTCTTCGAGAATATCGAGGAATTCAAGGCGCGTATTGATGATCCCGACCTTGAGGTGGATGAAAATTCTGTCCTGCTGCTGAAGGGCTGTGGGCCCAAAGGCTATCCCGGGATGCCGGAGGTCGGCAACATGCCGCTGCCTGAGAAGCTTCTCAAAAAAGGAGTGCGGGACATGGTCCGTGTTTCTGATGCAAGGATGAGCGGGACCGCATTCGGGACGGTCGTCCTTCATGTGTCTCCTGAAGCCGAGGCGGGCGGACCGCTGGCCTTCGTTGAAACGGGTGACGAGATTCTGCTCGATGGCCCGGGCCGGAGGCTGGAACTGCTCGTCAGCGATGAAGAGCTGGCTAAGCGCCGTGAGCGATGGGCAGGTCCGACAGAACATTCCACACGCGGCTATGTCCATCTTTATACAAATCATGTGCAGCAGGCGAACAAGGGATGTGATCTCGATTTCCTCGTTGGCGGAAGCGGCGATGAAGTCAAAAGGGAGTCGCACTGACCATGACGGCGCTGACCATATATCCGAGCCTGAAAGACCAGTCCGTGTTCATCACGGGCGGGGCAAGCGGCATCGGGGCGGCGTTTGTGGAAGCTTATTTGCAACAGGGGATGACAGTCGGGTTCGTCGATTACGATGAGGAGGCTGGTCATGCGCTCTGTGAGCAGATGAAGGCATCAGGACTTTCTATGCCATGGTTTCGCAAGCTCGATGTCACGGACGTGCCGACGCTCAAGCAGGCAATAAGCGATTTCGCAAAAGCAACTGGACGCCTCGATGTGCTCGTCTCGAACGTCGCCAATGACACGAGGCAGGCCGCGCTTGATGTGACTGAGGAGGAATGGCGCGGCTGCATGGCCGTCAATCTGGATGCTGCATTCTTTGCCGTTCAGGCGGCGGTGCCAGAGCTGAAAAAAGCAGGTGGCGGCTCAGTCATTATCATGAGTTCGATTACGCCCTTGCTCGGCCTACCGAACATGTCGGGCTACGCAACGGCGAAGGCTGCGCTGCTGGGCATGACGAAATCCCTCGCCAATGAGTTCGGGCCAGACAATATCAGGGTGAATGCGATCCTTCCCGGCTGGGTGATTACGGAACGGCAGAAGCGGCTTTGGTACACGGATGAAGAGGCTCAGAACTGGCAAAACACTGTGCCTCTCAAGAAAACAATCCTTGCGCCGGATGTCGCTAAGCTCGGCCTGTTTCTGGCGGCGGATGACAGTGAGATGATCACCAGTCAGCACTTCATCATTGATACGGGGCGCGTCTGATATGTCCGTGCCGGGAGATCTCATTTGCGGCATGTGGGGCACCACGCATCTGACTCTCTGGCGCATGACTGGCGATGAAGGGGCCCCCGTTCCGAATATACAGGACAGTCTCTCCGGGCCGGGGGCGGCCAAGATCAACAGGGAAGACTTCGAGCGTGTCGTCTTTGATCTGGTAGAACCGTGGCTGGATGAGGGTATATCGCAAGATATCCTGCTGGCCGGCATGGTGGGGTCCACAATTGGCTGGGTTGATGTTCCTTATGTCGCTTGTCCGTCCACGCCATTCTTCGAATGCCATTCAATGCAGTGCCGGGATGCGCACATATACATCGTTCCGGGTATGTCATGCCGCAATGAAGATGGCGCACCGAATGTCATGCGGGGGGAGGAAACCGAGATTGCCGGCTGGCTGGCACTCGATCCTCTCCGGCGGGAGGGCGCGCATCTTGTGGTCATTCCGGGTACGCACACGAAATGGGTGAGGGTTGAGGGCGGTATTGTCACCGGCTTTCTGACTAGTGTCGCGGGGGAGCTGTTCGCGGGCTTCCGACAATCCGGCGTTATCATTCCCATCGATGTGGAATTGGGCGTTGAGCCGGGCAGCAGTTTCCTGGAAGCGGTGGTAACAGCCCAGAATAATGGCTCTCTTGTCCATGACATTTTTTCCGTCCGGGCACGGCAAGTGCTGGATGCAGAAGATGTGACCAGCGCGGCTGAGCGTCTCTCGGGCCTTATCATTGGCGCAGATATCTCAGGCGCCCTGCAGGCCATGAGAGATGGCAGTGACGTCGATAGCGTCACCTTGATCGGCGCTCCCCATCTGCAACGCAGATATGAAGTCGCGCTCGAAGCCTTCGATATCAAAGCGCAAACGCTCGATGCAGAGCTCGCGGCCACTGCCGGTCTCTGGGCGATCGCGCAACGGGGAGGACTCAGCCATGCCGGTTGATCGGCTCAAAGAGCATATGGCGGAGATGCCGATTGTTGCGATCCTCCGCGGCGTGACCCCGTCCGAGGTGGAAGATGTTGCCGCTGCCCTAATCGAAAACGGCGTTGGGATCATCGAAGTCCCACTCAATTCGCCATCCGCTTTTGAGAGTATTGAAAAACTGGCTACCCGGTACAGCGAGGTCGCGATCATCGGTGCGGGGACTGTCTTGACGGTGTCTGATGCTGAACGTGTGGCAGCTTGCGGTGGTCAGATCGCCGTCGCGCCGAATACCAATCCCGAGATTATAAAAGCAGTTCTCGGCCACGGCATGATTCCAATGCCGGGCATTTTCACGCCCACTGATGCCTTTACGGCCATCGAGGCGGGGGCTGAGTTCCTGAAGCTGTTCCCGGCAGGAACGATCGGGGAGGTTGGACTGAAAGCCATGATGGCCGTTCTGCCAGAAGACATCTCCGTCCTTGCGGTCGGCGGCGTCGGGGCCAGCAATATACAATCATGGTTCGATGCAGGCGCCGCAGGTTTCGGCATCGGTAGTGAGCTCTACAAACCCGGGGATACACCGGAACAGGTTGCACAAAATACAGCCGCTTTGGTTGAGGCGGTAAAGTTTATTCAGAGGGGAAGCTGAAATGGGCTTGGAAACACTCGATTATGTGGTGCTGGGCATTTACGCCTTGTCACTGGTGGTAATCGCTACACTGGTATCGCGGGAAAAGGCTGGCCATAAGAAGGACACTGAGGATTATTTCCTCGCGGGCAAGGCATTGCCGTGGTGGGCAATTGGCGCCTCTCTAATCGCTGCCAATATTTCGGCTGAGCAGATCATCGGCATGTCGGGGTCGGGCTTTGCGGTCGGCATGGCCATCGCCTCCTATGAATGGATGGCCGCCATCACCCTCATTCTTGTCGGGAAATTCGCGCTACCGATTTTCCTCAAGCGCGGCATTTATACCATGCCGCAATTCCTAGAGAGCCGGTTCGGCCCGTCAGTCAAATATGTGATGAGTGTCTTCTGGATCGTTCTTTATACGGTTGTGAACCTCACCACCATCATGTGGCTTGGCGCGACGGCCATCAACACCCTTACCGGTCTTTCCATGTTCCATGGGATGATGGCGCTGGGCGCGTTTGCAGCGGCCTATTCACTTTATGGCGGGCTGAAGGCGGTCGCGCTCACCGATATTATTCAGGTAGTCCTGCTCGTCTTTGGGGGTATCCTGATTAGCTGGATCGCGCTTGGTCAGATCAGCAGCACGGGCAGTCCGGTCGATGGTTTTGGTGTGCTGATGAGTGAGCTGCCTGGCAAGTTCGACATGATCCTTTCACGGGATAATCCTGAATACAAGAACCTTCCCGGCATTGGCGTATTGCTCGGCGGGATGTGGATCATGAACATATCCTATTGGGGATTTAATCAGTACATCATCCAGCGGGCACTTGGCGCAAAGGATATCAAGGAAGCGCAGTCGGGTATCCTGTTCGCTGCCTTCCTTAAAATGCTGATGCCTTTCATCATCGTCATTCCCGGGATTGCAGCGGCGTATCTTGTGGCGAATGGAACAGTCCCCGCTTTTGAGCGATCAGATCAGGCCTATCCGACCATGATGGGTTTTGCGCCGGTCGGTATTAAAGGGTTGATTTTCGCAGCGCTCGTTGCGGCCATCGTCTCTTCGATCGGTTCAATGATGAACTCCATTTCGACCATCTTCACGATGGATCTGATGAAACCGCTCTTTATGAAGAACGCCTCCGAACAGCGGCTTGTGACAACAGGCCGTATCGTGAGTTTTGGTGCGCTGGTGGCAGCGCTCTTCATGGCGACTCCATTGCTCGGGTCGGCGGATCAGGTCTTCCAAAAGATCCAGAACTGGACGGGCCTCGTGACCCCCGGCATCGTTGCGATCTTCACGCTTGGCATGTTCTGGAAACGGGCAACCGAGATTGGCGGCCTTGCGGCCGTGATTTCATCCGTCGCGCTGTCCGCTCTGTGGCCAAATCTCTTCCCCGATATGCCGTTTATGGACCGGGTCGGCGTGGTCTTCCTTCTGGCGATGGTGATCGGTGTCGTCGTCTCCTTCCTTCAAAAACAGCAAAGCGAGGAGAAAGTCGTCGATCTGGCGGGTATCAGCTTCAGAACCGGGACCAGTTTTAATATCGGCGCAGTCATCATTACCCTGATGCTTTTCGGCCTCTACGGATATTGGTGGTAGGCATGCGCCGGTCCGACCTCATTGAAGTCATCGATGTCGGCAACGAACTTGGCGAAGGCGTGCTCTGGCGCGCCTCCGACCAGACTGTGTGGTGGGCGGATATTCTGTCCATGCGGCTCTACCGGTTCAATTGGGATGATCATGGTGTCACGTCCTTCAGGACACCGGCGCGACTAACTGCCTTTTCCTTTGTGGAGGGAACGGACGCTGTCCTGCTCGCGGCCTTTGATGAAGGGCTTGCCTATTTCGAGCCGGAGACAGGCCGGACGGAATGGCTTGATCGTCCCGATGCACTTGCAGGGAAGGGGGTGCGGCTGAATGATGGCCGTACCGACCCTCAGGGGCGGTTCTGGGTTGGTTCCATGGTGGAAGGACAAAATGAGGGAGGCGAGTTGGCATCCGGTACGCTTTACCGGGTCGATGTGGACGAGAAGCTTGTCCCGGTAATGGGCGGTATACGGATATCGAATGGCTTGGCCTGGTCGCCAGATGGAAGTGAGCTTTACTTTGCTGACTCGCCGACAGGGAAAGTGTCGAGGGCGAGTTTTAACAAGGCCACCGGCGAGCCGGGGCCGTTCGCTGATTGGCTCTCGATCGAAGACGCCTCTCCAGATGGTGGTATGACGGATGCGGAGGGGTATTACTGGTCGGCCCTATGGGGCGGTTCAAGAGTGCACAGATATTCGCCGTCTGGCGAGCTGGAATTGTCATTGAAGATTTCATGTCCCCAGCCGACCTGTGTCGCGTTTGGTGGGCCGAGGCTTGACCATCTCATCATCACGAGTGCGCGGACCGAGTTGTCTGATGACGTGCTCAGTGAACACCCACTGTCAGGGGGGCTTTATATTTTTGAAACTCCCTTTCATGGCATAGAGTCTGTCAGATACAAGGGATCGAGCTGGCGTCAGCACTGGCCGGACTGAAAGAGGGAGGGAGGTTGATGTAAACTCTCCCCTGAACAAGACCGAAATAAAGCCTGCCCTCTCCAGCATTGCGGTGTCAGCGAGTGATCGTGATCTCTTCTCCGGAATATGTCACAGTCTCATCAGCCTCTGCATCCTCAGAAAAGCCGTCCTGACCGACGGAGACAACCCATTTCACATTGAATGTACGCGTTTCTGCGACACGGAAAGGACCAGTGATCGCACCAATTGTCAGTGTGCCAGTTTCATCATTCCAATGCAGGGGTATGGAAGAATAGGCGCCTCTCTCATAGTCATATGATGTGCCGTCATCTTCATACAGATGCGTCTCGCCATCTGCACCGGTATAGATATAAAGCGTAATCGGTGCGTCGGGGTTTTCGCCTGTGTACTGAATGACGGGTCCCGTTGCGACAATCGACCCCGCTTTCACATGCAGCGGCATGCGGGAGAGGGGCGCTGCGGCCTTAATCCACTGGCCACCATCCAGATTCTCTCCAGTATAAAAGTCATACCAGTCGGCCCCAGCGGGCAGATAGAGCCGGCGAGTGCGGGCCTTGAATTCATGAA
Source organism: Parvularcula marina (assembly GCF_003399445.1). Classification (NCBI taxonomy): domain Bacteria; kingdom Pseudomonadati; phylum Pseudomonadota; class Alphaproteobacteria; order Parvularculales; family Parvularculaceae; genus Parvularcula; species Parvularcula marina. The sequence continues at coordinate 942,574 of NZ_QUQO01000001.1, read as the reverse complement.
CCGGGCTGACGAGAAACGCGTCACCAAACATATATTGGTCAGCTATATCCCAACTGGTGCGGTCGTTTTCGAAATCCATGACGAGGCCGCGCATCATCGTGCCATCTTCATGGAAGAGATCCGCTCCCATCGTATAGATATAGGGCATGAGCTGATAGCGAAGCCGATCGTAATAAACGAGGCTTTCATAAACTTCCGAGCCCTCTTCTGCGAGGTTATAGATCTCCCTGAAAGGATACTCGCCGTGGCTGCGGAACAGTGGTGCGAATGATCCGAACTGGAACCATCGCAAATTCAGCTCCCGCCACTCTTCGAGGTGGGCAGGGTCTTCAGTCGTGTAGCGCGCTTCAACGGAAAATCCACCGATATCAAACGTCCAGTTTGAGAGCCCCGCCATGTTCATATTGACCCCGGCGGAAATTTGCTCGCGCAGATCGTCCCAGCGGGCAACGATATCGCCACTCCATGCAGCGGCACCATAGCGTTGAAGGCCGGGAAAAGCGGAACGGGTCAGGATAAAGACACGTTTGTTCGGATCGGCACCGGTGCGCTCTCCTTCATAGACAGCGCGGGCATTGGGCAGGGCGAAAGAGTTGAAATACTCCTCTCCCGAACCGCGTTTAGAAGTCATGCGTTTAGCGCGTTCGGCATGTTCCAGATTGGAGTGCATATCGGGTTCGGTTGCATCCATCCACCAAGCGTCGAAGCCCAGAATATCGAGATTCTCTTGCATCTGTCGCCAGAATATCTTCCGGGCTTCTTCAGGATAAGGATCGTAGAAGGCATTAAGATACCCAGGCCCGACCCAGTCGAGGGCGCCTGCGTCAAGATTGCCCCGAGAGATATAGCCCTTCTTATCTAGCTCTTTAAAATTCTCGGTCGTCGGATAAAATTTAGGCCAGACCGAAATCATGATCCTTGCATTCATGACGTGAACTGCCTCGACCATGGCTTTCGGATCAGGGAAACGTGAGGCGTCGAACTCGTGAGACCCCCAGGCATCTTCTGGCCAATAGAACCAGTCCAGAACGATATTATCGATCGGAATGTTCCGATCACGATACCCTTGAAGAGCGTCGAGGAGTTCTGTTTGCGTGGTGTACCGTTGGCGACTTTGCCAAAAACCGTATGCCCATTTCGGCAGCATTACGGATTTACCTGTCAGTTCGCGATAGCCTGCGATGACGTCATCCATGTTTTCGCCATGAATGAAGTAATAGTCGATAACATCTGCAACTTCTGAAGAAAGCGAGAGCTGCTTGTTTGCAGCGGTGTCCATCGGGTCAAGATGCAGCATACGGAAATAACCGTCATTTCCGGTCCATTCGACCCTGATGTCGATTGGTTCTCCTGCGGTCATGGAGGCGGTGAAGTTGAAGTAATATGGGTTCCAGTTCTGGCGCCAGCGGTCGACAACCAGCTCGCCATCAACCCAGACTTTGACGTAATCGCTGCCATAAACCCTGAACTTATGCGTTCCGTCTACATCAGATTCGATAGATCCTTCCCAGGTGACAAGATCAGGTGAGGTTGTGACAAGTGGCGCCGGGAACACATCGCGCACGGATTGTCCAGTTTCGAACTGGTTGGGTGGCAAGAACTGATAATCGGGATCAGTTTCGCGCGTTTCCGCGACGATCTCGCCATTCTTGAAATAGATGCCGGTCAGGCCGCCTTCACTGCCGTCAGCTCCCCTCACAATCAGGGATTCGCCAAGACCTTTATAGGGACGAGGATCACCGAATCTGGTGATCGAATTATTATCCCACAAAATGCCGTAGTCGCCCGTCGAAACAAGGAAAGGCATGGCGATAGAGATATTGTGCTGGGCAAGTTCAACATCCTCGCCATTGAAATTCATCTGGCCATTCTGGTGCTGGCCTAGTCCGTAAAACCCTTCATCCGGATCGGATGCGAATGTCTGGTGGATACGGAAGAAATCCTTACCTTCTATGATGGTCGGCGTAAAATTTCGCGACGGGTTCTCGGCGAGAAGCTCCTCCCCATCAGCCGTCAAGAAAGTGACCTTCCCATCTTCAAGTCTAACAGCTGCGGTGAGTTCTTGGGTTGAAAGCCGAACCGCTCCATCAACGATCTCAGTCTCGAATGGGACCGATCCGGCATCGCCATCTATCATGAGGCTTTTGGCGCGATGGAAATCATCGCCCGGCGCGGCAGCTGTGACACGAAAGATCGTATCAGAAATGGCTTCCAGCCGTACCATGCCCGCGTCTGATGCAGAAGGCGTCACCGTAATGCCAAGCTTAGAAACAGTATATTGCGCGTTTTGAGGCTCTTCAGCTTCGGGAGAACTTGATGCGTCTTTGGAACCACCACAAGCCGTCAGTATCGTGATGGCTGTGAGGGCCGTTATGGTCTTCCACATTCTATTTCCTCCCATCAATAAGTTTTCTATCCTTGATAGGTCATCTTCACTGCAAAGTCTTTGGTTGAAAATTTCAGTTTAAAATTCAATGGTTAGGTTGCTAGAAGGTATGGAGCCCACATTTTTATGGGCCGTGTTGCTATCCGCAGAGGGAAGTGGACCTTCTCGTGGAGACGCAATTTTTGACGGAAAAGTATGATGGCTTTAAATAATCAACCGTTGGCTGACAAAATTATCCTGCTTCACCCGGATGATAATGTAGTGATTGTGAAGCGTGAAATTCTCGAGGGTGATGTAATCGAAGTGGGTGGGCGAGCGATAGTCATGACGAAGATGGTGTCGACGGGATATAAGCTTGCCAGAAAGGATTTGAGTTCCGGTACGCGGATTCTCAAACATGGCGCGCCAATAGGGTCGCTGACCGATAAAGTCACCACTGGTGAAATCGTACATTCACATAATCTTCAGTCTGATTATATCAAAACCCATGACCGCGATACAATTGATGAGGGGCATGTATGAGAGGGTATCCTCGTCAGGACGGTCGCAAAGGCATCCGCAATGTCACGCTCGTCGCTTATCTGGTCGAATGCGCCCATCACGTCGCGCGGGCGATTGTGACGAATGCGAATGACACGGATGTTCATCTGATAGGGTTCCCGGGCTGTTTTCCGAACAAATACGCCTTCAACATGATGCAGTCCCTCTGTACCCACCCGAATGTCGGAAGCGTGCTTCTCGTATCTCTTGGGTGTGAGAGTTTCCATCGATCGGCGTTGAAACGATACATCGAAGAATCGGGCCGGCCGGTTGATATGCTTGTGATTCAGGAGGCAGGTGGTACGCGTTCGTCGATAGAAACCGGCGTCGAGGCTGTCCGTCATTTGCGTGAAGCATCGGCCATCGACACGGTGCCGATGGATATCAGTGAACTTGTCGTTGCCACCATCTGCGGCGGTTCTGACGGCACCAGCGGCATTACCGCCAACCCGGCGGTCGGCCGGGCTTTTGATCGGCTTGTTGAGCAAGGGGCCGCCTGTCTCTTTGAGGAAACCGGGGAGCTGATCGGGTGCGAGGTCATCATGGCGGATAGAGCGGTCACGCCTGAGCTCGGTCAGGAGATCGTCGCTGCGGTCGATAAAGCGGAGCGCTATTACAGTATTCTCGGTTTCGGTAGTTTTGCGCCCGGAAATGCCGAGGGCGGATTAACGACCATCGAGGAGAAGTCGATGGGCGCTTATGCCAAGTCCGGCTCTTCTCCGATTAGTGGCCTCTTGAAACCGGGCGATCATCCGCCGTCCGGCGGTTTGTACCTTCTGGATGTCGTGCCCGATGGCGAGCCGAGATTCGGCTTCCCGAATATTTCTGACAATGCGGAGATTGTGGAGCTGATGGCGTGCGGGGCGCATGTCACCCTCTTTACGACCGGGCGGGGGTCGATTGTCGGCTCCGCCATTTCGCCGGTCATCAAGATCTGCGCTAATCCGGATACGTACAGAAAACTTTCCGGTGACATGGATGTCGATGCGGGCGCGATCCTTGAAGGTCGCACGACTCTGGACGAGGTCGGCGCGGAAATTTTCGAGCTCGTAAAGTCGGTTGCGGGCGGTAAGCGTACAGCCTCCGAAGAGTTGGGGCATCAGGAGTTCATTCTGACCTATAAGCAGTTCGAGCCCGCTGGCCCTGCCTGCTTGCCGAGAGCGGCACGAGCATAGCGACTGCATTCAAGTCGGTGCGCCGCTCGGGGCTGATGAGGAGCGTTTTTCATCACCTGAAATTCATGCTGCGGCGCAACATTCATACTTGCTGATGGGCATATGCATCCCCATATGTACGTCGGTAGATGAATGATGAAACGAGATACCCGCATAGAGCGGATGGCGATGATATTCGCTGTCCTGGCTGCGCAATTGGGGACCGCCCATGCGCAATACGAGGCCGTGTCTGAAGATAGCGCGGTGGTCTTCATCTTCGCCTTTGTCGGGGCGTTGATCCTTTCCGCATATGTCGCCTCGAAAATGCTCCGGCCGCGCCGGAAGCTTTCGGACGAACCGATCATTCCAGTCCCTCTCCCTCGTAAGCGGTAGCATCGTCTGGGCTTTAAGGCTCGGCTGGTATAGCTTGAGGTCGCCTTTCTAAGGAGGAGAGCCTCAATGCTGTTTAATCTTCTGGCTGCGTCAGCAGCTACCAGTACCGAAAGCGGTGATCCCTCCACAGTGCTGCTCTTTGTTCTGGCGGGCGTTGCCGTCCTGATCCTTTTTGCCTTTCTGGCGAGCAAGATGTTCAAGCGTCAGGACCCCGAGAACTACGAAGAATATCCTTTGCCTTTGGACGGGACGAACGACGACTAGCCAGCTTGCGGGCGGGCCCGGGATAGGCGAGACGTATCTCATATGACCAATTCCCCTGAAACCACCCTTCTTGGCCGTGACGCGGCGCTGCCATCTTCGCCAGAAGAGGCGAAGCTCGATCCCGTGCCGAACCCGCATCCGGATGTGAATTATCTCGCCCGTTTCGTGGCGCCGGAATTCACCTCGATCTGCCCGGTGACCGGACAGCCCGATTTTGCGCATCTCGTGATCGATTACTGTCCGGATGCGCATCTCGTTGAATCAAAGTCGTTCAAGCTTTTGCTTGGTTCGTACCGGAACCATGGCGCCTTTCATGAAGACTGCACCATCGATATCGCCAAGCGCATCATTGCGGCGGTGAAGCCCCGCTGGCTGCGGATCTCGGGCTATTGGTATCCGAGGGGCGGTATTCCGATTGACGTTTTTTATCAGACCGGCGATCCGCCTGACGGTCTCTATGTCCCCGAAACCGGGGTGCAGCCATATAGGGGCAGGGGATAGCGGCGTGCTGGAATCTCTGGGGGAGAAAGAATTTCGCACGATTGCGTTTCTACTGGTCGCATTGATCAGTATACCGGTCTTCTGGTTTTTCGTGCCGGGGCTGAGCCGACAGACGCAAGCCGGTGTGGATGGGTTTGTCCCGGTTAAGCCGTCGATCCTTTTGCGCATGTTGGGTCTCTTTGGGCTCGTCGCTGGCGGCGTTGCGATTGCGGGTGCGGGCTGGGTCATCTTGAGTGTTCGGAATTGGGTCCTACTGCCGCTCGGTGTCGCGGGGTGCTTGTTCCTTGCCTTCGTCCTGATTTCAGCCTTCCATCGCTATGTCTGCTTACAGATCAAATATAATGATGACGGCGTGCGCTGGCGAAAGCTGGGGGCCAGCAATTTCTGGTATTGGACCGAAATCGGCGGCACGGGCTATAATGGCCGGGTCGGCGTCTATTTCGTCAGGAATGGCGAGGAGCTGCACATCCCCGATATCTTCCGCGGCTACTGGCAGCTCATGACCATGGCGAAAGACCAGGGCGTGCCGCTTCATCCCTATCTCAAATCCCAACTTGAAAGCCGGAGCTAGATCCCCATGCTGAGCATTCTTGCCCTTTTGTCTCTTTTTGCTGCTGATGAGGCGGAGAAACTCGGGCCTACCGTCGGCGAGATCATGGAGGCGGCGCCCGAGGAGATCTGGCTCGATCCGGACCCTGATCAGCTCATCTATATCGAGACGGAGAAAGGCACAGCCGTCGTCCGGCTATCCTCAAATCTTGCGCAAGGTCATGTCGAGCAGGTGAAGACGCTTGCTCGAGAGCATTACTATGATGGCCTTCATTTCTATCGGGTTGTGCATGGCTTTGTTGCGCAGGGCGGTGACGCCTCCGGTGAAAAGGATAAAGGGTCCGCAAAGGATAGCCTGACAGCGGAATTCGAAGAGACAGCGCCGGAAGGGTTTACCTTCACGCCGCTTGGCTTTGCCGATGGCTATGCGGCGGAAGCCGGGTATACGGACGGCATGCCAGCAGGGCGTGACGCTGAAACCGAAACGGTCTGGCTCGCGCATTGCACGGGGGCATTCGCGTTCGGGCGGGATGTCGGACGCGATACGGCCTCAACGGAATTCTACATCACGATCCAGCCGCAACGATATCTTGACCGGAACCTCACCGTCTTTGGCCGGGTGATTTATGGCATGGATGCGATCCAGGCGTTGCCGCGCGGAAATTTCGGTGATGGCGGGGTTAATGCTGACGAAGCGACCTGGACGGAAATCAAATCCATCCGGCTTGAAAGCGAGATCCCCTCGGAAGATCGCATCGACCTTGAATATATGGACACGTCGTCCGAAACCTTCCGCCAGCTGATCACAGCGCGGTCTGCGCGGGCATCGGAGTTTTTCTATTACCGCCCGGGCTATATCGACCTCTGCCAGATGCCGCTGCCAGTTCGCCTCACGCCGGAAAATGCCGAATGAGCCGTCAAAACGGTCCATGGCAGATCAATGACTTTACCACGGGCTACGAAAATCCGTGGATCCGGGTTGAGCACAATGAGGTGACGCGGCCGGACGGTAGTGACGGCATTTACGGGATCGTCCGTTTTGCCAATCTGGCGACGGGCGTTCTGCCGCTTTTTGAGGACGGCACGACCATGCTCGTCGGCCAGCACCGCTTCGCGTTCGATGCCTATTCATGGGAGCTGCCCGAAGGCGGCTGCCCGAAAGGAGAGGCGCCTGAGGCGGCTGCGCTGCGCGAGCTCCGCGAAGAAACGGGGCTGACAGCCGAGCATATTCTGCCACTGGGTGAAGCGCAGCTCTCCAATTCCGTGACCGATGAATATGCCTATTACTATCTTGCCTGGGGGCTTGAGGCGGGAAAGGCTGCCCCAGATGCGGACGAAATCCTTGAACAGCGCCGTATTCCGCTCAGCGTCCTGATCGCGGAAATCCTGGCCGGAGAGGTCACCGACGCCTTAACAATACTGATGGTCGAACGAGCTGTTCTTAAAGCACAATTGGCCCTCTTGCCCGAGCGGCCAAGAGACCTCATCTTGTCAGCACTGAAGGGCCTTCCCGGCGTTTCGACATGATATGGAGAGGGCTCTGATGTCAGCTCAGACCAAAAGCGAAGCGCCGGTGATTTTCCCCGTGGCGATTGACTCGATCTGGTCGCGAATGCGGCTGGAGGCGGCAACGGCTGCGGCGTCCGAGCCCGTGCTCGCGTCCTTCCTGAACGCAACGATCCTGCACCATGGCAGCTTCTCCGCTGCGCTCAGCTATCGGCTTGCCGAGAAGCTGGCTGACGCTCAGATGAGCGCGATGCAGTGGCGGGAAGTCGCGACCAATGCCTATGAAGAGCATGACGAGCTGGTCGATGCCGCCGTTGCCGACATCAATGCCTATTTCGAGCGCGATCCGGCCTGCCGGGATTACGTCCAGCCCTTCCTTTATTTCAAAGGCTTTCATGCCATCCAGTCGCAGCGCATCGCGAACACGCTGTGGCTGGAGGGGCGCAATTCGCTCGCGCTTTATCTCCAGTCGCGCATGTCGGAGCTGTGGACGATTGATATCCACCCCGCCGCCCATCTGGGGCAGGGGCTGTTTCTCGACCATGCGCATGGCATCGTGATCGGCGAGACAGCGCGGGTCGGCGATAATGTCAGTATGCTGCATGATGTCACGCTCGGCGGGACGGGCAAGGATCTCGATGACCGTCACCCGAAAGTCGGCAATGGCGTTCTGATCTCTGCCGGGGCCAAGGTGCTAGGGAACATCCAGATCGGTGACGGCGCGAAGATCGCGGCAGGCTCGGTCGTCCTTGAAAGCGTCAAACCTTACTGCACGGTTGCCGGGGTGCCGGCGAAACCTGTCGGTGCCTGCTGCGGGAATGCCGCCGCCGACATGGACCAAAAGATATGATCCTGCCCAATTGCCGTCACAAGGCTGCATGATAGGAGCAGGGCATGACCATGGGAGAACCACTTTATGCGTATGCTTGCTTTCCTGCTGTTGCCGGTGATGGTGATGGCCTGTTCTGACGCCGATGCTCAGGATCAATCCGCCGAAGCCCCCCGCACGCTGTCCGTCAGCGGTGAAGGCCAGGCATATGGAACCCCTGACCTAGCGATGATGCAGTTCGGCGTGGTCGCCGAGGGCAAGACGGCTGGTGAGGCGATGGAAGCCAATGCCGAGGCAATGACGGCTGTGCGCAACAGGCTGCGGGAACTGGGCATTGCGGCCCGGGATATGCAGACCTCGAACTTTTCCCTTAATCCCGTCTATGCGCCCTATAACCGGAATTCGAGCACGTCCGATGAGCGCAAGATCGTCGGCTATTCTGTGAACAATTCACTGTCTGTCCGCCTGCGGGATATCGACAAGGTCGGCGCGACGATCGATGCCGCCGTTTCGGCAGGGGCCAATAATCTGGGTGGCCTGCAATTCGGTTTCCAGGACCAGACAGAGCTGGAAGAAGAAGCCAAACGCGCCGCCGTTCGTGAAGCCCGCAAAACAGCAGAGATCGTCGCGGACGAAGCTGGCGTCACACTCGGCCGGGTGATGACCCTGTCTGTGTCGGGCTATTCACGGCCGCGGCCTGTTGCCATGGCCCGGATGGAAGCGGCTGATTCTGCAACGCCGATTGAGGCTGGCGAGAGTTCTCTTTCCGCCAGTGTTAGCGTGACTTTCGAAATCAAATAGATCGCAAATTAGCAGGCCGTCATTTCTTCATCATCATCTTCATGATGACGGCCTGCATTTCCTCCGACTGAAGACATTTGGCGAAGGCCTCCATCTCAACCGGGATATGCTCGTGCAGGGCCTTCTGTTTGCCGAACATGAGCGCCTTGGCTTTTTGCAGCGCTTTCGGCGGCTTCTCGGCCAGCCGCTCCGCGACAAGTTTCGCGTGCAGGCGCACATCGCCCTGGATGACTTCGTTGACGAGCCCCATGTCATAGGCCCGCCGGGCACTGACTTTCTCCGACAGAAGCAGGAATTCACCGGCGATCTGCCGTCCGAACCGGCGCGGCAGGATATAGCTTGCACCTGCTTCCGGTACGGTCGCGAGATCCGTGAAGGGCATGTGGAAGACGGCGGAATCATCCGCATAGACCAGATCGCAATGAAGCAGGATCGTCGAGCCAATGCCGATGGCAAGCCCGCTGACGGCAGCGACGACCGGGACAGGGCAGTTAGCGACATTCTCGATGAACTGCCAGACGGGCGGCTTCTCATCGCCTGTCAGGTTCGGTGCGCCTGCGAAGGCGGAGAGGTCATTGCCGGCCGTGAAGATCTCGTCTCCGCCCTCCAGCATGACCGCGCGGACGTCGTCATCCTCGGCGGCCCGCGCGAAGCCTGAAGCAAGCGCCGCATACATCTCATTCGTGATGGCGTTCTTTTTATCTTCCCTGTTGAAGCGCAGATGAAGGACACCGCTTTCCAGCGTTTCCAGAATGTGTTCAGCCATCGACGGGCTCCTCAGTTTGCGGCAGGGACGGCGTTCTACGCCGCCGGGAGAAATACCTATCATGAAGCTCGTCATTGCCGAAACCGGCATTCCGCCAATGGACCTGCCCGCGACGCATAACCACTATCCCGACATGATGGTGGCGATGCTGTCCAAGGCGGGTCTCGATGTCGACGCCAGCGTGGCTCGTGTTTTCAGCGGAGATCAGGCGCCGGCCCCGGATGAGGGGGATGCCCTTCTGATCACGGGCTCACCAGCGGGAGTTTATGAGGATCTACCCTGGATCGCGCCGCTCGCAGATGCCGTCCGCGACTGGGCGTCTTCGGGTAAGCCTGTCATCGGGATCTGCTTTGGTCACCAGTTGATGGCGCATGCCATGGGCGGGCGGGTTGAGAAATCGGCGTTTGGCTGGGGGGTAGGCGTGCACACATATGAGCTGACCGACGCGGCGCGTGCGCCCGGTGATCCTGCGCGCATCGCATGCGTCGTCTCGCATCAGGATCAGGTCGTCTCCCTCCCGGAAGAGGCCGAGCGGATCGGCGGCTCCGCCTTCTGTCCGAACGGGGTCATCCGATATAGGCAAGGACGCATGCTGTCTTTTCAGATGCATCCTGAGTTTGATCATGAGTTTGCAGAAGCACTGCTGGCGATAAGAGAAAATATCATCCCGGCCGAGCGGGTTGCGCTTGCACGGGCAGGCTTCAGCCATCACACCGATCGTGCCCTGATGGGCAAATGGATCGCAGCTTTTCTCAAGGGAGAGGTAGAATGAGTTACACGCTCGTTATCGGCAACAAGGCGCTGTCCTCCTGGTCGCTCCGGCCATGGCTTCTGATGAAGGCATTCGATATTCCGTTTACGGAAGCAAATGTCAGGTTCCGGCAAAAGGATACACGCGAGCAGATCCTTGCGCATTCACCGGCTGGGCTGGTCCCTGTGCTGAAGGATGGCGACCTTACCATCTGGGACAGTCTCGCCATTGCTGAATACCTCGCGGAACAACATCCCGAAAATGCGCTCTGGCCGGAAGACCGCGTGGCGCGGGCTCATGCAAGAACGATCACTGCAGAAATGCATGCGGGCTTTTCAAACCTGCGCACGATCTGGCCCATGGATGCCATCACGAAAGATGCAGGTGTCCTTGTCCCTCAAGCCGTGCAGAATGATCTCAATCGTATCTTCGACCTCTGGGATGAGACGATCGACAAATTCGGCGGGGAGGGGCCATATCTCTTCGGGGAGTTCACGATCGCCGATGCGTTCTATGCGCCTGTCATGTACCGTATACGCCCCTTTGGGCCGCTGAACATGCCTCAATCCTCAGAGACCTACTACAAAGCCATGCTCGATCATCCCGCCATGAAAGAATGGGAAGAGGGCGCGGAGGCAGAATACGAGGCTGGCTGGTACAGCTAAGCGGCAGGAGGAGCCGTCAGGTTTCCTGGCATTTGGCGCAGGTGCCGCGAACTTCGATCCGCGTCGCTTCCGCCTTGAAGCCGATGGGATCGCCGAGCTTGCTGATCGTGTTCCAGTCGAGGTTGGCGACATCATGCTCGCGAACCTCTTCGACATGAGAACAATTGGTGCAGATCAGGAAAATCTGGACGCGGTGGGGCTCATCATGATTGCAGATGACGAAGGCGTTGATGCCGTCGAGCTTGTGGACCAGGCCCTTGGCTTCGAGCCGGTCGAGCGCGCGATAGACCGTCATCGGGGCTTTAACTCCCTTGTCCTTGAGGGCGGCGAGCAGTTCATAGGCTTTCATCGGTCCATCCTCACGGCTGAGGACATCGACGACCAGCTTTTCGTTCCGCGTAAGGGACTCGTCGTTATGATCACAGCCGCCCATGCTGGTCTTCACCTGTTCCGCTTGTTGCGACATTCACGCCTCCCTCATCGCAGGCAATACAGGCAGAACGTGTCTACCCCATCGAAGTCACTCACTATTATGGGGTAATCATCACCGAAAATGACAAGAAAGAAAAGGGATAGCGCATGACCACTTCCCGGAAAAAGCTCACACTAGACATCGTCTTGGACGTAGTATGTCCTTGGTGTTACATAGGTTTTCGGGGTTTGGACTGGGCCCTAATGGCCCTTTCATTTGATTACACGTTAGACGTGCGTTTTCGTCCATATCGCCTCGATCCCGAGTGCCCGCCGGAAGGAAGGGACCGCGAATCAACCTTGGCGCGCAAATTTCCCGATCCGGCAGTGCGTCTCGCGTCGAAAAAGGCGCTGGTTGATGCAATGCAGGATGTCGGCCTGTCCTTTGACCCCGAAACCCCCTCGCGGCTGCCTGACACGACTGATTCGCACCGGCTGATTCGGTGGGCAGCCGAGGAAGGGCTCGCACATGAGGTGGTGGCCGGGCTGTTCGAGGCTTATTGGCAGCATGGCGAGGATGTCAGCCGACCCGATGTGCTGGCCCAGATCGCCAGCGCCGCCGGGCTCGATGAGGACGAAATCCGCCAGCGGCTCGCCACGTCAGAGGATCGCCATGCCGTCCGGCAGGAGGCAGCAGAGCTGCGCGGGGGCGGGCTTGCCGGTGTGCCCGGCTTCATCATCAATGAAGCCGCGGGGTTCGAGGGGGCGCTGCCCAAGGCGGATCTCCTCGCAGCAATTCGTCAGCTGGCAGAGGAAACGGACGCGCCCGATTAAGCGGCCGCGAGGGCGTCCGAAATAAACTCGGCCATGCGCGCATTGGCCTCTTTCGCGATGCCGAGGTCGGGGAACATGTCAAAGACATGGATGCCGCCGGGATAGATCGCCAGCTCGGATGGGTTCCCGGCCGCCAGCCATTTGGCGGACATGATCAGGCTGTCATCGAGCAGAGGATCCATCGTGCCAATCGTGAAAAGCGCCGGGCACAGACCGTTCAGGTCTTTGTACATGGGAGAGATCTCCGGGTCGCGGTAATCAGCTTCGCTGAAACGGTCCGGCGGCAGGAACTGATCCCGGAAGTAATAGACGATGGGTGTATTGAGGATCAGATTGCGCTCGCCCCAGTTTCGCATGGAGGGCAGGGCGCTGAGGTCATAATTGCCATAGATCAGATTGGCGCCTGCAAAGGGCATCATGCCATGCCGGTCCCGCAGGCGCAGGATGGTGACGGCAGATAGATGCCCTCCGGCGCTTTCCCCGCCAATCACAACTTTCTTTGTGCCGAAGAGGTTTTCCGCCTCACGCATTAGCCACAAGGCTGCCGTCTCACAGTCATCCGCAGGCGCGGGCCAGGGGTGCTCCGGGGCCAGACGGTATTCGACACTGGCGATCCCGATGGAAAGTTTCTGGGCGAGCGCCGCGAGGGTCTGGTCCTGTGCGTCCGCGGACCCAAGCGTCCAGCCGCCGCCATGAATATGCAGATAGAACCCTTTGAGATCGCCGCCGGGATGGAAGATCCGTACCGGGACCTCCCGCTCGCCGTCACTTGCCGTCTCCCATCTGGCGATTTCATGCGCGGGCTGCACATCGAGCGGCCCGCCTGTTCCTTCGCGCCGCCGGGCGCGTACTTTCTCCGGTCCAACTTCCATGATGGTCGGCAGCTCCGACAGCATTTTCTCAACGGCATCATTGAGGGCGGCTGTCTGCGGCGCGATGGCGTCCTCGCCGAAAAGGGCCGGATCGATCTGGATCGGAGAGGGGGCAATCATGGCAGCTCCTGCGGGTGTGGTCTTTGTGATTCGGTTGTCTTTTTCAGGGGCGAGTCCTCGCGCGTCAATCTCCCCCGGTAGGGGCGAATCATCTCAACGCTGGAAGATAAAGTTCTCAGTCCCAACCGAAAGTCAGGGCCCTTGTCCGCCACCGCCTCTCTCTCCGAGACCCAGACCGGCCCTGACCAAGCGCTCGCAGCCCTCGGCCATGCGGGATTCCGCGAGGGGCAGGAAGAGGTGATCAACGCCATTCTGGCCGGGCGGAATGTGCTGGCCCTGATGCCGACAGGGGCGGGCAAGTCGCTTTGCTATCAATTGCCGGCGCTTCTTCTGCCGGGCCTGACGGTCGTCATCTCGCCGCTGATCGCGCTGATGGAGAACCAGATTGCGGCCTTGCGGGCGAAGGGCATTCCCGCGGGCATGATCCATTCAGGCCGGGAGCGGGAGGCAAATGTCGCCGACTGGAAGGCCGCGGCAGCAGGAGAGCTCAAGCTCCTCTACATGTCGCCCGAACGACTGATGACTGGCCGGATGCTCGGCGCGCTTAGGCGGCAGGATCTCAGCCTGATTGCGATCGATGAGGCGCATTGCGTTTCGCAATGGGGGCATCAGTTCCGACCCGAATACCGCCAGCTTGGCCGGCTCAAGGAAGTCTGGCCGGACGTGCCGGTGGCGGCCTTCACCGCGACCGCTGACCCTGAGACGCGGGAGGATATCCTGCAGGCGCTGTTTGAAGGCAATGCGGATCTGATCCGGCAGGGGTTTGACCGGCCCAATATCTCGCTGAATGTCGCAGAGCGCGAGCGGGATGACCGTGTGCTGATGACCCTGATGCGTCGATACCGGCGCAAATGCGGGATAGTTTACTGCCGCACGCGAAAGAGCGTCGAGCTGGTCACCCAGCGTCTTGCCGGCGCGCGCTTCAATGTCGCGGCCTATCATGCGGGTCTGCCCGAAGAAGAGCGGCTCTCCATTCTCGAACGTTTCATCAGTGCAGAGAATATGACGGTTGTTGCAACCGTCGCCTTTGGCATGGGTATCGACAAGCCGGATATCGACTTCGTCATTCACCGTGACCTTCCCGCCAGTCTTGAGGCTTATTATCAGGAGATTGGCCGGTCGGGCAGGGACGGCCGCGAGGCCGAGGCCCATCTGATTTTCGGCATTGGTGACCTGATCGCACGGCGTCGTCTGATCGATGGGTCTGACGCACCCGATAAGGTCAAACGGGTTGAGCGCCGGCGTCTCGATGCGCTGGTCGCCTTTTGCGAGACTGATCTTTGCCGCCGCGCGGAACTCCTGCGCTATTTCGGCGAAGAGCCGCGGGATGCCTGCGGCAATTGCGATCTCTGCGTGGACTGACGCTTAGGTGTCAGTCTTTTCCACCTTCGAGACCGATTTTTTCCGGCGGCTGAAAATGGTCGAGATCAGCCAGATCGGAATGACCACCATCGCGCCGAGGAGGGTGTAGCGGCCCGCCGCCATCAGCCCGTCGAGACCGCGCCCGAAGATGAACTCCACGCCATCGATCAGCGCATCCCAGATGCCTTCCCAGAACCGCAGGGGATCGAAATTCATGACGGCCAGAACAGTCCCGACAATGAGACTGAGCACGCCCAGTTTCAGGATAAGGGAGAAATCGATCTTGCGCATAAGTCCTGGGCCACCCCGCTCTGCTTAACCATAATATGGGAGTGAACGGCGCGCATCGCAAAATTTCTCTTCTGCAATGGCTGTGACCCCCGGCATTGCATGTTAAACCGGGGAAAATCAGAGTTTTTGCATGGTTAGCTGGACTGTCACCTTCGACCCCGACACGCTCGAGCTCCTGACGGAGAGCGAACGCGAGCAATTGCGTCAGGGGACGCTCGCCGCAGCGGAGATATGGGGCCGCTATCTGGGCGGTGAGGATGTTGTCATCTCGATCGTGATAGAATTGCGCGACGACCCCGATGGCCGGGCCGCCGCCGCGAGCGAGTCGAGCGGTTTCGTCAGTTTCGAAGATGGTGTCTTCGTCTTTCAGGATGGTGCCGGATATGAGATCCGCACAGGGAATGACCCGAATGGGTCCTCTCCCGATATAAGGATCATCTTCGACCCGGATTTCTTCCGGAATGATATTTTCATTGATCCAGACCCGCTGGCCCGGACGGAGGATGTCGATCCCCTGCTGGTCGATCTACAATCGGTTCTGTTGCACGAGATCGGTCACGGGCTCGGCTTTAATGGCTTTAATGCCAATGATATCTTCTCCTTGCCGGAAGCAGACACGATTTCTCCTTATGAAGATCATATCGTCATTGAGGATGATGACGCGCTTTTCAACGGACCGAAGGCGGTTTCGGTATATGGTGGGGCTGTGCCGCTGACGACAGCGGACACGAATAATGCCGCCCATCTGGGCAACCCTGTGGGTGAGCTAGGGGATGATCTCATCCCGCTGCTGATGAATGGCGTCGTTTTTTATCGGGGCGTGCGCTACGACATCAATCCGCTGACGACGGCGATCCTGTCCGACAGCCTCGTGCCCATCAGGGCGCCGACCAGCGGTGCTGATGTCCTTTACGGCTATGAGGAGATCGACCCCGGCCTTGTGACCGCCGTTGGCGGCACCGAGCTTTCCTTCCTTTTTGGTGATGATGTAATTTCCTCCCTTGATGGCGATGACGAGGTTTATGGCCTCAGCGGTGACGACACGCTCAATGGCGGAGCAGGCGACGACACGCTTGTTGGGGGAGAGGGTGACGACGTCATCATTGGGGGCGCGGGCAATGACCTCATCATGGGCGGGGATGGCGGCAACGTTCTCTATGGGGACGGGGCGCCGGGCTAGAGGATGAAAGGCTGGCCCCGCGCGGGCACACATGGCAGTCTGAACCATAATGAGCCTCACCAATTCCAAGACTGACACTGATCCTGCTGGCGCCTTTCTGGGTGTAGATAACTCTGCTTGCGGCAAGACATGGCAACGCCGGGTATTCGAGCCGCGCGAAGCGGAGATGCTGGTCCAGCGACTGGGGCTCGACCCGCTTCTTGCCGAGATGATCTGTGCCCGAGGTATTCCTGTTGAGGAAGCAGAAGGCTGGCTCAACCCGACACTGAAAGCGAACCTGCCGGACCCGTCGGTGCTCCGTGATATGGACGCTGCTTCCGACCGGATAGCCGAGGCGATCACGGAAGGGGAGACGATCGGGGTCTTCGGTGATTATGACGTGGACGGCACAACCTCTTCGGCGATTTTCGCGCGCTTTCTGCGGATGTTGGGGGCGCCGTTTGAAGTCCATCTGCCGGACCGGCAGCTTGAGGGTTATGGGCCGAACCTACCGGCCTTTGAAGCGCTGAAAGAAAAGGGCGCTTCGCTCATCGTCACCGTTGATTGCGGGGCCACCGCGCATGACGTTATGTCAGGCGCGGCGGGGCTCGGGATCGATGTGATCGTGCTTGATCACCACCTGATGGAGCTACCGGCCCCTGCAGCACGGGCCGTCGTTAATCCGAACCGGCCCGATGATACGTCCGGCCTCACCATGCTGTCGGCAGGCGGGGTCACCTTCATGACACTGATCGCCGTCAATCGGGCCCTGCGCGCACGCGGGTTTTTTGATGACCGGGCCGAGCCGAAACTCCTTTCGCTGCTTGATCTCGTGGCGCTTAGTCTTGTCTGCGATGTCATGCCGCTAAAGGGGCTGACCAGGGTGCTGACAAGGCAGGGACTGGCCCTGCTCCAGGATTTCACCGCTGCCACCTCTGGCAATCCCGGCATCAGGGCGCTGGCCGTCGAGGCAGGTGCAAAGGGCGCAGCGCAAGCCTCCCATTTTGGCTATTCAATCGGTCCTCGGATCAATGCGGCTGGCCGTATCGGTCATGCAAAGACTGCATTTGACCTTCTGATGACGGATGACCCGGATGAAGCGGCGCGGCTCGCGGCCCGCCTCTCTGGCCTCAACGGTGTCCGCCAGGGGGTCGAGGCCGAAGTCCTCAGCGCCGCCAGCGAACAAGCCGAAGCCAAAGGCGGCCGGGAAGCCTCGACCCCGCTGATCGTCGCGGATGATGGTTGGCATCCGGGCGTCATAGGTATTGTCGCCGGGCGCCTGAAAGAGAAATTCAGCCGGCCCGCCATCGTCATCTCCTTTGAAGGCGATGAAGGCAAAGGCTCGGGACGGTCCCTTTCCGGCGTTGATCTTGGCGCGGCGATTTCCCGTGCGGTCGAAGAGGGCATCATCAAGGGCGGCGGCGGCCACCCCATGGCGGCGGGGCTCTCCTTGATGCGTGATCAGCTCGACGCCTTCGAGCGTTTTTTAACCGAGGAGCTGGGGGCAGGGATTAAGACCGCGCAAAGCCAGCAGGCCCTGCATCTTGATGGCGCGCTCAGTCCCGCCGGGCTCTCCCGCCGGTTTCATGACAGCCTTCAGCTTGCGGCGCCCTTTGGGAATGGTAATCCCGAGCCGCGCTTTGCCATGCCGAGGGTCCGCGTGCGGGATATCCGCGTGCTCAAGGAAAAGCACATGGCGGTGACGGTTGAGGATGGCAGCGGGCGGCGGGCGCGGTGCATTGCCTTTGGCTGTGTCGGTGAGCCGTTGGGCGATTTCTTCGAGGCCGCGCAATCGAACGGGGCGCTCATTCACCTTGCGGGACGGGTCAAACCGGATGACTGGCGGGGCGGGGATGCAGCCCAGTTTCAGGTCGAAGACGGGGCGTTTGCAGACAGTTGAAAATAGCGTCCAAAATCTTCTTGCGCCGCCGGATTCAGATGATTATACACCCGTTTCCGGCCGCAGGCTGAACCCGCGGTCCCTTCGTCTATCGGTTAGGACGCCAGGTTTTCAACCTGGAAAGAGGGGTTCGATTCCCCTAGGGACTGCCAAGCATTTTTTACAGCAGCAAAATCAATGGGTTGCGATCCGGTTTGACAATCGGTCGCCGGGTTTGACACTTTCCCGCTTTGTTCCATGCCTTCCATCAGTAGGCGCATCGCTTCCCGTGCCAGCCGTTTTTGGTCCGCTGATCTCGTGTAGCGCGCAGTCTCGCTTGCGGTCTGGTGGCCTGTAATACTCTGGATAAGCTTGTCGCTTGCGCCTGCTTCGGCGAGCATTGCTGCAACGCTCTTGCGCAGCCCATGGCAGGTAAAGCCAGGTTCACCGATCGCTTGCCGTGCTGCATCGTTGAACCAGTTACCGCCACCATCGGCCGATCGTTTTTTCCGCCACTTCGTGCCCAGCCAGTAGGAGCCGTGGTCCGGCGCAGCCTCCATGGCGGCGAGCAGGTCGGGGCCGATCGGAAGACGCAAAGGCATCTTCGTCTTCTGTTGGACGACGCGAATAAATCCATCCTCCACGTCATCGCGCCGCATTTTCACGACGTCGGCGAGCCGCTGGCCGGTGCCGAGAAACAGTTCCAGCGCGAGGCGCTCTTGCGTGCCGATGCCCCAATGTTGCCGAAACGCCGCTATCTTTTTGTCCGTCCACGGAATTGCACCGTCCCCCAGTTTCGGCAGCGTCACGCCTTTGACCGGGTTCACCACTATGATGTCCGCTTTACGCGCCACCTCGAAGAGAAGGGCAAGGGCGCGTTTGCGTCCAAATGCGCGGCCTGGAGAGTCCTTGTGCGCATCAATAAGAGACTGGCACTTCCCATGAGTCCACGCACACACGTCCGTATGCCCGACTTCTGTCAGTAGGGCGGCGATCCAGCCAGAATAAGTCGCGGCAGTCTTCGGGGCGAGGTTGCCGTAGGCAGAGGAAGCGAAGTACCGATCTGCCATCGCCGAGAGGGTGCGCTCGCCTTGTGGCTTCGCGGCCTGCCCCAAGGCTGCCGCGTACGCCCGCGCAAATTCTTCCGGCTCTAATCTCGGGTCGGGCATCATCCGCGAGGGTAGGCCCGTCCTACGGAATCGATAGCGCCATCCGCCGTGACGGTCGCGCCATCTGGAAACAAATGGGGGCAGGTTGTCCTTCATGCGCCTCGTTTCACCTTAGCAATCGCCGCCGCGATCGGGTCTTCCTCAGGAGTCTCGCCCAAGCGGGGGCAGACGTGCAAGGCCGCATGGAGTTCGTCGAGCGGCCAGAGGCAAACGTCACCTATTTTCACGGGGCGGGGCATCAGCCCTTGGTCGACCCACCGCTTGAAGGTCGGGACGCTTACATCCAGCGCCTGAGCGGCGCGTTCAAGGCGGACTGACAAGGCCGCACCGTGGGGCAAAGGATTCTTAGGCATGAACACGCCCTTTCTTGCGGACAAAGGCGACGAGATCGCGCCCGTCTTCATCGGCGAGAGCAAACGCACGAAGATCCGGGAGAATCGGCCCCGGTGGCCCAAGCTCGCTGGCATAGACGTCCGAAACAGGAAATGCGTCACGAGCCGTCACCGGGGAGTCCTCGCGCACACGATACGTCTGGAATGTTATGATCGTCACCACGTGACACTCCTCCTCAAAACTGGTCCGGGCCAGAGCATTCGAGCCCGGCGGGAATGTCATGGATAAGGGTCAGGCCTTTGAAGCCGCGCGCGCGGTTTGTGCGGTGGGGCGTGAACCCATGGGCGCGCAGCCGAGAGGCAAACAGCTTATGGTCCAGCGTCGGCATCCCATTGCGCTTTGCCCAATCGGTATAGTGCGCGATCAAATCGGCGGTGCCCTCGGTGCCGGAGGAGCGATCAACGCACTCTTCCAGCCACGCAGCGACGCAATCTTCCTCGGCCATGTATTCGCTCGAGGCAGCGAGAACCCGCTCAGTCGGGGCAAGTCCGATTCGCTGCCAATCTTTCAGCCCTTCGAGGGCCCAAGCGAGAATCTGCGGCCCTTCGGCGAGGAGCTTCTCCTTCAACTGACGATCAACCCGATCGGGCGGGATCGTGACCTCGAAGGGAATCATCTGTATCCGGCGGCGCATGGCCTCGTCGGGACAGGCCAGCGTTGGCTTGTGGTTGCCAGCCACCATGAGCTTGAACTGGGGACTGAAGACGAACTCGTCTTTGCGCATGAAGCGTGCACTGACCTTATCGCCGCCTGTCAAGGTCTTGATCCGGCTTTCGGCCCAAGGACGACCTGCTTCGGTTTCAACCGCCGTGACAAGGCGCGCGCCGTCCAGCTTGGCAATTTCGGTCAGGTGACGGTTAGATGAATCGCCGGTGAAGGCCTGCATGTTCGCGGTCTCGGCGTAGTCGCCGAGAACATCGGCGAGGACTTCGATCATCACGCTCTTGCCGTTCCGTCCTGTGCCGTAGCAGAAGAAAAGAACGTGCTCTGATGTATTTCCCGTCAGGCAGTATCCGGCAACCCGCTGAAGGTAGGCGACCATCTCCGCATCGCCGTCCATGACCTCGCCAAGGAATGCCAGCCACTTGGACGGTTTGCCTTCAGCAGGCGCGAAGCCCGCCGCGCGGGTGTTGAAGTCCTCGGGCTTATTGGCTCGCTGGCGATGCGCCTCTAGGTCGATGGCGAGACCCGGACAGGCCAGGAACATGCGATCTTTGTCCAGATCATTAGCGGCAACTGCAACAGCACGGTCGGCCTTTGCGAGACTGACAACAGCTGCACGGGTCTTCGCGCTGGCGAGCCCGCGAAGATCGCGGTCGGTAACGTCGTCTTCGTCTGCCAGTTCCGACGCGGCAGCGCGGTTAGACAGGCGCGCGCGGTCGAAAGCGAGCAAAGTCTTCTCGCATTGCCATTTGTGCCCGTTCCAGCGCAGCCAGGTACCCCGTTCCTCGCAATAGCGCAGGTCGTCACAATGTTCGCACACGAACCGTTGCGTGAGCCAGTCGTCGGAAAGCTCGGGTGCGTCGGGCTCGCGCGGCTGATAGTAATTGATCGTTGCGACCTCATCGAGGTTGCGGTCGGGATCAGAGAACATCGTTGAAGTCTCCTGTCTGCTTGGGTGTGATGATGCGGGCCTCTCGTCCGGAGCGGGTCCATCGTTCGGCGCACTCGGCAGCGGCCCTCTGGCCGGTGCCATTGTGATCGTGGTCGGCAGCGATGGTCAGGCATTCGATCCCGGGGAGGACGGGGAAGGCGGCAACAGCTTGGGCGGAAAGCGCGGTCCATACTGGGTGCAGCCCGATCTTCCGAAGGCTGAGGCAGGTCTCGACGCCTTCGCCAATGAAGAGACCAGTTGTGACCGCTGCGTCATCGTCGAACTTGACCACACCGCCGAGTGCGCGGCCCAACATCTGGCGTTGACCTGCCTTACCGCTACCATCGGGGCGCAAGGGCGTACGCTGAATGCCGGTAATCTCGTTTGTCACGATTGACCGGATCGCGGCCACCATCGCCGGGTGCCGGTCTTGGCCGAATGGGCAGGCGAGATGAAAGCGAAGGTCGGCGGGGACGTTGCCAGAGACACCGCGCGACGCGAGGTAGGTTTCGCCCAGCGTTTTGGTGATCGGCTGCGATTCCTGCCAAAGACGGAGAGCCCGGCTAATGCGGGTAGCATCATCGGCGGAAGTGACACGTGACGCCTGGTGACGGCGTTTCGTTTGTCGACGTACGGCACGGGAGGGGCGATCGGTCAGCCAGCGGACGCCCTTGTCGCCGCAATGGAAGCATTGCCACAGAACACGATCTTCCAGGCGCGTTTCCGATCGGCAGGGGTCGGACTTCTTTCGGCGCATCGGAGAGCAGCAGGGGCAGGTGGTTCGGGCTAGGATCATTTTGACCTTATTGACACCGCCTTTGGAAAAGGCTATTTCAATCACTGATAGAACACGAAAAATCGCATGTCAACAAGGCGGTTTAAGAAAGGCGAAAAATGAGTTTCGATGCAGAGCGGATGCATATTCTCCATCGCCCGGTACTTTCGATTGGCGATGCGGCTGAGCTCGCCAATCTAAAGACGACGGCTTTGCGCAATTGGCTAGACAAGGATATTGAGCCCTTGGCATCTCCAGAGACTGCGCACTGGAATGAAAACTACGAGGAAGGCATCAAAGAGTTCTCTATACAGATAGTTGAGCTCTCTCGAAGTACAGGCAAGTGGCGTCGTTTCAGTCCGTTCATGGTTTTAACATTTGACCTTACCAGGCGCTTGATCCGAAATGGATTCGGAAGGAACTCCGCATACAGAAATTCATTAGAAATTGCATATAAGCTGACCGGACCGCTTTCTGATTGGGTCAGGGAGCGGGGCGCCGACCAAGGCGACCTGAGTGATCCAATGAAGATGTTCGAGGGTTTTTATTGGGTAAGTCATTGGGAGGTTGATGGCGACGATACAGATGGAATTCAGTACTCATCATTTCCACTCCGGCGTGAAACTCCCATTAGTAAGGGCGGGCTCGATGGGCCTTGGATAGATCCGCTTGGAGTTTACCAATTGCTTGTCACGAAAATGGAAGGTCTCGCTAGTTAATTTGTCGGTGTTCCAGCGTCGGGAGACGCCGGGTCCCATAGAAGGAAATTCACATATGCATCAGCATAAAGAATACCAGGGGGATCGTCTGTCTTCAGGCGTTCGGTCCCTCAACCAGCTTCGCTCCCAAAACCGAGGACTAACATTTGCACGATGGGCCAAATGCATGGCCGCTGCCGAGGGCCGGGCTCTTTTGGCGCAGGATATTGCAGCTCGTCACTACGGCGAGCAAAGCTCGGTTGTTCACTTCGCAAAGGCCGCAGTTCAAGCGGCGCACACGGGCTCTGACAATTGGGGCGGCAGCATCGCTCAAAATGCAGGCCGAGAATTCATCGAGCTCGTCAATGAAATGTCAGTAGTAGGACGAATAGGATTGCGGCCTGCGCCCTTCAATTGTCGTCTGGTAGCTCCAGGAACAGGCGCAAGCGCTTCTTGGGTCGGGCAGGGAAGGGCGGCTCCACTGACGTCAATCGCATTCAGCAATGACCAGCTTTTGCCCTTGAAAGTTGCTTCCACCGTTGTCCTGAGTAAAAATCTGCTAGAGTTCGGCGATCCTCAATCTGATTTCTGGATTCGCGACGAGCTTTTGCGTGCGGCTGTTGCGCGGTTAGACACGGATTTTCTGAATCCGGACAACGCAGGCGTCTCTGACGTATCGCCCGCTTCTCCACTCAATGGCGTGACGCCTCTGATGTCCAGCGGAGACATTGGTTTTGATTTCCGTGAGCTGATTGATGACTTTGCAGGTGATTTGAGTAGGGCAGTTTTCGTCGCTCGCCCGGATGTTTTTGCAGCCTTTCAAGCAAACGGCCATCAGTACACCGGCCTACGAGGCGGCGAGCTTCTAACGGCCCCCTGTTTGGCCACGAGACACGCGCCTGCAGGGACATTGGTGCTGATCGATCCAGCCGGTATTTGCCTTGGTGACGGCGGCATTGAAGTCGACGTGGCGGATCAAGCATCTGCGGAGATGCTGGACGGCTCTCTTGAGCAGGACGGCACCGATGGCACCGGCGCGACGACTGCCGGCATGGTCTCGTTCTGGCAGGCTAACCTGATCGGCATCAAGATTGAACGCCGCATGAATTGGGCAATGCTTCGCGATTCAGTGGCCATTCTCGATAGCGTCGAATATGAGGCGACTTCGGCATGACACTGACCAATCGCAAAGTCGCTGAAATCCTGACCGATGAAATTCACAAATGGGCAGGCGATCAGTTTGCCCGGCTGACGGTTCGACTGGTTGAACTGGAAGAACGATTTGCGGAGCTGGATTGCGCCGTAGGCACAGGCATGAAACCCCTGCCGGTTTGGGACGGCGACGCGGCTTTTAGCGAAGGCGACCTTAGCAAACATGACGGTCGAATATTTCTCTGCCTAGGCGAGGTGAATGATCCTGATGCGGAGCCAGGAACCGAGAAAGGCGCTCGATTTTGGCAGCAGGTCTCATGAAGGGGCGGGGCCTTCCGCACTCAAAGAAACAGGAAACCAAAACCGGCGGAAGGACAGTATCTTTCGCATCCACAGATCAGAACCGCGAGGAGTTAATATTGCCCGCCCCTAGAAAGCCAATTGCAGTCGCGCGCTTAACAGGCGCTACTGAACGGAATCCACAGCGCTATGCAGCGCGTACAGAGCAGTATATCGGCCCTGTCGGGGAGCCTACCGAAGGCATGACTTCAGACGAGTCTTTGTGGTGGCATGAATTGGCGAGCGAATTTCCGTGGTTGGCAATCTCTGACAGGCAAGCGCTCCGAGAGCTTTGCGAGATGCTGACCGAGCGTGACGGATATCGAGGACGCGGCGAGCCTGTGCCGATCGGCATTCGTCGAGAAATTCGCCTGCATTTGAATGCATTCGGGGGAAGCCCCTCAGATCGATCTCGTGTGAAGCAGCCAGAAACTGAAGATATCGAGGATCCGGCAGCAAAGTATATAACTTAGGAGGCAGGCACAGTAATAAAGTCTGAATACTGAGAAATAATTCTGGCAAATTCAGATTTTCTTAGATTCGTGTTCGGACTAGATTATGCACGACACTGTCTCCTTCATCAGGAAGAAACTATAAAATTACGACCGACGCTATCAGATAATATCTGATGATTGAAGCTCTATGCTAGTCAACGGTTCGCACGCTTAGCGGTCCGTCGTGCTCTGAGTATGGTAGTTCAATTTCCATAAGCTCTACTAACGGGCGGCCGGAGGCGGGTTCGCAAGGACCATCAACATCAGTCCATATTATGTCAGCTGATTGAAGCTCCAAGATATTACCCTTGCCTATGAAGGTGGCAAATGGATCACCTTCAATTCCTCGGAAAAACACATTGATGCCGTTGAAATCGAAGCCTTCGTACTGGCCGTATGGTATGCCGGTGCAACTGCTATTCAAGTAATATATTTCGGGTTGTCCAATAGGGTAAGGTACGACTCTGTTGCTTCTAGCGACCACTGGTAACTTAAAAATTTCTTCTCCAACAACAACATCCATAATAACGGTCATCTCATTTGTTAGGGACGAAAATTGAAATAGTTCTCCAATGGGTTCATCTCCAATAAATACATCAAATTTAATCCTGCGTGAATTGATAGATAATTGTTCTTTTAATTCTAATAGCTGTGAATTTAAATAATCAAAGTTTTCATTCACTTCGGAAGCGCGTGCTGGTGTTCCGGAGCTGAAGGTGTGTGGAACATCTTGAGCGATAGTCATGGCAAATAAAAGAATAGTGCAAGTTACTGCCATAGTGATTCATCCCAATTGCTGTTATCCCAATGCAAATCTAAAGATTGAGCCAATTTTGGACCATGGCCGCCCCTTCCTTCACCGCCATAGCAGGCTGTGAGTAAGAACGCCGCTATAGCGAGCAGAAGTTTGCGTCGTAGATGCATAGTCCTCCCCCTCAGGTTCTGCAGTGTAACATTAGGATGAACAGTGAGCCAATGGCGAGAGGTGAACCGCTATATAATGTACCCCCGCTGAAGGCTGGGGCAGACTAAAATATTCCGTCCCCGATTAGCAGGTCATTGCCATCACCGCCCATCAGGTAATCTTGGCCTTGATCCCCGATAAGGATGTCATTGCCGTTTCCGCCCACGAGCGTGTCAGCGCCATCGCCGCCGGTAAGCTCGTCGTTAGCAAATCCGCCCTCTAAGTAGTCATCTAGTTCTGCGCCCTTAAACACGACTGATGACGTGTTGAGCGCATCGATCTGTACGAGGCCAACGCCTTCTCGAAAGACGTTCGCGAAGCCGCCCATAATGACCGCATCACCGGTTATGATGATCGGCACGTCCTCGCTGCCAAGTGTCGAGTCGATAAAGGTGACGCCTTCAAATGTGTTCAGCCGGTTCACGAGGCCGTTAGGCGAGGCAACTACCTCGCATCTGACAAAGGTATGTTCGCCGTCAACAACATACCCTATGCCGACCGCATCATCTGCGGGCTGAAGAAAGCAATCCTCTTGATAGCTGGTTGCGCCGTTCACATGCACAACAGCATATTTGTGAGCGTCGGTGACGGTGACGCGATACGCCTCTAGATGCGCGCCTACCTCATGTGCTGAAATACCGTCACGGACATTGCTGATCGACACATCATAAGCGATCATCGTGCCCTTGTAGGTGCCAAGACCGTTGCCTGTCCCGGTCGCAAATCCATCGATCACTAGTCCGTTGCCATGGACCGTTACCGTTGCCCCAACACCAGATTGGATGCCTGACCTGCTAACGCCCTCTGTCCATAAAATTCGTGTGCCTGCCTCAAACTCTAACAGGGCATTCTCGCCGAAAAACCCCAGATCCAGATGTTCGTCAGTGTAGTCGCCAGCAGCTATAAATGCAGTGACTTCGGAATTGCGTAAGGATTCCAGCTTTGCCCAAAGTGCGAGCAAGGACGCTAAAGGCGCTCCCTCTTCGCCAGAATTGAGATCGTCTCCCTCAAGCGCGCTCACATAATAGTAGATCATCCGCTCGCCCCCCAGCCGCCGGACAATCCTTTATGTGGAGAATTGGAAAGGCAAGTTGTTTAGGGAGTCGAGCGCATCTTTAGGTCTATGCCGAGGCATTCTTGCGACACTGCTTCTGCTATTTTTCAGTGACTCAGCATTACTCACAAGTGCCAGCTCAGATTATCGCAAGGAACCGAAGTCGGGACGGCGGGACTGGGAGGGATGCCGAAAAGCTGCCCGACGCAAAGTCACATCGGGCAGAGTCCTTAGAGGCTGTGAGCTAATAAGTCCGCTTTCATTGCGGCCAGCCATTTAAGCTCCCTCGCGTCACTGTGTTCGAGCGTGTCCTCAAACACGTCGCCCTCAAAGAGTCGGAGTTTTTCAACCACACAAAGCTTCGAAGGTGCTGGGGTCATCATGAGATCAAAGAGCTTGGATTGAAGAGTGTCAAAAGCGCCACCATCGTCTTCCTTGTCTTCCAGGGTCTCATAGGCAGCCCGTGCTTCATAATATGCAGACTTAGCACGCCCCCATGGACGCCAGAGCAGCTCATAAGCTTCGCGCTGCTTAGCCTGTCGTGCATCACTGATGGCGACCAGCTTTTCTTCGATTTCTTGATCCGTCGGTGAACGGAGAGATTGAGTAGGTTCAGTCATGGTTGGCTCCTATGGTTTGACAACAAGAGTTCCAACCTATTGATGTTCATTGTTTTGAGGTTTGACATCTTCAGGCCGGAATCCCGCTTAGAGCCTAGATTCTACTCATCCCCTAGGGACTGCCATTTTCGCCCCCGAAATCAGTATTTTACAAGCTGCGGGCACACGCGCGCCAGCGCAGCTCTATTTTGTTGCGGGGACGGGGCCGTTCACCACTTCCGTGATCACGTCCTCGGGCAGGGCGTCTTTGACCAGCGGGCGAGGGGCCGGATCGGCGGCAGGTTTCTGCAGCACTTCCGGCGGCAACATCCCGTCACTGAGGCCCGAACGCAGCAGCAACGCATCCGCCTCACCACCGCGCCCGAGATTCTCAAGAACATTCAGGGCACGGTTGAGTTCATCATCACTTTTATAGCTGCGCTTGATCATCAGGCGCAGTTCATCGCAGATCTCAGCCGGCGCCGGAGCCGCGGCATCCGGTGCGCAGCGGTCGGCATAGGTGCGGAGCTGCTCGGCCGTGATCGCATCGCCTGCTTCAAGGGAGGCGATCTGTTCTGCCGTGTTCGCTGCTTTGCCAGGCCCGATCTGGTCCATACCGGTATCGGTCACGGGGATCTGGCCTGTCAGCACATCACGTGAGGCAGGGTCGAGCACGCTGGCGCCCGGTGATTCATGCACTTTAGGCGCAGCGCATGCTGCAAGGATGAGCGCGGGCAGGAAGGCGGAAGAGAATGCTTTAATCATCAGTTCGGCCCATATCCCGGTGCGTATTGCTCAACCGTCACGGACGCGCTGTCGCCATCCTGCACGATGCCGACGCCGAAGGGGAGGGCATTGCCATCCCCATACTGAAGGTTGATCGCGGTATTGTTGTTACCATATTGCTCGATCAGGGAGGTGTTGTCATTCCCGTCCTGCAGCTGCAGGGCCGAATTGCCGCGACCTTCCTGAATGATCTCGGCGGAGTTGTTGTTTCCGTACTGATATTGCTCGGCAATATTGGCATTGCCGCTGGCAATCGCGCCGGTCACGGTTTGCGTGACTTTTGCCGTATTCGCCGAGCCCTGCTGTTCGATCAGGGCGATATTTGCCGCGTCACTAGCGGCCGTTTGGGAAAGCTCAATATTGTTGGTGTTGCCTTCCTGAAGGACATCAACGCTGTTCTCGTCGCCGTTCTGGCGGATTTCCGCCGTGCTCATGGCGCCATACTGGCGGACATCCGAAATATTCTGTGTGCCGATCTGGTCGATAAAGACCGTGCCGTCCTGCGCCAGCGCCTGACCGCAAAGAAAGAAGAGAGCGGCGGGAAGCAACTTGTCCAGATGCGTGGGCCGGCATCGACGATGAATGGTATCCATAGCGCAATCCTCTTTTTCGTTTCACCAGGAGATGGGCCTGGCCCCGAGAGGTCTCTTCACCGGCACGGGGCCGGTGAAGAGAGTTCGTGTGCGTTAGTTCGCGGGGACGATCAGCCCTTGGGTGACATTGGCAACATTGCCCGAGCCGTTCTGCGAGACGGTAGAGGCAAAGCCGTCGCCGCCTTGCGTGACAGAGGCGGTGTTGCCGACAGGGCCGTGGCCGAACTGATCAATGTCACTGAGGTTGTCCGAGCCCAGCTGGGTGACGGAGGCATTGTGCTCATTGAAGCCGCCCGTCGCCGAAGTCTGCGATGTCAGGGCCGTGTTCGAATGACCGTCCTGAATAATCGTCGCCGTGGCGCCGACTGCGTTCTGGTCAATGTCAGCTGTGTTCATTTCAGCCGCAGACGCACCCGTCCCGTTTTGCAGGACAGTGATGCTGTTCTCCCTCGACAGCTGGTCGACATCTGCCGAGGAGTAGTTCCCGGACTGGATGACGGTCGCCGTATTGTCACGGTTACGGACTAAAATATCGGCTGAGTTGAAAGAACCTACCTGCATGATGCTGGAAGTGATGCGGCCATCGCCGATCGCGTCCGTATCCGTCAGGTCGATTTGCGTGATCAGCGCATCATTGCCCATGCCCATCTGGTCGATAGTTGCGGACATGGTGGTCGTGCCTTCAACCGTACCGCGCTGGTCAATCAGGGCCGAGCTGTCGCCCGTCTGGTTGATGAGAGCAGAAAAGTCAGACTGCTGCTGGTTTTCCATGCGCTGGTTAATCGAGGCATAGCCGCCATCGGTCTGGTTGATCGTGGCATCAACACCCTTTGATTTGATGGTCATGATGCTTTGATCGATATAGGAAACGCCTGAACCGGTCTGGTTGATATCAGCATTGATATCGCCCGTCTGCGTGCCTTCGGCTTCCTGCAGGATGGCAGCATTCGAGCCGACAACTGCATCGGTCTGGGTGATGTTGGCAACGATGTTCTCAGCTCCGGTCGCGGTGGACTGGAGGATCGAGGACGTACCGTCTGCACCCGTCTGATCGATATTGGCGGAGTTACCGCGCGCCGTCCCGCCAGAAGCGGTCTGGGTGATCACCCCTTCAAGACGCTCGCCCGATTGCGTGATCGTCGCATCGTGGTTCCGCGCATTGTTGGAGAAGCTCTGATAGATCATGGCGTCGTTCGCCGTCCCGCTTTGCGAAACGGTGGCATCGGGATCTTCATCGAAGAACGGTGCCTGACCCGGTGTCGTGTCGAAATCATCTTCCTGCATCACGAGGGCGCGGTTGTCTGCGCCGTCCTGATCGATATCGATGAAGCCGCGAAGAGCACTCTGTTCGACCATCACACCGTTGGTGCTGCCGGTCTGATCAACAAGAATGCTGTTCAGATTGCCGTCCTGAGTGACTTCCGCCCCCTCCTGGACATCCTCAATCGTCTGGGCCGAAGCGGCCCCGGCGATGAGAGCAAGTGCCGAGGCGCCTGCAATGAATTTGCTCATATTACGCATTTTCTCTCTCCGGAATATCTTGTTCTGGCCACTCATGGCTTAATGCTGCGAGATGATGGCATCATTCCCGGAGCCGATCTGCGTCAGGGTGGAGGTGTAGCCGTCACCCATCTGATTCACGGTTGCGGTGTTGCCTGCCCCCATGACCGAGCCGGTCTGGGTGATGGTCGATTCATTATCGTTCCCCGACTGATCGACTGTTGCAGTATCGGAGAGGCCGAGATGGTTCACATTCGACAGGTTATCGTCGCCCGAAGCGGTCAGGGTGACCGTCCCGTTCATCGAGAAACGCTGATCGATATGCGAAGTGTTGTCCTGACCGGTCTGGGTCGTCATCGCCCAGTTGCCAGTGTTCGAGCCGGCATCGCCCTGACGGATGGTCGACCGGTTGAGGTCATTCTCCTGCGCGATGGTGGCGACGTTGTCCTCGCTGTCCTGAATGACCAGCGCACTGTTGGCGGATGCAAAAGCGATCCCGGTGCTGAGCTGATCGATCGTGACGGTGTTGTTGACGAAGTTCTGGTCGACATCGACCAAGTTGTCGGCACCGATCTGCGTGATGTTGGCGAGGTGACCGCGATTGACCTGAGTCAGCTCGGCATCGTTGCCCGAGCCGTTCTGGGTGATCGTGCCGTCAAGATTGCCGTCGGCAAGGTTGGTGGCATCGGTCTGGGTCATCACAGCAATGTTCGACGGACCGCCCGTATTGGTCTGGTCAATCGTTGCATTGAGGGACGTGCCGTCAGCAAAATCTGCGCGCTGATTGATCGTTGCGTCATCGGTCCCGTTCTGGGTGATCGAGGCATCAAGGAATGAGTTCGAATCGCCCGTCAGGGTCTGGTTGATCCGTGCCGCGCCGCCATCTGTCTGATCGACGGTCGCCGTCAGATCCGTGCTGTCCGCCGCATCAATCGACTGCATGACATCGACCGTGCCGACACCGTTCTGGATGATGTCGGTCGAGACAAAGCCCGAGCCGGCGCCATTCGCGCTCTGCGTAACAGTGGCTGTGCCGCCGCCGCTTTGCGAGATGGTCGCGTCGAGATCACGTGCCGCATCGCCGAGGAACTGGGTCACGGTCGCGCTGTCGCCACCACCTTGAGTGATGTCAGTACGCATGCCGTTGGTCGGGCCCTGGCCTGTGCCTGTCTGCATGACGTCAGAGGCGTTTCCGTCCCCGGACTGATCGATGATGACATCGAGGCTGCGGGTCTCACCAGTTGCATCCTGGAAGATCACGGCGCTGTTCGAATTGCCGCGCTGCTCTACAGAAGCAAAGGGGTCATCGTCAAAAGCGCCCGGGTTACCGGGGAATTCACCGAATTCGTCGAACTGGATGATGCTGGACGAGTTATCCGCACCGTCCTGCAGGACGTCAGCCTTGGCATTAACCGCATCCTGATCAATCAGCGATGCGTTCGAGCTGCTCGTCTGGGCCACATTGGCCGTGTTTTCTTCACCGTTCTGTTCAATGACAGAGCCGGGCGCCGGTTGGGCCGCATAGCCTGCAGACAGACCAGCAGTGAGGGCGGCGGCAGAAACCCCCGCGATCAGTTTTTTCATCATGATGTGCACCTTCTCTCCTGATGTCGCACTTTTGGCAGTTTTAGTTTTTCCTGTCGGTGAGCACCCTTTGCTTTCACGAAGGGTGGTCTCCGTCATCGGAATATTCCTGATGGAAGATCCGAATTTCTTCATTTCGTCCCCACATTGACGATGGCACGGTTGAGAGCGCCAGATTTGCCGAGGCCGTTCATCCGGGCGGCCGAGCTGTCTGCGTAGCGGACCTGCGAAGCTGAGCTGTCGCTGGCCGTGCGGCTTGGGGTCGCTTGGGGTTCGGCGGTGACGTAGATGGCGTCACGCTCCGAGATATATTCGCTGATGAGCTGTGCGCCGCGGGCATTGTCATCAAACGCCCAGAGCCCGACATCCGCGCCTTCCATAACCATGGCGTAGACGGCCTTTTCGATCGCCTGACGAAGGGCATAAAGGCCCGGCTCGTTCGAAGTGAAACCGAAATCGGCTTCGAGCAGCTCGTCAAAGGAGACAAAGCGGAACGCATTGCCGCCCACGCCGACAGACGCGATGGTTTTCTCGGTCGTGACCGACACAAGGACTTCACCGGTCTTGACGCTGACGGCCCGGAGGTAAACCGAGACGACGTTCTGGCGGTATTCCGTCTGCCCACCAATGCCGAGATAACGGGCAGCGGCCCCACCGGTCATGGTGTTTGAATCATATCCGATGATCCCGCCCTCGAGGATCACGCCGGCAAAGAGCAGCGGCGGCAAGGCTTGGGCATTGACCGAGGTCTCACCCAGATAGCGCTGACGCATCTCGGAGATGATCTGGCGTTCTTTAAGGAGATTGTTCAGCCCACCCCGTTCGATGACGGTGAACCATTTGCGGTTGCCCGTATCCTGCAGCGCCTTGATCAGCACCGCATCGGCACCTTGCGTGACGGCGCGGGAAAGGGTCTGTCCGGTCTCGGAAGGACGGAACTGGCCCGTCTTGTCTTCAAATCCGTAGACGGCAATTGGCACCTTGGCGGCAGGCGATCCCAGCGCCCGGAGGGCTTCCTGTGTCTGGGTCTGCTTGGCCATCACCGGCTGCGTCGAGACCAGCGGGTGCTCTGCTGGAACGGTCGTGCAGCCGGTGACGAGCAGGGCGCCGATACCGCCGAGCAGGGCCTTGCTGCCGAAGCTCCCAAAAATCTTGCGCATCATGTTCTTTTCCACCTTAGTTGATCCCGCCGGAGGTCATCAGCGTCGGCACGGTGATCACCGTACGCGAGCCATCCCCTTCGATGACGGTCAGCTGAATGCCGTCGAGGCCGCGGGAATATTCGATGGTCTGATCGCCAAAGACGATCGTGCCCTGATCATCCCCGCCTTCACCGAAGATGGCTTGCGTGACTTCCGAGGCGAGTGAGGACATCAGCCGGCTTTCCAGCGAACGGATGAACCGGTCGAGGTCCGATGTCTCATTCGAGGGCGGATCATAGGAGTTCTGCGCATTGGCAATCGCCAGCAGATGCGCGGAGTTAAAAGAATTCCCGCCGAAGGACGGGTTGATCGGTTCGTAGACCAGATCCTGCGCGTTTGCCGCCGATGTCGTTAACAACACCGCAGCTGTAATGGCACATATCCGCATGGCTTCACCCCTTGACTGAGGCGAGGGGGGAGGCGGATCAACGGCCCGCTTCCAACCCTCGCATTAGCATTTGGGAAAGGATGAAGCGAAGTTCGTGCCAGAGGGGCAAAGCGCCCCGAAAAATTTCGGGATTTATGGTTAAGACGGAAGAGTTTTTGCCGGTCGGATCACGAAACGGATGTCATCCGTCTTGAAGCCAATGGCCTGAGGCCGGACGATTCCGGGCAGGGCACCGACATCATATAGCTCCTGCACGACACCATCGATCTCAAGCGTGTGCTCGATATCGCCCGTGTCCAGATTAACCACGGCAAGCTGGCAGCGGGACGAGATGCCTTGCTCTTTTAGCCGGTCATCGAGGGCGAGCCCTTCAAAAGTCTTTTCTGCTCGCGGCCGGGACACCCCGATGATCGCATGGCGTCCCAGAAATGTTAGACCGCGCGCAAATCCCGGAAGGAAACAGAGCTTTTCAAAGGCGCCTGTCTCAAGATTGATGCGGCCAAACTCGCCGATCCCGGACTGGAGGACATATAACTGGCCATCATAAAGCCGCGGCGAATGCGGCATGGAGAGCCCCTCGGCGACGATCTTTCCGTCCGGCACGCTGACGATGACGCCGCCGCCCATCCGGTGCTCGCGCCAGCCGCCCGACACATTGGTGCGCGAGACGCATGTCACATAGGCGGGTTCGCCATCTTTCATGGCAAGGCCATTCAGATGACAGCGGTCTTCAGCCGCCAGCCGGTCGATAAAGGGCGGGATCCAGACGGGCGCGAAGCTGTTGCGCTCGTCAAAGGTCGCGATGCAATTGAACCGTGTCACGACGAAAATCGGCTGGCGCCCGTCGCGATAGGGATGGACGTCATGAATATCGACATCGCCGGTCGTCCGCGCCTCAACCGGCACATAGACGGCGTCATAGTCGCCCTGCTGCTGGCCTTCATCGAGGAAGTTCTCGAAACGGAACAATTGGTAAAGAGAAGAGAGCCACAGCCGCCGCTCGTGCACGCCGAGCCCCATGCAGCGGTTAAAGGTCCGCTCGAAGATGGAGAGCTTTCCCTCTTCCCTGTTGGTGCCGATGAAGAAGACCTTGCCCGCCTGATATGTCGTGAAGGCGAGGCTCGAGCCCGAATTGGCAAGCCAGGACGGGAACATCCGCGATGGGGTCAATTCAAGCTGCGGGGGCGCCTCGGACATGGATCGGTCTTTCTCTCTCTGACCGGACAGGACTAGCAGATTTTGCTCAAGGGGTAAGGGGCGGACGGAGTGCCGCCCCCTGCATTCACTTCTGATTATCCTTAATCATCTGTGACTGCCGTCACACCCGGACAGGTCCTCTCTTCGCTAATGTCTTCTTGCCGGATGGAGAGAGCCGGCAGGCACCAGACCCCAAGGAGTGACCGAAGGAGCCATGTACAAGATCGCCAATACCCTCGCTGCCACAGTTGCCGTTGTCCTATTCGCGGCCCTCGTCGCGATTTTTGGAAAAGCCATGATGGTATCCGCTGACGAAACCGTGAGCGGAGATGATGCCGTGAGCTGGAAGACGAGTTCGATCGAGCGGACGATGCTGGCTGAGGCCACGACGGTGAAGACCGGCCTCTAAGGAATCAGAATTTCGAGAAGGCCCCCAAGTGGTGTCAGGGGGCTGATCGAATAAGGGCGTCCCGCCGGCGGGGCGCCCTTTTTTGTGGGGGCGAGCTCAGGGCTGCGTCACGGGAAGGGCTGAGCCGGTGGTGAAGGAGACGGCCTCCATGGGGGTGGCGCCGATCGCCTTGTCATCAATTTGGATGATCGCCAGCGTGTGCATCAGCATGGCCGGAATCTGCCGTGTGACTTCAGGCGGCGTGTAAGTTGCGCGTGCCTTCACGTGCCAATCGCCCACCTTGTTCAGCCACAGGATGGTCTGGAATGCCTTGCCCTTGATCGGCTCGGTGTTGAAGCCGATGCCTATTGTATCTGTCTCGACCGCCGTTTTTCTCCCGTCGGTGCGCTCTAGCTCGGCGATGAGGACGGGCACACGTTCCTTGATCGGAAGGGACTGGTCGATGCTGTAAAGCGCGCTGAGGAAATGGGTTTCTATATCTACATCCGGCCAGTTCGAGGCATAGATCGTCAGCAGATAGGATTTGTCAGCTGACAGATAATTACAGCTGGTATCGAGGCCTTTTTTGTCATGGATTGTGATGCCGGCAAGATAGACAGGAATAGGGTCCTGGCCTTCACCCTGTG
Source organism: Parvularcula marina (assembly GCF_003399445.1). Taxonomy (NCBI): domain Bacteria; kingdom Pseudomonadati; phylum Pseudomonadota; class Alphaproteobacteria; order Parvularculales; family Parvularculaceae; genus Parvularcula; species Parvularcula marina. Next base: position 907,025 of record NZ_QUQO01000001.1, on the reverse strand, counting down.
GCAGGGGAATGCCGAGCTTCGGGCACTGCATCCCGCTTGGCCCATGAACCAGCCTGTCGGGCAGCTCTGTCCAGCCACCTTCCTGCACCGCTGCGCTTAGCGTGAGTGCCGGTGCCGAAGCAGCGAGCACATCATGTAGAGCAGGGAAGGCAGGATCGTCCGCTGCCCCATCATGTGCATCATGCGCACTTTCGTGAGACGTGCTCGTTGGGGAAGGGGTTGGCACCGTTGCCGGCAGGCTTACCTCGACCCATTCGGTGCGAAGCGTTGTGCCCTCGATCTCAAAATGTGCCGGGACATCCGGCTGCAATCCGATGCTGAGGGCAAGCCCCAGCAGGCCGATTGAAAATGTCATTGAACCCTGTGCCCCACTAAAATCCCGGGACAAACTGTGCGGGAAGGGCGCGTGAGCGTCAACCTGTGCTTGAATTGAGCCGCACGCAAAAAGGGCGCCCCGAGGGACGCCCTTTTCGTATTCCTGTCAGAAACTGCCGGGAGCTTATCAGCTGGCCGGGGTGTCTTCTTCAGCGCCAGCATCAGCCGGGGCGTCTGCAGAGGCGTCGCCGAATTCGTCGAAGTCACCAGTGCCGACCACGGATTCGATCTCTTCCTCTTTCTTGGCGAGGACGTTTTCACCGCGTTCCTGGGCGTCGGCTTCCTCTTCGGAGCGAGCCACGTTGATCTTGATGTCGACAAAGACTTCCGGGTGAAGGCGGACCTTCACCGGGACAATGCCAAGCTCTTTGATCGGTGCATTGAGGAGCACCATCGATTTGTCGAGCTTGAGCTTCTTGGTCGAAGCGATCTCGGCAATATCACGCGAGCTGACCGAGCCATATAGCTGGCCCATGTCAGATGCTGAACGGATGACGACGAAGGTCTTGTCCGCGATAGAAGAGGAGAGGTTCTCCGCCTTCTGACGGCTTTCAGCGTTTTCCGATTCAATCGTTGCGCGGCGAGCTTCGAACACAGCGCGATTAGCCGCCGTGGCGCGAAGGGCCTTTTTGTTCGGAAGGAGGAAGTTGCGGGCGAAGCCGTCTTTCACGGAAACTTCGTCACCGATGCTGCCGAGCTTTTCGACACGTTCGAGAAGAATGACCTGCATCGGGCTTACTCCGTCGTGTAGGGAAGAAGGGCGAGATAGCGCGCGCGTTTGATGGCACGGGCGAGTTCTCGCTGTTTCTTGGCACTCACCGCCGAAATCCGTGCAGGGACAATCTTGCCCTTTTCGGAAATGTAGCGGCCGAGCAGTTTGGGATCTTTGTAATCGATCTTCGGCGCTTTTTCGCCCGAGAACGGGCAGGTTTTGCGGCGCCGGAAAAAGGTCTTAGCCATATCAATCGTCTCCTTATCGGGCCTTAGTCGCGATCACGGTCACGGCGGGACATGACCGGCGAAGGTTCATTGTCATGCTCGTCGACACGCAGGGTCATGAAGCGAAGGATGTCTTCCTTGATCTTCATCTGACGTTCCATTTCCTCGATCGCGGCGGACGGCGCCTCGATATTCATGAGGGAGTAATGGCCCTTGCGGTTCTTGTTGATCTTGTACTGAAGGTTCCGAAGACCCCAATACTCAGCCTTTTTGATGTCACCGCCATGTTCGCGGATGATCGACTGAAGTTCGTCGGTGAGGGCTTCAACCTGCGCGGGGGAAATATCCTGACGCGCAACATAGACATGCTCGTAAAGCGGCATGGTCACTCCATTTTACCTGGCGGCGGAGACGGCCGGCTGGAGGGCCGGAGGACGCCTTTGGCTCGATGACATTGGGGACCATCCCCGGCCGCATCGACCACCGCTCATGCGAAGGCGCGGTGGCTAGGGGAAAACCCCTGCAAAGGCAAGGGGAAAAGGGGTTCCGCCGGGCGCGTTTGGTAAACAGCGAGCAACCAGGATTTTTGAGGGAATGTAAAATCGATTGGATTTTAATCAAATCCGACAGAGGCGTGCCGGCTGACCAGTCCGGTTGAAGGAAAGGGCGCCGTTATGAAGGGTATTATATTTACTGAAGTCCTGGACTCAATCGACCAGTATTTCGGCGAGCAGGTTACCGACAGGGTGATCGGCAAGTGTTCCTTGAGTTCCGGTGGCGGATACACGTCCATCGGGCGATATGACCCGAGCGAGCTGCACACTCTCGTCGAGGTGCTCAGCGCGGATGTCTCTATTCCCCCGGATGAATTGCAGCGGCTTTTCGGCCTGCATCTTTTCGGCCGGTTCGCGGAACTCTATCCGGTCTTCTTCACCCGCTATGACAATGCCACCGATATGCTCAAGGCAATCGGCAGTGAGGTCCATGCCGAGGTCAGCAAGCTCTGCACCGAGGCACGACTGCCGGCAGTTGAGACGATCTTCTGCGAAGGAAAGCGGATGACGCTCCGCTATCGTTCCGAGCGCCGGCTTGAATCCTTCTGCCATGGCCTGATCGAAGCCTGCTTTGCATATTTCAGGGAGCGTGCCGAGGTCACGATGCAGATGGGCCATGACGAGAAGGGCGTCTTTCACGATTTCGAGATCGTCAAAAAAGAGCGCTTCTACGATGCATGAACTTGAGGATCAGCACCTGCTTGTCACGCGCGCCCGCTATGAACGCGAGCGCAAGGCCCGTCAGGATGCGGAGCGCTTACTGGAAGAAAAATCGCGCCAGCTGATCGAAGCGGAAAAGCAGCGTTCGAGTTTCCTCGCCATGCTCTCCCATGAGCTGAAGACACCGCTTAATGGCGTTGTCGGTGCGGCGCAGATCCTCGACGGACTGATCGCGGGACTGGCCCATGCCCATGTCGATACGATCCTGCAATCGAGCACATCGCTCAACGCGCAGATAGATTCACTGCTGACCCTCGCTGAGCTCTACGCCGGCGATATCAGCATAGAGAATGAACCGGTCCTGGTGCCCGAACTGCTCGAGCAGGTTGGAGAAGCGCTACGCCCCATGGCGCTTGTCAAGGACATCACCCTGCGGATCACCTGTGACAAGGAACTCCAGCGACCGGTTCTGTCCGACAGAAAGCGCCTGCGCCAGATCCTCACGGCGTTGGTCAGCAATGCCGTAAAAACCACGCCTAGCGGCATTGTCGGCATCGCGGCCCGCCGATCGGAGGAGGGGATTTCCGTCCTCGTCTCTAGCAGCGGCGCCGTCGCTGAACAGAAGACGAAATCATTCGGGAGACCGGCGCCAGACCGTTATGCGGGACACACCCCCTATGATGATGCCGAAGTGACCCTGCCGATCCTGCGCGAGACGGTCGCGCTTCTTGGCGGCGAAATCATCACCTCGGAGTCACTGCTCGGCGGCACCTGTTTTACGGTCGTTCTGCCGGTCGAATTCTGTGCGCTTGCGCATGAAGTGCCTAAAGGAACTGCTGCCCGCCGCAATCGTCCAATGCGGGTGCTGCTTGTCGATGACAACAAGATCAACCGGATGATGGCGCATCACGCGGTGACCTCTGCTAACATGTCCTGCATCGAGGCGGTGAACGGCGCAGAAGCCCTTGAACGTCTTGATGAGGATGAATTCGACCTTGTCCTGATGGATATCCAGATGCCGGTCATGACGGGCGATGAAGCGATCCGCCGGATCCGGATGATGCAGGCGCCATACCGGGACATCCCGATTATCGTCGTGACGGCCCATGCTGGGCGCGAAGGGCCGGACAGCTTTCGCGATATCGGGGCCGACTACACCCTGGAGAAGCCGATCCTGTTCAGCAGGCTGATTTCCTGCATCAAAGAGGTCACAAAGAAGCCTGTCGCGGCCTGATTACTCTTTCGGCGGGGTATTCGCCCAGATGAAGACGGGCTTTAACGGGAATGCCCAGAGCGTGCCGGCAAGAATGTAGAAGACAAGCTGGACCAGCCAGTGCTTCGGCACGAATTCGCTGAGTGCTAGAGCGAACATCACATAGAGCAGCAGGAAGACGGGCGCGGCGAGCACGAGGATCAGCTTTTTCTGCCGTGGATGCATCTGGCGGCTCCTGTCTTCTATCGCGTCCTAACGCCGCGCTGGCGTTCGGGTGAGAAGGGCATATAAGCCGCCGTCATGCAGATGACCAATACTTCCCGCCCGGGGCTGATTGCCGCCTGGCTCTTTATTCTCGCCGGGCTGATCGCGCTGATGGTCACGGTCGGCGGGGCCACGCGCCTGACCGATTCCGGGCTGTCGATCACCGAATGGGACCTCGTCATGGGCTCCCTGCCGCCGATGAGTGATGCCGCTTGGGCGGAGGTCTTCGAGAAATACAAGACCATCCCAGAATATGAGGAAGTGAATTTCGGCATGTCCCTCGCCGAGTTCAAAGAGATCTTTTGGTGGGAGTGGAGCCACCGGAACCTTGGCCGGTTCATCGGGCTTTTCGTCTTCTTCCCACTGCTCTACTGGTCGGTGCGCGGTGTCGTCAAAGGCGGGCTCCGCCTGCGGCTCTGGGCGATATTCTTGCTGGTAGGGCTTCAGGGCGCGATCGGCTGGTTCATGGTGGCAAGCGGTCTCTCCGAGCGCGTCGATGTCAGCCAGTACCGACTGGCGCTTCATCTGGGCACGGCGTTTATTCTTTTTGGCCTTGTCGTTTGGCAGTGGATTGCATTGGTGCGTCCCCCCGGGCGGGCGGCGACAAAGGCGGGGCTGGGGAGGCTCACGCTTGTCTTCGGCGCCGCGCTCTTCTGCCAGATTATCCTTGGCGCTTTCGTTGCGGGCCTTCGCGCGGGCAAGACCTATAACACCTGGCCGCTGATGGACGGGCAATTCGTGCCGGAAGGGTATTTCAACGGCGCGGCGGGGCTCTCTCACATGTTCGAGACGATCGAGGCAGTGCAGTTCAACCACCGGACCGGCGCTTATCTCATCTTCGTCTTTGCGGCCTTCCTCATGCTGAAAACGTGGAATGGAGGAAAGGCGAGGGGATATGGCGCGGCGATCTTCTGCGGGGTGTTCTTGCAGATGCTGCTCGGGATCTGGACGTTGGTGGCCGTCGTGCCGATGAGCCTCGGGCTTCTCCACCAGCTTGGCGCGCTGATGCTCCTCGCCCTGACGATTGTTGCGGCTTATGATTTGAGTGGCAGCAAGACCATCTCACCGCAAAACTGAACTGTCATGCCGGGACGCATGAAAGGCGGGCCCGGCACCCATAATTCGGGATGTATGGGTTCTGGATCGAGGCTGCGCCTCGTCCGGAATGACAGAGCTTAGAAGGCCGGGAAAAATCCTGCCTTGGCTTACTGCTCGACCGGCGGGGCGGGCAGCTCGATCTGCGGGACGAAGTCCTCGACGACTTCTTCTTCCTCACCATTCCATTCGACACTGTCAGCGCTGAGGTCGAGCGCGTTCGCGATGCTCAGCCAGGAGACAAGCCCAAGCTGGTTGTCGGTCGTCAGGACCGCAACCGCGCCCTTGCGATAGACGCCGCCGAAATTGCCGGGGGCCATGGCGATGCGGGAGACAGCAACAGGCGCGCCGTCAATCGTGAAGGTGAAGATCTCATCATCGATCTCTACACTGCCATTCTCGAGCGCAAAGAAAATCTCGTTCCCGCCTTCGAGCGGCATGACCGCCATATCGGCAATATCCGCCGGGGCATCATCGAAAGGCATTTCGGTCAGGATCGCGGTCCCTTTGGGGGTGAGCACCTGCTGCTTGCCCTCGGGGCCGGTGATGTGAAGCGTGCCGCCGGTACTGGCGCAGTGGCTGACTGCGGCCATGGCGGAAACAGGCTCGCTGGTGACCCCGACGACGCCTTCCGCGGTCGTCACCGTATGACGGCTGAGGCCGTTGTCTGTGTTGACCCGGAAGAGGGCCTCCCCGGCAAAGCAGAACTCCGACGCGGTGCCGAAAAGGCCCGAGGCGATGCTGCCGATCACGACGAGCTCTGAGCGCTCGGCGGTGAAGGTTGCGATATCAAGCTGGGAGAGCCCGTCTTGTGTCGACTCGATCGCGATCAGCGGGTTCTCGCCGACCTTGGTCGCGGCCACCGCGACGACCCTGCGGTCGACAAGATTATAGACAGACGGCGCACCGCCATCCTCGGTCGGAATGATCGCCACCCCGGCGGTGCCGTTCGCGGCGAGGAGGGTCGAGCCCTGCACATCCTGCTGGTTGCGCGAGAAGGCGAGCCCCGTGACCTCGCCCTCGAACGTGCCAAGGACGCGCGTGACGTCGATCATCAGGGGGCCTTCAGGCTCGGGATCGACAACGTCGATTTCCTGACCCGGCGCCTCTTCGGCCGCAGGGGTGTCCTCGACCGGCGGCTCCTCATCCTTGCCGCCGCAGGCGATGAGAGTGAGGCAGAGGAGGCTGGCGCCGAAAAATTTTCTGGTCATGAAGGGGCCCTGAAATCTGGTTTCCCGCGTCACCTAGCATAACAAAATCAGAGGGCTAGATGGCAGGGCTCAAAATGGGCATGTTATACTTGACGTACCCAACTCCGATACCTAGATTAGTGTCATCGGGAGCGCGTCATCATGTCCATTCTTTCCAAGCCCTTCTTTCATAACGAAAAAGCTGCCTACGAATGGGTTGAGGCGCGCGTTTGGCCGGAAGGCCCTGCCTGCCCTCGCTGCGGCGAGAAAAAACGCATCGGCGAGCTGAAAGGAAATTCCACCCGTATCGGCGTGCGCAAATGCTACACCTGCCGCAAGCCGTTCACGGTCAAGGTCGGAACCCTGATGGAATCCTCGCACATCCCGATGACCAAATGGCTTCAAGCGATCTACCTGATGTGCTCCTCGAAAAAGGGCATCTCCTCCCATCAGCTTTCCCGCACGCTTGGCGTGACGGTGAAGTCTGCATGGTTCCTCTCTCACCGCATTCGTGAAGCAATGCGCACCGGCGATCTGGCACCCTTTGGCGGCGGTGGCGGCATTGTTGAGGTCGATGAAACCTATGTAGGCGGCAAGACTTCCAACGCACGTGGCAAATACAAGAAAAAGGCCGTGGTCCTGACGCTGGTAGACCGCGACACAGGCCGCGCACGTTCATTCCATATTGAGCGCGCGACGAAAGCCGAAATCCTGCCGATCCTGCGCGACAACCTCGACGCAGAAGCCCGCGTCATTACGGACGAATACAGCGTCTATAAGAATTTGGACACTGAATATGCACACGCATATGTCGTGCATTCCAAGAAGCAATGGGGCCGGGGTGAGATCCACACCAACACCATCGAAGGCTTCTATTCCATCATGAAGCGCGGCCTTCGCGGCGTGTACCAACATTGCTCCAAGAAGCATCTGCACCGCTATGCAGGTGAGTTTGATTTCCGCTACTCCAACCGCGCCAAGCTTGGCATTGACGATATGGAACGGACGGAAGCTGCTGTTGCCGGTCTAGTCGGCAAGCGGCTGACGTATCATCAGGCTGACGAAAACAGAGTAGCTTCGCGCCACTAAGATGCGCAATAAACGACGAGATAACAAACTAGATCTCTACCGTGCGATTGTTTCTCGCATGGCAACGGGCAATTTTCGATTAGAGGAACTGCACCGTCTCCTATCTTATATCCGCAGCCGATCACTCGGAAGGCAGAGTGTCAAAGATGTTGGAGATCTAGTGCATCACGAAGATGCAAGAAATCAGGGGCTAATACACGCCTACTCGCTAAATTTTTGGTTTGGGGTGAGGTTTGTTGTGTCACTGTCTAAGGACGGTCGCCTCGATGCACTAAAGCTACCGCCACTTACTAAATCAGTTGTACTATCAGCTTGGAAGAGAACAACTGTAAAGGATTTTCCCAACCGATCAGGACTTACTTGGAAACAAGCAAAATTGGCAGCTGAGAATCTTTCAAATTGCTTTCTTGTTAATGCTGATGGAACACTTCGCTTCCAAACTGCTGAAAAATGCGAGGCGAGGTTGGCTAATTACCTGTTGAGCACACTTCGGGTCAATCAACCTTACTCTTCTACTACCTTTTTTGATGATCTTATTTATGTGTTGAAGCATAATAAGTTGCTATTTGAATATCAAGAAGATGGATTTCGTGAAAATTATCAAGATATAATACTCTATATTGTTAGCTTGATGCACAATACAGAAGTAATTCTCGATGAAGATACAGTTGGTTGGCTCAGGGTGCTTGGAGGCAAGGAGCACATTGAAGTATTATTTGAATTTGATTTAGTTAGACCAAGTGAGCAAGCTGGAAAAGTAGGTTTTTGTGTATTTAAGACGGATCTGCCGGTTGGCGAGCACCTTGATCCCCGTGCAATGTATGGAATAGAGCAAGATCTATTCTTCGATACTTCTAGGCGTTTTTTAAGTTTAATTCAATAATCATTTTCCAGCATATTTAGCCTCTCCTCTAAAATGATGATGATATGAGCACGGGGTATGGTTTTATCTTTCATATTCAAAAGAGTTTCGTTCAAGATATCCAGCATTAGCTGACGCTCTGTAATTTCTAAGCTCGAATCGTTGCTCGTGGTGTCATCCTTAGACATTGCCATGCAAACCCCGTAAATCTCGACCCATGAGCAAACCCAAAGACGATCCTGAACAATCAAAGCGGTTCATCGAGACCGCTCGTGAGCTTGAATGCGACGAGAACCCGAAAGCTTTCGAGCGCCGCTTTGAAAAAATTGTCCCGCCCAAAAAGGGCGAGAAGGGCACCGGCAAGCCCTCTGAATGACGGGTGCCAGAAGCGGGGTTTTCAACCCGATCAATAGGTTGCACAGGCTTGGGTACGGGAAGTACAACATCCCCCTCAAAATTGTGGTAGGATATAACCACATTTCCAATGCCCTGTTTTTACTGTTTTTCTCGAGGCGGAATTGACAGAAGTGAAGAGGAGCGGCATAGGCCGCGCTTCGATTTTGTACCTGACCACCCGAAAAGAAGAATCCGATGCAAACCGAGGCTTCGAAAACCTACAACACCAAGCCGGCGGATGTGGAGAAGAAGTGGATCCTCATCGACGCGCAAGACCTCGTGGTCGGCCGTCTGGCTTCCTTCATCGCCATGCGCCTGCGCGGCAAGCACCTGCCGACATTCACGCCGAATGTTGATGATGGCGACCACGTCATCGTGATCAATGCCGAGAAGGTCCACTTCACCGGCCGCAAGCGCGAGCAGCAGACCTATTACTGGCACACCGGCTATCCGGGCGGCATCAAGTCGCGCACTGCCGACAAAGTGCTCGAAGGCCGCTTCCCGGAGCGCGTCCTGCACAAGGCTGTCGAGCGCATGATGCCGAAAGATAGCCCGCTCGCTCGCCGCCAGATGAAGCACCTGCACATCTATGCCGGCCCTGAGCACAAGCACGAAGCGCAACAGCCCGAGACGATCGACGTTGCGTCCATGAACCCCAAAAACACCATCCGCGGCTGAGGATTTTGACGAGACATGAGTGAAACAAACCAAGGCCTCGACGCCCTCAAGGATATTGCTTCTGACGCCGGTGTTGCTGTGAGCGACACCCCGGCCAGCGCTGGCGAGGAATTTGTTCCCGCTGAGCCGAAGATCGACGAGCATGGCCGCTCTTACGCGACCGGCCGCCGGAAAACGGCTGTCGCCCGCGTCTGGATCAAGCCGGGCAACGGCAAGATCACGGTCAACAACAAGGACATCGCCGAGTATTTCGGCCGTCCGGTTCTGCAGATGGTCCTCAAACAGCCGCTCGAAGCAGCTGAGCGTCTGGACCAGTTCGATGTGTTCTGCACGGTCAAGGGCTCTGGCCCGTCTGGCCAGGCAGGTGCTGTGCGCCACGGTCTTGCCAAGGCGCTGACCTACTACGAACCGGGTCTCCGGTCCGTGTTGAAAAAAGGCGGGTTCCTCACGCGCGATAGCCGTGCCGTCGAACGTAAGAAGTATGGTAAAGCGAAAGCCCGCCGCAGCTTCCAGTTCTCGAAGCGCTAACGGGATTGCTCTCGACTATGCACAAGCCCCGCCCGAGTATGGCGGGGCTTTTTTTATGCCTGTATTTCAGGGCTTTGGCATGGTGATAAGCTGGACACTGACATTTCCGTCACCGGGAATAATCAGGTTCACATTGGTCATCCGGCCGTCCTTCTCAAAGCCAAGCTGCTTCATCGTCGGGGCGGGTTCGGCAAAGGCGACTTCGTTCCAACCCGCGGACTGCAAATTCGTCCGTATGCTGGAGAGAACGTTCTCAACTGAATCACCGGTCATAGCCTGAACCATGAAACCGTCCTGCGCAGCGGGCGTTGTGTGGATCACATTCCAGCCATCCGGGATCGAGACATCATCGGGAAAGCCGGAGGGGAGCTTAAGGCCCTGTCCGACACGCTGATCCCCGTTTTTGATTTCGACTTTCGTGATCTCACCAGAACTGTCGAGCTCAACATCCGCATCGACGCCGCTTCGTTTTGCGGCCTTCTCGATTTGCGCCTCGCGGGCTTCATCGCCGCCCCCGCAAGCCGCGAGCAGTGTCGCTGCCGATAACAATACGGCCATTTTGGTGGGTTTCATCTCATTCCCCTTCTTACTTCACGTGGAGCCACGCCACGCTACCTCTTCTCCGTAGCCAGCAATCTATTGTGGTTTGTGAGCTTTTCAATTCAAAGTGTAACAAGGAGAGAAAACGCCCCTTTGCGGGGCGGGGGGAGAACGTCATGCAGAATGTCCGTATCGGCCTGCTCATTTGCCTGAGCTGGCTGGGCTTGGGGCCCGCCTGGGCGCAGAGCTGCGATCCGACGCCCGAACGCCATGCAGTGCGCATTGACGGGCGCGACAGCGAGGGCAAACTCTCGCCTGCTTATCTGCCCTATGTCGCCGGTGACGAAGCCCTGTTCCAGCAGCTCGATAATGGCTGGGTTTTTGCCCTGATGCCGGTCGAGGAGGGCTATGTCATCCGGCTGTTCGAGAATGCCCAGATCGGCATGGCGACGGATCTGACCTCGTTGACACCGCCGCATTATGGCGTGCCCAATCCGCGTGACTTGTTCGGCTGGCATTTCCGCAATGCGGACAATACCGGACCCAATGACGGCTCGGTCAATGCGCCGCAGGAAATGCGCGCCTTTGTGATCTCCCCTGCGCTGGTCGGGACGGGCGGCTATAAGCCGTCGCCGGACCCTTCGGGTCCCCGGCTGATGGAGCCCGGCCCCGATGACGGGATCGGCTGGCTGAAAGTGATCGACTACGGATTATCTGGGCATTCGCTTGCCAAGGGCCAGCGGGCCCGGATGAATTACGTGAAGTTCGAGGCCTGCCTGTCCTGGCCGCGCGGAAATGGCGAGCGTGACAAGCTGCTTGATGAGGCGTCCTTCGAGTTTCTCGATGAGGACCGTGAGGCGTTCGGGGGCTGCGGGCTTGATCTGGGGGCGTATGATCTGGAAGCGCGCTATCTGCCGAGGAAGCTCGGCGGGGATATCGATGGCGATGACGCGCTTGACGAGGTTGCACAGGTCAAACGCAAATCAGACGGCAAACGGGCGCTGGCGCTCTGCCGGGCGGGCACATGGATGAGCCTGATCGGCGTTGATGAGGTGAAGGGCGACATGCCCTCCGGTTATGTCGATCAGGCCGAAGCGTGGCACTGGATCGCGCCGGGCGAAGGCTTGCCCATGGGGCTCGGCGAAGTGTCACTGCCCGAGGCAGATGGTGCGGTTCTCCTCCTTGAGCGGATCGAGAAACAGCTCGTCGCCGTATACTGGAAGGACGGCGCGCTGCATGCGGACGAACTTTATCACATCGTCGAGCCGTGAGGGGCTTAGCCGTCTGGCTGCAACCTGACTGATTGCTCATTTTCAACCCCTGCCTGACAGGCGGAGAATGCCTCCCCAAAGGGAGGAAGAAAATGTTGAAAATGCTTATGCTGTTTGGGGCGGGGCTCACGCTCACCGCCTGTGCGACCACGACATGCGAAGGCGAGCGCGATGAATGTATCGAGGAAGCCGAAGCTGATTCCCGCCGTGTAGAAGAAGAAAAGCGCAAGGCTGAGGATTTCAAGCGCAAATATGGCGAGGACTGAGGAGATTTAGCGGTTTGCCGGAGTAATGTTTGAGGGAGGCTGGCAACCCAACCTCCCATCCGGATAGTTACCGCGCGTTGATCGGCACGTAATCGCGGCGGTCGGCGCCGGTATAGATCTGACGTGGGCGGCCGATTTTCTGGTTCGGGTCTTCCAGCATTTCCTGCCATTGCGCGATCCAGCCGACGGTGCGGGCGAGGGCGAAGAGGGCGGTGAACATGTCGGTCGGGAAGCCAAGCGCGCGCAGCGTGATGCCCGAATAGAAGTCGATATTCGGATAGAGCTTCTTCTCGACGAAATATTCGTCTTCGAGGGCAATGCGTTCGAGTTCTTTGGCAACCGCGAACATCGGATCCTTGATGTCGAGGGCCTCGAGGACTTCGTGCGTTGCTTTCTTCATGACCTTCGCGCGCGGGTCGAAGTTCTTGTAGACCCGGTGGCCAAAGCCCATCAGGCGGAAGGGGTCGTCCTTGTCCTTCGCGCGGCGGATATATTCGGGGATCTTGTCGACTGTCCCGATCTCCATCAGCATGCGGAGGGCAGCTTCATTGGCGCCGCCATGGGCCGGGCCCCAGAGGCAGGCAATGCCGGCGGCGATACAGGCGAACGGGTTCGCGCCCGAAGACCCTGCAAGGCGCACGGTCGAGGTCGAGGCGTTCTGTTCGTGATCCATGTGCAGGATGAAGATCTTGTCGAGCGCGGAGGCCGCAACCTTGTTGATCTCATATTCCTCGGCCGGCACCGCAAAGCACATCCGCAGGAAGTTTTCCGTGTAATGCAGGTCATTACGCGGATGGATGAAGGGCTGACCCATGATGTATTTATAGGCCATCGCCGCAATCGTCGGCATCTTGGCGATCATCCGGTGGGTCGAGATGATCCGGTGCTCCGGGTTATGGATGTCCGTTGAGTCGTGATAAAAAGCGGAGAGGGCGCCGACCGCGCCGCACATCACCGCCATCGGGTGCGCATCCCGGCGGAAGCCGTTCAGGAAGTTCTTGAAGTGCTCATGCACCATGGTGTGGTAGGTGATGTTGCCGCGGAAGACATCGAGCTGCTCGCCTGAGGGCAGATCGCCATGCAGCAAGAGATAGGCGGTCTCGATGAAGTCCGAATTCTCCGCCAGCTCGTCAATCGGATAGCCGCGATAAAGCAGCGTGCCTTCTTCGCCGTCGATATAGGTGATCTTGCTTTCGCAGGATGCTGTCGAGGTGAAGCCGGGGTCGAAGGTGAATTTGCCGGTCTGCTTGGCAAGCGAGCGGATGTCGATGACATCGGGCCCCAAGGTCGCCGAATAGACAGGGAATTCCCCCTCGTCGATTCGCGACGTGCCCGTCTGGTTCAGATTGCTTTCCATGATCGTCACTCCATCCGTGAAGGTTGTTCGGAATTAGCGGAAATCCGGCTCCTTCGGCGAGAAGGATGCGCAGAAGACTTGGCCTGCGCCCGGAACAACGCCGCTATTGTGCGGCGCGACAATACTCATTCATCGCTGATCGGCAAGTCTGGACAGTGTCTCAATCCTGCCAAAGGCGTGAAGGGTTATCCCAAGGTCCGGTGAAGGAAGTCCTGCAGTGACTGCCGCCCGGACCGGGGGACCGACGCGCCCAAAGGATAATTCGCGCGATTCGGCAAAAGATTTCAAAGTAGAATCAATAGCTTCTGCGGACCAATCGTCCAATTGCTCGAGCTTGGCAATAACCCCGGCGAGAACTTCCTGCGCACCGTCCTGTTTGAGGGGTTTGGCGGCCTTGCCGGTGATCTCAAGGGGGCGTTCGTTGAGCAAATATGCCGCAGCTGAGCCGATATCGCTGAGAAGGCGGCAGCGCGCCTTGATGTCGTCGGCCGCGCGGGCAAGCCGCTCCATCTGGGCATCGCTGGGCGAATTCTCGAGGAAGGGCAAGGCCGATTCGAGGAAGGCTTCGCCGGTCATGTCCTGGATATAGTGCTGGTTGGTTGCGGCGAGCTTGTCCGGGTCGAGCCGGGCAGGCGCCTTGCCGATCCCGGAGAGATCGAACCATTCAAGCGCCTTCTCGCGCGGGATAATCTCGTCATCGCCATGTGCCCAGCCGAGCCGGAGGAGGCCATTCATCAGCCCTTCGGGCAGATAACCCTCATCACGATAGGCCTCGACGCCGAGCGCGCCGTGGCGTTTGGAGAGTTTCTTGCCGTCCGCGCCGTGGATCAGCGGGATATGCGCCCAGACCGGCACGTCCCAGCCCAGCGCCTCATAAAGCTGCTGCTGGCGGGCGGCATTGATCAGGTGATCATCGCCCCGGATCACATGCGTGACTTCCATATCGTGATCATCAACGACGACCGCGAGCATATAGGTCGGGGTGCCGTCAGAGCGTAGCAGAACCATGTCGTCGAGGGCGTGATTAGGGAAGCTGACCTCGCCCTGCACCTCGTCCTGAATGACGGTCGCGCCCTCGGTCGGGGCCATCAGCCGAATCGAATAGGGCCCATCGGGGGTGGGCTCCTTCGGGTCGCGCCATTTCGACGTGAAGCGGGTGCCGGCCTCTCGGGCTTTCTCGCGGGCGGCATCAAGCCCATCACCGGCAAGCCAGCATTTATAGGCCTTGCCAGCTTTGAGGAGCTGGTGGGCGGCCTCGGCATGTCGGTCAGCGCGCTCAAACTGGCTGATCGGCTCGCCATCCCAGTCGAGACCGAGCCATTGAAGCCCCTCGGTAATCGCGGTGACCGCGTCCTCATTATGGCGCGCGCGGTCGGTATCCTCGATGCGCAGCAGGAATTTAGAGCCCGGGCCCGCATGGGCGCCGCGCGCATAAAGCCAGGAGAAAAGGGCGGTGCGGGCCCCGCCAATATGCAGATAGCCGGTCGGCGAGGGGGCAAAGCGGGTGATGATCGGTTTGGTCATTGGGGCGACTGATAGGGCCCTGCGCGCGATCCGCCAAGATGGCCTCGCAAACAAAGAATTGCTGCCTCTCCATCGGGCGAAAGCGTCGCTGATGCGGGTGAGCCTTCTGACATGATGACTGGCGGTTGCGCGCCGGGCACCGCAATATACTTGGCGTGACAGGGGCAGGTGACATTTCAATAGGGGCGAGGGGTCGGCCCCGACCGAAGGAAGGCGCAAAGGAGCGGCTTTTGGCTGCTGGTCGTCTCGCGCGGCACTGGGCGGCGGTCGAGACCGGGCGGTTTATCCTGTGGGCACCCGTCCTGATGATCGCCGGCGTTGCGGTCTACTTCTCATTGCCGACCGAGCCCTCTTTGCTGTTCGTCTTGCTCGCAACGCTCCTGCCTGCGGCGGGGTGGATATGGGCCTCCCGCCGCGGGGCGGCATACTCTTCCTTCGGATCAAGGCTGATTTTCTTTTTCCTCCTCGGTCTGCTCCTCGCAACGATCCGTACGGCAAGTGTATCGGCGCCGATCCTGCCGCGTGCGGTGGGGCCGACAGGCATAGAAGGCACGCTTTTATTGCGGGAGGATCGGCCGGGCGATCAGCGCTTCACGATCGCGCCGGATACAATCGGCGCCCTCACCGAAGATCAGATCCCGGAGAAAATCCGTGTGACCTGGCGCGGCGACCGCATGGATGTTCATCCCGGTGACCGGGTGCGGGTCTTTGGCCAGCTGATGCCGCCGCCGGGTCCAGCCTTACCCGGCGGGTTCGATTATGGCCGCCAGCTATATTATGACCGGATCGGCGCGGTCGGCTTTCTTTATGCCCAGCCAGAGATCAAAGCGGCGGCGAGCCGCAACTCCCTCCATATACGGATCGAGCGACTGCGAGACCGGATCGCCGCACGAATTGAGCGGCTGACCCCGGGGGCGGGCGCCCCGATAGCTGCAACACTGGTGACGGGGCAGCGCGACGGCATTCCGCCCGATATCACCAATATTTTGCGGGATACGGGCCTTGCGCATCTGCTGGCGATTTCAGGGCTGCATATGGGGCTCGTCTGCGGGCTCCTGTTCTTCAGCCTGCGGCTCATCTTTGCCTGTCATCCCGGCTGGACGGCGCGCTATCCAATCAAGAAATGGGCCGCGGTCGGCGCGATCCTTGGCGGCATCGTTTATCTGGCGATCTCCGGCGCGCCGGTGTCGGCCCAGCGGGCTTTCATCATGGCGCTGATCGGCTTTCTCGCGATCCTTGCCGACCGGCGGGCGATCTCACTGCGCAATGTCGCCATCGCCGCGGTTGTGATCATCATCCTTTCCCCCGAAGCTGTGATGGGGGCAGGCTTTCAGATGTCGTTTGCTGCCGTGACGGCGCTGGTTGCGGCCTATGAATTCGTGCGCGAACAGCAATGGACACCGCGCGACCGCCGCTTGCCGACACGCTTCCTTCGCTTCATCGGCGCCCTGTTCCTGACCAGCCTGATTGCGGGGATGGCGACGTCACCGATGTCGATGTTCCACTTCAACCGCATCGCCGTTTATGGCCTTGGCGCCAATATGGCCGTAATGCCGCTCTTTACCCTGATCGTCATGCCGGGGGCGGTCTTGGGGCTGGTCTTGATGCCGCTAGGGCTCGACCAGTTCGTCTGGCCAGTCGTCGGCTGGGCGCTCAGCACCATCATTCAGGTCACGGACATGATTGCCTCTCGCCCCGGTTCGGTCATGCCGATTGCGCAATGGTCGGGAATTGCCTGGGGGCTAGTGATGGGCGGAATGCTGATCCTCTGCCTCTTCCGGGCTGGATGGCGATGGGCTGGGGTTGGGGTGATCCTGCTCGGCATGGGACTGGCGCCACTCTCGCCCCAGCCGGTTCTTCTGATCTCGGAGGATCTACGAAATGTCGGCGCGATCGATCAGGCAGGTGAGCTGTCGATCCTGTCGCGCCAGCGCGCCCGTTTCACCGTCGATCAGTGGCGCGAAAGCCTCGCCGTGACCAAAGAGAAACGCGAGCTTGAGAAATTCGTCTGCGAGGAGGGTGTCTGTCAGGTACCCGCCTATGGGCTCGATGTAACCTATACGGAGACGATAGAGGCGACGGCGCGGGCCTGCCGCGAGGCGGAGATCGTCATTGCGCCCTTGTGGACGGCGGAAGACCTCAAAGGTTCTTGCGCGGCCCTGCTGATCACCAAGGAGACATCCGCCGCGCGCGGGCCGATCTCTTTTTACCTCACCCGCGAGGGCTACCGGCTGAAGGAGGGGGCGCCGCTGCGCGGGGACCGCCCCTGGGTGCCATGATGATCAGCTCACGTCCGGTTTTGAAGCAAACATCATGTAATTGACCGAGAGGTCTTCGCTGACCGCCCATTTGTCCTGCAGCGGGCGGTAGGAGACACCGGAGACAGACTCGATCTGCAGTCCGGATTTCTCAAGCGCTTTGCGGATCTCGGCGGGTTTCACGAATTTCCGAGGGTCATGCGTGCCGGCGGGTAGCCAACGCAGGATATATTCCGCGCCGATCTTGGCGGTCGCGAGGGCTTTGAGTGTGCGGTTGATCGTCGCGACGGCCATCATCCCGCCGGGGCGGACAAGGTCTGCTGACTTGCCGAGGAAGAGGTCGATATCGGCGACATGCTCGACGACTTCGAGATTGAGGACCGCATCGAATTGCGGCTCGCCCGAGGTGGCCAGTTCCTCGACCGTGGTGCAGCGATAGTCGATGTCGAGCCCGGTTTCCTGCGCATGGGCCAACGCCGTCTTCACATTCTTCTCCGCCGCATCGAGCCCCGTGACCTGCGCGCCAAGCCGGGTCATCGGCTCTGACACCAGCCCGCCGCCGCAGCCAATATCGAGCAGGCGGAGCCCTTCGAGCGGGCGGATATCCTCCCGGTTGCGGCCGAAATGGGCGCAGATCCGGTCCTTGATCAGGGCCAGCCGGGTCGGATTGAACTTGTGCAGCGGCTTGAATTTGCCAAAAGGATCCCACCATTCGGCAGCGATGGCTGAGAATTTCTCAACCTCTGAAGCGTCGATTGTGGTCGTTCCGTGAGCCATTTGCTTATCCTGTGCTCAGTTTTGGTGCGATTGCGAGATGCCGCAGACTGCCCTAGCAGTGCAAATTCTTATCTGGGTGGAGGGTTTCCGGTTTGCCAGCAAGTACCGCAAGTGCCGCAGTTCGGCCAAAGGACCGGCTCGACAATCGTCTGGTGATGAAATTCGGCGGCACATCTGTCGCCGATCTCACCCGGATTGAGCGGGTTGCTCGCCATGTCGCGGCGGAAGTGGCGTCTGGCAAGGAAGTCTGTGTCGTGGTTTCGGCCATGGCCGGGGAGACCGACCGGCTGGTCGGGCTCGCGGCGGCGGCGGCCGGCGAAGGTCTGCACCGCAATGCCGATGTCGACACGGTGGTGTCCTCCGGCGAGCAGGTGACGGCGGGGCTTCTGGCGCTCGTACTTCAGCGCGAAGGGATCGCCGCGCGGTCCTTCCTCGGCTGGCAGGTGGCGATGCGCACCGATGACACCCCCAGCGCCGCCACGATACACCATATTGATACCACAACGCTGGCGAACACGTTCAAGCAGGGCGAAGTCGCCGTTGTCGCGGGTTTCCAGGGGGTCAGTCCCGATGGCCGGATCACGACGATCGGTCGGGGCGGCTCGGACACGACCGCCGTGGCGCTGGCCGCGGCGCTCAAAGCTTGCCGATGTGACATCTACACGGATGTCGATGGCGTCTATACTTCCGATCCGAGGATCGTTGCCTCGGCCCGGCGTCTCGACCGGCTGACCTTTGAGGAGATGCTGGAAATGGCCTCGGTGGGGGCAAAGGTTCTGCATACGCGCAGCGTGGGGATCGCCATGGCGCATGGCGTGCCCATCCGGGTGCTGTCGAGCCTGACCGAACCGGGTGAAAATGGAGCATGTACACTGATCATGGATGAAAACGATATCATCGAACGCCGCACTGTCTCCGCCGTTGTGCCGAGCCGGGCGGAAGCCCGCATCTCGCTCCTCGGGGTTCCCAACGTGCCGGGCAAGTCCGGCATCATCTTCACGGCGCTGGCCGATGCGAAGGTCAATATCGACATGATCGTCCAGTCGCAGGCGCGGGCCGGTGAGTCGGCCAACATGTCCTTCACCCTGAAGGAAGCGGACCTCTCGCTGGCGCAGTCGATCCTTGCCGGGCTGAAGGATGAGATCGGCTTTACCGATCTGATGGCGGACCAGGATGTCTCCAAGGTCTCGATCATCGGGGTCGGGATGAATGACCATTCCGGTGTCGCCGCGACCATGTTCGCCGCCTTCGGCAAGAAGGGCATCAACATCCACAACATCTCGACCTCCGAGATCAAGATCAGCGCCCTGATCCCGGCGGATTATACCGAGCTTGCCGTCCGTACCCTGCATGATGCCTTCGGGCTCGGTGAGGTGTCCGAAGGAGGCGCATGAGCAGCGACGTGACAGAGACGGGCTTCGGCCCGCGGCTCCGGCCAGCCCCGCGCGCGCTGCTCCAGCGCCTGCGCCAGATCATGGCGGAGACCGGCGGCACGGCGCAGGACCGGCTCGACCAGTTCGCCAAAACTATCGCCGCGAGCCTCGTCGGCGATGTCTGCTCGATCTATGTGCGGCGTCCGGACGATGTGCTCGAACTCTTTGCCTCAGAAGGCCTGAAGCAGTCGGCCATCCACGTCACGCGGATGGGGATGGATGAAGGCCTTGTCGGCTGGGTCGCCCGGCGCAAACAGCCGCTGCAGGTCAAGGACGCCAAATCGCATGAGGCTTTCTCTTATCGGGAAGAAACCGGCGAGGACGATCTGAACGGTTTCCTTGGTGTGCCGATCATCCGGTCGGGGCAGGTGCTCGGCGTCCTTGTCATCCAGAACCGGACCGAACGGGTCTATACGGATGATGAGCTGGAAGTCGCGCAGACCGTTGCGACCATTCTGGCCGAGATTGTCGCGACAGGTGAGCTGCTCGAAGCGCGCGACACCGAAGATGTCGCAGCCCTCCTGCACAAACCGGAGACCGCGAAAGGCAGCCCGATCGTTGCCGGGATTGCGCATGGCATCGTCTTCCGCCGTGATCCGCGTATTCGCGCGCACCCGACCTTTGCCAGCGATGTGGCGCTTGAGAAGCAGAAGCTTGAAGACGCCATCGCCGAAGTCCAGAAGTCCGTCGATGACATGATCGCGCGCGACCCCAACCTGTCGGGCAGCACGCGCGAAGTGCTCGAAGTCTTCCGCCTGTTCGCCTATGACAAGGGCTGGGCACGGAAGATGACCGAAAAGGTCCTCGCGGGCCTGAGTGCTGAATCCGCCGTCGAGCAGGTGCAGGCCGAAAACCGCAAGAAGATGCGGGAAGTCTCTGACCCTTATCTGCGTGAACGGTTCCATGATCTTGAGGATCTGACGCGGCGTCTGCTCCGTGTTCTGTCCGGTGATACATCGACGGGTCCGGGCGAGCTGCCGGAGAACGCCGTTCTTCTGGCCGAATCCCTGGGGCCGGCCGAACTCCTCGAATATCACTCGCCGCAGCTCAAAGGCGTTGTCGTCGGCGAGGCGGCGGGGACGAGCCATGCGGCGATCATTGCCCGCTCGCTCGGTATACCGATGGTTTCGGGCCTGCCCGAGATTGTCGATCTGGCCATAGCCGGGGATGAGGTCATCATTGATGGCTCGACCGGTGAGGTGCATCTGCGCCCGCCGGAGACGACAAGGGTCGCCTTTGCCGACAAATCCCGCCTCCGCAGTGAGGCGCTGGCCCATTATGCAAGCCTGCGCCATGAGCCTGCCGTTACGAAAGACGGTGTGCGGATCGAATTGCAAATGAATGCGGGCCTTCTCATCGACATGCCGCATCTGGAGGAAACCGGCGCCAAGGCGGTCGGACTGTTCCGGACAGAGCTGCAATTCCTGCTCGGTCAGAGCCTGCCGACGGCGTCCGCGCAGGAGACGCTCTACCGGCAGATCATGGATGCGGCGGGCGACAAGCCGGTCATCTTCCGAACAGCAGATATCGGGTCGGACAAGCGTGCAGGTTACATGACTGGCCCGCGTGAGGCGAACCCGGCCATGGGGTGGCGGGGTCTCAGGATGTCTCTCGACCGCGAAGGTCTGATGCGGACACAGATCCGTGCCCTGATTTCTGCTGCGCGTGGTCGCGACCTCAGCTTCATGTTCCCGCTGGTGACAACCCGCGAGGAGCTGATCACGGCTAAGAAGATGGTCGACAAGGAGCTCGACCGCTATCGCAAGCTGCATGGCGAGCCACCGAAAATCCGCATCGGCTCGATGATCGAGATCCCAGCGGCTGCGTGGCAGTTGCGGGAGATCGCGCGCGAATGTGACTTCCTGTCGATTGGCGGGAATGATCTGGCGCAGTTCTTCTTTGCCGCCGACCGCGAGACCGATGCCGTCAGCCGCCGCTATGACCCGCTCTCGCCGTCTTTTGTTTCCTTCCTTGGCCGGACGGTCAAGGAAGCGAAAGCCGCGGGCAAGCCGATCGGCTATTGCGGAGAGCAGGCGGGAGATTCGCTGATGGCGCTGGCGCTGCTCGCGATCGGGGTTGAGACCCTGTCCGTGCCGGCAAGCGCGATCGGACCGCTCAAAGCGATGATCCGTTCCGTGACATTCGGCGAGCTGCGCGATGAGATGGCGCGGCTGATGTCGCTCGACCTGCCGAGCCTGCGGCCCGCTCTGGGCGAGTGGGCTGCGTCACATGAAGTGGAAATGCCGCGCTAGGCGGCGAGGGCCGCGTTTAGCGGCCCAGCATCTTCGCGATATCTTCTGGTGAGAAGGGGAAGACGATGGTGTTCGTCTTGTCCGATGCGATTTCCTGCAGCGTGTTGAGGTAACGCAGCTGCATGGAGGAGGGGGAGCTGGCCAGCACATCGGCGGCTTCGCGGAGTTTGTCCGCCGCCTGAAGTTCACCTTCTGCAAGGATGACCTTGGCGCGCCGTTCACGCTCGGCCTCGGCCTGACGGGCAATCGCGCGGATCATGCTAGAGTCGACATCGACGCGCTTGATCTCGACATTGGCGACCTTGATACCCCAGGCTTCGGTCTGCTCATCGAGGATATGCTGGATATCCTTGTTGAGCTGGTCGCGTTCCTGCAGCATCTCATCAAGGTCATGTTTGCCGAGCACGGAGCGAAGCGTGGTCTGCGCAAGTTGGCTCGTGGCTTCCTGATAGTTCTCGACTTGCACGACGGCGCGGACCGCATCGATCACGCGGTAATAGATGACAGCGTTGACGTTCACCGAGACGTTGTCGCGCGAGATCACATCCTGCGGCGGCACGTCGGCGACGAGGGTCCGCATATCAACCTTGCGGAGCTGCTGGAGCATCGGGATCAGGATGATGAGGCCCGGCCCAGAGGCTTTGCGGCCGACACGGCCGAGGGTGAAGACGACGCCCCGCTCATATTCCTTCAGGATCTTGAAGATATTCGTCAGAACAAAGAACGCGAATATCAGAAGCGGGATAGTGATGGAGATGAGATCAACTGGGATCATGGGATACCTCTAAGGTCAATTGGTTTCAGGTTGCCCGCGACGGGGCATGAATCTGGAGACGCCATTCTGGCTGGCGCTGTTTTTCTTCACGACAAGGACGATGCCGTCGACGTCCTGCACCTTGATGGCATCGCCTTCCTTGAGGGGGTCTTTCGACCTGGCGCGCCAGCGTTCGCCATCGACGATGACATGACCTTCGCCGGTCTTTGGATCCCATTCGTCAACACGGCCTGTGCGTTTACGGATCGCTTCCTGTCCGATCAGAGGACCATGGCTGCGCGAGCCTGCCAGCGCGAAGATTGAGAGGCCGAGGACCACGGCGGCAGAGCCGACCGTGCCGATCAAAACGGCGGGGGCGACGCGGAACTCGCCCGGGAAGAGGAACCACAGCCCGACCGTGAAAAGCCCTATCCCGGTGGCACCGGCGAGACCGAAGGTCGGGGTAAAGAACTCGATGAAGACGAGGAAAGCGCCAACGCCCATCAGTGCGAGGAACAGCCCGTCATAGGGCAGTACCCGGAACGCCGCGAGGGCAAGAAGGAGACAAACGATCCCGACCGTGCCGGGCAGGATCGAGCCCGGGTTCCACAGCTCGGCAATGATGCCGGTGGTCCCAAGGGTGAGGAGGATCGCCGCGACATTGGGGTCCGCAAGAAAGCCGAGGATACGCTCGAACAGGGTCGGCTCAACTCGGGTCAGGACGACATCGCCCGTTGAGATCGTCGTCTCGCCGGAGGCGACCATGACGGTGCGGCCATCGAGTTGGACGAGCAGGTCTTCGAGATCCTCCGCGACAATGTCGATGACGCCCAGCTCCAGCGCTTCATTGGCGGTGACGCTCGCCGAAGGGGGGCGCACGGCCTTTTCGGCCCAGTCGGCATTGCGGCCGCGCAGCTCGGCCAACGACCGAATATAGGCGACCGAATCCTCGATAATCTTACCGCGCAGGGAAGCCTCATTGGAAATATCGACTGGCTGGCTTGAGGGTTCGCTCTCCTCACCAAAACCGTTCGCCTCGTCCTCATCCGGATCAGAGGAGGGGACTGCCGGTTCCTCGAACGGGCTTTCGCCGCCCCCAGACCCGCCAATCTCGATCGGGGTCGCCGAGCCTGTATTGGTCGCGGGCGCCATGGCTGAGACATGCGCCGAATACATGATGTAGAGCCCGGCGCTGGCCGATTGCGCGCCCTGCGGGCTGACATATGTGACGACGGGCGTGTCGGAGGCGAGGATCGCCTGAATGATGTCCTTCATCGAGGTGACAAGCCCGCCCGGCGTGTCGATCTCCATGATCACCAGTTCCTCGTCGCGCGAGGACGCCGCGCCGATCTCGCGCACAAGGTAGTCAGCAGAAGCAGGGGTCACGGGGCCGTCGAGCGTCAGGATCGTGCCGCGTGACTGGGCGTCATTCTGCGCGATCGCGCCGAAAATACCCTGCAAGGTGAAGAGGATAAGCCCGAGAAGCGCCAGCGCGACCCAGAAAGGGGTCCTGCGGTAAGGTTTCGTCATCCCGTGCATCGATACTCTCCCTGCCGAAATTATCTTAACGGCGCCTTCGCGCCGCCACAATGCCGACATCCTCATTCAAAAGATGTGGGGCGAGAGGGAGGATCATCCAAGTGAGCCGTGTCGATCAGGTCCTGTCCACGCTGCTGCCTTCAGGAGAGAGGTGGGCGGCGCGGTTTGCCCCCCAGCCTGTCGTGACCGCCGGAGCGGAGTTTCTCGTCTTCGGGATCAAGCAGGCCTGGGCGTGCCTTTTCGGCGGCCTCATGGTCATGGCCCTCCTTCTCACCGGTATCGCCTGGCCCGAGACCATGCCGGTGGCGCGGTATGACTTCCTGTTCCTCTATGCGCTCAGCCTTCAGATCATTTTTCTCATCACGCGGTTTGAGCGGCCAAGGGAGGCGATGGTTATTCTAGTCTTCCATCTCGTCGGCACCGGGATGGAGGTCTTCAAGACCGCGCATGGCTCCTGGGTTTATCCTGAAGCGAATTTGCTGCGGATTGGCGGGGTGCCGCTGTTCTCGGGCTTCATGTATGCGGCGGTGGGATCGTATCTCGCGCGGGTCTTCCGGGTCTTTGACATGCGGTTCACGAACTATCCGCGTCGGCGATGGACGGTGGGGCTTGCTGTTCTCATCTATCTGAATTTCTTCGGGCATCATTTTGGCCCGGACATCAGGAACGCGCTGTTCCTCGGCGCGGCGGTGATTTTTGCGCC
Organism: Parvularcula marina; assembly: GCF_003399445.1. NCBI lineage: Bacteria > Pseudomonadati > Pseudomonadota > Alphaproteobacteria > Parvularculales > Parvularculaceae > Parvularcula > Parvularcula marina. Next base: position 882,508 of record NZ_QUQO01000001.1, on the reverse strand, counting down.
CACGGTCGTACATTACCGGGTCTGGCGCTGGCGGCATCGGATGCCGCTGCTGCTCGGTTTTGTGCTGGTGGCGGGGTTCATCTTCCTTGCCGAGAATATCGGTACACTTACCGGCAGCTGGCTTTATCCCAACCAGCAGGATGGGTGGGAGCCGGTGCCGATCGGCAAATTCGGCTCATGGCTCTTATTGATGATCTTAAGCTGGGTGTTGGTGACCCTGATCCATCCGCCGCGGGCGGAGGATCACTCTGAGACTGCCATATTGTCGATCAACCGTGTGCGCCCCAGCATCACGGCGGCAAAAAGCCGGACTGTTGCCCAGTCCTCTGGCGCAACGGGCGAGGTGACCAGCTCCAGCGTCGGATCGCGGCGCAGCTCGAAATAATCGACCGGGGCGAGCCCGCCTGACTTCAGCCCCTCAATCCCCTTGGCAAGGGCAGCTTCAGGATCGGCGCCTGTGCGCAGGAGAGCGGTCGTGTCGCGCATGACGTTTGAGAGCCAGCCCGCAATGTTGCGTTCTTCATCGGAGAGATACTGATTGCGCGAGGACATGGCGAGGCCGTCCGATTCGCGGATGATCGGCGCGCCGATGATGTCGATATCGAGATTGAGATCCCGCACCATCCGCCGGATGACCAGAAGCTGCTGGTAGTCTTTCTCGCCAAAGACCGCCGCATCGGGCCGGACTTGATTGAAGAGTTTGAGAACGACTGTCGCGATGCCGGCAAAATAACCGGGCCCCCGCGAGGCGCCATCTAGCGGCTTTGCTACTTCCGGGACGGTCACAGTGGTCTGGTAGCCCTCAGGATACATATCGCCCGCATCGGGCATGTAGATCGCATCGACCCCGGCCTTTGACAGTGCTTCGACATCGGCAAGCTCTGTGCGGGGATAGGTGTCCAGATCCTCGGTCGGTGCGAACTGCTTCGGGTTCACGAAAATGCTTACTACCACGCGCTCGGCATGGGCCTTGGCGACCTCGACAAGGGAGAGGTGGCCGCGATGTAACGCCCCCATGGTGGGCACAAAGGCGATTCGCTCTTTATGCTTGCGAAACTCCCCCAGAATCGCGGCAAGGGAGCGGGTGTGGCGGGCGATTGGTGGTTGGGTGTGGGTGTTCATAACTCCCCCCTAGGCCCATGGGCTCGCGTAAAGAAGTCTTAACGAAAAAGGTTAACGGTCGGCGGCGATGAAACAGCGATTCGTATTTTTGATTTGTGCAGGCCTGCTCTCGGCATGTGTCTCCGGTGTTGGGGGAGAAAAACCCCGCCAGATGGAGGTCGTCGCGCCGTCCCGCCTGCCGCCCGAGCTGCGCCAGGCCGCGCTCGCGCCGCCGCCCGTGCCTGCTGATCTTGATGCGGAGGGCAATCCGATTGTCCCTGCCGCACCGCAGATGCAGAGCAATTATTACGATACGCAAGCAGGTATCTCGTCCCTCGATCCGATCGTGATCACTGAGAACCGTGCGCCGCGCGGCACGCCGGATGAAAAATTCATGGCTTCACCTGCCCGTAGCGAAGCGAAAGCAGTGCCTGCTGTTCTTGCCGCTGCTGATGCCGCCCAGATGCGCGGCATGACGACATCCGCGACGACGGCCAGCAAACCGGAGCCGATGCCGGAGCGCCGGGCGGTGCCTGCTGCTGCAACGGGCGCCTATGCGGTCCACCTCGCTTCCTATCGCGAAGAAGACAAGGCGCGGGTCGGCTGGGATATCTATGCAGCGCGCTATGGTGACATGCTCTCATCGCTGACCCCGCGGGGCGCGCATGTATCGATCCCCGAGCAAGGCGAATTTGTCCGCCTGCTGGCCGGGCCGTTCCCGAATTCAGATGCTGCCCAATCCGTGTGCGACGAACTTTCCTATCAGGACCAGTATTGCCGCGTCATGCCATATGAGGGCGCACCGCTTTTATGACCCCCAGCCAGGGATTGCTCCCATGACCCATGTCATCGTTGTTGGTAATGAGAAGGGTGGCTCCGGTAAGACAACCGTGGCCATGCATCTTATTGTGGCGTTGCTGAAATCCGGCAAGAAAGTCGGCTGCCTTGATCTCGATCTGCGGCAGAAGAGTCTGTGGCGCTATCTTGAGAACCGCGCGAAATGGGGCGTGCTGAACGAGCTGTCCACCGCTGAACTGCCGATGCCGGTCTTCCTGCCCATTCAGGGCAACCAGCATGACAGTCGCTATACGGCGAAAAAGCAGGAGACGGAGGAATTTGGCCGGACCCTGCTGGAATTCGCCAACTGCGATTTCCTCGTGATCGACACCCCCGGTGCGGACACGCATCTGTCACGCCTTGCGCATATGCATGCCGACACGATCGTGACTCCGTTGAATGACAGCTTCATTGATTACGACATGCTGGCCCAGATCGATCCCGAAACGGGCAAGATCAAGGGGCCGAGCCTTTATGCCGAAGTCGTCTGGTCAGCGCGCCAGCACCGCGCGTCGGCCGGTCTTCATGGCGGCATTGACTGGCTGGTCGTCCGTAACCGGATGTCCGCGACCCGCTCTTTGAACAAGGCGGCGGTCGGTGAGCGGATTACCGAGCTCTCCAAACGCATCCAGTTCCGTACCTCAAAAGGGTTCGGTGAGCGGGTGATTTATCGCGAGCTTTTCACCAGCGGAATGACTCTGCTCGATCTTGGCACGCGCGGGGCACCGCGGAAATTTGGCTCGATGAGCCACCTTGCCGCTCGCAACGAGCTGCGCGGCTTCCTTGCCGCGATGAACCTGCCGGCCATGGCGCGCGAGGCCGAAGCCGCGTAAAGCGCCCCTCATGGGATGGCTGTTCCTTATCGTTGCCGTCGCTGCGGCGGCCTTTGCCCTGCCGGGCGGTACGCGCTCGCCTGCGGACCGTCGGCTGGCGCAGATCGTCGCCTTTGTGGCGCTCGCTATCGCGATAGCTGCCTTTGGCCTCAAACCGGTCGGCGGCGGCGTGCTCCTGATCGGCGCGACCCTCTACGGGATTGGCTGGTTGAAGGCGAAAATGACTGGCGAGGGGTTCCAGGACATCGAGGACGAGCCTTACTACAAGGCCGAAGGTCGTCGCCGTACATCCCCTGCGCCAACCGGCGGGATGAGCCGGGATGAAGCGCTCAAAGTGCTCGGTCTTTCAGTGGGCGCCGATGAGGAAGAGATCCGCGGCGCGCATCGCCGGCTGATCGCGAAAGCCCATCCCGATGGTGGCGGCTCGACCTATCTGGCGGCCAAAGTCAATGAAGCGCGCGATGTGCTGCTCAGCTGATCTTTTTACTGGATAGCGATAAATTTTCACGTTATGTTCTCCTCCGCGGAAGCTTTTCCAGAGGCAAAGGAGAGAAACATGTTTCCAGATCAACTGACATCAGTTGCGGGCAAGCTCGTTGAGTATTGCAAGACCGGACAGGAGCAGAAGGGGCTCGATGAGCTCTATGATCCCAATGCGGTGTCGGTCGAAGCGGCCGATATGGGCGGCATGGGCCGGGAGACCAAGGGGATCGACGGCATCAAGGGCAAACACGAATGGTGGTACGGCGCGCATGACATTCATTCGTCGACCGCTGAAGGGCCATTCTTTTATGGTGAAGATCAGTTTGGCGTGATCTTCGGCATGGATGTGACGAACAAGGAATCCGGCGAACGGATGCAGGCGCGTGAACTCGGTATCTACACGGTCGAGAACGGCAAGATCGTCAAAGAAGAGTTCTTCTACGGGATGTAGGGCGAGTTCGTCATCGCCCTTCGAGACGGCCTCATCCTGAGGACTGGCAGGCAAGCCTGCCTGCCAGTGGACTCGAAGGATGGCGGCTATTCTTCAGGGAGCAGAACTTTCTGCGTCAAAGACGATGGCGCCCTGCCGGATCGTGAAGGCGACATGGGCGAAATCGCCCGGCGTCTCGACCGGATTGCCGTCATAGATGACTAGGTCCGCCGGGCCGCCGATCTCGACTGTGCCGCTCTGCCCGCCGAATTTCTCCGCCGGCATGGTGGTCAGGGTGACGAGGAGGTCATCGAATTCGAGCCCGGCTTTTGCCATCAGCTCATATTCAGCTTCCGGATCGTAATCACTCATATAGCCCGTATCCGTGCCGAAGGCGATTTTGCCGCCCGCCTCGTGATATTCTTTGAGCTGCCCGATGCTGGTCGTCTCATATTGCTTGATCACGAATTCTGGCACCTGCGCGCGACCAAGCTCGAACCGCCACAGTTTCAGGGTCGGGATCAGGACCGTGTCCTGTGCCCGCATCTGTACGATGAGATCTTCACCTAACGGGCCGTCAGAGGGAACGGTGTGCACGATGACATCGACCTCGCAATCGACCGCGCGGGTCAGGCCCATACGACTTTGTGGATGAGAGAAGATCAGCCGCTCGCGCTCATGCGTCGTCTCGGCGGCGGCGCAGATGACTTCCTCGTCCATATGCGCTGTGTTGGTCGGGGAAAGGAACGAGCCCGACATGATTTTGATATGATCCGCTCCCGCATCAAGAACGGCATTGATGGCGGCGCGGGCGGCTTCGGGGGTGGCAAGCTCTGGCAGTCTGAATTCGAGATAGGCGGGCGAGCCGCCAGGCGCGACAAAACTGCCATTCGCGGTGAGGATGCGCGGGCCTACAAGCTCACCATTTTCGATCCGCTCCCGGAGGGAAAGGGTCTGGCTGAGATCAGAACCCGTATCGACGACGGAGGTAAATCCGTAGCGCAGGAGCATGTCCGTCATCACCGCTTGTGGGGTCTCTGCGAGTGCAGGGGTGGTGAAATGGACATGCGAATTCCAGAGGCCAGCTGTGACCAGCCGTCCTTCGGCATCAATATAGTCGATGCGATTGCGGGGCGGCTCGCTGCCAAGATCGGCGATCTGGCCGTCTCGAATGAGAATAGTGGTCAGCTCGGGCGTCTCGCCCGGCGATTTGACGAGCAGTGCATTCTCGATGAAGAGATCCTGCGCGGCGGCACCGCCTGTGAGCCCACCAAGCGCGAGGGTAAGGCCCATGCCCATAGAGACAAAAAGGCCGTGGGCTGAATTCTTCTCTACCATGTTGTTCCCCCGGCCTATGCGTCCCAGTCGAGGACGACCTTGCCGGACTGGCCTGACCGCATCGTGTCAAAGCCTTTCTGGAACTCCGACACCGGCAGGCGGTGGGTGATGATCGGGTCGAGATTGAGCCCGGACTGAAGAAGGGCACCCATCTTGTACCAGGTCTCGAACATTCGGCGGCCGTAAATGCCTTTCAGGTCGAGGCCCTTGAAGATGACTTTCGACCAGTCGATCCCGGCGCCATCCGGCAGGATGCCAAGAAGGGCGATCTTGCCGCCATGGTTCATGCAGTCGAGCATGTCGGCAAAGCCGGCTTTTACACCGGACATCTCTAGGCCCACGTCAAAGCCCTCGGTCATGCCGATCTCTTCCATCACATCACGGAGCTTTTCTTTCGTGACATTGACCGTGCGGGTCGCGCCCATGGTCTCAGCCAGCTCAAGCCGGAAATCATTGACGTCGGTGATGACGACATTCCGGGCCCCAACGAATTTGGCGACCGCTGCCGCCATGGCGCCGATGGGGCCCGCGCCTGTGATCAGGACATCTTCGCCGACAAGGTCATAGGCAAGAGCAGTGTGCACCGCATTGCCGAAGGGGTCGAGGACAGCACCCAGATCATCGGTCACCGCCTCTGGCAGCTTATAGATGTTCAGGGCAGGAACGGAGATGAACTCGGCAAAGGCGCCAGGGCGGTTCACCCCGATGCCGACCGTATTGCGGCAGAGATGCCGCTTGCCTGCCCGGCAGTTCCGGCAGTGCCCGCATGTCACATGCCCTTCGGCAGACACACGGTCGCCGATGGAAAGACCCTTTACCTCGGAGCCCAGCTCGACAATCTCGCCCATGAATTCATGGCCGACCGTCATCGGGACGGGGATCGTCGACTGGGCCCAGTCGTCCCAGTTATAAATATGGATATCCGTGCCGCAGATGGCGGTGCGCCGGACCTTCACGAGGACATCATTGGGACCGATCGAGGGGGTCTCGACGTCTTCCATCCAGATGCCTTCTTCGGACTTTGCCTTAACGAGCGCTTTCATGGTGAGGGCTTTCTTTCGTATGCGGTGAATTCTAGTCGCAATTGACCATCCAGGGAACGCCGAACCGGTCGGTGACCATGCCGAACCCCTTGGCCCAGAATGTCGGCTCAAAGGGCATGGTGACCTCACCGCCTTCGCTGAGGCCGTCAAAGACGCGTTTCGCCTGTTCGGGATCCGCGCTGGCATAAGAGACATTCACGCCGGCGGGCTTATCATAACGCTCCGGCGAGATATCCGAGCCCATCAGGATCGTGCCGCCGACCGTGATGCGCATATGCATGACAAGGTCGAGATTGCCGCCCGGTGCCATTTCTTCTGCCGGGGAGCCGCGATAACGGAAAACCTCGCCCTTCTCGCCATCCATCAGCTTTGCATAATGGGTGAGCGCTTCCTCACAGGTGCCGGGGAAGTGAAGATAGATGCTGAATGACATGGGCAGTGCTCCCTAAATGACGCCGAGGTCGCGGCCGACCTTGATGAAGGCATCGACGCATTTGTTGACCTGATCTTCCGTATGCGCCGCGGACATCTGTGTGCGGATGCGCGCTTTGCCCTTGGGCACCACCGGATAGAAGAACCCGGTGACATAGACCCCTTCCTCCATCAGCTTGGCTGCCATGTCCTGCGCTTTGGGCGCATCATAGAGCATGACCGGGATGATCGGGTGCTCACCGGGAAGAAGATCAAAGCCGGCATCGGCCATTCGTGAGCGGAAGAGCGCGGCATTGGCAAAGAGACGTTCGCGCCGGTCATCCCCGTCCTGAACGAGTTTGAGCGCGCGGCGTGAGGCGCCAACCAGCGCCGGGGTGAGGGCGTTTGAGAAAAGATAGGGCCGGGCGCGCTGGCGCAGGAGGTCGATGACATTCTGCTTTGCGCAGATATAGCCGCCCATGCCGCCACCGAGGGCCTTGCCCAGCGTGCCGGTCAGGATGTCGACCTTGTCCTCGACGCCTTTATGCGAAGGCGTGCCGCGTCCGCCCGTGCCGAGAAAGCCCGTCGAGTGACAATCATCGACCATGACGAGGGCATCATACCGTTTGGCGACCTCGCAGAGCTTGTCCAGATCGCAGATATAACCGTCCATCGAGAAGACGCCGTCGGTGACGACGAGCTTTGTCCGGGCGCCCGCCGCATCGGCGGCTTTGAGCTGGGTCTCAAGGTCGTCCATGTCATTATTGGCATAGCGATAGCGCTGCGCTTTGCAGAGCCGGACCCCGTCAATGATCGAGGCGTGATTGAGGGCATCAGAGATGATTGCATCTTCGGCGCCGAGGAGGGGCTCGAAAACCCCGCCATTGGCATCGAAACAGGCGGCAAAGGTGATCGCATCTTCATAGCCGAGCCATTCGGCGATCTCATGCTCAAGTGCGCGGTGAATATCCTGCGTGCCGCAGATAAAGCGGACCGACGCCATGCCAAAGCCATGGCTCTGCATCGTTGCAGCGGCAGCCTTGGCGAGTTCGGGGTGATCGGCGAGGCCGAGATAGTTATTGGCACAGAAATTCAGCACTTTGCGGCCGCCGACCGTGATCTCGCCGGCCTGCGTGCCTTCGATCAGGCGCTCTTTCTTATAGAGGCCATCGGCTTTGATCTCTTCGATCGTCTCATCAATGCGGGCGTAGAATGCGTCTGACATGAAGTCTCCCGGGCTTTTTCTTCCGGGGCTACTCCCGCGCGGGAAGCGCCGCAAGACGGCGGCTGGTTTACTGTGGTTCACACAATTTAAGGGTGAGAATTTTCCGGATGTTAACGAGGCTCGCCTAAAGGGGCGGTTGCGGACAGGCTTGGGAAGGGGTGCCGCCTCGATGAATACTGATCGGCACGCTAATAAACAGGCGCCGAATACGGGCTTACTCTTGGGTCAGACGGTTGCCGCCGCTGCCTTCGTTGTCGTCCTCGTATTCTCTGTCTTTGTCCTTACTATTGATCGCAAGCAGCACATTGCCGCCGAAGACCGGATCGATGAATCGGTCAACGGTTTCGGCGAGCTGACTGCCTGGGGCGTCGGCAACTGGCTGCAGGAGCGTATCGCCGCAACAATCACCGCCGCCGAAGTCTTCGAACATGAAATGGAGACGGATGATCCGTTCGCCGTTTTTGAAAGTGATGCCCTCGCCGAGCTCGTGACATACCGTTATGTCGCTGATGCCGCGACAGGCGCGTTCCGCGTCTGGCCGCATGTCGAGCTTGAAAATTTCGACCCTCGCACACGCCCCTGGTACAAGGCGGCCGTCCAAGAGGGCGGGGTGGTCCTGACCGCTCCTTATACGCCGGTTGTCGGTGAGCTGAATTATTCAGTCGCCGTGCCGATCTATAAAGAAGGCGAACTCGCAGCTGTTGTCGGGACAGACTATCTTGTCGGTGAGCTGAAAAAGCTTCTCGCCAGCCAGGAGCTAGGCGGGCTGGGCTTCCTCTTTGTCATTGATTCTAGCGGCAAGATTATTGCCCACCCAGAGGACGCGCAGATCTTCAAGAATGTCACCGAGCTATTCGGTGATGACGCGCAAGTGAGCCGTGATCTGCAAACCGTGCAGTATGAGGGCAAGCAGCGTTTCCTGTCTTTCCGCCCGATCGAAGGTCTGCCCGGTGCTGACTGGTATGTCGGGATCTCGATTGATCCGGCAGCCGCTTACGCACATGTTCACGAATTCCGTTTGTATGCGATGATCGCGACCCTGTTTGCGATCGTCTTCATGGTTTGCGTGCTTGGCCTCGTTGTCGACCGTGTACTGGCTAAGCCGCTGGGCCGCGCTCGCCGTGACGCTGAATCCGCAAGTGTCGCGAAGTCTGAATTCCTTGCCAATATGAGCCATGAAATCCGGACGCCGATGAACGGTGTGCTCGGCATGGCGGAGATTCTCGGTCAGACCCAGCTTGATGAACGGCAGACAGAATATGTCAGCACCATCGAACGTTCAGGGACAGCGCTTCTTGCGCTGATCAACGACATTCTCGATTTCTCGAAATTCGAAGCCGGGAAGATGGAGTTCGACAACCAGCCGTTTGACCTGCGGACGATGATTGACGACGTGGCTTCTCTCCTTGCCCCTCGGGCTCGCGAGAAGGGCCTTGAGCTGATCGTCTCTTATCCGCCGTCGCACCCGTCTATGGTCAGCGGCGATATGGGCCGTGTACGCCAGATCATCACGAATCTGTGCGGCAATGCGATCAAGTTCACTGAAAGCGGTCATGTCCTGATCGATGTGTCAGGCGTTAGGAAAGATGGTGTCTTCTTTGCTGAGATTTCGGTCACCGATACCGGGATTGGCATTCCGGAGAAGCATCTCGACCGCATCTTCGAAGAGTTCACTCAAGCTGAGTCATCGACCACGCGCCGTTTCGGCGGAACGGGGCTTGGCCTTGCCATCTCCAAGCGCCTGGCTTGCGCTATGGGCGGGGATATCAGCGTCACGTCCAAAGTAGGTGAGGGCTCGACGTTCAATGTCAGCCTGCCGCTCATGGTCTCGGTCACACCGCTGCCAGTGACGCAAGTTCTTGAGGCGTCGATCAGCCAGCGCCGCATTCTCGGGGTTGATGATCTCGAAGTGAACCGCGCGATCATGGCCGAGCAGTTCAGCCATTGGGGCGCGGATTACGTCATCGCCGAGTGTGGCGAGAGCGCTCTTAAAAATCTTGAGCAGGCAGCTGAGGAAGGGCGGCCCTTCGATGCCGTCGTTCTCGACTTCCAGATGCCTGAAATGGATGGGCTAGATGTTGTGGCGCGGATCCGCGCCTCCGAAGCCCTCAAACATACCCCGATCATCATTCTGTCCTCTGTCGACCGCGATGATCTGGCGCGCCGGGCGCGTACGCTCGGAGTGAAGACATTCCTCACGAAACCCGCCCGCTCGGCAACGCTTTTGCGCGCTGTCTCAAGCAGCCTGCCGGTGCGTGAAGGTGAAGTCAGCCAGCTTCCAATGCCGACGGAACCGACGGAAATCAAAGGTCCGGCGATCCTGACCGGTGAGCGCCTTCAGGTCCTCGTGGCTGAGGACAATCAGGTGAACCGCATGGTCATCGAGACCATGCTGAAGGACAGCCATTGCGATCTGACCTTTGCCGAGAACGGTCAGGAAGCAGTCGATCTCTATACCGCTGGCGATTTTGATGTCGTCCTGATGGATGTCTCGATGCCGGTCATGGACGGGGTTGCCGCGACCAAGGCGATCAGGACGCATGAAACAACTCTCGTGCGGCCGCAGACACCGGTCATCGCCCTGACGGCTCATGCCATGCCGGGCGACCGAGAGCGCTTCTTTGAAGCGGGGATGACGGGCTATCTATCAAAGCCCATCAAGCAGGCTGATCTTGTCGCAGCGCTCGTCTCCGCCAGCAAGAAGCCGATCAGCAGTATCCGTAAGGCCAGCTGACCCCCCATACTAACGTCGATTTTCCGCGTTGATCCGGGCGATGTGTTCGCCTAGAGGGGCTGAACTGACCCAGGGGTATAGCTCAGCTGGTAGAGCATCGGTCTCCAAAACCGAGGGTCGCGGGTTCGAATCCTGCTGCCCCTGCCATTCGGCCCCGTCAGTAGCGAACGATTGACCGTAAAAGGGCAACATGGCCGACGAAGAAGATATCCTCCTCCGCGAAGTCGACGAAGAGCTGAAACAGGATCAGACCGTCGCCTTTTTCAAGAAAAACGGGCCGGTTCTGGTCGGCGCCGCCGCGCTTGTCGTGGCCGCTGTCGCCGGGCTCCAGTTCAAAAAAGGCGCGGATGCGAGGGCAGAAGCTGCGCGTTCTGAAGCTTATCAGACCGCTGTGGATGCATCGCTCGACGATCAGACAGCTGCTCCGCAAACGATGCTGGCCGTCGCTGGGGAAAGTACAGGCGGATATGCCGGGCTTGCCCGCTTGCGAGCCGCCGCGTTCCTTGCAGGCGAAGGAAACGTCGATGACGCCATCGCGGCGCTCGATGAAGTTGCCAAAGATGGCAGCCTGCCAACACGGATGCGCGATCTGGCGCGGCTAAAAATGGCCCAGCTCCTCGTCGATACAGATCCAGCTCGCGCCAAGTCTGTGGCTGGTGAGGTCTCGAGCGAGCCGATGATGCCACTTGCAGACGAAGTGATCGCACTCGCTGATTTTTCAGCCGGTGATTACGAGGCTGCATATCAGGGGCTTTCTCGGCTCAGCACCGCTGATCCTTCAACAACCTCGCCGGCGACGATCCAGCGCGCACGCTTTCTGGCGCCGGTCGCAGATGCAGCGCGCCGCGGCGTCTCTATGGAATTGCCGACGGATGAAGCGTCCGAGTTCATCCAGTCCTTCTCTGACAGGCTGTCCGAGGAGCTAAGCGCACCGGCAGAAGAAGAGGGGGCGGAAGAAGAAACGCCCGCCGGAGACGACAATCTCTGATTACCGCACTATAAGTCGCGCGGCGCGGCGGGAGCACCTACCGTCCGCCGTCAGGAACCAGACCAGCCGGGGCAGTATCTAATGGCAGATCGTAAAATCCGTTTTCTCTCACTTGTAGCGTTGCTTGGCCTCACAGCTGCCGGATGCAGCTCAATCCCCTTCGTCGGTCGGGGTAATGACGGCGAAGTCGCCTCTGGTGAGGAAGGCGAGAACAAGGATGGCCGCAAACCGGTCCTCGCGATTGAAGACGAGCTTCAACCAGATCCCCGTTTCATCGGCATGCTGTCTTCGGTCGAAGTGCCGCCGGCTTTTGCCAATGCGAACTGGACCCAGCCGGGCGGTGAGGCTGACCATGTGATGCACCATCTCTCTGGTCCCGACACGCTGGACCGGAGCTGGAAGGTCAATGCCAGCCGCCGCGCCGCCAAGCGCGCGCCGGTGACGACCCCACCTGTGATCGCCGAGAACAAGGTCTTCACGATCGACCCGGAAGCCCGCGTGACGGCGTTTGATGTTCAGTCCGGCTCTCGTGTCTGGCAGACAGTGCTGACGCCTGACACGCGCGAAGAGGCCAAGAAATTCTGGCAATTCGGCCGCGTTGATCCCGCCAGCATGGGCTTCGGCGGCGGTGTCGCCTATGATGCCGGCTGGCTCTACATGGCCAACGGCTTCGGCAAAGCAGCGTCACTGAATGCAACCACCGGCGAGGTTCGCTGGGAAGTCCAATTGTCCGCCCCCGTCCGGAACCCACCGACGGCTGTTGGCGGCAAAGTCTACATCGTGACGATGAATAACCAGATCGTCGCGCTCGATCAGGCGACCGGCAAGACAATCTGGAAATATGAGAGCTTTGAGGAATCCGCGCGGGTTCTCTCGTCGGGTTCGCCCGCGGTGCAGGCCGACATCGTCGTTGCGCCATTCTCCTCTGGTGAAGTCGTCGCGCTCGACAATGGTACGGGCCGGCTTTTGTGGTCGGCAACAATCTCAAGCTCTTCGCGTCTCAATGCGCTCTCGACACTGAATGATATTGCCGGCAGCCCGGTTATCGATCGTGGCGGTGTCTTTGCCGTCAGCCACGCTGGCCAGCTTGCCGCCATTGATGCTCGGACGGGCGGCGTTGCGTGGGAGGTCAATGTCTCCTCACGGAATACGCCCTGGGTCGCAGGCGATGCCATTTATCTGATTTCGGTTGAAGGCGATCTTCTTGCCCTGTCACGCAATGACGGCGCGGTGATCTGGCGTGAGCAGCTTCCGGCCTATGAGAATGCCAAGAAGCGCAAAGGCGCGATCAGCTGGTCGGGGCCGATCCTTGCGGGTGGGCACCTGATCCTGACGTCTTCGTCGGGCCGGATGATTCAGGTCAATCCGCAGTCGGGCAACACGACGAACACCTACAAGCTCAGTGGCGGGACGATCATTCCGCCAGTCATCGCGGGCGGCACGGTCTATGTGCTGACTGATGAGGGACAGCTCGAAGCCTGGAACTAAGCTTCTGCTTCTCAGGACTTTGTTGGGGCGGGCAGGGCGATCACTGCCCGCAATCCGCCGAGGTCGGATGACTCCAGCCGCAAGGCGCCACCATGGGCGCGGGCAATGTCCCGCACAATGGCAAGGCCAAGGCCGGAGCCCGAGATATTTGAATTGCGGGCAATGTCGAGGCGGCTAAAGGCTTTGACCGCCGCTTCGCGTTCTTCCTCGGGAATGCCAGGGCCGTCATCGTCGACAGCGATCTCAATTGTCTCACCCTTGCGGGCGGCCGTGAAGCGCACTTCATCAGCGAATTTAAAGCCATTGGTGACGAGGTTCGAGATTGCGCGGCTCAGCTGGCTCTTCTGTGCAATCAGGCTGAGACCGGGCTCGACATCTGCCTTCAGGGTACGTCCCAGACGTGCTGCGTTCTGTCCCAGCTCATCGGCCAGTACTTCGAGATCGACTTTCTCGCGAAGATCCTCTGCCTCACCGCGGGCAAAGGTCAGATAGTCTTCGAGCAGACGCTCCATTTCGCCCAAATCCGATTTCATCTTGTCCGCACCCGGCATGTCGGGATCGAGGGCGAGATGGAGTTTCAGCCGGGTGAGGGGAGTTTTGAGATCATGACTGACCCCGGCGAGCATTTCGGTGCGTTGCTCTAGGAAGCGCTTGATCCGTGCCCGCATCGCAATGAAGGCATGGCCCGCCTGACGGACTTCTCGTGCGCCCGATGGCTTGAAATCCGAGACATCCTCACCGCGCCCAAAGGCGTCCGCCGCCGCTGCAAGCCTCGTGATCGAGCGGACCTGATTTCGCAGGAAGATAAGGGCGATATAGCCCAGAAGCCCGGTCGCACCGATCAGCCACATGACGAAGAAATGCCCGTTACGTGCAACGACGCGCGAGCGGTCGACCCGATAGCGCAAATAGCCGTCATCGAGCTGGACGCGGATTTCGACCTCATTGTCGAAGCCGGTCGTATTATACCAGTACGGACGATCCAGCGACCAGTCGAGCTCACGGTCAAGCACCCGGTTGAGCGCATTGAAAAAGGAGCGTTGGTCTTCCTCCGGGATCGACGCGGTGGGCACATAGGTCATGGTGATCTCAAGATCTTCACGCGCCTTTGTCAGGAGCGAGACCTGTTCGTCCTGCGAGTCCCTTTCCAGCCATTGCTCCGTCAGGAAGCCGACATCGCTGGCCGTCGATTTGGCGAGCGTCGCGGTCACTTCTTCCCAGTGCCGGTTAAAGAAGACCCATGTGACGATCGACTGCATCAGGAAGATCGGCAGGACGACGATCAGGATCGTGCGGCCAAAAAGGCTTTTGGGGGCGAAGCGCTTGAGCATGGCCAGCCGTTAGTCGACAACCAGCATGTAACCGACCCCGCGGACGGTCTGCAGGTAGATGGGGGTACGCGGATCATCCTCGATCTTGCGGCGCAACCTTGTGACCTGCACGTCGATTGAGCGGTCAAAGCCGCTGCCGGTCTCTTCTGCCAGTGTCGCCCGGTCAAATGGCGCGCCGGGTTTGGCTGACAATGTGCGGAGGAGGGAGAGTTCGGCGCCAGTGAGTTTCACCGTCTCACCGTTTCGTTTGAGCTCGCCGCGCCGGGGGTGGAATACATTTGCGCCAAAGCTCAACGCCTCGTCGCGCGTCGTGTGCTCACGGCGCTGCAGGAGCCGCTCGAGGCGCAAGACAAGCTCGCGAGGCTCGAACGGTTTGGGGAGATAATCATCAGCCCCTGCCTCTAGCCCCTCGATGCGGTCTTCAGGCTGGCCCCTTGCCGTCAGCACAAGGATGGGAATGTTCGACCGGCGACGCAGGCGGCGCGTCATGTCGAGCCCGTTCTCGCCGGGCATCATCACGTCGACGACGAGGGCATCAAAGATCAGCCCCTCCATTACCTTGTCGGCGGCGGCCGCATTCTCCGCCGTTGAGGCGAGAAAGCCGTTCTCGCGCAGATAGCGCGCGAGCAGGGTGCGGATGCCGTCATCATCGTCGACGACCAGGATATGGGGAGTGGCGTCATTGACCGCCGGAGCGGTGCGCGCAGAATCACTTGGCATGAGGCCCGGTTACCATGGGGCGGTCAGCCCCGCCAACTCACCTTAGGCGGCGGAGGATTTCACGTAAGCGCGGGTCAGGTGCGAATGCAGTGACGGCGTCATGTTGTGCCATGTCGTCTTGCCGCGATGGGTATCGACGACAAAGACATATTCCCGGCTCGACAGATGCGGCACGATGGCATTCTTCACGCCGACAGCAGACTGGCCGGTCGTTACGCACCAAACATTGCTTGTCAGACGGAAGGCATCACCAAGCGCGCGGATCTGATTCTCGATCCGGCCTGCTGTGCTGGCCACGGTATCAAAGACGAGGAGCATCATGGCTGGTGAGCCTTCGGGAGTGCCTTGCTGGTCATCATTTCCAGCTTTGCCAAAGGCGCGTGCCTGTTTGGGCTGTCCGTCGAACAGTCTGGCGAGCACCTCATATTGATGAGCTTCACGCCATGTCTGAGCCCCAGCCGGCGACACGCTGGAACGCGGCGACAGCCGGCCTTCCTGTGCGAAGGCTTCCATTTGCTGATCAGAATACGGCCCGTAAATCTTCTCAGCGACTTTGATGCACCAGTTACTCGGGGCGAGCGCCATTCGTGTCCTCTGCGTTCGTGTTCTCTTCTATACGTGCAAAAGAGAGGCCAACGACCCCGTCATCCGCGCGCACGACTCGAGCGGGTGTTTTGCCGAGACGCAGTTCCGTCCCGACAGCCGGCATCGGGGAGACGGCCACCGCGGCTCCCGATGTCGAAAAATCGATGACCTCGCACTGCATTGAGCGGCCATCTTTAAAATGGAGGTGTGAGATGAACTGCCCAGCTGCGCGCAGCTCGACCCGATCCTCAGCATCTTTTTCCGTGCCATTGACGAGGCAGATCAGCTTGTCGGCGATTCGGGCCGCGCGTTCGCGTCGAATCTTGAACTCAACAGCGACATCATTATCAGCGCGGCGCGCCACGACAGCCGGGAAATGACCAATCTGCCGAATGCGAACCACTAGCCTGTCGCCGACTTTGATATTGGCTTTGGCTTTGATGAGGGCACCACCAGCGGAGATATTCTCGATCTCGCCCTGAACCTCAGTGCCGTCCGGCAGGACGAACTGGGCATCAAGCGGTACCTCACGCCGTATATGTCGGCGTTGCTCGCGGGGTTGGGGCGCCTGTGCAATCGCGCCAATTTTCCCGTTTTCGGTCATCGTGTCGCCTCTCCAAGCGCCCATTCGAAAGTTGTGGTAGCGTATGGCTGTGAAAAAATTCCTATCGTCGGGGCAAATGAACCGGGGATGCGGCTTCGCAAGGGGCAGAGCTGTCCCTAAGTGAGACAGATGAACGATCAGATCCGCTGGCATGGCCAAAGTACGGGCCGCGAATCACAGCTTGGGCGCCCGCCAGCCCGCGAGCCGATCATTTCCGCTCCCGGGGTGATCACAGCGCTTGTCCTTATAAATTCGCTGATTTTCCTCGCGCAAAACTTCCTGCCGGCTGGGTGGATCATGCCTGTTCTCGATCAGCTGGCATTCTTTCCGGCCCTTTTCACCGCAGGGATGAAGTCAGGTGCAGATCCCTTCGGGCTCGCCCTGCCGATCTTTGGGCACATCTTTCTGCATGCCGACATCATCCACATTGTCTTCAACATGATGTGGCTGATTGTCTTCGGCACTGGTGTTGCGCGCCGGATGGGAACGGATTGGGGCCCGCCAAGTGAAAGGGCGTTCCGCACAGGGCTTTTCCTGACCTTTTATCTGATCTGCGGTCTGGGTGGGGTGTTGGCCTATTATCTCGTGCAGCCTGACTCGCCTTATCCAGTGATCGGCGCGTCGGGCGCGATCTCCGGCATGATGGGGGCGGCCATGCGATTCGTTGTGCCGACACGCGAGCTGCAACGTGATCCCACGAGACTCGCGCCCATTTTCTCTCGGCCGATCATTGTCGTGACGCTTGCATTTGTTCTGATGAACCTTGCCACCGCCATCGGGCTAGGGGCGGGCGGCTATAATATTGCCTGGGAAGCCCATCTGGGCGGATATTTCACCGGGCTCCTTCTCTTCCCGCTTTTTGACGTGGCGATTCGGAAGGCACGTTCTGGTTACCTTGGCTGACCCAAGCCATTGATGGGCACGCAGAAACGGGTCAAACTCCAATTCTTGGGGCCCGGAGAAGGCTCCGGGCTGAAAATGGGAGGAGTTGCCATGCGGGCAAAAGATGTTCTCCAGGGTAAAGGCCATGATGTGATCACCATTTCGCCCGATGCGACGCTGGGCGAGGCGATCTCTCTTCTTGCGGAAAAGAATATCGGGGCCGTCCTTGTCTCTGCTGGAGGCGGGGCGATCGACGGTATCCTGTCCGAACGAGATGTTGTGCGCGTACTCAATGGTGCGCCGACGGGCCATCGAGAGACCAAGGTCTCTGAAGTCATGACCCAGAAGGTGATTACCTGCGGGCCTGATGCGACAATTGACGAGCTTCTTGGTCAGATGACGGAGCGTCGCGTCCGCCACATGCCGATAGTTGATGGGGGACGTCTGGTGGGGCTGCTTTCGATCGGAGATGTCG